>JAFEGW010000004.1 GCA_018239715.1 Verrucomicrobiota bacterium
AAATTATAAATTTAAACTACTATACAATTCCTGAAAAGAGGCCTGCTGTGATCCTCTGCCATGCCTGGAATGGAAGAGACTCTTATGTCTGCGAAAAAGCCGAGATGATGGCCCGCTGGGGCTATGTCGGTTTTGCGCTCGACATGTATGGAAAAGGGGTTTTAGGGAAGTCCAAGGAGGAAAATGCCCGCCTAAAAAACCCTTTTTTGCAAGACAGGGCTTTATTGCAGCGCCGGCTTTTGAAGGCCCTGGAAATAGTCCGTGCTTTGCCCTATGTCGATCCTCAGAAGATTGCCACGGTGGGTTTTGGATTTGGCGGACTCTGCGCTTTGGATTTTGCGCGGAGCGGAGCAGCTTTAAGGGGCGCTGTCAGCGTGTATGGCCATTATGATCCTTTGCCCTCTCATCTGGCAAAACCGATCCAGTCTAAGATCCTCGTTTTGCATGGATACGAAGATCCGGTCGTTAAACCGGCTGAGCTGCAGAATTTTGCCAAAGAAATGACAGCTGCTCAAGTCGATTGGCAGGCGCATCTCTATAGCCACACCTTGCATGCCTTTATGAATCCCGCAATTAAGGATCCTGCTGCTGGGCTGTGCTTCCACCCTGTCTCCTCTCAACGGGCCTGGCATCAGATTCAGGGTTTTCTAGAAGAGATTTTTGAATTCTAATAGTCAAATTCAGGATCTTCCGCGCCGCAGAACCGTTTGTTTTGATTGAGATGATCGATGTGCTTCATCTCTTCCTCTGTTAAGCCGAAATCAAAGATGTTGATGTTTTCTTCGAGATGTTTTTCAGAAGAGGCCTTAGGAATAGTGGGGATTTCTTTTTGGAAAAGCCAGCGCAAGATGATTTGGGCGGGTGTTTTTTTATGATGATCACCGATTTTTCTTAAGAGAGGGTCGTGCAGGAGGGAGCCTTTTCCAAAGGGGCGGTAAGCAATAGTTTGGATATGCTGAGCCTGACAATAATCCCAAAGTTGTTTTTGGTACAGGTAAGGATGGAACTCGACTTGATTGGCAGCAGGTTTGCATCCATCATCGAGAAGATCGCGGAGATGATGGATCGTGAAATTGCTGACGCCGGCGTGCCTAATTTTTCCTTTTTGGACTAAAATCTCCATTGCTTTAAAGATCTCCGTGAGCGGCCATGTGCGGCGGGGCCAATGGATCAGGTAAAGGTCGAGATAATCGGTTCCGAGCTGCTCTAGAGCGTTATCGCAGGTTTCTTCAACAGAGCCTGCAATATCTTGAGGACCAAGCTGCTCGATTTTAAATTTGGAAGTGATGAAAAGTTGATGCCGGTCAAATCCCTCCATCCCTTTGCGGATGGCTTCATGATTTTCGTAATTATGCGCTGTATCAATGTGATGGTAGCCGAGGGCCAACGCGAGCTGGACAATCTTGGTGCATTCATGGCCTCTTAAGTCCCAGGTTCCAAGTCCCAGCGCTGGAATTTTCATTTTTGGTACCTTTGTCTGACGGTTTCCCAATTGATATTTTTGAAAAAGGCATCGATATAGGAGGCCCTATCGAGAAGATAATCGATCATATAGGCATGTTCAAAGACATCCATGATCAGAATCGGCGTCCCCCCGGCAAGATGGCCGACATCGTGCTCATTGATCCAAGCATTGACAAGGCGGCCTGACTCGGGATCTAAATAGAGAACAGCCCATCCAATGCCGCGCATCGCTCCAGTCGCGATAAAGTCGGCTTTCCAATTGTCATAACCTCCAAAATCAGCCGCAAGCTTAGAGTAAAGAGCCGACTGGGTATCGAGATTGCCTTTGCCTCCAAGGTTCTCAAAGTAATATTCATGCAGCCGCATCCCATCGAATTCCCAGCCGAAGCGTCGTTTGAGCTCGGCATATTCGGGAGACTTATTTTTCCCGGCGGCAGAGAGCTTGGCCAAAAGATCGAGGAGGAGATTCGTATTGGTGACATAGCCCTGGTAGAGTTTGAAATGGGCGTTTAAAGCTTTCTCGCTAAATCCCTGCATCCCCAGCAAAGAAGAGTAGTCTTTAGCCTGATACGACGTCGAAGCGGGAAGAACCGTTTCTTTCGACGGGGAAGGCTGTGCAAACACTCCGATGAGTGTCGTGGCCAAAAATAAAGAGCTCGTGGCAACAAACCAATGTTCTTTCTTCATAAAATACCTGCTAGCATATATTCAGAGAATGAGGGGGAAAAGATGGGAAAGTCAAGCAAAATTTACACGATTGGCCACTCGACGCGTCCGATCGAAACCTTCATCGCCCTTTTGAAAGCCCATGATATCCAAACAGTCATCGATATCCGGACGATCCCAAAATCACGCCATAATCCGCAATATAACCAAACCCGCTTAAAAAATTCTCTGGCCTGTGCAGGCATCGGCTACCGGCATCTTAAAGATCTCGGTGGACTGCGTCATACCACTAAGGATTCTGTGAACACAAGTTGGATCCATGCCTCATTCCGGGGATTTGCCGATTATATGCAGACGGAAGAGTTTGAAACAGGGTTGAAAAAACTCGAAAAGCTTGCTCAGAAGAAACGGTGCGCCTTGCTTTGCAGCGAAGCTGTCCCCTGGAGATGCCACCGCAGCTTAGTCGCCGATGCCCTGACGGTAAAAAAATGGAAAGTTTTTCACATCCAGAGTAGGAAAACCGCCAAGCTGCACGAGCTGACCCCCTTTTTAAGGATCAGGCGCAAGAAATTGATATACGATCAATAAATACAAGGGGCGCTTCGATGGAAGAGCCCCTCCCTTTTTTCAGAGGATATTCGTTCCAGGACAAGAATAAGAGACCTGCCAAGGATAACCGGTTAGCGAAGAAGGATAATCAAAATACTTGGGCTGTGCAAAATGTGTGATCATCGATCGAACTTCGGGGCTTCCTAAGTAGTCGGTCGAACCGTGACAAGCGGCTGTTTTACATTGCTGCTTTTTGGTCCTTACACGAGTATGAGTGATGGGCCGGCCTACACCCGCATTAGAGAGCTCCCCAAAGGTTGCTTTAGCAACGTTTGCGATCATATCGCTATCATCGACAAAGTTAACGACACGGTTAGCAAATCCATCCGGAATATCGACCATGCCGCCGATCGTTACAACATGGATGCGATTTTTATAGCAGCTGAGCAGTTCAAGCGCACGCCGTCCAATATCTGCCCCCTGACTATGAAAAATCAAAGTCACATCACCAAGAGGATTGCACAATAAATGTTGAATAACTTTATTAGCCAGCTGTTGAGCAGATGCATTTTTTTCGTTTTGGATCTGAGCATAGTCATATATCCCCCACAAAGCGAGCCCTAAACCCAGCAATCCCGCCATGGTATCAGCGGCTTTTTTTTCAGTCGTTTTCTTTTCAGAGGCAACGGCATATCCTGCCAACCCTGCTCCTCCTAGGAGCTTAGCTCCCATGGCAACTGTTTTGTCTGTGGAGGTTGTGTTATTGTGATGAAGCTCAACCGCGGTACCGGTCAGTTTCTGGATTTCCTGGGCATGAGCTTGCGCTTCGCCTTCTGTCGTGGTCATACCATTGCAGTAAAAGATCTTGCAAGGTACGCAGAAAAATTCTCTAACAACATTGTTTGCAGCACTCATAAAAAGCTCCTTGGCTGGCTAGCAGCCGTGCGTGCAAGAAGCATTTTACTTTGAAAAAAAATTTAATAACAATTGAAAAGCTATTGCCGCTTTAAGCGGCAATAGCTGATCCGGTGAGAAATTAATCTATTTTAAAAGCTCAACTTTTCCGGTATGAAAGTCGTAATAGCCTCCGACCACTGAAAGTTTCTTTTCTGCGATCATCTTGCTGAGGACGGGGCTTTTTTGAAGCTGCTCGGCCACCATCTTCGCATTAAGCTTGATGGTTTTTTCGAGCCGGTCCTTTTTATCTTTTTGTGTCGCTTGAGCTGCGGGTTGGATGAGCTCCGCAACGGCCTCGATATCCTTGGTCGTTCCATCAACGACAGCTTTGACAGCTCCGCAGTTTTCATGACCTAGGACCAAGATAAGGGATGAATGAAGATAGATCACTGAATATTCAATACTATCGAGCTCAATAGGTCCGACGACATTCCCTGCCACGCGGACAATGAATAGGTCTCCAATCCCTTGATCAAAAACAATCTCTGGCGCTACGCGGGAATCGGAACAGCCGACAATGGTTGCAAAAGGGGTCTGGTGAGCGGTGAGTTCCAGCCGTCTTTCTCCGGTGCGGTCGGGATGGAGGGATTTGTCTTGGTAAAAGCGTTGATTGCCTTCGACTAAGTTCTTCAAGGCAGTGTCGGGGGTCATAGCGGCATAAAGGCAAGCTTGACAAAGCAAAATAGCAAATAAAAATGGTTTCATAATTTCCGGATATCATAATCACGGATTTGATATAAAGAAGAGATGGAAAAAATTCCTTTTTGGAACTGGCCTCTCGAGAAAGTGCTGACTGAACTGAAAAGTAAAAAGGAAGGACTTTCCGGCCCAGAGGCGGAAAGCCGTCTGAAAATAGTCGGTCCCAATTCATTAAAGCCGCCGGCAAAAGGAAAAGGAATCACCCTTTTACTTGCTCAATTTAAAAGCCCTTTGATCCTTTTGCTGATCGGAGCTGCCTTGCTCTCGTTTTTTGTGGGCGGCAAGACCGATGCGACCCTTATCTTTATCATTGTCTTTCTGAGCGGGCTTTTAGGATTTTTCCAAGAACGGGGTGCCCTCAATTCTCTGGAAAAATTGATGCAGCTGGTGGAAAACAAAACGGTCGCGCTCCGCGACGGGAAAGAATGTGAAATCCCCTTCCATGAAGTGGTGCCTGGAGATGTTCTCATTTTAAGCGCCGGCGATTTAGTTCCCGGAGACTGTGCCATTTTGGAAGCTAAGCATCTTTTTGCAGATGAAGCCACCCTGACGGGTGAAAGTACGCCCGTTGAAAAAGCAGCCGGGGTAGTACCGGCCGGCGCCCTCCTTGCAGAGCGTTCGAATACCCTATTGACAGGAACCATGATCGCCAGCGGATCGGCTAGGGCTTTGGTCGTGCTCACAGGGAAAACTACGGAATACAGTTCGATGGTGGACACTCTTCGATTTCGCCCTCCCGAGACGGCGTTTGAAATCGGCGTGAGGAAGTTTGGATACTTGCTCATCGAGATCACTATGGTGCTTCTCATCACTATCTTTGCCGTGAATATTTATCTGCAGAGGCCTGTCATTGAATCACTTCTCTTTGCGCTGGCTTTAGCAGTGGGATTGACTCCTCAGCTTTTGCCTGCGATCATTAGTGTAAACTTATCGCATGGGGCACGCCGCATGGCAAAAAAACGAGTCATTGTAAAAAGGCTGCCCTCGATTGAAAATTTTGGGCAAATGGACATCCTTTGCGCGGATAAAACAGGCACGTTGACCATCGGCAAGATCAAACTTGAGCAATCTGTCGGAACCGAGGGGCAAAAAAGCGAAAAAACTGCATTTTACGGTTTTCTGAACGCCCACTTCCAAGCCGGCTATTCAAATCCCCTCGATCACGCGATCCAGCAAGCGGGAAAATTCGATGTCAAAGAATGGAAAAAAATCGATGAGATCCCTTATGACTTCATCCGGAAAAGGCTCAGCGTTATTTTAGAGCATGATCACCGAAAAATCATCATTGCCAAAGGAGCTCTTCCTCAAATTCTTTCCGTCTGCGACCGAGTGGAAGGGACGGACGGTAAAATTGCACCTTTGGCTGCTCATCAACAAGCTGTCGAAAAATATTTCGATAAGCAAAGCCAAAAAGGATTTCGGACACTAGCTCTGGCCTATGGAGAGGGAGATGAAGAGAAAAACCTCATTTTCTTAGGGTTTCTTCATTTTATGGACCCTATCAAACCTGATATCGCCCAAGTTGCCAACATGCTTTTCAAGAAAGGAGTCGCCTTAAAAATTATCACCGGCGATCATCATGCGGTGGCCGCTCATGTCGCTGCTACTTTAGGTGTGACGCAGGCCTCCATTATCACAGGTGCCAAGCTGCATCAGGTTAACGATGAGGCGCTTTTGACAATCGCTCAAGAGAAAACCGTTTTCGCAGAAATTGAACCGCATCAAAAAGAGCGGATCATCCTAGCTTTGCGCAAATCGGGGCATGTTGTCGGCTATCTAGGAGATGGGATCAACGATGTGTCCGCCCTTCACAGCGCTGACATCGGGATTGCTGTCGACAGCGGGGCGGATGCCGCCAAAGCTGCCTCTGATATTGTCCTTTTAGAAAAAGACCTGAATGTCCTCAGCGAGGGCGTCCTGGAAGGACGGCGTACTTTTATTAATACTTTAAAATACGTCTATATGGCATCGAGCGCCAACTTGGGAAACATGTTCAGTATGGCGGGTGCTTCTTTGTTTCTCCCCTTTCTTCCTTTGCTTCCTAAACAGGTTCTCCTCACGAATTTTTTCAGCGATTTGCCCGAGATGGCCTTAGCCACAGACCGTGTCAGTCCTTCCACCACTGTTAAACCTGTTAAATGGGACCTTGCTCTGATCCGAAAATTTATGATTGTGTTTGGCGTGCTCAATTCGCTTGCTGATTTCATCACGTTCGGAGTGCTGCTGATTTATTTCAAAGCCAATGAATCCCTTTTCCATTCCGGCTGGTTTATTGAAAATGTCGTTTCCGCAGCTTTGGTTGTTCTAGCGATCCGCACCCGAGGTTCTATCTTTCATTCCAAACCAGGACGGCTGCTCGCGCTGGCAGTTTGCGTTGTCGCCCTCGGCGTTCCTTTCCTGCCTTACACTCCGCTGGGTAGAATATTTGAATTAGTCCCGGTACCCTTGTCCTTTTATGGAATCCTCCTAGGGATTATCATCTTCTATATGAGCGCCGTTGAAATCGCCAAGCACTTCTTTTTTAAATCGCGGTATTCTTAGCGTATGTGGACAAACCTTATTTCAATGAGAGGCTATCTTTTTTATCAACAAATAATCATTAATGGATGATAATCAGCTATTCGCTAAAATAAAGGGAAAAATTGCCGAAGGATTTTAAAAAAACCGTCCATAATTTCTACGGAGAATTGGGACATGCCTACCGAACGAAAGAACTAAACCCTGCGAAACTGCATTTAGATGAGGATGCAAATTTGTATGGAGTGACGGAATTTTTCGAAGGAAAAAAAGAGATTATCAAGATGTACAGCAAATTAGTTTACCTCCTTCAAGAGCAGAATATTTTACATCAATATTTTGAACATGAATCTTGCTGCTCCATTTTCAGAAATCGTTCGATGATTCCGGAAATGTATATCAAAAGCGCAGAAAGAATCGTTGTGAGAGAGGGTCATATTGTTGAAATCCATGTCATCTATGACACACAAACATGGCAACGTTTAGTCGAGCTCTTGCAAAACCTTAACTCGTCAACGTCGTTTTTTAAAAACACCTAAAGATCCTAAAATTGAAAAGGAAATGCCGAGAAATTTAAAGAACATCATTCAAGATTTCTATGATGAATTGGGGCACGCCTATCGAACTAAAGAACTTAGATCCCCCAAACTTCATTTGCACGAGCATGCAACTTTGCTTGCAAACGTTCATTTTTACGAGGGGAAGGACGAAATTATCAAAGTGTATAGTAATATGTCCTTTATCATTCAAGAGCAGTGCATTGAACATCAATATTTTGATCATGAGTCGTGCTGCACGTTCTACAAAACTCGCTCGATGATTCCTGATATCACTATTCAAGCTGCGGACAGAGTTGTTGTTAAAGAGGGACGTATCATGAGTATCTATTCAATCTATGATACGGAAGCCTGGAAAAATTTAATGGGGCTCTTACAAAACCTGGATTCTGCCCATTCCTTTTTTAAAGAACACTAAAAGTTAATGATCTTCAAATATTCCGGCAGCTGCCACCCTTGTTGCTTGGGTAAAGCTTTTGACAGCTCCAAGGTTTCACCCAGCTTTAAGGGGATGACTTTCTCGATGAGTCCTCTTTGCTGGGCCGCTTCCAAGAACATTTTAAGCGGATCTTCGATTTTTTCAGATCCCGAGCGGTATGCACCATAATGAATAGGAATCATTTTTGCCGCTCCCAGCCGCTCAAAAGCATCCAAAGCCTGCTGGTGGTCTAAATGCATCTCAGGCTCCCCTTCCGGTGCAATGGGCAGCAGCGCAATATCAATGGGCCCGAAATGTTTTTTGATTTCTTCCAAATGATTGCGGTTAAAGCCGGTATCGCCTGCAAAATAAATGCGGAGTCCGCTTACCTCAATCATGATCCCCATCCAAAGAGAGCGATGATAGTCTGAAATAGTGGTGCACGATCCATGCTGGGCGGGCATGGCCGTCAGTCTAATTTTTTTCCCCTCCCGTTCAATCGTGGTACTTTGCCACCACTTTTTCCCTTGAGCAGCTTCAAATCCTTGCTTCTTTAGCCATTCCTCCGTTCCCTGAGGAGCAAAAGGGGCGGCTTGGAATGCTGCAAACTTTTTAAGAGCTTTAGGCTCGCAATGATCGGCATGATTGTGGGAGATGCCGAGTGCATCGATCAAAGGAAGTTTCCCCAAGGGAATAGGCGGGGCAGTATGCCGATAAAAACAAGGAGGGACAAAACCAAAGACAGGATCGAATAGAACATTGATATTCGATGCTTGAAGCAATAAGGTGTTATGGCCCAGCCAGGTGATTTGAGGCTCATAGCTCCTTGCACAAGGGTTCCACTCGACCCGGTGCCAAGTCGGAAGGTTTTCTTCACTAGGCTCGGCTAGCGATCCTGGAAATAAAAGGTACAAAGTTGAAAAAAACTGGCTCCAGATGTACTCGCCAGAGAAATTGTAATAACGACCCTTCTCTTCATGCGGTTGAATAGGCGATGCGATGTCTTTGGCAGGCTGGGATTGGGCTAAGGGGGGATTTTTGATGGTTCGATCTGCCTGATAAAGCCAAGAATGCTGGGAATGGATCAAACGCGAAACTTTTTCTACAGCTATTTTTTCCCTCTCGCTATTTTCAGACGACCGTTTCTCAAGAATTAAGCAAACGCGATGCCGCAAATCTCTTTTCAGCCGATCAGAGAAAAATGAATAAAGCCATTCCAACGCGCTTTTCCCGGTTGAGGCTACTTTGATTTCTTGTTGATCTGTCAGCTCTAAACGCCACCACTCCATCGGTTCCTGGCTGACGGCCTCTAAACTTTCCAAATCCATAGGCACCCCCCATTTGAAGGAATAAGTATAATCCTTGGGGGAGATTAAATAACTCTTTTAAATTGAATAGAAAAAACCTCTCTAACCCGTAGGGGTTAGAGAGATGTTGAAGTCAGCAATTAGGATCTGACATAGACGAGGCCGATAGTCTCTTGCTTGCCAGGTTCTTGGCAGTTACAGTCTTTCCATTTTTTTAACGCTTCTTCTTCAGAAGGGCCTTCAACGGTGCGAAAGCGCACTTTATAAAGACCAGGTTTGCTAGGAGCGATAAGCGCAAACTTCTCCAGGCTGTCGTTCATTCCTATAATTCCTCTGCCGGCCCCGATACTGGTTTGGGCTCCCACGCCTTTAAAACCGATAATGAGGCGGTGATAGGTAAGCCCCTTCATTTTGTCTTTGTCGACAGTGCATTTGAGTTCCCCTTCGATCCTCTCGCCGGGTCTCACAATGGCGGCAAAACTATGACCGTTGAATTTGACATCGGTCACTGTTGCAGGTCCTGAAGTGACCTGTTCGTGAAATTTTTTGCGGAAATAAGTCTGCATGTCTTCAATCGTGTCGCCAGCTTTTTCAACACCTTTCTTTAAAGTGTCAGCTGCCGTATCGATCCCGCCTTTAATTTTCTCTTCTGTTTTTTTCTTGGCTGGACTTTTAGCCCACGCTAAATTGGAAGAGCCCAAGGTTAATAGAGCCACTGTCAAAATGATAAAGCTATTTGCTGCTTTCCATGTGTAGTTTTTCATAAAAACCTCCCATAATTGTTCGATTTTTGATTCATGCACTGGTTGCGCTTTCTCACAACATGTGGATCACATGAACCACATGTTAAGAAATTGTATATTTCATGCAGATTTTTTGTAAACATTTAGAGATTGCAGCAGAGTTTCTCAGAAGAAACACGCTCTCAAATGTTTTTCACAAACCTATAGACGGCTGTGATCGACTGACCCACCATGAAGCCAAAGTTCCCACCCACCAAGAAAGGGTATAATTGATCTATTTCCCATCTACCAATCATCACTCGATGCTCGACTTGGACTGCTCCAAAGCTATGCTGACTCACAAACTCTCCCGCTTTTTTGAGATATCCTGTCGCCACAGCAGCCGGAAGGACAGCTCCCGATACTACAGAGGAGAATTCTTTGACGACGAATGCAAAGATCTTTCGAGGGAAAGACAGTTTATCTTTGGAAAACGTCCCAGCCAAAGCATGCAGAAACAGAGAGGAAACAAGCCCAGCGATAGCCGAGAGCAGAATAGTTTGCCGGTCGGCGTCATCTTGATGAAAAGCTTGATAAGCGGTGTAGACAGTTCCGCCGATCGTCAAAAGACTCATTCCTGCTGATAACATATAACCTCGCTAAAATAAAATTTATTTTAGCGAGGTTGGTCAATCAAGTCTATCGGAAGCTTATTGCACCGCAGGCGGCATGAAGTGCATGATCAAAGAGACCACAAAGAGCACTAAGAAGATAAAGAAAAGAATCTTCGCGATCTGTGTAGCGACGGTGGAGATTTCTCCAAACCCAAAAAATCCTGCAATAATTGCAATCACTAGAAAAATGATGGCCCACGTTAACATTTTAACATCCTTTATTTAGTTTTACGGAAAACGAAGAACATTCCAGCTCCGACGATCATCAGAATGATGGATCCCATTTCCATGAATTTCAGCGTTGTATCATATTTGCCGGCTTCGTTTTGCAACACGCCGCCTACCATATTTCCGACTGCATTGCCGGAAAACATGCTCGTTCCCGAACGAATATCAGATTTTGCGCTGCTAACTCGGCCTTTTTCATACATGGTAAAAATAAAAAGAACAACTCCAACAATGATTAAAATAAATGCTAACTTACGCTTATGCTTCATAAATCTTCCGCTTCTATTTTTTAACTAATACAAAAGCACATCGTTGTAAAGCAAAATTATACCGCACTTAGCATATGAGTTTGTCAAAAGAAAGAGAACCCATTAAACTAGTCGTATGGATTTCCCCCCGTCATGGCTTTTTCCAGTATCGACAGCGGATGCCATCTCTGCCCAAGCAGTGATGGCCCAGAAAGTCATTCAAGAAGATGTCATGGATATTCCTTCGCTCATCGGAGGCATGGACGTCAGCAACAATCTCTACGATCCTGAGCAAATGATCCATGCTTCGGCCGTCGTGCTTTCTTACCCCTCTTTGCAAGTGATAGACGAAGCTTCGGTTTCCCAAAAGCAAACCTTTCCCTACATTCCAGGACTATTAGGATTTCGGGAGTCCCCCGCCTTGTTCGAAGCTTTTCAACGCCTGCGGATAAAACCTGAAGTTTTGATGATCGATGGCCATGGAGTCAGCCATCCTCGAGGACTCGGGATTGCCAGTCATTTAGGAGTCTTATTAGATATGCCGACTGTGGGTGTGGCGAAATCGATTTTAGTCGGCAAACCTGCAGGACCTTTAGGCGCCGAGGCCGGGGCGCAGATTCCGCTGCTGTGGAAAGGCCGGATCCTCGGCATGCTCCTCAGGACAAAAGTCCGCTCCAATCCCTTGATTATCTCGGCAGGACATAAAATTGCGCTTCCAACGGCTGTCAAGCTCGTGCAATCTTGCCTCCAGGGTTACCGGCTGCCGGAAGTGACCCGACAAGCCCATTTAGCAGCTAATGCATGCCGAAAATCGTATTTGATTTCTTCCGCAACTTGCTGATTTTCAGATAATTTCCCTCTTAGATGTAAAAGATAATTTTACTTTAGGATTAAAGGCTGCCTCCTGCTATTATTTAAGCTAATTTTGAAGTTTTATCACTTGAATTACATGTCCCCTCTTCAATTGATTCACTTTAACAATTAACAACACATTTAAAGAGAGAACATGTCATTCAAAGATTTACTAGACCATGCAGAGATCCTCAAAGCTATTGAAGAGTTAGGATACAGCAATCCAACCCCCATCCAAAAACAAGCCATCCCTGTCATTCTCAGCGGCGCCGATTTACGCGGCTCTGCCCAGACAGGAACAGGCAAAACGGCTGCCTTTATCCTTCCCGCCCTCTGCAAATTAGCCAAGCCTTCCAGCCAGCCCGGCCGCGGACCTCGTGTCCTTATCTTAGTTCCGACACGCGAGCTTGCCATTCAAGTCGCTGAAGAAGCCGCCAAATTCAGTAAATACTTAAGCCGTACAACCACCGTCTGCATTTATGGCGGAGCCCCTTACCCCATCCAAAACCGTCAGCTCGCCCGCCCTTATGAGATCCTCGTTGCTACTCCAGGCCGCCTGATGGACCATATGAACCGAGGAAAAATCAATTTCAACCGTATTGAAATGTTCATTCTCGATGAAGCCGACCGGATGCTCGACATGGGATTTATCGGTCCTGTCGAAGAAATCGCTGAAGCCATCCCTGAGACTCGCCAGACACTCATGTTCTCTGCAACTCTCAAAGGCAGCGTCATGAAACTCTCCGAAAAACTGCTCAAAAATCCTCAGGAAGTTTCTGTAGCGTCCGAACGAGCCAAGCATGACAACATCACTGAGCGTCTTTACTATGCTGATAATATCGAGCACAAGCATAAGCTCTTAGAACACATCCTCGGCGATAAAACGCTCACACAAGCTATCATTTTTATGCGGACCAAGCACCATGCCGATCAGCTCGCTGAAAAACTGTTCCAAAAAGGATATAAAGCTGGAGCTCTCCACGGCGATATGAACCAACGGCAGCGGACAAAGACGATCACGAGGCTTCGCGAAGGCAACCTTCGCATCCTGGTCGCCACGGATGTAGCCGCCCGCGGCATCGACATCCCGACCATCAGCCACGTTATTAACTTTGATCTGCCTGAGAACGCCGAAGACTACGTCCACCGCATCGGAAGAACAGGCCGCGCCGGAGCCACAGGGATAGCCCTTTCCTTTGCAGCTCCTAAAGATGCAGGCCTTATCCGGGAGATTGAGAAATTCACCCATCATAAGATGTCTCCGCATACGATCTCTGGCCTGGAGCCCCGTCACAACCCCTCGAGTCCGCATCTTGCCAAAGGCGATTTCCGCCCCAAGCAAAAGCGAGGCGGAGGATTTAGACGGTTTAGACGATAATCTACGGGGATTCTATCTCTTTCAAATGCTGTATTTGAAAGAGATTCCATTCAGAAGCACTGTAAGTTGCTTTAAACCCAGCTCTTAGATTCTCTTTTCAAGACGATTTTCATTTCCGTAAGCATTGGTGACAATAATTATTTTTAACTATTTTACACAAATATCTAAAATTCAAGGAGTTACAATATAGTTAATAAGCTATTTATTACTATTAAAATTTATAGTATAATTAATATAAATTAATTAACTAAGGGCAATATTTATGTCATCTATTTCACATATACCTTCTTGGGGTTATCACTCTTCTATTCTAACGAATCCCTCCATCGAACAGCCCTCCCCTGTGGATAGTACGGCTACCTTCGCTGCAAATATCGCCCATAAAGTTTCTGTGCTGATGACAACTATCGGAGCTTTCTTGATCAGTTTTCCAGGTGCAATGGTTGTATTGTTAGGGATCACAGCTTTGTATTACGGCGCGCAGATCTATTCCCAGCAAAGAGTTTGTGAAACAGCAGGTCTCATTGTCCAAAAACCTGAGGAATTTGAAACTCTCAAGTTGATCCCCGAAGCTGGCGAGTGCGAAGCTTTACCTACAGACCACTCGGCTGAAACCGAACAATGGCGCAAAAGGCTGTTAGAAGCAGCTCAAGAAAATATCCTTATTTCCGGCAACTACTGCGGTGGAAACAGCTTCCTAGAATTACTGCTAGATCTCGAAGAACAAATGGAGAAAAAAGCAAAGCTGAAAATCATTGTTATTTCGTCCCCCATGTTTTTGACACAGCCTTGTATTGAAAAAATGAGAGAGCTTCGAAATAAATATCCCGACCGATTTTCTACCATTGAAAGCGGCGATATTGTACACGTCTCACCAGGTGTCAAAAAAGCCACTAACCACACGAAATGCATGGTCATCGACTATGGAAAATACTTCATTCTGGGCGGCAGCGGAATTAAAGAGCAGTTCACTGGAACAGGAACACAAGATCAAACAAAAGAAGATTACCTCAAGGCAAATAACCAGCCAGCCCTCAAACTTAAACCGGATACTTCAGGCGGACAAGGAGTGATCGCCCAGATCATGAAAGGCGATTTACGAGATATGGACTTCGTCTTTCATAGCAAGTACGGCAACAATTCAGTCGGTCGTCAAGTCTACAGGCAGATGTTGCTGCTCAGCCACCGTTGGGAACAATATAACAAAATGGCCCGAGGTGAAAAAGCGACACCCAGACCGGCTCAGCTAGGAGCCTTTGACGGGCAGCCTTCTGAGATTTCTCCTGAGGACAGCGTCGCTATGCAGCTTATGAAAACCCCCTGCCCCCATTGGGCCTTTGTCCGATCGACGGTCCCCTCTTTTGATCAGAGTCCGAAAAAAGCTCAAGATGTCGCCTTCAAAGTCTTGGCCTCGGGCCCCGAGCATAAAAAAAGCCATTTCGCCGAAGAAGTTCTCCATCATATCCAAAATGCCAAAGAGAGCATTGCCCTCAATCACATGTATTTCCATCCCACCGATGAGATTATGAATGCCCTCATTGCCGCAGCGAGCCGAGGAGTGAAAATTACTATTATCACGTGCGGCGTTCATGAAGGAGGTCCTACCTCGCATCATATTTTCGGCCCTCGCAATAAAGCTAACTGCGCCCATCTTTATAACGCGGTGAGAGAAGAGTACCGCAAGAACATCGAGATTTATGAATATAACCAGGGAAAAAACGGCCTGCATAAAAAAGCCATCATCATCGATGATTGCGTGATCGCAGGAAGCAGCAACCTCGGTTATAAGAGCTTAGTGACAACCAACGACCACGAGCTTAACTTCTTTGCTCGTTCCAGAGCATTTGCCCAAAAAACATGGGAAGTCTTTCAAGAAGATATCCAACGATCCTATGCAAGACGTGATTTTTCGCTGGTGGCGAAGGAGCATTTCATGAACCATGCTCACCGCAATTTAGCGTTCTTGATTGGTTAAAGATCAGCCGGGAAATGCTGCGACAAGTAGCGGAAATTTTTCGGATGCATTTCTAAATTGGGATCGCTGACTTCTTTTCCTAGATGATCGACCATTGCTGCAATAAAGTAATCCATGCGGAGACAATGAAAACTCCCGTACAACGTCGAACTTTCATATTCAGCTAATAAGCCGCCTTGCTCTCTCGAATTTTTAGGAAATCCTGACAGCATACCCCTTTTTTTCGAGCATTCGACACGAGCTTCCCAGACTAACGGTTTTTCAGCTGTGTTTTTCCAAATCTTCACATCCATGGAAATATCATTTTTGTAATAAGCACCTTCCTGCGTAGGCCAGTAAGAGTACGTCAAAATATAATCGGCACCTTCCTCTTGGCTACACTGATATCCTTTAGCTCGAAGTGCCTGCTCAAAACGCTTCGCGACCATGCGACTCATGCGATCGCTATGCTGCGACTGTAGGGCAAACCGAACTTTTTTAGGGATAGGGTCTCGACTTGCAGACGCGGATTGAAAATGCATGTTTCCTACGGGAAAATCACTGCGGAGGGAATTTTCATGCCCCATCACTCTTCCTGCTGTATACATCGCCGTCATACATGAAGAAAGAGCCATGAGTAAAAGGCCCATGCCCATCATCTTCAATCGCATTTTTGATCTCCTAATGGGAAGCATTATAGCACATGCTCCCGTTTAGAAAATCTATGATTAAATTTTTACTTGATGAGTAAAATCTAATCGACTTCAGGGATCACAGGGATAAATTTAGAGACATCCGGTTTTTTGAAACTTTCTGAAAAGTCTTCTTGAGATGCAGGGACCCAGGTCTGGTTTCTTCCAAAGCATAAGAGTTTGCCGCGGACGATCAGATTACCGTCTTCGACCCATAGTTCAGCACGATAGATATTCCCCTTTTTAGGATCGACGATTCTTCCTTTAAATTTTGAACCTCGCTTATCTAAACCCCAGATTAAATCCATTCCGCAGTAATAGGGATTGCCGATGATGCCCGGCGCACGAGCATCCGGCTCATCAAGAGTCTCTTCGAGTTTTCCTTCATTGTCGTAGGTGCTGACAATCCTTCCATAATAAGTGTTGTCATGTTCATAAATGGCGACCATGCACTGAGGTTTCCCGGTTTTTTCATTAATGCTTTTCCAAAAGCCGGTGATGTCCTGAGCAAAAGCAGTGCAGCAGGATGCAAGCAGGAAAAATAAGCTGAAAATCTTCATGGGCCTTTCCTTTTTTGGAAGGTGATCTTCTTTTCTTATTTTCACTCTGTGAAAAAAAAGTCAACTGCTAAAAAGAAAGCTCCACCCTTTGCGTAAAAGGGGCAAAGCAAATTGCATGAACTCCTCAGGTTCAGCATACTGCGAGGTCAGGATCGATTGCCGCATTTCTAAAAGCTCGGCATTTCCTTTGAATAAGAATCCCATAAGCTGCTTTAGCTTATTGATGCGGATTTTGGGAGGAACGCCAGCGGGGATTTCAGCACAATAGACTTCAAAGTAGCGGATCAGATCGTCCCACTGAGGAATAAAGTTTTCCCCAGAAAAATGGGCCTTGATCTGTTGGAACAAAAAGGGGTTGATAATGCTTCCGCGGCCGATCATCAATCCATCGCAACCGGTAGTCTTGAGCATCCGAAGAGCATCGTCTACGGTGAGAATATCGCCATTGCCAACTAGCGGGATCTTCAGGAGAGATTTTGCCTCGGCAATTAAGTCCCACCGCGCGGGAGGGCCGTAGCCATCGACTTTAGTGCGGGGGTGAAGGGTGATGTAACGGACACCACTGGCCTCGGCAGCTAGCAAATTGTCTTTGAAAAGAGAAGTGTCCTCAAACCCTGACCGCATCTTGAGAGTCACAGGAATAGAAACAGCCTCGACGATCGATTTAGCGACATCGTGCAAAAAGTCGGGCTCTTTGAGCAAGCTAGAACCGGCTCCTTTGCCCGTGACGGTATTGGAGGGGCATCCACAATTTAAATCGATGCGGTGGGCTCCTTTTTTTTCCATCTCGCGGGCCATCGCGGCCATTAAATCGAGTTCGGACCCCATGAGCTGAGCGGCGAGAGGGATCGGAGCGATTTCATCGGCTTCATATTCTCGGGCCAGACTTTCGATGTGGGCATTGCGGGGAACCCGGAGAAAATCCCTGACGGCTTCATCAAACCCTCCAATGGAGGCCATCGCTTTACGAAAGCACCGATCGCCGACTCCTTCCATAGGGGCCAGCTGAAGATAGGGACAGCCGTTAGAGTTTTTTGGAAGCAGCGTCATTTTTTGCAAGGGAAGCAGGAATCAGCTGCTGGATTTCTTGTTGAAGCTCTTGTGTAAGAGAGGCACTTTCAAGTTTGCCCTTCGCATCAAAAGCTTGATGGGCGGTGGGCACGGAGACCTGCTTTGCCATCACATCTCCGCCGACAGCTTCGATAATCGCACGCAAATGAACCAAACCCCGCGCTCCGCCTCCCTTGCCGGGAGAGGCGCTCATAATCGCAAACTTTTTTCCTTGATAAGCCTCTGCTGAATAGCTTCCTGCATTCCTGGAAGTCCAGTCCAAAGCGTTCTTGAGAGTTGCGGAGATAGAGGCATTATGTTCGGGGGATGCAATAATGATCGCATCGCTCTGGATCATCAATTGCCTTAACCGTTTTGCCTGAGCAGGCATACCTTTTTCTTCCAAAGCTGTATCATAGAGCGGCATCGGAAAATCTTTAAAGTCGATGACGGTCACCGTCGCGCCCATTTTGCGGGCTATGTCTGCAGCTTCTAAGACCAGCTTTTGGTTGTAAGAACCTGCGCGAGTGCTTCCGGCAAAAGCTAAGACTTTCGTCTCAGCTTTCAGAGACATCGTAAAGGCGATGAGTGCTAACAATAGAGTTTTCATAAAAGGTGGGAAAGGAAGCTTTGACAATCAACAGCGTTGATTGTCAAAGCGAGTTAGGTATTATTTTTTTGTGGCAGCTTCTGGAGCTTTCTCTTTTTTCTCTTCTTTTGCTTTCGCTTCTGCAGCAGCTTTTTCTTTTGCAGCTTCAGCAACAGCTTTCTCATCTTGAGTTACTGCTACT
The DNA here is from genome assembly GCA_018239715.1 of Verrucomicrobiota bacterium. Lineage (GTDB taxonomy): Bacteria > Chlamydiota > Chlamydiia > Chlamydiales > Rhabdochlamydiaceae > PALSA-1444. Next base: position 18,284 of record JAFEGW010000004.1, read on the forward strand.
TCTACTTCAGCTTTCTTAACGACTTCTTTAGGTTGCTCGTTAGTTTTTGCAAAGAGAGATCCTTGTCCGAGAGCAACAATGCTTCCGAGAAGGACAGAGAGGGCCAATTTCGAATTGATTTTCATATTTTCCTGTGTTTTGTTTAGAAATATTTACTTGATTTGAAATGCATCCAATATCAAGTCCTCCTCAAGATACACTAAGATGGCATTAATTGTAAGAGGTGAGGGTTAGGCAACCGCTCAACTAAAATTTTTCGTTCTGGAATGAAATGAGAGGGGATTTGAAGCAAAAATCGTTGCGCTCGTAAAGACGCAAGTGTATAAATTAAATTTAATGCATACCTTGTTTGAAACGTCTTCATGGGTCCTATCTTCCCTGTTTATCGTCCTTTCCGCGACGGTTCTCTGCTTAGGAATTCTTTGGTTTGCTCGGAAAAAACTCTCCCGCACAGAGCTTAAAAAAAATCATGATGTCGCCGGGTTTACTTTCAGCATTATCGGCGTCCTCTACAGCGTTATCCTGGGCTTCACTGTGATCAATGTCCAAAACCGCTATAATGTGGTCTTGGAAAGCATCCAAACAGAGGCTATCCTGCTGGCGGATCTGTATCAAGATGCGGCCTATTTTTCACCGGATGAGCAAAGCGCTATCCGGACAAGCTTGCGTAGTTATATTACCTATGTCGTGAATGAAGAATGGTGGCAATCGGGGGACAAGACGATCGATATGAAGGCCCGGTCCCATATCCGCGACATTTGGGACAGCTATTACACCGTCCATTTAAAAAACGAGAAGATGTCCCTCTGGTACACCGAGTCTATCTCCAAACTCAACAGCCTGTTAAATGCCCGGCTCACGAGGCAGTTTAATTCCACTGTGCACCTGGGGGGGTATGATGTGGAGCCTTTTAATCGTGGGAGCCGTGATTACCATCTGCTTTATGTTCTTTTTCGGCCTTGAAAATACCCGCAGCCATATGCTGATGACCGCACTCCTCGCCGGTTATATCTCTTTCATGCTCTATCTAGTCTATTCTTTAGACAATGTCTTTAAGGGGCCTCAAGGGATCCGCCCGGTCGCCTTAGAGCAGGTCTATGCTCTTTTCGATCAATGGGACAAAGAATCTTTTTAGAGTTTTCCATTTCGCTTTTGTGGTAAAATATTCCCATGACTCTGCTTCTTAACTGCCAATCCCTCACTAAATTTTTCGGATCTCGGCTCCTTTTTCAAGACCTCTCTTTGAGTGTTTTTACAGGAGAGCGGGTCGGGCTGATTGGGCCCAACGGCTCGGGAAAATCGACGCTGCTTAAAATCCTGGCGGGCTTTGAAAAAGCAACCAGCGGTATCGTCTCCGCAAAACGCGGGCTGCAGGTCGGGTACGTCCCCCAATCTTGCGAGTTCCCCGATCAAACACCGAAATCTGTCTTATTGGATCAGCTGAAGGACGATCCGCGACCCGATTATGAGAAAGAACTCTTAGCAGAGACTTGGCTGAGCAAGCTCGGCTTCAAAGGAACGGAACCCTCCGCCCACCTACTCTCCGGCGGCTGGAAAAAAAGGCTCAGTATCGCCCTGGCCTTGATCCTCTCTCCCGATTTATTACTTTTAGACGAACCGACCAACCACCTCGATCTGGAAGGGATCTTATGGCTAGAAAAGTTTTTGAGCAGAGAAGCACCGTCTTATATCCTCGTGAGCCATGATCGGTATTTTCTTCAAAACATGGTCAATCGCATCGTCGAAATCAACCGTGTTTATCCTCACGGGCTCTTTTCCATTGAAGGAACCTATAGCCACTTCCTGGAGAAAAAAGAAGAGTTTTTGAAGGGGCAAATCGAGCAAGAAAGGTCGCTGGCTTCCAAAGCCCGACGTGAAGTGGATTGGCTGGGGCGGTCTGCTCCTGCTCGTACCTCTAAATCGAAGTCGAGAATCGAAGACGCCCATGAGCTCTTGCAAGAACTCTCGCAGGTCCATGGAAGAAATGTCCAGAAAAAAAGCGACATTGATTTTGCAGCCACCCATCGCGAGACACAAAAACTACTCACAGCCAAAAACCTCTCCAAAGACATCGCCGGCCGGGTTCTTTTCCGCCATCTCGATTTTGTTCTTTCTCCGGGCAAGCGGATGGGGCTCATGGGCCCTAACGGATCGGGCAAAACCACCTTACTAAAGATGATTGCCGGAGAAATCTCTCCCGATCAAGGGACCCTCAAACAGGCCGACGGCCTCAAAATTGTTTATTTTGATCAGCACCGCGTGCAGCTTCCCGGCCACATCTCCTTAAGGCAAGCGCTGTCTCCCCAAGGCGATTACGTCACCTTCCACGGGCAAAAGATCCATATCAACGGCTGGTGCAAAAGATTTCTCTTCTCTCCCGACATCTTAGAGATGCCTCTAGAAAAACTCTCCGGCGGCGAACGCGCCCGGATTTCGATTGCCCATTTGATGCTCCAGCCGGCCGATGTCCTTCTGCTCGATGAACCGACCAACGACCTCGATATTCCTACTTTGGAAACTCTCGAAGAAAGTTTGGTCGATTTCCCTGGTGCTGTTGTCCTCATCACCCATGATCGGTGTATGCTGGACCGGATCTGCACCACCCTCCTGGCCCTCGGCGACCCTGATAAAAATGATTTCTTCGAGGACTATTCTCAATGGGAGGCCTCTCTTAAAAGCCCAGCCCAGGAAGAAAAGAAAGAAAAAAAAGCTGAGCCCAGGCCCGCTAAAATCAAGCTCTCCTACACTGAAAAAAAAGAATACGACCAAATGGAAGAGAAGATCTCTAAGCTCGAAGAAAAAATCAAACAGCTCAACCTCCAGCTTGAAGATCCCGCTTTTGCTCAAAATCCCGAGCAGCTTCAGCTGCTTTGCACTGAAATCGGCCTTTCCGAGAACCGACTTGAACAACTCTATCTCCGCTGGGAAGAGCTCGATAAAAAACACCGCGGAACGTTATAATGGAGACCTATGATGCTTAAGATATTTTTGTTAGCTGGCCTTTTAATGAGCCCGATGATCGAGGCTCAAACTCCAGGAGAAAAAACACCAGTGATGGACTACAAGACCGAAAAGCAGGGAAAAAAATTTTTCATCGGCATCGAAGTTCGAACGAATAACCAAGAGTGCGTCCCCCATATGCAAAAGCTTTGGGAAAGGTTCTACACAGAAGGTCTTCTCGAAAAAATCCCCCACAAAGTTAACAACACTATCTACGCTGTTTATACCGATTACGAAGGAGATTTTACAAAACCTTACACTTACATTCTCAGCTGTGAAGTCTCGTCTTTAAAAGATATTCCTGAAGGTTTTGTAGGGAAAGAGGTGCCTGCAGCCTCTTACGCTGTCTACACCACTCAAGGTCACTATCCTCAAGGCTTGGTAGCCGCATGGCAGGCGATTTGGCAGTGTCCTTTTAAACGGGCTTATACGACTGATTTTGAAGTCTACCGTCCTGACTTCAATCCTCAATCAAATCCCGAAGTTAAAATCTATATCGCACTTTAGACATCTACTGGATCTGAGGCCTTAACTCAGACACAGGTGCCACAGGGACAAATTTAGAGATGTCAGGCATTTGCAGTCCTGGAGGAAAATCGCTTTTTTGAGCGCGGACCCAGGTTTGACTCCTGCCCAGCCCCATCAATTTACCTTCGACGATCAAGTTCCCGTTTTCTGTCCAAACAACTGCTTTGTAAACTTTACCGTTTTCAGGATTTAAGATTTCCCCTTTGTAGACAGAGCCTCTCTTGTCCAAAGCCCAAATGAAGTCTAAGCCGCTATAATACGGCTGTCCGGGAAGCCCTGTTGCCCGTTTTTTGGGATCGATGAACGAATCATCCATCTTTCCATTATCATCGAAAGAACCTATCATCCGCCCGAAATAGTCATTTTTATAGGGATAAATCACGACGATACACTCCGGCTTTCCATTGGTCTCATTGATGGTTTTCCAATATCCTTCGATATCGGCTGCAGCTCGCAGAGAGCAGCATGCGAATAAAAAGATCAAGCCTAAGAGTAGTTTTTTCATCTTTATACCTTTTATCCTGACTATTTTCAGTTTTCAAAAACTTGTCAATAATTATTTAAACGAGATACTTAGAATTAATAAAATGAAGAAAAATATCGGAGCTCCTGACCGGATCATCAGACTGATGGCGGGGATTGTTTTGCTCATCTTCGCTTACTTGAAGATGAGCTGGATTCTATTCTTTTTTGGGCTTTTCGCCCTTTTTGAAGCCTTCATGAGCTGGTGCATCCTGTATCAACTCTTAGGGATGAATAGCTGCCCGCTTAAGAAAAAATAAATCTACTTTGATGGCTCTCCCTGGAAATATTTCGCGTATTTCATCGGCTCTTTCCGTTTCCAAGGGCAATAGCTATTGCAAAAGTCGATCCGATCGCCTAAGGGAGGATGGCTGCTGCGCCAAAACTTAAAAATAGGGCCCGGACGGGGATTTGCCAAGTTTTCTTGTTGGAGAGCGATAAAGGCTTTGGCTGCAGCTTCATTGTTTTCGGTGATCTCGAGTCCAAACCGATCAGCCTCATGCTCGAAATACCGGCTGAAGCAATTCGAAATCGGCGACGAGAGGAGCATGTAAAGAGTAATCAGAAATAGCAGAAGCGGCAAAGAAGCGATATTGGAAAGCTGAGTGAACCCAAATCTCTGCTGATACCGGTTCATCAAATAATTCGCTGATCGGTAGGTCAGATAAAAGACTACAAAAGAAAGAACGCTCAAATAGCCTAAATTCCACCAGAGATGATGCAGGACATAGTGGCCCATTTCATGGCCCATCACAAAGAGGATCTCATCGGGCTTCATTTGCTGGATTGTAGTATCCCAAAGGACGATCCGATGGGTAGCCCCAAAACCTATGACATAGGCATTAAGCATCTTGGTTTCTTGGCTTTTATCCACTTCGAAAACACGTCCCTCATGAATACCTGCACGAGAAGCAAGATCTAAAATCTGCTGTTCCAGTTTTTTATTTTTCATCGGCCCGAATTTATTGAAGAGCGGATCGACCCATATCGGCTGGACAATCATCGTAATGAACATGATGGCAATGCTTGCCAAACTCCCGTAGAACCACCACCTGCGAGGGCTCTTCTTTAGAAGCAAGTAAAAGATCCAGATGAAGGCCGCAGCGCTGATGATACTCACTAGAGTGCTTTTGCCGTAATTATCAAACCAGCGGCTCAGTGTTTGCGTCGAAAGGCCGTATTGATGCTGACGGACATAGTCGGAATAGAAATCGAGCGGGAAGCTCAAAAGCTGTGAGATAACGATAAAGAATATCAGATAAACGACGATGGTGAAATACCAGTACTTCCCCCATCTTTGGGCTAAATGAGAGATCTTTCCAGTCCATCCCCATAACAGAAAAATCAGGGGAACAGCCAAGCTCCAAAACTGCTGCACAATCCACAGCAGATTTCCGCTTCTGTAATACTGCATGGCCAGCTCGCTAGCCTCGGGAACCGCTACATTTGCACACTCAGGTGTCGCTGCAAGAATTTCAAGCATACTCGTCCTCTTTTGGTCATTGTTGACGATCGCACGCTTCTTTACTACGAAGAACTTTGCGAATCTATCCTCTTTACAACTCATCATCTTTGTTGTAGAGAAACTCTTAAGAGGGGTGTTATGAAACGTCAGCGTTTGGTCGGTTGGTTATCTATTATCCTAGGCATTGTCTTTATTATTCTTGCGGTCCATTCCATGCATGAATTTGCGATGGAAAAGGGGCTCATGCACGATGTTAAAAGATTTTTTACCCAAAATCCCCTTTGGAACCCTCTGATCAAATTCTTTGGCGGAACACCCCAAGTCCTACCTCCGAAACACGATTCAGGTGCCATCGTGACCCAAATCTTTGGCATCATCCTGATTGCTTTGGGCGGGATTGCGGTCTATCTTTCTAGAAAGAAAAGACGCTAAATATAGATGCTCAGCGCAATGATAGGGGTCGTATACCGGGAGCTGTTTCTTCCTGCGTAAGTGAACCAAACGCCTCCGATGACGCCGAGACTTGTACTCCAGCTATATTCGATACCAGGGGCCAAGCTCAGCTGCTCCCTGGAAGGTCTCCTCATAGCCGCCCGATTGCCATCGGCTAGAGTGCCGGATTTCCCTGAAAACCGGTTTTTATTGTTATGCTGATAAATGAAGTCGCAGGTAAAAGCCCATCGCTGGGTAAAGTTATACTGAAACGCTCCATCGACGGTAAATACGTTGCCAGGATAAACAGTTCCTCGGGTATTTGGCGCTCCCCCGTAAGTATTGATCCCTCTTACATCCGCACGGGTCCCGATCTGATAGTTGAAAGATAGAAAGGCTTCAAGAAAATGAATCCCCGAAGTATGCCACAGTTTAGAAAAAACCAGACCCGCTGCAGGCTGCCATGAGCCTGAACCGATAGCATCGGTTCTTCTACGATTGGCTCTTAAATGTTGGAACTTGCCTAAGGGGACATTCGCTCTCAAAGCAAGCTTCATCGCAGGCCATGGATCTTCCAGCTGCGACCTCAGGAGTTGGAAATTAATACCGATCGGCAAATCTCCCGCATTGAAGTAGTGGCGGCCTTGCGTTGTGTTATAAAAAACCTGAGGATAGACATGTAAATCTAAATAGGGAAGAACCCCCATTTTGATTTTCAATTGAAACTGATTGGAATGAAAATGAGGCCGTGAATGAGCTTTCCAGTGGTTGTTGTAAACTCCCGTATGATCGAAAAAATAGAAATACGGTTCGAGGCTCACATGGACCTGCGGAACTGTGTAGGCTGAAGGAGAGATCAAAGGCCCTGTGAACCAGGGAGAGATGTTGGCTGGAAACTCGAGAACGTGGGTCGTCTCTTCATCTGCAGCGAGATATGACATCGCTAGCATCAATCCGCAAAGCCAGTAATATTTCTTCAATGCTTGCCTCCCGTTCAAAGCGAGTATTTTTATTCCTAAACTAGATCCCATCTAAACATCCTCTGAAATGCTGTTTTTTCCGAAAAAGACCTTCAAGGAACTTCCTTGAATAGATCTTCTAACACCACTTGATAGGTCACCATTTCTTCTGAGTACATCGTGGGTTTAAGCACAGAAGCGGTTATCATAGCAAGGAAAAGCTGTTTTTCTGTTCTCGTTTGCTTGAGAAAAATTTCCTGTTTTTTTGAAGCATCTGCGCATAGAGCGTATCGATAGCAAAAGGAGCCTCAGAACATTTAATTTCACAAAGTGTGATTGAATTATCAGGCCGATCAAAAAGTAGATCAATTTGCGCACCTTCTTGACCAACCTTAGCCCGACGCTTCTTGGGTTTAGGAGCAAAACGCCAGGTGCCCGCAATGGAACCGGGATCTATCTTTAAAGCATTACGGATCTGATCAATATGTTTATAGCATACCGACTCGAATGCATAGCCTACCCAACTTTTCCATGAAGGGTTTTTGGACAAGGAGAACCAAAAACCAAATTTTGAGTTCATTTGTGTATAAACGTTTTGCTCAAATCAACCCATAGCATTCCAGCCGATGCATTTATTTTATCGCTTGAGAATAAAACTCTCGGTATTTTGCCATACACTCTTGGATAGGGAGGTTTCCATCAAATTCAATCAAGACATTCTTGCCTCTGTAATACTCAACCGTCTGATACATATAGGGAGCGTAAGTATCAATGCGATTTTTTCCCATTTGAGGAATATCGGTGTTTCTCTGGATTAACGATCCATCGCAATGATCACAAGCTCCCTCTTTTTTCGGAGGAGAAAATTTTAAGTTGTAAATGGTGCTGCATTTAGCGCAGGTTCGTCGATGGGGAATTCTCTCCAGACAGACTTGTTCATCGGCCTTGATGTAAATAAAAATGGGATGAATATTCTTATATTTATTGAAAAGCTCATCCATATATTTCGCTTGCTCTAGCAAACGAACATGGCCATCTAAAAAGTAAACTTGAGGAGGGGAAGAGCTGATTTTTTCCATGAGAGTAATGGTGACTTCTTTGACAACATCAATGGATAAAATTCCTTTCGATTCGACTTCAGCTTTCCATCGGAGGCCGATATCTGTTCTCCTCTCATATTCACTTCTCAAATAATCGCCGATCGATAAGTGTGTGATGTTCTTATCTTTCAAGGATTGGGCAAAAGTGCCTTTTCCTGCACCCGGATGCCCTAAAATAATGATGGCATAAATACAGCCAGCGGTAGGATTCACTAAAGGAGAAGAGGGTGGAATTTGAGTTAACGAATCTCCTGAGGGATGGCCGCTGGGTGGTGTGGATGTTTTAGATGAAGACAAAACAGCATGAGCCATAGATTTCTCTCCTTATTAGAAACATCAAATTTAATCCTTTGCATATTTTTCTGATAACGATTTTTAATGGGCCGCAGTATAAAATTATCCATTTTTGAGAGCGGCAATAAATCAAGGCCATCCATGGATATTCTTCCCCAGAATCGGACTCGCATTCATACACTCACCTCCATTCGTGCTTTCTTTACTCTGTGGGTGGTGATTCACCATCTCAACTTAGAGAGATATACGACAGATTTTGTGATCATCTTTATCGATAAATACTTTTTGCATACTGGGCGAGGAGTCGTTTCTTTTTTCTTTTTTATCAGCGGCTTTGTGATTTGCTATACCTCCAAGCATTGGCAAGGATGGAAAAACTTTCTGATTAAGAGACTGTCCCGAGTCTATCCTAATCATTGGATTGTTTCTCTCACGCTTGCGGGTTTTACATTTCTGTTCCCTTTGATTAATGGAGAAAATCTTCTCTATTATGTTTACAAAGCTTTTCTAAATTTATCCCTTTTGCAAGCTTTTGTTCCCGATCGTGCAATCAATTTTTCTCACAATGGTGTAACTTGGACGCTTTCGGTGGAGATGTTTTTTTATCTTTGTTTCATATTTATTCAGAGGATGTCGAATCGAAGCGCGCTCGGGCTTTTCGCAGGGATTGTAGCGGTAAAGCTGGGTCTCGAAAGTCTGTGGATCTTCTGCAATATAGATGCTTTTGCTCACTGGCTATTTTTTGTTTTTCCGGTTTTTAGATTGCCGGAGTTTTTACTAGGGGTTTTGATTTGTAGACTGTACTTTAAAGATCCTGGGAGCGTCTCCTGGTTCAAAGTACACCCTCTTTTGGTCGTTCTTTCCACGATTTTGACAATTGGTGTATGCCGATATTTCTTTTCTCCTTACGCGATCTTTTTATATTCAACGATTCCCTCGTTCTTTGGCCTCTTTTTGCTTCTCTCCTGCCTCGGTTATGAAAGCGACAAGAAGAATTGTTTTAACCATCCTGTCTTCCTGTTTTTGGGGGAGGCATCCTATTCGATCTATCTGATCCATCAGCCGATCTTGAATGGAACAAGAAAGCTTTTTCAAGCTTTGGATTTGAGTATGGGCATAGGTCTGATGCTAATGCTTCTGATTCTTTCTGTGGTTACTGCTGCGGGATATTATGTCTATATTGAAAGAAGGGTATACAACCAGTCAGTGAGAGCGCTTCATAAGATATTTGGATGCCGAGTTTCTGTCTCGCCAGCGCTTTCAAGGAGCACAGAAACCTGATCATTACCGAGAGTTGGATGGAATATTAGGCTTTTTGAGAGGAAAAAAGCTGATAAAATCATCTTCTTTAGAACCTGCAGAATATTCATCCTCTTTGAGTTGAGATAAGATAGAGATTTTTTCATTCAAATGATCAGTCTTAAGATAAACAGGGAAATAGTTGGAAAGAGACAGAATTAAACGAGCTAAATCTTGATCGTGCTTAGAGTATTTAAAATTCGAGACGTAGAGATGCAGCTCGAGTTGTTCTTTTTTACATAAATTGATTAAAAAAGGATTAATATCCCATACGACGCAATCGATCCCTCCAATCCGATGGGTTTGGATCATTTTTTTTAACGAATCCAAATATTCCAGATTAAAGCGGGAGGGATTCTTCACCATATAATTCTCGCCTGTATTTTCCTTCCCGTAAATTTGCTCTGTCGTGATTTGAAGAACCGTGTTCACGCGCCTGTGGTGATGTATGTTCGTTTCCTGAATAACTCTTAGAGCTTCTGGATCCGATGAAGTAAAATAGATATGGCTAAAATTGATGGTTTTCGCTTTGTTTTTTTGCAAATAGGATTCAACCCATTTCAAGCAATTTTTGGATACTTTCGGAGATTTGACATCGATATTGATGATGATGGGAGGTGTTTGGCAAGATTGGCGGATTTCATTGGCCTCTTCAATCAACTCAAAAACTTCACTTAAAACTGGAGATTTTTGACCCATGGGCCCCACTGATAATTTCTCAAGATCCACAAGATCTTTTTGGCTCACTCGAAAACTGCTTTGAGTTTCAAAAGCTGGCAGCTCAAGACCATTTCTATCCACGTTATAGACGTTTTTCCATAGCTCATCATCATGAATGATTAATAAATGACCATTTCGAGTCTCAAAGATATCAACCTCGATTCCATCGGCTCCGGAAATGATGGCTTGTTTGAAAGATTCAAGAGTATTCTCAGGAATTGAATTAGAGAGGAATGGATTTGAAGTATTAGTTGAACCCATTCCTCGATGCCCAATTAGATGAAGGTTTTCCGGTAACATTGGCCTGAGCAAGAGGGCTTTTCTTAAGGTTTCGATATCTTGTTCGGAAAAGATTTTTGTGCTCTTCTCAGAAATATTCGTTTCTAGGCAAACCTGATCAAAAAGCTTCTGGGAATGAGATCCATGCAGTATTCCGACTATTAGGCTTAAATAGAGAAGAAATTTAAAAGTGATCAAAATCATAGAAAGAACGAAGTATAGAAAATACTTGGATAGTTTAAAATCTGTTCCATAGCTTCTTCAGATTAGGTTTGGCCTTGTTGCGTAAATAGCTGCGGATAAGGGTTTTGCTTGCCCTTAGAATTTTGATCCTATAAATTTTTGTTACCACACAAAAAACGTAGGATCAGAAATGACTAACCAGACAGAGAAAAAATACCAAATCCGCAACTGGCCAGAGTATAACAGAGCTCTTGTAAATCGGGGAAGTCTAACCATTTGGTTCACCGATGAAGCTATAACGAGATGGATCGAACCATGCTGTTGAACCCGCGGTAGGCCAAAATTCTATTCTGATGAGGCCATTCTCTGTGCTTTGATGATTACGGCTGTTTATAGGTTACCCTTCCGTGCCTTGAGAGGACTTCTCTTATCTCTTGTGAGCCTTCTCGGTATTATCCTTCCAGTTCCCTGCTACACCAGAATTTGTAGACGAGCAGCCGAGCTGGGCCAAGAAATTAAAAATCTAAGCTCCAAACGAGTTATAGATATCGTGTTTGATTCTTCGGGTCTAAAAGTCTATGGAGAAGGCAAATGGAAGGTTAGACAACACGGAAAAAGCAAGAGAAGAACATGGAGAAAAAGCCATCTTGCGATTTGTCCAATCAGTCATGAGGTTGTACTGAGCTATTTAGGTGAGAAAAGTGAAGCAGATTGTGAGATAATCCCCAAAATGAGGAAGCATCTTTTAAAGTCAGTAAAAAGAGCGTATGGGGATGGAGCCTATGACAAAGAATTTTGTTATAAGGAACTACATGCTGAAAAAATCGAGCCTATAATACCACCACAAAGAGGAGCGGTATTACATGACCTCTTAAAAGAGCCATGGATGCAGGATCGAAATAATGCAATAAGAGCAATGATGGGCCTTGGTAATGACGAAGAAGCCAGAAAGATCTGGAAAAAGTTCATGGGGTATCGCAAAAGATCTCTTGGAGAAACGGGATTTTATCGGTGGAAAACAATATTTAGAGAGAAGCTCCAAGCAAGAAAAATGCCCAATCAACGAGGAGAAATTTATGCAAATCAAAAGCCTTGACAAGATGACCGAGTTGGGGATGCCGAGAGGCCAATGGGTGAAGCTTAAAGAAGCCTGGGATTGGTCAGAAAACCGTTTTAAAAAGCTATTTACGCAACAAGGCCATGATCTCCTACGAATCTTTCTAAAATCTTCAATTATATTATAGAGCTTCTGTTAATAATCAGCGCCTCTTTCCCAATCTTTTTGAAAGGTTCGGAAAATGGGTTCCATATAATCCTGGGATTGAGTAATCAAGCCTAGCTCACGAGTATGATCAATACTGTTACTGAAGAGATTACATGACCCAAAATACATCTTCCTATCTTGAACATCTTCCATATCGATCATGATAATTTTGGAGTGGATGAAAGGTTCTCTTACGATTCTGATTTGAGCTCCAAATTGTTTGATCCTTTTAAGATAGTATTGGGTGTTTAAAGATTGCTCGTTGAAGCCGAAGAAATGGGGGGTATTCAGAACATAGACTCGCATCGATTTCTGCAGCAAGCCTTCGACGATGCTGCAGATGGACTTATCGTTAAAATCGGAGGCGTAAATATAGACAGATTTTTTTGCAGACAGAAGAAGATCTTCAAGCTTTTTTCTCTGATTTTCAGGCCCAATCACAAAACCGAGCTGTTCAAGCCGATTTCCGTCATGTTCGCGCTGATCATAGTCTCTGAAGAAGAACTCTATTAATGCCTCGACTTTTTCCGGGTCAGAGATGGTGATGCAAAAATCGCGTTTTTCACACTTGGGGGAAGTGGCGATGAAAGCCACATCATCGATAATGAGGAGTTTTTGGTGGTTAATGTAATATTTTCGGTCTAAGTAGTGGGGATAGATATTATGGTCTGTGAGGAAATTGAGAAAGGCTATATCCCGCCCCAGCCTTTCCTTCATATTTTTTAATGTCTGAACATCCGTCTCAAATTTTTTAGACATTGTAGGATAATCGATGCCAATTTCAAAAAAAGGATTTGTGATCACCAGATTGACCTTGAGGCCTCCCTTAGAAGCATTCACGAGTTCCTCAGCAAACTCTTGTGTCGGAATAGACAATGCAGAAAAAGCAATCGATTTTTTTGCTTGCCTCATATAGTCGAGAAAAAATTGATCATTCGTATCTGGATGGATGAAAACTTTAGGAATAGAATCAAATTGAGAAATACTTGCCCATGTTTTTCCGATGAGAAGAAGAAAGAAAATAAAACCCCAAGTTCTAAAGATTGATAAATTTTTGAGAAGCATTTTACAACGGGTCATATTCAAAGTCCTTGGGAGGTTTAAGGATTCGATCATGGATAAAAACGAAATAGATTAGCAATATTTACGATATAATACAAGTGCACTTCTATGTGAGCGATTCCCGTTATTCTATTTCTCGAGGATCTTCGAAGAATTCACATCGGGAATTGCTCTGTGAGTCGGTTTTTCGATAAAAAAACGAATATTAAAACCTACAAAAATCGACAGAAGCTTAATTCGACAACACCCTCTCAGCATAGTAATGTTCCAGCAAGCGGCAGTTTGACTGGTTCTCTACCATTACATCGATATGATCTATTAAATTCGACAAGTGCATCATTATTATCTAATTTATGACTTACGCCTTGCAACGTATGCAATACGTGATAACGGAAAGTCTGATTACCGCCATAGCCAGCTTGAGTAGTATATTTATCGAGATCAACGCCCTTTTGAAGAAGCAAGCGAATTAGCTCTACATCTCCCTTGAGACAAGCCTTGAAAAATAGCTTCTCTCCAAAATTATAATCTTCACTATAGTTACCATTACACGTGCTAATACGTTGATTGAGGTCAATTCCCTTATCCCATAGCAGAAGTAGTAGTTCTGGATCCTCGACTCCGCAAATTGCATGCAAGAGATCTTCTCGTAAAAAATCCTCTTTTGACATGATTTCTATTAGTATTTTAACGACGTTTAATTTATTATTTTGTAAAGCAGTCTTTAACACAGAACTTTTTAGTGTTGTCTGGTATCCACACAAAACATCCAGTTTTATCCCCTTAGGTTGATTTCGGATTTGCAAGAAAAATCTGAGCAGTTCAGCATCTCCATTCTTAGCAACGATTTCAAGGGGTAAGCAGCGTGTATAGTGGTTTGGATGGGAGGGATCTTTACTCATCATAGGAGTCCCTTCTTCGACAAGGATCTTAACGACTTCTCGATGACCCTTCTCAGTCGCCTCAACCAGAGCTGTTCTAGCATCATCTCCATCGACAGGGGCTCCATTGCCAATGAGCAGGCGTATAATTCCTTCATTTCTCTTCTCGCAAGCGACTAGAAGAGGAGTTCTATTCTGTCCATCTTTAGAGTCAACTTGAGTATCCTGACCAAGAAGGTAACGGATTGCCGAGGTATTTTCTTTTTCTATGGCCTTAATAAGAGCCTTTCCTCTTCCGGCCCGATTGAGAGCTTCAGTTACATAGGAGGGGAGAGAGAACGATGCCTTTTCCTGTTGTTTTAAGGCTGAGGAGTTTATTGCTGATGTGCTTTGTTTGGGAATAGCAGTAGAGGGGTATGAGGACGGGGCTGAGGTGACAGAAGACGCTGCAGCTGAAGCAGTAACTGTAGTTGGATTTCTCGTCTGAGCGTCTAAGGAAGATTCAAGGAATGCTTGTGCTTTTTCATAGGTTGGATGGAGAATTAATGCAGCTAAAAAAGCATTCACAGCATGTTCATACTGAGCAGCAAACAGCTGTTTCCCTTTTTCAAAATGCGCAACTGCTGCTGAGGGTTCCTCTTTCGACACAGCGGCTGGGTCATTGTCTGCAGGGGGGTTGTGGTTGTTGCTGGAGAGCTGCGTCCACAATATTTCTAAGATTAATATTGGGAACGTAAGATTCAATCGGACGCCGATCAAGTGGGCAGCTAAAATTCCTGTCCATTAAAGTTTTCGCAGTGTTTTCATTAAAGTTGTGACCGCATTTTATTAATGTAACAGCTTTGGTCATAGGTTCAAATGTAACGGCGTCTATGAGATCTTTTGATAATTCTGCATTTGGAGGAGTTGGGGCGTACCACGAAGAAATCCATCCAATTAATCTTGCAGCCATATTTCCTACCTTCCAATCTTCAAGACCGGGTTTTGTAAACATCGTTATTCAAGAATCGGCAATTGGACTGCGTCTAAAACCCTGGACTGAACAATCATAAAGCGCGGTATATGCATTAATACAGCTAGCTTTATGATCGTTCAATCCAGAAAATGTTCACGCTAGTCGAATTGCCGATTCTTGAATAACGATGTGTATAACACAACGTTCAAGTTCAGATAGTTTGCGAAAAATATTTAGATCTCATAAAATCATTGCTTAATGATTTCAATTTATTAGGGGCTTGTAAATGAGTGGGAAAATACCTCCTGTCCTTCCTGGAATAGTGCCTAGAATACCTGAAGATTTGCTCGATCCAGTCAACTTAGAGCCGATGGATGATGCGGTCTCTTTAGTTCCGTGTGGACATGTTTTTAGTCAAAAAACAGCACAAGAGCTTCTAAGTCGGCGTATGGTTTGTCCTTTAGGACGAGAAGCAATTGAAAAATTTATCCCTAACTTCAAAATTCGTGAGCTTGTAAGAGAGGCTGTCTCTAAAATACCCCAACCGGATCAAAATCAACCCAAAGAATCTAAACAAGAAGGACCGCCGCTAAAAGCTGTTGCTCATTTTGAGAGAGGGAAAGAATTCTACACTAAAGGCAAGCTTGATGACGCTTTGGTTGCTTTTATTGCTGCGCTATCTTTACACCCCACCTATGCCAAAGCTGAAGGATATCTGGAATGCATTCTCGAAGCGCAACAAAAGCAAGCAAATTCTCAAGATTCAAATCCTCCGCTCCTTCCTTCCTCTGCAGTATCTCCACCCTCTGGATCTCTTAAACAGCAAAAAAGTAATGCAGCAGCTACGAACGACTCTAATTCAGCTATAGATGCTCTTTCAAAAAAATCGATTTTGAATTTTCAAAAGTTAACTTCTAAACCTTCAAGTCTTTCTCCTCTTCCCTCATCTGCTCTACATGCGCCACCGGAGGGTTTATCTCTGCCTACTCCAGCAAAGACTACTAATCAAAGCTTAAAGAGCGTTACGAAAGATCCATCTCAGAAAGTCAAGGGGTCAGCTTTAGATGAAACGATACCTAGCAGTGTAGCTCTTCCACCAGTGCCTTCCTCCGCCTTTTCCTCTCAATCTGATAGATCTTTGCAGCCTCCATCAAGTGTGACAAAGCCTAAAGAGCCTATTTCTGCAGATGTACCTCATGCCCCTTATTTAGAATTTGCGTTTAATCGAGCGGGGAGGGGAAAGGCGCTTTGTAAAGCTGTAGAGGAAGGTCGAGAAGATATTGTCATCTATTTACTTGGACAAGATACAGATCTTAACGTCGAAAACGAAAATAAAAACCCTTTGAGAATTGCTTGTGAGAAAAATCGTGATCGTATTCTTCGCATTCTGATTGGTAATGGAGCTCAGGTCAACGGTGAAGATGGAAAAAAAGCATTGCTGTTTGCTGTTGAGAATGGCTTGAAAGTCGTTGCTAGGATTCTTGCAGAAAATGGTGCTCCAATTATGGAAAAAAAAGGACCAAAAGCAAACAAAGTTTATGCACATAATCAAACCCCATGCTTGCCTCTTGAATTTATTGCA
This sequence comes from Verrucomicrobiota bacterium, assembly GCA_018239715.1. Classification (GTDB taxonomy): domain Bacteria; phylum Chlamydiota; class Chlamydiia; order Chlamydiales; family Rhabdochlamydiaceae; genus PALSA-1444. Next base: position 34,809 of record JAFEGW010000004.1, read on the forward strand.
AAAACGGGCGACATAGAATTCCTTCGGATTCTTCTAAACACCGCTAATCAGCCAGAAGGACTAAAGCTTGATGCTTTTCATACCTATCGACCATCTATAGGTATTTGTACAGATCATAATATCCTAACTGTGGGTGGACATGCGCTGCTCACAGCCTGCGGAAAAGGGCATCTAGAATTTGTACGTCTACTGTTAGAAGCGGGTGTAAAATTAAATGATCTACACACAGGTAACAGCTATATGAATGTTTATCAAACCCTGGGTGCTAGCGCTTTTTTGCTCGCTCTGGAAGAAAATCATGAGAATCTCATGGGCTTCTTCATTAAAAATGGAATGCCGCTAGATGAGATTATTGGTAGTAACTGTATGACACTTAGGACCGCAGTCCTCGCTAGGTTGAACCCTACTCGATTTCCTAAATTGTTCCAACTCGTCAAAACAACCGCCTAAATCCAGTTGGAACGTGTAGACATAAAAATTTATAAAATAGTTCTCAGTACAATATTTTGACTGGGAGTTGGAGCTTGGGTAAAGCTCCAGACAGCTACCAGTCAAAACGTTAATCAAAAACTCTATTATGCAGCCCTCCTTGATTATTGATAATGTTTTTGATAATCCAAGCTGTGGCTGACCCACTAATAATTACCTTAAGGCGATCATCAAAGGCCCAATAACGATTCCAATATAACTCGAGGGCTTTAAGCAATTTGGATCGAGGTGTTACTAACCATGGAAATTCATCAAAAAAGAGAACAACCTTTTTATCTGATGGAATTTTTACAATGGCTTGAGTTAGATCTTCAAAAGCATCTCTCCAACGAGTACGTTAACAAAGAGATGCCCCTGGGTAAAAGAAAGTGTCTCCGAGCTCTTTGAGAATTCTTCCAGCTGCTCTTCTAAAGATCCTTTTTGAATTCCTGTCACATGAAAAAATACACATGGGACCTTATTAATGAAATTTTTAACGAGATATGTATTTCCAATCCTTCGTCGTCCATAGATCGTAATGAATTCTGCTCTATTGGATTCAATACGGTCCTTCAGCACTTTCTGCTCCCTCACCCGGCCGACGATTTTGCCTAAAGAGTCTGTCTTTCTAGATTTTTTCCTGACATGAGTCACCTTCTAATCCGACTTGAGCTTAAGAAGCTTTAATGTATTGTGCCAATTATACGAAATCTATAATCGGCACAAGAAGCGCATCGATTAATTTTTTGTGCCGGTTATAATCCCAAATCACAACAATGCAAAACTGATTTGCCTGATGCTTTGAGGCCTGCCCTTCATAAATTCTATTCCGATGCAGCCATTCTCTTGGATTTTTTGAAACTTGGAATACATTCCAATCTGCATTTCTGGTATAGAATTTTACATGATTAAGCTGACTTTTTTAGGCACACGCGGAGAAATCGAGCCCCGCACACGCCGCTATCGGATGCATTCCTCCCTATTGATCTCCTATAAAGGGAAAAAAGTCATGCTTGATTGCGGACAGTCTTGGACTGCAAAACTCAAAAAAATTAAACCTGATCATATTATCCTAACGCATGCCCATCCCGACCACGCCTGGGGATTGAAAAAAGGAGCTCCTTGTCCTGTTTGGGCCACGAAAGAAACATGGAAGATCATCCAAGATTATCCCCTTTCTGAAAGGCGGTTAATCAAGCCCAGATCTCGCCAAAAGATAGCCGGCCTGACTTTTGAGGCTTTTCCTGTTTGGCACTCGGTCCGATGCCCTGCCGTCGGTTACAGGATTACCTGCAAATCCCTGAAGTTTTTCTACATCTCCGACGTTGCGTATATCCCTGAACTTGAGGAAGCTTTCCATCAAATCCAGTTCTATATCGGAGATGGAGCAACGCTTTTCCGTCCGATGATCCGAAAAAATAAAAAGACAGGTGAAATTTTCGGCCATGCGACGATTTGTCAGCAATTGACCTGGTGCCATAAGCAAAAAGTCCCGCAAATGATCATCACCCACTGCGGAGCCGACATCGTTACACACGAAAAACAAAGACTCCAGCAAATTGAAAAATTTGCTAGAGAAAGAGAAGTCGAGGCACTCGTTGCCTATGATGGCATGGAGATTGTTATCTAAATCGCTGTGACGTTGAGAGCTTCAGGGCCTTTACGTCCGGAGCCTTCTTCATAGCTAACTTTTTGACCTTCTTGCAATGCATGAGGATCGCCCACCACATTGTTGGCATGAAAAAAGATATCCTTGCCTCCACCATCGGGCGAAATAAAGCCGAATCCTTTTTTGGAATTGAAAAACTTAACTGTACCTGTTGACTTTTCCACATTACTTCCTTAGAGGTTAGAAACAACCTCTAAAACGCATTTTAGAGAAATTTTCTTTTTTTACAACCTCACTCCTTTCATTGATTAAAAAAAGATTATTCATTATAGACCAGAAAAAGACCGCTTTCAGACGCAGAGGATATGAAGATAATTCTATTTTTAACGATCCTTCTCTCTATCAGCACTATTGAAACATCCATGCCCGACCCTGCTTCTGCTTTAGAGCTCTCCGCTTTCCCCTCTTTGGAACCTCCAAAAATTCAAACGGCTTTTGACAACCTCTATGAGAAAGCCTTCTATTGCGCTGCAGGAACGGCTTTTGGAACAGCATTTTTTGCCTCTCGGTTAGCTTGGGGGCTATGCTTAATTTCACCCTGGGCTTCGACATTAGGAAATGAATGTCTTCTTCTCAGCCAAATCTGCGGCGTCGCCGCCCAGCATGCGTTTACACAAATGTTCAAACAACATGCTTCGACAAAAGTCCCCCTTTCGGAGAGTTCATGGCACTTGAATAAAGCGCTTCTTTCTCAAGTTCCCACTTCATCGGAAGAAGAAAAAAAACTTCTCCTTTTTCTGGAAAAACGTTGGCTTGCCAAAGCGACGGGCTTCTTTTCTTCGGTGATCAAATGGGTCTGCCCTTGCTTTGGAGTCTCTGTCCAGGTCCATCCCGAGACCACTAGCTCGTACGCTCGTAGCCCTTCGGTGGGATTTTCCCAGACTTACAAAAAAAGAATGGAAGCCTGGAAACAGTCGCTTCCTCATCCCCTCTATTATCCCCTCATCTTGACCCGTCCTTTTGATGTTCTCGAATATCTTCCTTTTACCCTCCGGGTCGCAGAAAAGGAAATTGAAACAACTGCTGAAAAAGTAGCTTTAAAATTGCAAACAAGTGAAAAAGTCCTTGTCGATTTGACGGCCCTTTTTCCGCAAGAGCCTCAAAAATGGGTCGCGGCATGGAACGACTACCAAGTTGCTTTTACTAAGGCCTGCAAAAAACGGTGTTTAAACTTAAGCCGCATCCTCTGTATCCAACAGCTGCGGCAGGAAGAGATCGGAGGAATTCGCTTACTGCCTTTTGCAACCTCCTCTCCCGAAGAGGTCGAACTGCATGATCGATTTCTCGTCGACTGGATCTCCAATTTTGGAATTTCAGCCAACCGGATTGAACTGGATCGATGGCCACTGCCCACAATAGCAGTCGCAAGTCAGCCTTCTTCTTCCATCAAGCTTCTCTCTAAAGAAGAGTTTGTTTTCTGCTTAAACTCTTTTGAACTTAAGTCCAGCCATGTTCAAAAGAAGCTGATGATCGACGCTACCCTGCGATTGCTCAAAGGATTGATGAGCTCGCTAAAAGACGACCAGTGGAATCAGTGTCCCACAAGGTCCTCTGTTGCACAGATCTCTTTTTCCCGCATTCAAGAGCAACTCAAGCTCCTGACGGAAGAAAAAGAAAATGCTCTATTTTTTGATACTGCCTCCAAGATCGAGCAAATCCACGCTAACCTCTCCTCCCTTCTCGAAATATTAAGCCCTTTTGCGCGGGGAGATTTTTCACCCATTTATCAAAATCTTCTTACCTCTATCCCCGCTCGCCTAAAGCCCTTCACTTCTTATGGAGTCCACTCATCGGGGATGACGAGTCTGGCAGGCATTATTAAAGCTGTCGAAAAAACAATCGGTAAAACTCCTCGAGTCCTTTTGGGTGAGAACACCTATTTTGAGTGCATCTTTGGAGCTCAAAAAGCTTCTCATGCGGTTTCTATCGCCGAAGCGAGCGAGGAAGATTGGAGAGAAGTCGACCTGATCTTGGCCCAATTCAACCCTGTTTTAAAAAGAATCGATCTTCCACCTACCGAGTATAAAGTAGAAAAAATCGCTGAAACTCTTCACAAAGCTCTAGATGGTAAAGACCGAAAAACATTGACCCTGGCTTTAGACTGTACTCTCGACTTTATTAACTCTCCGAGGGTAGCCGAGCTCCTCACCGAGTTTCAAGAAGAGATAGAAAAAGGCGCTCTCAATATCGTCTGTTACCGCAGCGGCCTTAAATTCGATCTCTTGGGCATGGATAACTACTGCGGCGCCCCTTTCTACATGCTTCATAGTCCAGAAACAAAATGGGGTGCTTTTAACTCCCTTTTGACTGATCCGGTGCTTCAGGCCGATCGACTGAGCTGCCAGTGGTTCTGCCTGGCCTACAGGTACGCAGCGCCCCAGTTAGAACTTTACCGTCAGCAGATCTTTGACAACACACGAGCCCTTCTTGATAAACTCCCTCCCCGGCTCTTCACCCCAGTCAATTATCGCATCGTCCCTGTCCAGCCCGAGGCCAACGCTGCTTTTCTCGATATTAAAGTTTCAGGCCCTCTCCATCAAATGAGATCGTCAGCTCTTGTCGGAGGAAGCCTCTATATGTGCTGCATGGAAAAAGGCCACCCGGTCTTCTACCGGCCCAGCCTGGGATTTTACCATCCCAACTTCACCATGATCTTCGGCGAGGAAAGCTCGACGATCCGTTTGACGCTAGGGCTCGACCCATCCCAAATCGATGTCCTAGCGGGATGTTTTGAGGCCATTGACGACCTCAATGGCGCGCCTTGGCAACCTTTGCTCGATAAATTGCAGGCGAATTTGTCTCCTCAAATATCTTTTTGACGGCTGTTCTTCCTTGCGTTCTAGCTGTGTAATAGGTAAAATTTTTACCACGATGGATCGTAAAACTGAGCTTAAATACCTCCTTCTCATCCTGGTAGTCTTCATTGCAGCTTGCATTGAAACTGATATCTATTTGCCTGCTTTCCCTGACATGATGGCCTGGTTTAAGGTCTCGGAAGGGGCGATCCAAGGACTTTTAACCTGGAATTTTGTCGGCATCTGCCTCTCAGGCCCTCTCTACGGTCCTCTGTCCGATGCTTTCGGACGGAAAAAGCCGATTATCATTGCCTTGGGAATGTTTCTCGTGGGCAGCCTGGTGACGTTATTTGCTCAAAATATCGATCAAATGTTGCTGGGAAGAGTCTTGCAAGGGCTAGGCAGCGGAGGCTGCTTTACCTTGGGAACAGCGATTATTTTCGACGCCTTTAAAAAAGAACGGGCCCTAGATGCAACGAACAAATTAAACACCATCGTTCCCCTCATTATGGCCGCGGCTCCGATGCTGGGTGGATATCTCAACCAAATGTTCGGATTTCGGTCGAACTTTTTAGCGATCGTCCTCTTCGTATTGTTAAGCTTTATTATTTGCCTCTTCTTTTTCGAGGAGACACTTCCCGTCGAAAAAAGAATACCTCTTCATATGAAGAACATTTTAAAAGATTTCAGACGGGCGCTGACCAGTCTGCCTTTTTGGCAGCTCACAGCCGTGACGAGTCTCCTTTTTGCCGGATACATCACTTTCCTCTCCGGAACAGCTCTTCTCTTTGTCGTGGAGTTCGGAATGAGCAAAGTGGTCTTCCCCTTCGTGCAAGCGGCTATTTTAGGCGGCTGGGTTGCAGGGAGCCTCCTTCTTACAAAAGCGATCCACAAATGGGGAACTTTCAACATCAAACGGGCCGGAGTTGCTTTATGCCTCCTCGGAGGAATGGTCCTTGCCCTCGCCACGTGGCTGACTCCCCGCGATCCTTATTTACTTACAGCCGGCATGATCTTTTATGCACTGGGAGCCAATTGGATTATTGGACTTTATTTTCCTGAGAGCATGGAAATCCTTCCCGATATCAAAGGGATCACCGCAAGCCTTCTTACGAGCGCCCGGTTGCTGATCTCCGCCCTCGTTGTCGGCATGACCAGCGCCCTTTACAACGCGACCATTTATCCTTTCTCTGCTGTCGTCTTAGGAAGCATTACACTCTTATTGCCGATGCTCTATTTCTATGAAAAACGGAAAAAACTGGTGGAAGCATGATGCTCACCGTCTACGTGAAACACTATTTAACTCCCGCTGGACTTGAATACTTGGAATCGGAGTGGTTCCCTCTAGTCCTTACCGAAATGATCCAGCATGAAGGTTATCTCTCCTGCGTCTACGAGATCCGTGGAGATTGCGTTGACATTCGAATTCAATTCAAAGACGAGCCTTCTTTTGACGCTTATGCAGAGGCCCCTAACCACGATCAATTGGCCAAGATGTTAGATCCCTATCGGAGCAGGAATCATTGGCAAGCTGTCAGAACAACCGACCCGAAGGCCGATCCTTCCTCCCTTGAGTGGGATGTTATTGATCCTGCCACCTATTAAAGGCATGCTGCTGGATTTCTTGGACAATCGTGTCGTAAAAACACCGATTTAAAACATGCCCCATTCCTTGGAGAAAAACATACCGAGAATGAGAAATTGCACGATGCAAAGCTTCTCCATGATCGGGAGGTAAAATAGGATCCTCCGACCCATGGATAATTAAAGTCGGGACCTGTACTTGAGAGGGAACGGTATCCAGCATCATAAAGGAGTTTTTGATCGCAGGCAAATGGTTGGTGAGGCTCTCAGGATGCTTCAGCCGATCGAGAAACTCTTGATGAATTTCTCGATATCTTTCTGTTTCAAAAGGAACTTGATCGCCATTCATGATCCTCCAAGCGGCTAGGCGCTGCTCTAATTTTTCTTCGTGAGTTTGAGGAGGCATCTCTAAAAATCGATGCATCCAATCTAAATAGATTTGCTGGGGTTTAGGAAGAGCCGTCTCCGTGTAGTCTTTATCATAGGCGAGCATGCAAGGCCTTAAATCACAGCTTGAAGAGAGCAGTGTTAAGGACGCGACTTTGTGGGGAAAATGCGCAGATATTAATTGAGCAATCGATCCACCCATTGAAAATCCGCAATGATGCACTTTTTCAAATTTCAAAACATCCAGCAGCCCCAAGGCGTCTTGGGCCATATCGAGTAAATTATAAGGATTTTTTCCAAAGTCAAAACAGGTAGAGAGTCCCGTATCGCGATTGTCGTAGCGGATGACATAAAATCCTGCCTTGGCAAGCTGCTCGCAAAACTCTGTCGGCCATAGGATCCCTTGGGCAAAGCCCCCCATGATCAAGAGCAAAGCAGGGTCTTTTTCTTCTCCGAAGGTTTCGTACCAAATCTCAATCCCATGGGCCTTGACGATCTGTCCCGGCTGAGCCTGCAGCGGCATACAAAAAAAGCACACTAAACAGATCCATAAATTTTTCAACATAAAACGCTTTCTCAATATTTTTTTAAAGGATACAGACCGGTGGGTTTGATGTTAATTCTATTTATTCGTTTCTGGATGTATACTTGAGCGAAAAATGGAAAATAATCATCCGTACCAAACTCTCTTAAAGCAGCACTTTGGTTTTGAAGAATTCCGCCCAGGACAGCTCGAAGCCATTCAAGCCTTGCTCGAACATCACCGGCTTCTTTGCATCCAACCGACCGGGTATGGGAAATCGCTCTTGTATCAATTCCCTTCCTGCCTGCTCCCTGGAATCACGCTTGTCATTTCTCCTCTTCTTGCACTGATGCGGGACCAAATTGAGCATTTGACGCAGCGGTTCCACATTCCTGCGGCATCGCTCAATAGCGATCAAACGGATGAAGAGAACGCCAGGGCGCGTGAGCAAGCTGGGGCCGGAAAGCTTAAAATTTTATTCGTCTCTCCTGAGCAGCTCGATCATATCGACCGATTTAACTTTCTGCGTACCCTTCCGATTTCTCTGCTCGTGATCGATGAGGCCCATTGCATTTCGACATGGGGGCACGATTTTCGGCCTAGCTACCGTCAAATTCTCCACTTCATCCAAGCCCTTGAGTCGGAAAGCCCCGACATCAAAATCCTCGGGCTGACGGCCACCGCTGACCCTCGTGTCGAAACCGACATCCAGAGGCAGCTCTCTTCGGCAAGAAAACCTCTCCGCGTCTTGCGGGAAAGTATGGACAGGCCCAACATCCATCTCTCCGTCATTCCCTCTCAAGGGATCGCCTCCAAGCTGTTTCTTTGCCAAACCCTTCTCTCCCGATTAGAGGGCTCGGGCCTCATCTACTGCGCGACAAGAGAAAGCGCCGAGCTTGTCGCGGAATACCTTCAGCAACAAGGGCTCTCTACAACAGCCTATCATGCAGGATTAGACCCTGAAGAGAAGCGAAAAATCCAGACTGCTTTTAGCCAGAACCAATATAAAGTTGTTGCAGCGACTTCCGCGCTCGGCATGGGCATCGATAAAGGAGACTTAAGGTTCATTATCCATTTTGATATTCCCGGATCGATTACAGCCTACTATCAAGAAGTCGGAAGGTGCGGACGGGACGGCTCTAAAGCAGAGGGCATTCTTTTCTACGATCCAGCGGACCGGAAAATCCAAGAATATTTCATCGATGCTGCCTTGCCCACCGCTGAAAATTTTGAAGCTGTGCGGAGCTTCATCTGCTCTGCACAGGCTCCTCCCAATCTCACCAAGATCAAACAAGTGACAGGCCTACATCCGACGCGTGTTACTCTTGTCATAGCCGAGCTGATGGAACAACAGTTCCTCAAAAAAGAAAGCCTCAAAGGCTCGCAAGTTTATCTTCCCCATCAGCCCCTTGCAGCTCTTGACCTTAGCCGTTACACGACTCAGCATTTAGTCAAAACAGAAGAGCTGCAAAAAATGGTCGCTTACGCCGAGCAAAGGGAGCAGTGCCGGATGGCCCTCCTGCGAAAGGCCCTTGGAGATCAAAAAACGGAGAGCTGCGGACATTGCGACGGCTGTCTTAAAACTCTTCCAAAAGAAAAAGTTCCTGCGGAGGCCCTTGCTCGCGTCCAAGCCTGGCTCAGCAACCGCCCGATTCCGATTGCAGAGACAAGAACCTACCGCATCTCCGCCGGTTTCAGCCTGCTCGATGGAAGGCTGCGCACACCTCTTTTTGTGAGATTTATGCAGCAAAGAGCGTCTTCGCAGCAGATGGATGAAGAACTTTTAGCGCTGCTGAAGAAACAGGCGTCCCTCCTTTCGCCCGTTGCGGCTGTCGTGCCGCTTCCCTCCCAGACCTGGAAAAGTCGAAGAGAGATCGCGGCAGAACTGGCAAAACATCTTCAAGTGGAAGTCGCCGATATACTCTCCTGGAAAACATGTCCTGAAAAAAGGCAAGGAGAGCTTTTGAACAACGACCAGCGGCATCAAAATGTCGCACAGCAAATGCAAGTAGAGCCTGCAGCAAAAATTCCCGAGGGCCCTCTTTTATTGTTGGATGACTACATGGGTTCCGGTGCGACGATGAAAGAGGCAGCACGGGCTTTACGCCAGGTGACCGGCAACCCTCTTGTGCCTTTCACTATTGCCTCCATCAAATGGCACCTGGGAAAACCAGGGTTTGTTTAAAGCTAAAAAAAATAATATATGATAGAATCCTTCCAAGGAGGCGGCTCTGACATTTCTCCGTGCGATGGCATTTTTTATTCTTCCGGGATCCATGTTTATCAAGGCCCTGAATGCCTCCGCTAGTGAAATTTCTCTTCATCCTATTCCAATAGGCAAAATTATTAACCCTTGCTCTCGTTACAGCCTCATCAATAGCGTGGATTTTCATCCCCAAAGAAATCTTTTTTGCATCACCTTGACCCACGCCAACTGCGTCATCCTCTATCAGATCGACAAAGGAGAATCTCACATCTTTCAAACCCTCAGCAACCCTGCATCCTGCCTCTCTTTACCTCAGCATGCAGCGTTCTCTCCGGATGGAACAAAAATCGTCGTCGCCAACTGGGAGAATCAAACACTAGCCCTTTACAAATGCGAGGAAAGCGGCTTGTTTCAAGAAAAACCCGCTGCTCTCATCTCTAGCCCTCGCTGTCTTGTTCATTGCAAGCCGCATGGCATTGCCTTCTCCCCCTCCGGCCATTTTTTAGCTATCGCCTATGGGGCCGCAAATGACCATGGACGTGCGATAGCTTTATTTCGAGTCAGAGAAAACAATCTCGAGCTAGCGAGTGTGATCGAATCGATATGGGGCATTCCCAAAGGGATCGCATTTTCTCCCGACGGGGCATGCCTTTTGGTGAGTTTTGCCGACACCAGCAGCCTAGCGATTTTCAATCTTGAAGGTCCCGAGATTTTTCCGATACCTCGGCAAATCCTCCACGGCAGCGAGACGAAAATTTCTCGTCCTGAAGATGTGAAGATCTCTCCGGATGGCAAGTATTGCGCCGTGTCTAACAGCGATCAAGACACGGTGACTTTTTATCCCTTCGATCCCACGTCGAATCAAATCACCCAACCCTTTCCGTGTTATGTCCATCAAAATCCCGAGGCTGAGCACTCGTTCCCCCATGGCATGGCCTTCTCTCCGGATGGATTTTATTTTCTTGTCACGGAATTCGGCCCAATCAGGGCCACGCCCGACGGAAATCTCTTTTGGAAAAAAGAGACAAGGCCCCAGCTTGCTAAGGTCAATTTATATGCTAGATTCTAATGTGCGGCTCGGACATAGGCGATATTTCTTCGGCGAGATCTACCATCAGTTTTTGAAATTCAGAGGCGAGGACTTCTGTATTGAGCGATCCCACTCTTATATCACCTTCATTGCTGCCTTCGACAAGAATGCAAAGATCCTTTCCTTTGGGCTGGGAAAATAGCTCCAAAAAACTTGCAATTCTATCCACAGCCTTGACAGTCATTGGCGTCATCTCCCTTTCGGACACTGTTTGAGTTGCTGTTAAGACAGCCTGCCAGCGGTTATAGTAATCGCCTAGATCTTGCAAAAATTGATGATAACGAGGAATTTGAAGCTCCAAGAAAGAGAGGGCCCCTGGATCTGCAAAATTTTTGGATCCTTTCAAGACGATCTCATGGGCTGCTGATTTAAATAAGCAATTTTTTAGATCAATTTTCCATTCCTCTTCCGGAAGGCCCTTTTCTCTGACTTGAAAGCCTAAATCGATTTGCATCTCTATCGGTCCCCAAGAAGAGTAATCAGGGATGAGAGCAGACACTTGGTCCCAATGGTCGACAAATAGATTTCCCCACTCGGGATTCGAAGCAAAATATCCCATCATATGCCATTGCTGAAAGAGCGAGCGGAGATCGGAGAGCATATAAGCATGCGCCTTGCTGGAGATTTCCTGCATTACCCGCAGAGTGAATATACCGGAATAATCGCTGGACTGGATGGGATTGATTTCAAACTTTCCTTGGGCCGAGCCTCGATCGCCTAAGGCCCCTTGAAAGTTCATTTTTTCGAGCTCGAAACAAAACGGTGATGCCTTTTCTTCAAGGCAGCATTGAAAACGCATCTGTCCCGATAAGTTATTTTTGCCACGGGGTTGGTATTGCGCTAACATCGGCATTAACTCAGGCTGCTGATAGATCAGCCGGGCCAGCGCTTTTTGATCCACTTGATACCCTTGCACGTCCACGTTCATTTGACGTCCTGTCGAATAACCAGGAGCCGCTTTAATCTTTTTACAAGTAAATAACCAGCTATCAACCTCGAATAGCGGCTGCTTTTCAGTCTCGCAAGTTAAGGAAAGATTTTTTGCACAAAAAGAACCCTCTGCCTGAGTCACAAGTTTCAGCAACTCGACGGGAGATTCGCTTGGAAGCTTTGAAATGCCTAAAGGCTTTTTTGACGAGGGTATTTCTGCGCGTAAATGCCCAGCTAATGTCCAGGAGCTACCCCGCGAAAGTTCAAGCCTCGTCTTACCTTGTATTTCCGACCAATAGCTCCTCTGAAAAACCGTCGTCCCTACCGTCCAAGTTCCTTCAGTAGAAATGTGTTTCAAAGCTGTCGAATTTTTAGTTCCTAATAAAGGGTTTTTGATCACGGCTTCGACCTTGAAAGGAAATCCTTGGCAAGAGATCCCTTCATGCTTCAAGAAAAAAGCAGGACCCGCTGCAGAAACTTCATGGATTCCTTTTTTTAAGCGCTGGGCCGAATAAAACCAAAATCCCGTATAGATCCCCCCAACTGCGGCTACTATTGCCGCGATGATCGTGCCTTTTTTCATGCAAGCTCCTTATCGAAAAACGATATTTTAATTCAGCTTGCGTATATCGATAAAGAAGAATCCGCTCGATTACCACTCAGCAAAAACCTAATAATAAATTTTTCTTATCAAAACGTGTACATCCTCATCCAAAAATTTGACGCAAAGTAGCTTATTAGCTACAATCTCAACTTAAGATGGACTGTATTGAAATTGAACTTTACGCATTGCCTTCTGGGAAAGAACCTTTTACAGAATGGGAATCGCGCTTAAGCAGAGATGCACAGGCAATAGTTAGCGCACGTTTAGCGCGTATAAGAAGCGGAAACTTTGGTGATAGTAAATCTATCAGCAACGGGGTCTATGAATTACGAATTCAATATGGTCCTGGCTACCGCATTTATTATGGAAAGAGAGGCAAAACAATTGTAATTCTGCTATGTGGAGGGGACAAGTCCACACAAAAAAGGGATATAAAGAAAGCGAAAGAATTTTGGGAAGATTGCTTATACAGCAAAACAAGGAGAAAAAAATGAAAAAATTTAGAAATTACAAAGAGCATCTTTTCAAACGTCTGCAGAACCCTAAAGCTGCTGCTGCTTATCTCAATGCTGCATTAGAAGACGCAGATCCCCAAGTATTTCTTATTGCTTTAAAAGATATTGCTGATGCTCATGGTGGTGTTGCAAAGCTCTCTAAAGAAACAGATCTTAATAGAGAAAGCTTATATCGAACTTTATCTCAACGAGGGAACCCACGCCTTCATTCTCTATTGGCTATTTTGCAAGCTTGTAAGCTGGATATCTCCATCAGACCAGCAGCATAAAGAATTATCTACTTAAGGCGTGAGAATATTGTCGAACTTGATGAGAGCTTCGTCAAGAGCTTTGCAAGCTTGCTTGAACCCTTTTTCATCCCAGGGATCCATCGTCCCGACAACACGTTCAAGGAAAATAAAGATCTTCTCGTTTTCTTCGTGAAGAATCTTTAATCGAGCAGGCGGATAGAGATAAGGCTCATCTTCCAGCATGCCTAGTTGATGAGAAATAGTCCTCCGGAGAGCCAAAATACCTGGAAGATGCTTATTTAAATATGATAGATCTTGCGGACTCATTTGGAGATGATCCACGAAGCTTTCAATATTTTCTAAGGCTTCAACGATCCGGTCCATCGGATCAAATCCAGGTCCCGTTACCGAGGCCGGCTCTATAGCTGGGGGCTGTTTCATAACTTTTTAATGCCATGAAACCTCTTTTTGAAAAAGAGTTTTGGAGACGATAAACGGTTAGTGCTAAATTGAAAGGCATGAAATTCTATAATGTGAATGCTCTGCCTCATCAAAAACTCCGATCCCCTGTCACAGGAGAGACATTTTCAAAATCAGCTGTTTTAAGCGAGCTCTTTGCCTACCAAGATATTTTCGTTCATCATGAGATCCTTCCTCCGGGGCGGCGCTCGTCCTCGCCTCATTGCCATACCCTCCGTGAAGAGATGGTTTTCGTTTTGAAAGGCTGTCCTACAGCCCATCTGGGAGACCAAGCCTTTGAGCTCCAGCCGGGAGATTTTATCGGATTTAAACCTGGCTTAACCCCGCTGCACTTTATCGAAAATACCACTTCCGAGGAAGTTTGTCTTCTGGTTCTCTGTTCAAATCCAGAAAACGACCCAGTGGTCTATGAAACTAATAATTAGGCTTTAGTGGAACCTAAAGCTTTTGCTCTTTTCAATAGGGGGCCATTGATAAGGGTATCGGGATTATAAGCCAGGGAGATCTCTTCTCGCACACCTTGGGGTTTGGTAAAAGAAAGATAGAATGTCACATGCTTGAGATCTATCGTCGAAGGAAACTGATCTCCATAAATATCAAGGGCTTTAGACAACTTTTCTCCTTCATTTAAATGCCCTAAAAAATATCGCACTTCTCCATGTTCCCTCAAAAGTGTTGCACCTGCAACTGACCAGCTATATCCTTGCAATCCTGATGCTCTCAACTCCAGCTGGCTAAAAGAAGCGATGGCCCGGCCATAAATTTCAGAAATTGCACCTCGGATCGCATGACTCCCTGCACTTGCATCTCTGTATTCACCGTATTCTCCAACTGCGCCGGTAGAAATATCTTGTTGATGATTGATAATTGTTTTTAAAGTTTCTTTTCGATGCCCACGACCGATTCCGATCGCAAATAATTTAGCCTTCACAGCCCGAAGATTTTCATGAATGGGTTTAAGATTATTTTTTACAATCGTTTCATCTCCATCTGTTAATAAAACAACCGTAGGAGTCCCCTCTCTACTTGCCCAATTCAATCTATCTCGATCACAGGCCATTCCCAAGCCCAGTAGGATTTTTGTCAGGTTCCTAGATTTCATTTGACTGATTTTCTCTTTGAGCTGGGTTATTTCTGCGGATTGAGAAGTTAAAGCGGTAAAATCTAGAAACTGTTCTGCTCTGTCATCAAAAACGATGATTTCTAAGCTGATTTTGGCTTCCTTTGAAGCAGCAATTACTCGTGAAGCATCATCGACAATGTCTTTCAATGCTGTTATGACAGTCGCTAAGCGATCTTCAGAACCCATACTTCCGCTAATATCAATACAAAAAATCAGCGACGCTTTAGGCGGCGCATAATTTTTCTTCTCAGGCCCTTCGATATCTAGCACCGCGACATTAAGCGACGATTCTAATTTAACCTTCAGCTGAGGTTCTGCTGGAGGAGGCGCTGTTGCAACTGGAGGCTCCGGAGGAGGAGCTAGTGCAGTGGGTGGCGGTAGAGATACAGCTGGAGGTGCAGCTGAAACGTTCTGAGTAGTCGAAGCTGGAGGAGGTGGAGAGCCAGCTTTAGGCACCTGGGGTCTATTTCTCCAGATATAATGAGCTACCCCCAGAGCAAGGGCTAACACGATGCCACCGGCTACCCATTCTTTATAAGTCCAGAAAAAAACCTTTCCGCCATTCCAGACAGAGAGGGTATGACGTCGAGCGAAATTGCTCACCTCAGGCCATCTTAAAGACGCAGCAGTATAGGTGGGATTTAATGCAGCATACTGGCGATACAGCTTCAAAGTATCGTAAGACCCGCTAAGGCGCCCGACAAACCCGCTCAGCTGAGGCCACCTCAAGAAGGCAGGATTATAGGTAAGATCTAAAGTTGCATATTGCTGACGAAGGTTAGAAGTATAATTGCAAGCTGACTTATAGAGGGCATTATAATCCCGATGATAAATTTCAAAACTCATAAAGGCCTCGCTGAAGAGACTAAAAGTCTAGGGGGTTAGAAAATAGAAGTCTAGCGCTCTGTCAAAACTTCAGAAAGTCATGATAGGCGTCTTGGGGATAATTTTCGAATTTGCTAGGGTGGGCAAAAAGGGACTTTCATGACCCATCATCTTTCTTTCCACCAGCTAAAGCCTCAAGATCAAAGTGAGGGCGGCTTCAGAAAAAAAGCCACCAAAAGCAATTTCCCTGTCTTGCAAAACATGTCTTTTTATCAATTAACCCTTCATCCACAAGCTGTGAGAGAACCGCATTGGCATGCCAATGCCGATGAGCTCGGCTATTGCCTGAAGGGCAAGCTACTCATCTCGTTTTATGGGAATAACAACACGAAAGAAACGTTTATTGTTTCTAAGGGCCATGCCTTTTTTATTCCCTCCGGAGCCCTCCACAGCTTAGAGAATATCGGCAACGAGACGGCTGAGGCGATCCTCCAATTTTCCCATGAAGAACCGGAAGATTTTGGCCTCTCTTTCGTTTTGGGGATGTTTTCTGATGCAGTACTAGGGAATACCTGGGATATCCCCAGCAGCCATTTCAAAGCCCTGAAACGCCTCTCAAAAGAGTCCTTTATCGCAAAACTCCCTCAGCCCACCTCCCTATCTCACGAGCTTGAATACATTTCCCCCTATCAATTCGCCCTGGAAACAAGCTCGCCTCTGATCAGCAATGAAGGAGGGGCCGCCCGCGTCGCCAGGAAAAATGTCTGGCCGGTCCTCCAGAGGCAAGCGGTCTATTCTTTACGTCTCTCAGGAATAGGGATGAGAGAGCCGCACTGGCATCCGGAGACTGCCGAAATGGGCTATGTGGCTGAAGGGAAAGGAAGAATGTCTATCCTATCTCCTTCCGGAAAAATCGACACTTATGAAATAGAACCGGGAGACCTCTATTTTATCCCGCAAGCTTATCCTCATCACATTGAGAATTTAACAACTTCGGAACTCCACATGCTGATTTTCTTTGATCAGCCTATGCCTCAAGATGTAGGTTTTACTGGAAGCGTAAAATCCTTTTCGAATGAAGTTCTATCCAGCGTCATGCAATGCAAGAAAGAGATTTTTGAAGAGCTTCCCACTTACTACGAAGATCTTTTCATCGTCAAAAAGAAAAATCCTCAATGAGATGAATCATTGAAGATTTTTCAGTTTTTCAAACTCTTTCCTTACAGCCTTATCACCTAATTTCCGATAAGCGGATAGATAATGGAAAAGCACTCCAATCCCCCACCCTGCAATAGGAAATACCGGCCAAAAGATGATATCTCGGTGAGCAAGATACGCCGTCACATACCATATTCCGCAAAAGACAGGGATCATCGTCAGATAAATACCAAAATGGTAACGAAAAGAAACTCTTTTTTGCGCAATTTCCCAGAGCTCGAATTCTTGCAGTTCCATAAAACCCCTCCTTTTTTGATATTAATCATAAGCCTCTTCTCATTTAAGAAAGAATCTTTGCTTTTCACAGTCCCCTTGTGCTCGAGAACTTTTATTTGAAAGTTTTTATCTATTTCGGATAAATATCGTTGAATCGTCAGATGAAGAGAAGAGCCTGTAAGTGCTCGTTTAAAGCCCGGTTCGGAACCTCTCTGATAAATGATAGGACATCTTGCGAAGTGACGACTCTTAAAAAAACCTTCATTTTTTTTCTGATTGCAGTGATCTTTTTTGCTCCTATCTATTTCCAATTTTTTACCCCTCCGCAAAAAGTCCGCATTGGAATTGTCAGCCATGCAGATTACTGCGGAGAAAGAGAAGTTGCCTGGAGAATCAAAATTGCTGCAGAAAGCTTAGGCTGGGAAGCATTTTTAGACGAAAAAGGTGGCCGCAAGCTGAAGAAACAAAAAAACCTCGATTGGGTGATTTGTCTTCTTGCTAAGAACCCATACACCCCTAAGGACTGCCCTAGCTATCAGACAATTTTCCATCCGTTCCATTTTCTTAACTCAAAAGGGAAACTTAGAACTTTTTATGAAAAATACAGCGGTTATCTACTGACTATTAATCCCTCCAAAAAGTTTGCTCATAATTTTCCTTTGAAAAATAAGCCTTTATTTTCTTCCCTCTTCTATCCGACGTTACAATATGTGGAGTACAAAGAAGTCCCTCTAAACGACCTCATGACCATGGTTCCGGTCTGGAGCAATAGGGTAGAAGATGAAAAATTTAAAAAATTTTACAAATCACTGAGCCAAAGCGGTTTTGCAAAATTTTATGGAATCCGAGTCCGAGCAAATCGCGAGATTATCGATCAGGGATATATGGGGACAATTCCATTCGATGGGACTTCTGTCATCAATATCTTGCAAAAGCATGGAATTGTTCTGATCCTTCACTCCGATAAGCATAACCAAGCGCAAATACCTTCCTCTAGGATTTTCGAAGCTGCTGCTGCGTCTACCGTGATCATTTCAGATGAGAACGAGTTTGTCAAAAAACACTTTGGAGATGCCGTTTTTTATGTCGACACTTCCTTTTCTGCAGAAGAACTCTATCGACAGGTTGAAAATCACATGTTGACTATTCGTCAAAATCCCAAGGCTGCTCTCGCCATGGCAAAGAAAGCCCACCAGATCTTTGTAGACCATTTTTTGATGAGCGACCAACTTTTAAAAATCCACGCTATGAACTCCGAAGTTAAAAAACAGCAGCAGCAGCAGCTCATATCTCTTTTTGGAGTACTCGAATAGGTTCCTTCATCCCACCAGAGTAATTAGCTGTTTTTCAAGGGCTTTAATCTCTTCTGATAGCTGATCGTTATTAGTGAGTATGATAAGCGTTGTATCGAGCTCTAAATATTTAGAGTAAAGACTAGAAAAGCCCTCCGTTTTTCCTCGATGCCAGATATGTTTGATGGAACGTTCCTTGCCTGAGAGATATTCGATATTCAATCCATAACCATAACCCATCGTCTTCTCCGCATTGGTAAAGCAATAAAGCTGCAGCATTTTGTCTAAGCTCTCAGCTGTTAATATCTGATGTTTAAACAGGCGCTCATCCCATAACAGGAGATCCTCTACAGTGGAATAAATCCCTCCGGCAGCATAAGCAAATGAAGGTGGGTGGAAAGAAGCTTTAATTCTCTCTTTTCCCTTCGTCTCAGAATATCCCTGAATGCTCTTTTTCCTGATAGGAAGGCTATACTGCGTGGAAAACATCTGCTGAGGGTCAAAAATATGCCGCTTTAAAAAAGTTCCGTACGAGAGTCCCGAGACTTGTTCGATAATGGACCCCAAGAGAACATAACCTGAATTGCTATAGGAATATTGACTTCCAGGTGAAAAAATGAGCGGCTTTTTGATAAAGGTCTTGATCAAAGCTGCCGGTGATATCTTTTTTGCTCGAAGACGCCAAATTTCTTCATCATCCGTGTAATTTATCAACCCCGCGGTATGAGATAAAAGATGATGAATCGTCATTTTTCCGGCGTCGGGACACTCGGGAAAAAAGGGTTCAATACAATCATTGGTATGCAATTGCTTACGCTCTTCCAATAATAGAATAGCAGTGGCTGTGAACATCTTTGTAAGAGATCCGATGCAAAATATCGCTTCAGGAGGACATCCTAAACCTCTTCCCTGGCTTCCTAATCCATATTCTTTTTTAAACACGACTTGATTTTTTTGCTTTAAAGCGATGATGCCACTGAAATTGAGAGAAATCGTGATACTAGATTGCAACATATGTCACCAAAGATCAAAAATACTTGATACAAAGAATTAAAATTATATCAAAACAAGGAGGATAGCATGAGATCTTGTTTTAGAACTAATTTTGACCCTAGTCGATGGCTAAAATTTCCTAATCAATTTCAAGAAACTGACCAACGCAGCTTCCTATGGAAAAAGCTAGGTTGGTTTTCTATTCCTGTAGGTTTATCTAGCTTGGGAATGTGTGGAGGAATGGCTTCGACTGCCTTAGATTTTTTCCATAGTCTCCGTTTGCCACCTGATCGTACAACCCCTCCGTCGTCTAAAGATGATAAAGCCCTTTTCGAATGGATTAGAGAGCGGCAAGTCGACAGTGTAACCTTGAAGGATTTTTGGAAATACTTAATCCTCATGTTTACAGACAACAAAAGGGATAAAACTGAAATTGCTGAGGCTTGGGAACAAATTAAGCGAGATGTTCAGAAAGGCAGCCCCGTCCTCATCGGATTGGAGAGAGCAAAGGTTGAAAGTTGGTATAAGATACATCAAGTTGCAGATATTGTGAAAAACCACCAGGTTGTTGTTTGGGGGTTCGAAGAAATAGAAGGAAAGATCTTTTTGTATTTGTATGATCCTAAAATCCCTGAGAATAACAACGTGACGATATCCTTTAATCAAAACTTCGAAGATATCCGCTGGAGTCCTCCCAGCATAGGCCGCATCTACACCATTTTTAAAACCAGCTATGCACCCAAAGTGCCCCCGATTCGAGGCGGGCAATAGCCCTAGCTCATATAAGCCATCAAGCATTGATCATTCAGGTCCTTGCGGGTAGACATTCTATCAAGACTGCACCCTCTATATCTTGATCGGGAGCAACTGTACCTACATGCTGGGGATAGGCAATTTCCCAGCAAAATAGTTCAGGCAATAGACTACTCGGAAATTATGACGGGGCAACTTGCATATCTTCAGAATAAGATACTTCCCGTCAGGAAACGCTACTCGGTAAATAGTGGCAACAATGGCATCTTCATGCTCAATCTTTGTCAACGTCGCATGCTGTAGATTAAAACGTTTTTGATAACGCGCGGCTAGATCGTCCATACACTGTTTTTAGCATTTCTGATGACTATTTTAACATCTAATTAAAAATAGAAAACTTAAAACCAGTTGGACAGATTCAGAATTTTTAATTACAAAAATTTACCATTTTCATCTAGGATAATAAGGAAATTCGAAACATCTTAATAAAGCGAGGTCGATCAGTGCTCATGCATAAATTCAAATATTTCATCTTATTGCTATTGCCCATCTATAGCTTTGCAACAAGTTCTCTTTCGGTGCAACAGTCGCACCTAGATCCACATATTTTGTCTCAATTCATGGCCGACATTGCTGAAGAACTGGAACAAAATTTTGATCATCAAAATGATCCACGTACAAGGCGTGATACGAGAGAGTACGGTTATAGCTTTTTCAAAATGCTAAATGGAGACTTTAGCTATTCTCAACCTCCTCAGTTTTTACAAAAACTGGGCACTTATATTTGCCGATCCTTAGGTCATGATCCCGTCGATTTTACCAATATTATTCTCTCTTGTTACGAAGAAGGTTT
This sequence comes from Verrucomicrobiota bacterium, assembly GCA_018239715.1. GTDB lineage: Bacteria > Chlamydiota > Chlamydiia > Chlamydiales > Rhabdochlamydiaceae > PALSA-1444. The sequence continues at coordinate 55,563 of JAFEGW010000004.1, forward strand.
CCATCTTGAGCCTCATGTCGATGTCAATGAAAAGGATCTTTATGGAAAAGCTCCTTTCTATTTCTCCGAAAGAGTCTATGGTATTATCATTGAACCTGATCCCACAGGTCACTTGTATTTCGTCAAATGGGACCATGGTCTCATACCACCTCTAGATCTTTCGCCCATTTATTCCCTTGAAGAATCAACTGGATTAGTCTTCTGCCTGGAAGGAGATTTACGCAGATCGCCCTATTTTCATGCGGTTTCTCCCGTTTCCAATAAACGGATCTCTATTACATTCCGCACTGTCGTACGCCTACCGGAAAATTCTTAATGGGGGGGGCAAAAAGAAAAAACTTAATTCTGAGTTAGAAGAATAACAGAATCCAAATCCTTGGCTTCTTCTGTCAAAAATAAAAAAGCCTCGCTAAGCGAGGCTTTATTGGGGGCGGTTGGACTCGAACCAACGTAGTCGTGAGACGAGGGATTTACAGTCCCTTGCAATTGCCGCTATGCGACACCCCCTAAGATGGGATAAGTATGCTGGCGAAAGGAATTGAACCCTCAACCCTCTGATTACAAGTCAGATGCTCTACCATTGAGCTACGCCAGCTTTGTTTAAAAGCTCAAAAAATCTCTCGCGTGCAAAACTTTCTTCTGCTGATTATTCTTCGTAGGAGAAAGTCTCAATTTTATCTCTGTTCTTCCGTCCCCTAACAATACAGAGGGAATATAGTAACATTTATCGGAAGTGTGATCGTAGCAAGCGATCCAATCAATCTCTTTGGAACTGTATTTCTTAATCGACCAATTATTACAGCTCCTACATCTTACAGATATCACTCCGTTTTTGGATTCAGTATACTTGCATTGAACCCTTTCAAACCGTTGATCTCTCACAACAATGATATCGTAACTCCAATCTTCGCCCACGGGAAGCGCGACACGGTAGCCTCTTCGGAGGATATCGGCCATAATTAACGCTTCTCCAAGATCTCCTTTAGTTTTCGTGATTGCCATTGGAATATGCTATCACGGCTAAAGACTTTCCTTCAATCCGTTGGAGGCTTTTCAGCCAAAGGCCTTGCCTTTATAACAAATCGATTTGTTATTTCTCAACTGACTTATTCAAACAGTCGTCGTTGCTGGGGTCTCTTCGTTCGGTTGAGCGGGAGCTGCCAAAGCTTGCGGAGTCGATAGCGGAGTGATATGCCGTTGAAAAAACGACGACATCTTGCTGGCCCCGGAGAGGACCTGAGCGGCTCCAATCGATCTCTTAGCGACCTTGGATTCACAACATTTTTTGAATTTCTGCCCTGATCCGCAAGGACAAGGGTCATTTCTGCCAACTTTTTCCATAAGATAGGAAGGGATTATATATCTAAAAACCAAATATAGGATACAATTTTTCGCCTATGGAACTTCCCATTGCCACTCCGCCATGGACAAAACTCGGCAGCAAGCTGGAAAGCATGTGTCGTAAAGCTTTTTTTGAATTCGACCTCTTAGAGGGTGAAGAAAAGATCATGGTCGCCCTCAGCGGAGGAAAAGATAGTCTAACATTGCTGTATATGCTGAAGGCAATGTCGGGACGAGGATTTCCTCCTTTGGACATCCGTGCGGTGCATGTGGGAGGCGAGTTTTCCTGCGGGGCTTCTCTAGGAGAAAACTTTTTAAAACCCATTTGCGACGCTCTGGAAATACCCTTGACAATCCAAAAGTCCACCAAGACTAGGGAAACTTTAGAGTGTTACAGTTGTTCAAGAGAACGACGAAGGCTGATTTTTGACACCGCCCAAGAGCAAGGGTTTAAGGTTGTGGCATTCGGCCATCATCGGGATGATAATATCGAAACGCTTTTAATGAACTTACTCCATAAAGCCGAGTTTGCCGGCAATCTTCCTAAAGTCCCAATGCATGACTTCGGAATCACGATTATCCGACCGCTCATCTATATCTCCGAGCAAGAGATCCGAGAGTTTGCCAAAATGTACAACTTCGCTAGGATCTCTTGCCAATGTCCAGTAGGACAACTTTCCAACCGCCGCAAGGTCAAAGATCTGATTAGGCAACTGGAAGAGACCTTCCCTAATACGAGGGCTAATTTGGCGCAAGCCAGCTTGGAATTCGGCTCGACCAAAGCATTAAAAAGGTAAGTTTTTTATTTCTCCTATGTTACTCTATACTTTTGGAGCTATGAATGCAGACGTATGAACTCTCAGCCATCGTCATTTATTTTCTGATTGTGCTGACGATTGGATATCTCTCTTACCGCAAGACGATGACAGCGGATGATTTCATCATCGGAAGCCGGTCATTAAATTATTGGCTGACAGCACTTGCCGCGCATGCGAGCGATATGAGCAGCTGGCTCTTTTTAGCTTATCCTGCCTTGATCTTCACGAAGGGATTGATTGGAGCCTGGACTGCCATTGGCCTTATTGTCTGCATGTATCTCAACTGGCAGCTCGTCGCCCCTAAAATCCGCGTGGCCACCGAGCAGTACAACAGCCTGACCTTCTCCTCATTTTTTGAGAGCCGGTTTGGCGATACAACAGGGCTGATCCGGTTTTTTTCCGCGATGATCTTGATTGTCTTCTATACGATTTATATCTCCGCCTTTTTGACTGGCATGGGAGATTTGCTCACCTCTCTGTTCAACATCGAGTATGCCATCGCAATTCTAATCGGGATCTTGATCGTCGTCCCCTATGTGTTCACAGGGGGATACAGGACATTGGCCTGGATCGATCTTTTTCAAGGGTGTTTTTTACTCTGTGTAATCATTTTTATTCCCCTCTATTTGCTGAAAGGTGTCGGCGGTTTTTACGGCATCTCTAAGAGCATGCAAGCCCACCACCTGACTCAGTCCCTCCTTCCCGACTTTTCAAGTACGACGATTGTTTATATCCTTTCAACAGCACTCGGATGGGGGCTGGGGTATTTTGGACAACCGCACATCGTCACCAAGTTCATGGGCATTAAAAATGTCTCGGAGATCCATAAATCCAAGTGGATCGGCATGAGCTGGATGATCCTTTCGCTAGGAGCCGCTACCTTAGTCGGCGCCGTCGGGATCCCTTTCTTCAATGGCTTTTTGCCTAATTCCGAAGAACTTTTTGTCAAAATGGTCAAAATGTCGTTCCATCCTTTTATCGTCGGTTTTGTGCTCTGTGCTGTTCTGGCCGCAACGATCAATGCAATGAGCTCCCAAGTGCTGGTTTTAACGTCGAGTTTGACAGAGGATTTTTATAAACGGATGTTCCGTCCCCATGCCTCCTCGAAGGAACTGCTGTTCATCTCCCGTGCAGGAGTCATTGTCGTCGGATTGATAGCGTTTACAATCGCCATTCGAAAGACGAGCACGATCTACAATCTCGTGAACTATGCCTGGTCAGGGATTGGATCATCGTTTGGACCTCTTGTACTTTTGTCCCTCTATTCAAACCGCGTCAACAAATACGGCGCATGGGCCGGGATCTTAGCAGGCGGCATCAGTGCGGGAATTTGGCCTTACTTTACTACGACGATCTCTCCGATGATCCCTGGATTTGCGTTGAGCGCGCTTGCGAATATTGCTGTCTCTCACTTAACAAGACAAAAATCTGTTGAAAATGCGAGCGAATAATGACTAGAAAACCGAAAATTTTGATCACGAATGACGATGGAATCTTTGCTCCAGGGCTCCGGTCTCTCTGGCAAGCTCTTCTGAACTATGCCGACTTGAGCATTGTTGCACCTGCGGATGATACTTCAGGGGCCGGCGCTGGGATTACCCTCAAAACTCCCCTCCGCCTCGATGCTGTTCCCTGGGAACATGGGACAAGGGCCTGGAAAGTCAACGGCAAACCGGCCGATTGCGTCAAGTTGGCGTTGGGAATTTTATCTGAAAAGCCCGACCTGATTGTCTCTGGCATCAACCGCGGCTCGAATTCCGGTCGCACCATCTTTTGCAGCGGCACGGTCGGAGGAGTGATCGAAGGGGCCTTGAGAAAAATCCCCGGTATCGCATTTTCTTGCGAAGATTCAGACGAGCCTGACTTTTCTGCCCTTCAGCGGCATGTCCTCGCGATTGTGCAACATGTGATGGAGCATCCGATTCCTTTGGGAACTTTATTCAACGTAAATTTTCCCGATCTTTCCAAACCTCTTCAAGGATATAAATTCGCTCGGCAAGGACAAGGATTTTGGATCGATAGTCCCGATGAAAGGATCCATCCGACGGAAGGAACGCCCTATTTTTGGCTCGGGGGCAAATGGGAGCATCATGAAGAATCACGCGACAGCGATGTCTCTCTTTTGAAAGAGGGCTACATTACAGTGGTTCCTATTCGCGTTGATGAGTTAACCCATCATGGTTTGATAGAGAGCCATAAAGAGCTGCTGGAACAAAAACTCAACCGCTCTTTCGAATGAAACAAGAGCAGGAAGTCCACTGGGATCAAGTAGACTGGCCAGGCACAGATTTTCAACATCACTTTTTTATCCGCTCGACGATAGATCATTGTAATCTTTCCGCATGCAATTTCAAAAATGCTAAGTTCGTCGAATGCAAGATGACAGCCTGCAACTTCAGCCTCGTGAAGTTTGAAGGATGCCGTTTGCAGAATTGCACTTTTGAAAACTGTAAGTTCGTGGGCGTCAATTTTACCCCCTGCGACCCGCTGTTCTTAGCGATCAAATTTAAAAACTGTCTTCTGGAAACTTGCAACTTTTCGGATCTTGAGCTGAAGGGAACTCCTTTTCTCCACTGCCAAATCCGCGATACTTATTTCACGCATACCAACCTCTCGGAGGCTATCTTTACGGGTTCAGATCTGAGCAGAAGTATCTTTCACAATGCCGACCTGAGAAAAGCCGACTTTCGAGGCGCGATCAACTATTCAATCAACCCCCTCACGAATAAAGTCGAGAAGGCCCAATTTTCTAAACCCGAGGCGTTGTCCTTGTTGGACCACTTGGGCGTCTTGATGGATTAAAATTCTCTAGATCTCTCCGAGATAGGCTCAACGCAGGTTTCTTTGGGCCGGCTGAACCAATGGATAAACCCGCAAGATTGACAGACATAGGCCGAACCGCTTTGGTTGAAAAAAGCGAGGCTAAAAAAAGAAACAAACGTCGTGGGAATTAAGGCTTCTCTTTTGTAGAAATAGTTGCACTTGCAAATCTGGCAACTCAAAGGATGGGAGTTGATCGATACCCTCGCTGACATTCCAGGTTCCCAAGGATTTCCGATTTGTCTTTTCCTTTTGTAGAAGAGAAGAGGAATTAAAAGCAGAAAAACGACCAAAACAACGATATCTGAGTTTTGCAAAGCCATACGATTCTCCGATGCGGCAAGATACTAGCAGTCCGTTAGAATTTACGCCACAAAGAGAAATTTTTTCTTACTGAAAATCTTTTATTTTAATACGCTAGCGCCTTTTAACAAGGAACCCGACATGTTTAAAAAACTTGCCTGCATCGCCACCCTTCTCATCTCAAACCTCTTAAACGCCTCAGAGTCTGATCAACTCGACATCCGCATTCCCGTTGTCGACATGCAAGATTTTTATAACCCTGAAAAACAAGACCAGTTCATGACGACTCTGTATGGGGCAATGACCCAAATTGGATTTTTTGCGGTCCGCAATACCGGTGTTGATAGCAATGTTGTCCGAGAAGCTTATGCCCAAGCAGAACAGTTTTTCAAAAAAGAGACCGATTTTAAAATGAGAAGCTTTGCTAAAGAGCTCAATGGGCAACGGGGATTTGTTCCAAGTGAAGCCGCCAAAGGAAATCGAGCCAAGGATTGCAAAGAATTCTACCATATAGGCCGCGAGCTTCCTTTACATCAACTACAAGAGTTCGGTCTACGTTCGAACGTATGGCCTGAGCAGCGGGCTTTAAGGAAGCCATGTCAACACTCTATGCTGAACTCGAAAAGTATGTGATCCCTCTACAAGAAGCTATTGTTACGGTCATTAACCGAAACACCTCTCATAAAGCTCCCCTGTCTCTTCTGAATGACATGACCCAAAAGGGAGATACCCTTTTGCGAGCTCTTTACTATCCCGCGTTAACGGAAGCGCAAATAAACCGTTTGGAGCAACCGTTATTTTGGGCAGCTGCACATACAGATATCGATATTCTTGCTATCCTGCCTTTTGCGACAGAAAAAGGGCTGCAAGTGATGTACAAAGGGCAATGGCTCAATGTGATCGTCCCCGATGACGCATTTGTAATAAACGTCGGAGATATGTTGGAAAACCTCACGAATGGTCTCTTTGTGAGTGCTCGCCATCGCGTGCTTGCGCAAGATCCGCATAAAGACCGTTTCTCCATGGTCTTATTTGTTCATCCCGCCGATCAAGCTTCTCTTGCTCCGCTGCAAGGTTGTATTGAACAAACCGGCGGCATTCAAAAATATGCTCCGGGGACTCGCCAAGAGTTTCTGTGGGAGCGTCTGCTGGAGCTCAATATTGGCCCTATGGTGCTCGAGCCTTATTCTAAAACTGGACACACAGAGCGGCAGCTCCGTTATCAAAGAGAGAGTCCTCAAGTCGTTCAGATGCTCATGGAGAAGGGCCTTGCCAGCGAGGAACTGTTAGAAGCAGTTCAACGCAGAGCAGTGGAAAAAAATTCCTCCGATGGATATAAATAAATTGGCCCTGTTGCCGTCCAAATTTAGGAGAAAAGCTCATGAAACTTAAAACATATCTTACCGTTGCTCTTCTTCTGGGTATTTCTACCCTCACTGTATCGATGAAGACTGCACCTGCAACTCCATCAGAAGTGGCTGCTACAGCCAAAACGGCACCCACTCCTGCTGTAAAGACCGAGCTGCCTCCCTGCACATGCGGAGCTAAGCAGCTCTCCCAGTCTTTTACACGTGTGGCCAAACAAGCTAGTCCGGCTGTTGTGTTTATCAAAGTGGAGATCAACCCTGCGGACAATGATAACTTCGGCTATCAAAACGATCCCTTCTCTCCTTTTAACGACGACTTCTTGCAGCGCTTCTTTGGATTTCAAGGGAAACCCCAGCAGCCGCAGCCTCAAATCGGCCAAGGATCGGGATTTATAGTTTCTGCCGACGGATATATTATGACCAATTCCCACGTCGTCAAAGGCGCGGATAAAATTGAAGTTACCCTGAACGATGGTGAAATCAAAACAGCTACTCTAGTTGGAGCCGATCCCTATACCGATTTAGCCATTATCAAAATCGAAGGGAAAGACTTTCCCTTCCTTAAGCTCGGTGATTCCGAAGCTTTGGATGTCGGCGAATGGGTCATTGCGATCGGAAGCCCGTTCCAACTTCAAGCTTCTTTAACGGTGGGAGTCGTCAGCGCCAAAGGTCGGCAAGGGTTAAACATCACTCAACTGGAAGATTTCATCCAGACAGACGCCGCGATCAACCCGGGGAATTCCGGAGGTCCTTTGCTAGACCTCGATGGAGATGTCATCGGCATCAACACCGCCATTGTGTCGCGCAGCGGCGGCTACATGGGAATTGGATTTGCAATTCCTAGCAATATGGCCCGCAACGTGATGGATCAGATCATTAAAAAAGGATCTGTCACCCGCGGCTTCTTGGGCGTCAGCATGCAAACAGTCGACAAAGAAATTGCAGCCGGCTTTAATCTCACCAAAGTCGAAGGAGTGTTAATCTCAGGAATCGAACCTGGATCCCCTGCCGAGAAAGCAGGACTGCAGCAAGGCGATATCCTTTTAGAATGCAATGGCAAACCGATCAAATCGCTGCAATCGTTCCGTTATGATATCTCCCTGATGAACCCCGGGGCTAAAATCAATCTGAAAGTTTATCGCAAAGGAAAGACTCTGACAGTCCCTGTGACTTTAGGCTCCGCTTCGGAAGCCACTTCCCCTGCTGTCATCTCTCAAAAGCTGGGTATCGAAGTCGAGAATTTAAACTCTGACTATCGAAACCAACTGGGCTATGGCACAGGCGACGAAGGCGTGGTCATCACCAAAGTCAAGCCCGGCTCTCCGGCTGCTTTAGCAGGGATCCGACCCGGATGCTTGATCCAGGCCATTAACCATAAAAAAGTTTCTAACACGAGCGAGTACGAGGCTGCCTTAAACGAAGCCTCTCAGAATAAACGAGTCTTGCTCTTGATACGGCATGGTAAGACCTCCAAGTTCTACGCCATCCGGCTCGATTAAAATATTTAATATACCGCCCTCCCCCTAGAGATTAGCGGAAGGGCGGCGGTATACCTTCGTTGACCTCTTCCTGCCAACCTGATATGATTAGCTATTATTTTATGTCGATAGCGGTTGTCATTTTCATGTATGGGATCTGGTCGAGCATGTTCTCGCTGGCCAAAATCGCGTTGCAGTATAGTCCTCCCGTCTTTTTGACAGGGGTGCGGATGACACTGGCCGCTGTCATCTTACTCGGTTACTTATTCCTTCGAAACCGTTCTTCGTTCAAACTGGAACGGAGGCAGTTGCTTTCGATTGCTTTTCTCGCTTTTTTTAGCATCTACCTCACCAACATCTTAGAGTTTTGGGCCCTTCAATTTCTCTCCGCTGCTAAAGCCTGCTTTATCTACAGCCTCTCTCCTTTTTTTGCTGCGTTCTTCTCTTATCTCCATTTCGGAGAAAAGATCAACAAAACAAAGGCTCTGGGCCTCTGTATCGGGTTCTTAGGGATTATCCCCGTTCTCACTTTGCAGACAGGCGCGGAAGAGCTCGTCAATGCCTTTTCATTCTTCTCCTGGCCTACACTCGCCATCATCGGCGCTGCCATGAGCTCTGTTTACGGCTGGGTGCTTCTACGTCTGATGGTGAAAGATCAAATGATTTCTCCGATGATGGCCAATGGCAGCAGCATGTTGATCGGAGGGCTGATGGCGTTTATTCATTCTTTCTTTTCCGACTCTTGGCATCCCACTCCCATTGCTGCTGGTAGTTTCACCCCTTTCTTGGGCTGGACGCTCCTCATGGCGTTTGTTTCGAACATTCTCTGCTATAACCTCTATGGATTCCTGCTGAAGAAATATACAGCCACTTTTCTTTCTTTTGTCGGCCTCCTCAGCCCGATTTTTGCTTCGCTCCACGGCTGGCTTTTCTTAGGAGAGCCTCTTTCGGCTTTGATCTTCTTATCCACTGCCATTGTCTGCATCGGCTTATGGATCGTCTACGCTGCGGAACTCAAGCAAGGTTATATCATTAAGTCGAAGGAAGAGCCCGTTTTAGAGTCTACTGCAATAAATAACTCTTAATTTCAGAGATCTTATTTTCGACCTTTGAAGAGAAGCGGAGCATGTTGTGTACGGAAAAAGTTTGATTGTTTAAATCACACTTTATCGCTATAACTTTGGCACATTTTTTACCAAGGTTTCTATGGCTCATCGAATTCCAGCTTTTTCATCTAACGTCGCTCCAGTGCAAAGCGCCTTCACGGGCAGTCCGACATCTACATCTGAGATGGCTAAAATTAGATTGCCCCTATCCTCTATTAGTCTTCCTCCATCCTCTCACGCTTCCACAGCAGAGAAAGCAGATATGACAGGAAAACGTCTGATACAACTCCAAAACATGGCTGAACCCCCTCTAAAAAAATCTGCTACTTTAAAACCCAGAAGTCGCCCTGATAAATTGGCTATCGATCGTCTTTTTGATGCCCACGCTTATACCGAGGCATTAGATGTTTGTGAAAAAACTTTAGCGCGCAACCCTCACGATCAAAATGCTTTCTTTAAAAAAGCTGTCTGTCTGTGGCACCTAGGGCAAGTACAAGAATCAATAGAGTGTCTCACCCACTATCTGATGAAATACCCTAATGATGCTCAAGCTTGGGCTCGAAAGGGCGCTATTTTGATCTACCAGCATCAATATCCTCAAGCCCTGAAGGATTTGCGAAAAAGCGAAGTACTCGACCCATCAGATCTTGTTTTAGAATTTTATATCTTTGGATTTAGCTGTGAAAGTTTCAGACAAGTTGCAACATCAGCTCCTTATTATTTGCGGCACCCCGATCCTTCCCTTTCAGCAGAAGATGTACATCTTCTGCACGCCTTTTTCTTTGCCTCTCATAAAGAATATGAATCTGCAATGCAAGAAATCCAAAAAGCGAGAAAATCCCCTAATGACCTCGCCGGCCGCATTTTAAAAGTCCTAAAACGAGATTCTAAACGTCTCAAACAAGAAACGCAGGAAAAAAACAAAACGCTCCTATCGACTGGATATCTGCCTATTTCATCACTAGTGCATCCACACGACCTCGATCCCCAAGAAGCTAGCCCCTTCTCACCCTTGTCCGTTTAGCAACAATTTCTTAATATTTCCCCTTCCGAAAAATCTGGAAAAATCAGAAAATATAGGAGTGAGGTAGAAGATGAAAAGAAATCCCTATACATCTTTAACCCGATTTCTGTGGCATTTTAGCCGGCGGTACCGCTGGCATGTTGCAGGGCTTTTCATAGTGGGACTTGTGTGGGCGGCTTATTTTTCTTTAAACCCCGCGATGATCAAGCTCATCATCGATGCCGTCACCGACCATCCTCATGATTTGATGGACCACGCCTTGGTTCCCATCGTAGGTTTTTTTGGAATGGGCTTTTTGCTCACTTCTCTGAGCACGGCCTATGATTATATCATTTTGAAGCTCTTTCCTCGCTTTAGATCGGATATTATTGAAGAAACATATACCTATCTGCAGCACCACTCGTATCAATTTTTTCAGACGCATCTCGCGGGGACGCTCTCCAATAAAATCTCCGACCTTTCGAAAGGAGCGGTCTCGATTATCACTTCGATTATCGACGATTTTTTTTCCCGCACTTTGCTGTTTACTTTCGGCCTTGGGACCTTATTTTGGGTTCACCCTCTTTTTGCAGCAGCTTTGATCGCTTGGGCAATCCTTTTCTTCGGCCTTTCTTTTTACCTCGCCCGCAAGTCGGAGCAATACAGCGTCGATTTTTCAGAAGCACGCAGCGGCGTTATGGGAAAAATCGTCGACTCTATCACCAATGTTTTAAACATCAAACTCTTTGCTACTCAAACTTACGAGCATGGATATCTTCGCAGGCATCTGGGGGAAATGATCCAAAAAGAGCAGCGTCTTCACTGGTATATGCTCAAACTCAAGCTCGTCCAAAGCTTTTCGGTCACCCTTCTTCTCCTTGTCATGATGAGTCTGCTTATTTATACCCGCATTCAAGGACTTATCACGGTAGGTGATTTTGCCTTGGTCTTGACACTCACCACAGGAATCGTCGATGAGACCTTCTATCTTGCCCTGCAATTCGTCTATTTTTCAGAAGATGTGGGCGTCTGTAAACAAGCTTTGTCGATTTTGACCAAACAACCGGAAGCACTCGATTCTCCTCGTGCAACCCCCTTGATTGTCGAGGGTGGAGAAATTGTCTTCAAAGACGTCTCCTTTGGCTATAGCGAGGGAAAACCGATTTTTACCCACCTCAATTTAAGAATCGGTCCAGGAGAAAAAGTAGGACTGGTCGGTCTATCGGGCAGCGGCAAAACGACTCTCGTCCATTTACTCTTACGTCTCTACGAAGTCGAGAGCGGTGAAATCTTGATCGATGGTCAGAATATCGCCCACGTCACTCGAGAGTCGCTGGCCCAAAACATGGCGATGATTCCTCAAGATACGGTTCTTTTTCATCGGACGATTTATGAAAACATTCTCTATGGCAAGCTCGACTCGACTGAAAAAGACATCATAGAGGCCGCCAAAAAAGCCTACTGCCATCCATTTATCCTGCAAATGAAAGAGGGATATCAAACCCTGGTCGGAGAGCGGGGTATGAAACTCTCGGGGGGACAACGTCAACGGCTGGCAATTGCACGGGCCATTCTCAAAAATGCGCCCATTCTTATCTTGGATGAAGCGACTTCTGCCCTCGATTCTCTGACTGAACAACAAATCCAAGAAAGCCTTCTCCATCTCATGCAAAACCGCACGACCTTGGCCATTGCCCATCGCCTCTCGACACTCCATCAAATGGACAGGATCTGCTTCTTCGAGCAGGGACGCGTGATCGAAGAAGGAACCCACCAAGAGCTGCTAGAAAAAAACGGTCGTTATGCCCAGCTCTGGCATATGCAGTCACTGGAGTTCCCTGCAAAAATGCCTTCCTTAGTTTAAAAATATATATTTTTTTTACCAAGAAAACCCCTTTTAATTATCGATTATCAATCAGCAGGAACAAAAAAGAATTTTTCCCTCGAAAATCCCATTTTTATTAATGCTTTCAGGTGATAGAGTTTTGCCTTTTTTACAAAAAAGGAACCCCCTATGGCAACACGACCTCTGAATGGATCTTTCATCACGACTCCTCAAGACCCATATTATGTTTTTCCCTCTCTCCTTGTACCTCCTGATACAACCCCTCTTTCTCCACTTCCTTTACCTGCTGTTCAAGCGGTAGGTCTTCGTACTCTCCAACCCAGAGCAGCTTTTACACCTTTGGATAATTCACTCGGTCTTTCTCCCACATCTACAGGCTCATCTCGTAAAGCAGTGAAGTTGGAAGAACGCGCAAGAGAAAATGGTGTTGTTGCACAAGCATTAGCTGGTATTGCAAGCAGCCAAGGTGCAAATAATACCCTTCTTCCTCCGCGCGTTTCTCTTGCCACAGCACCTTCTTCTTCCCGAGATATTCCCTACACGGGCAGCTTTGTTTTAGCTACACCTAAACCGATTTTTGTCCCAGAAGGGAGTCAGCCTGCACAACCTGCCCCTGCAGCTGCCCCTCCACAACCTGCTCGCAGAAAAAGAAGAGAGCTGGACTGGAAAGATGGAACACCTGCTGCTTATCGGCAAGCTCCCAACACCGCAGGAGGTGAAAAAAAAGTGAGGCCCGAGCCACTACCTGCTGTCCATTCTTTTCCTGTCCTTTCTGCAAGGCCCATCTTGCCAAAAAGAGAGGTAAAAGCAGAAACGGCTGTCAAAAGCGAAGAAGCTGAGCAACAACTCCCGGAGCTCAGAACAGTTCGAACACCTGCTCGAAGAGCTTCCCGCCTTAAAAAGGAGCCGAAAGCGGGCTTTGACTTCCAAGAAACAATCACGCCGGACAATTTCCGTGCGACTATTGCCGCACGTCGAACAAGTGGAAGCTCCACCTTCTATGAATCTTCTAATGATTCGATAGATTCTAGTGAAAGTCTCTATAAGGCAGCTGACTATATCGAGCAGAAAAAATACCAAGCAGCTGTTGGAGCCCTTTATCAAGCATTGTTCTTCTTACACGGAAAAGAGGGATTTATTTTTCTCATGATGCTCGAGCTAAATACGGTAATCCGTGCAAATACCGATCGCCGGATTACCTCATCGGGACCTGAAAACGATTTAGATGTGTTGATTCTCCGAGCGATTTACAAAATCAAGCATGGAAAACTTGAAAGCGCTAAAATAGACTTGCAGCAAGTTTTAACTCAAAGACCCCATGAGCAATTAGCTCAGATTCTTTTAGATCATGCTAACATCATTATCCATCGTCCTGCTGATTTGAACTGGACGCCTGCAGGAAAGACTCCCAAGCAGGAGCTAGCAGGAACATCTCCTAGCTGAGAGCCTTTTAATCGAATGTTGCAGCAAATTCCTGGAAAGCAGGACTGCTGCGCACTTCATCAAAGGCTTTTTCAGCGATGATCTCTTTGAGATTTTCCACGCCGCTTTGACGGGCTGTCTGAAGCCAGCCGACAGAAGCCTCCGCTTGTTTTAGATGCGCGGCAGCATAGGCGCTGCGAAGGGCCACTTCCGCTTCAGGGACATATTGAAAGACCGACCCAGCGAGTTCCATCACCATGGAGAAATCTCCCTGCTCGAAAGCAATACGGTGGAGCAAAACAAGGCTATCGGGATCTAACCGGTCTTTCAAAGGAAGGAGCATCCGGTAAGCTTCCTGGGCATGTCCTTGGTCGTAATGCAGAAATGCCGCATATTGCGTTGCTGTGTCATAGATCATCCCTTCCTTGGCAGTGGCTCTCAAGTTCTCAAAAGATTCTAGAGCTTTTTCTTTGTTGCCCTGACGGAGATTCAGCTCACCTTCGAGGAATTTTTTTTTAAATTCATCGCTCCGGTCGCTATCGCGGACAAAACGGCTCTTGCGGAAGTTGTCAAAATTTTCAAACGCAAATAGAAAGAAGACAGCGCCTGCCAAAAAGTTCTGCGTGAGGAAAAGCATCAGGCATAAGGCAAGGCTTAAGATGGCGCTGAAGAGAAAAGTGTACCGAAGCCCCTTGTAGCTGAAAAACTTCTCCATTGTAATCCGCACTAACTGACCGCCATCGAGCGGCAAAACCGGCAGCAAGTTGACAACGGTCCAGATGCCGTTCACAACGAGGATTTGCATCATGAGATGGCCTGCATAGCCGGTGCTGAGCGCCGGAATGTCTTTGAGAAAGAAAACAGCAACGACGATCAAAAACCCAAAAACAGGCCCGTTTAAGGTGATCAAAAACTGCTTCCAAAAGGGAAGTTTTTCCCCATCATGGTAAGTCAGGCCTCCCATCGCGACCAGCTCAATTCGAGGATGACGGCCGAATAAAAGAGCAGTTAAAGCGTGGCCATATTCATGAAAGAGGACCGAGATAAAAATAACGGCGACCCAAATGAACATTTTAAAAAAATCGCCTTCTCCAAAGAGAATCGCGATCAAAGCGGCCATGATCCAGAATGAAGGATAGATCGCAATCGGGATATGGCCAGGAATACGGATCATTTCTTGAGGGCCTCGAGCATGGTTTTCCCTAGGAGAGCAGGACTTTCTGCAATCGCAACGCCGGCTTTTTTCAGAGCTTCGATCTTATCTTTTGCTGCTCCTTTTCCGCCAGAGACAATTGCGCCGGCATGACCCATGCGTTTTCCCGCAGGAGCTGTCATTCCAGCGATGAACGCAGCTACGGGTTTAGAAGAGTGGTGCTTAATCCATTCGGCAGCGGCCTCTTCAGCATCGCCTCCGATTTCTCCAATGAGCAAAATTCCTTCGGTTTGAGGGTCTTTTTCAAAAAGCTTGAGTACATCTATAAAATTCGTTCCATTGAGAGGATCGCCCCCAATTCCAACACAGGTGGATTGGCCCAGGCCTAAAAGCGAGGTTTGCCAAACAGCCTCATAAGTCAATGTTCCGGAACGAGAGACAATGCCGATCTTCCCTTTCTTGTGGATATACCCTGGCATGATGCCGATTTTGCAAGCATCCGGTGTAATGATGCCGGGACAGTTCGGGCCGATCAGGCGGCTTCTTTGCGACGCCCTCATCACCCGGCTGACCTCGATCATAT
This sequence comes from Verrucomicrobiota bacterium, assembly GCA_018239715.1. Lineage (GTDB taxonomy): Bacteria > Chlamydiota > Chlamydiia > Chlamydiales > Rhabdochlamydiaceae > PALSA-1444. The sequence goes on from JAFEGW010000004.1 coordinate 70,803, forward strand.
CGCGCACAGGGATTCCTTCCGTGATACAAATGATTAAATGAATCCCCGCATCCTCCGCTTCCAAGATGGCATTGGCGGCAAAAGGAGCAGGAACAAAAATCATCGTCGCATCGGGATGGACAGCCTTTTTTGCTTCGTAGACGGTATCAAAAACCGGGAGCCCTAAAATTTCCTGGCCTCCCTTGCCCGGCGTGACGCCTCCCACAAACTTCGAGCCGTAGAGAAGGCATTGCTCGGTATGGTACCGACCGGCTTTTCCGGAGATTCCTTGCGTAATGACGCGTGTATTTTTATCGATGAGAATGGGCACGGTGTCCAGCCTCCTTCACCACTAGCGTGGCAGCATCCTCTAATCTATCTGCCGTATGGATCTTCAATCCCGACTTCTCGAGCATTTTCTTCCCTTCTTCGACATTGGTCCCTTCCATCCTGACTACCAGAGGAATTTTGATCGGATGCTCTTTCAAAGCGGTTAAAATCCCTTCGGCAATCGTAGCACAGTTCATTATCCCGCCAAAAATATTGACCAAAATCGCTTTCACACGCGGATCGGAAACCAAAATCTTAAATCCTGCTGCGATCTTGTCAGCAGTGGCACTGCCTCCAACATCGAGAAAGTTCGCGGGTTTTCCTCCGGCGTATTTGATCAGATCCATGGTAGCCATCGCAAGGCCCGCGCCATTGACCATGCAGCCGATGTTGCCTTCGAGGGCAATATAGGCAAGATCGTGCCGTTTGGCGGCATCTTCGTTTTTCGACTGCTGAGAGGGATCGTAGAGTCCCGCTACCTCGGGCTGGCGGAACAGGGCATTATCATCGATGCTCAGTTTGGCATCGAGGGCCCAAAGCTTTCCGTCTTTCGACTGCACGAGCGGATTAATTTCTAAAAGAGAGGCGTCTTTCTCAATGAAAAGCCTGCCGACCGCTGCAGCGATTTTCATCCCTTCTTCAAGGGTATGTTTCTCCCATCCCATGAACTTTCCCAGGCGGAGTAAATGGTACGGCTTCACGGATCCGTCCATGCCGATCGGGACAGTTAAAATTTTATCGGGATGCTTCTGGGCAATCTCTTCAATCTCCATCCCTCCCTCAGGTGAAGAAATTAAAATAGCCTCGGCTTTATTCCTGTCGACGATCGCACCTAAGTAATACTCTTTTGCAATATCGACTGGAGGTGCGATCAGCACCTTATGCGCAATGACTCCTTCCGATCCGGTCTGATTGTTGACCATCTTCATGCCGATGAGCTGCTTTGCGACCTGAAGAATCTCTTCCGGCGTTTGGGCAAATTTGACTCCACCGGCTTTGCCCCTTCCGCCCGCATGGACTTGGATCTTGACCACCGCCTCTGTCAGATGAAGATCTTTAATAATTTTTTCAACTTCCTGGTGTCTTCCCGCCACTCCGAAGGGAGGAACAGGGACCCCGGCAGATTTCAAAAATTCTTTTGCTTGATATTCATGAAGATTCACAAGACTCGCCCTTTTCTTCTATATGTGATAGAATACGATTTCTTAGCAAGGATAGCTTCATGCTTGGTATTTTCAAAAAAATCAAATCAGCCCTCACGAAAACACGTCACTTTCTGGGCTCTAAAATCAAAGCTCTTTTTGGCGCGCCCTGGAATGAGGAAACTTTTGATCAGCTTGAACAAATCCTTTATCAAGCCGATATCGGGTCCCAGGTCACGCAAGAGTTTATCGACGATCTGAAAACCTTCCTGCGTAAAAATCCTGAGGCCTCTTCAGAAGAAATCGTTGCCCGTATGCGCAGCTATGCCCAAAGCCTCTTAGCTACTGCCCCAAAAACTTCCCTAAAAACAGGCCACCCCCAAGTCTACCTCATCGTCGGCATCAACGGGAGCGGCAAAACCACTTCCATTGCTAAGCTTGCAAACCTTTTAAAAACAGAAGGCAAAAAAGTCCTGCTGGCTGCCGCTGACACTTTCCGAGCCGGCGCTGTTGACCAGCTTTCCCTATGGGCCGATCGTCTTGGCATCGATATCGTTAAAGCGCAGAGTGGAAGCGATCCCTCTAGCGTCGCCTTCGATGCCCTCACAGCTGCCAAAAACCGGAGCGTGGATGTTGTCTTAATCGATACAGCCGGACGTCTGCAAAATAAAACCGACTTGATGCATGAGCTCGAAAAAATCCGCCGCGTCTGCAATAAAGTTGTCCCCGACGCCCCCCATGAAATCATCTTAGTCCTTGATGCCACTATCGGACAAAACGCTGTCGACCAAGCCCGCGTGTTCCATCAGTTCACACCCTTGACCGGGATCTTGATGGCTAAGCTCGATGGCAGCGCCAAAGGAGGCGTGATCCTTCCGATCTATCGCGAGCTGGGCATCCCGATCCGTTGGATCGGCTTGGGAGAACAGATGGATGACCTCGCTCCTTTCAACGCAAATGAGTACGTTGCGGGATTATTTGAAGGAGGTTAATCATGCCCAAAATTATCCTTCTTGCTTTATGTCTATTAGCTTGTAACACCCAGCAGCCTTCAAAATCTTTTCAGCAAGCCTTCTATGACAGCCATCTACTTTTTGACATGGACACCGAAGTGAGCCGTCAGATTTGCCCTGTGAAAGGAGAAATTCCCTCTTGGCTCTCTGGGACTCTCTTAAGGAATGGACCTGCAAAATTCCAAGTCGGAGATCGAAGGGTCGATTGGTTTGATGGCTTAGCTATGCTGCATGCTTTTGAATTCAACTCTCAGCAGGTGACTTACACCAATCGCTTTTTGCGCAGTCAGCAATATTATCTTATGATGGAAGGAAAAAGCTTGGATTTTCCGGGATTTGCCGCCGACCCTTGTCCCCAAACTTTTAAAAATCAGCTTTCCCTCTTTGTCCCGGAAGATAAAAGAGGTCTCCAAAATGCCGATGTTAGCATCCAAGAGTATGCCGATAAGATGGTCGCATTGACGGAAGTTCCACTTCCGGTGGTTTTTGACCCCCAGTCGCTGGATACCGTCGGAGTTTTACATTATCAAGATGCCCTGCATCAAGGAGAATGGGAGTCGGCCCATCCGCAGCGCGATGTGTCATCTGGAGAAACCTTCAACTATTTTGTTCGATTTGGGCAGAAAAGCTCGTATGTCATTTGGAAGATGCAAGATGGAGCATCCACACGAAAGATCCTTGCCGAGATCCCTGTCGATCAGCCTGCCTACATGCATAGCTTTGCTTTAACCGAGCGGTATGTCGTTCTGACAGAATTTCCTTTTGTCGTTCATCCTTTGGATTTGATGCTCAAAAAGAAACCTTTCATTTTTAATTACAAATGGAAGCCTGAGCGAGGAACTCTTTTTCACGTTGTTGACCGATCGACAGGAAAAACATCGACGTTCAAAGGAGCTCCGTTCTTTGCCTTTCATCACGTCAATGCTTATGATCAAGAGGGAAAGATTTTCATAGATATTGTGACTTACTCCAACGCAGAAGTGATCGACCGAGTGACAGATCATTCCACCGACGCTAATCCTAAAGATAACACCAAGCTCGAAAGGTTTACCCTTGATTTAGCTGCGCAAACGCTCTCTCAAGAAACCCTTTTTGATCAATCTCTCGAATTGCCTCGTGTTTCAGCACTTAAGACTGCCCACACTTACCGTTATTGTTACGCGACGGATGCTCGATTTCCTGCTTCTGCCAAAGACCTTCGATCTCTCTATAAAATGGATGTGCAAACCAAGGCTTTTAAAAGCTGGTCGGAAGAAGGGTGTTATCCTGGAGAGCCCATTTTTGTTCCAAATCCCGATAAACAAGCTGAAGATGAAGGAGTAATTCTCTCCGTGATTTTAGATATCACTCATCACCGTTCTTTTCTTCTCATTCTCAATGCTCCAGACTTTGCGGAATTAGCCCGGGCAGAAGTGCCCCATGCGATCCCTGCAGGCCTGCACGGTTTATGGAAAAACCGTTAAGTCGCCAAAAGGGTTTGTCTAATTTTACAAAAAATCGTACGACTTTTTGGCATCCGCTACCGAAATCAAACGTCGAATAGAAAATAAATCTCAAAAAAACTATTATTTTGCATCGAAAATCCCTTGAGATAAGCCATGCAACCCCTTTATCGCAGCACGGAATTTAATATGAAGCCCCTTGTGGCCGCACCTCCGCGGAAAGGATATAGCTCTCTCATGGTCCTTTTAGCACTAGGAGCGCTGGCATGGCTCGTTTACTATTTATACAAAAAATCTCTCATTCTCAGTGAAAGAGCACAAGCCATCCGTGACAGTCTTAAACACTGCCCTCCTTACCTTCTGCCTGATGATCTCGATAAGGCCGCTCGAGTTGTAGAGTCTCTGGAAAATCAAGCCCAGAGCATCAGAAACTCTTTACGCATCACAGCTGACAAAACCGTCCGATTTCAAATCAAACTCTTCTCCTATTTTGATCTTCTATCCCCCATCAAAAAAAAGCTCATTATCGAATTAGGTCCCCAGCGGACCTGGCGTGTGCAATGCATCATCAGCAAGCTAGGGCGAGGGAGTTATGGAAAAGTCGTCCAGCTCTTCGATCTTCACACGGGACAGCAAACAGCCTTTAAAATTGCAACTCCCGCAAAGCTCAATAAAAATAATCCCCAGGAGTGGACTCAAGCAAATCAAGATTTAAATAAAGAACATATCAATTTGATGACGGTTCATCGAGAAAGTCGCATTCCGCCTCCTGGTATTCAAGATAAACCGCTTTCCATGATCATCATCCTGATTAAGGTCACAAGCTCACTAGAGAACGCAAGGCTCGCTTATGAAGGAACTGTTTATAACGGCAGCTTAGATAAACTCGTTTTTCGAAGGCATCTTTCGTTCAAAGCACGGCTCCATATCGCTCTTCAGATGCTGCGAGGATTGGAGATCCTGCACGCTAAAAAATTCATTCATCATGATCTCAAACTTCAGAACATTCTTTTTCGCCAGTCTCCCACAGCTCTACAGGTCCATGTGAGTGACCTAGGAGGAGTAACACACGAGGATCAATTATCCCAAGTGATAGATAGCGGAATGGCCCATACACCAGCTTTTACGAATACTTTTAGAATCTCACTCGCCAGTATGATGCCCACGGATAGCACTCAAAAATACTGTGTTCAAAAAGCTGAGGAATGTTCCGTCGGGTTAACTCTCTGTTCCATTTTGACGGGGATCGAAGTGACAAAAGTAGATTATGATGCAAAACATGAATCTATATGGTCCACAGTCCGAGATCGAAAAAAATACGAACCCTTAATTTCCAAAATCGATAACTACATCCGAAGAAACATTGTCATTAGTTTTTTGAACGCGAATATCCACGAGCTTAAAGAAATGGTAGAGAAGTTTCATCAAGAATGCACCGTCTAGATTTCCTGGTGTTAACATTTAATCAAGCTAAAAAACATTCTATTTCAGAAAAACAAACGACAAAATCTTGTCCATAATTCCGCAAAGTTATATTTTCAGTTTTTATGATTGGACAACAATTGTTTTTTCATTCGCCTTTCTCCGCAATCACAGTCGTTAAAGGCGAAGGACCCGCGCTCCTTCTGCAATTTATTTTACGCGAAATCCTCCGCTCCGAAGACCACTTAAGCGAGGGCTGGACTCCCCAGATGGCCCCTTTTGATTGGGCTTGGAAGCAAGGATCTCTGCATAAAGTCCAAGAGTACGCTAAGTTGCTTCCGGTTGCCTTCCCCAAGCTTGCCACCAAAGCAGCAAAATTTTCAAAAAAACTTCAAGCTCCTTGCCAAGAGCTTTTGCTTCTCTTAGAGCCTTTTATCCTCACGTGTCGAAAAAGTGAAAATTTACTTTACTTTTTGCTGAGGCATCAAAAGTCTCCCTCGATTAAATTGATCCTGGATAAAATTTGCCCAGAAGGCCTCGATAAGCTTAAGATGGATATTGTCCTTCAATACCAAAAACGGGGCTTTTATCCTTCCAAATGGATAAGTTAATCAAAGATACCATCTCACTGCTCAAAGAAGAGGCTTCCCAGGGGAGCTCTATTCTCGCAACCCCTGAAGAAATGGCTTATTTTTCTCCGCAGAAAAAACAAAACCCTGCTGCTACTAAAGACAAAAAAGCTCTAGAAATCGATGCCGAGATGAAACAGATGGTCGCCAAGATCCTTCCTGAGACCTCTATCGTTGGAGCCATTCCAGATGATGCCCATGCCAAAAAAATGTCCCAGCTCTACAAAGAGCAACATCTGACAGCCCAAGTCTTGGTGCTTTCGTTGGGAGAAGCAGGCCCCGGTCTTCAATTCTTGCAAAATGTCACGAAGGCCATAGATTCAATGCTTGCTCCTGCAAAATTGATTGAAATGAGAAAGATCGAACGAGAAAATTCTTGGGATATCACCTTGAACTCCCCGACACTCAAGCTCATTGTCGCCCCTCCTTTTGAGACCTGGAAGAGTATTTCCTTAGCCCGCTTTTACCGGGCAAACCCCTCTTCAAAAAGCCATTTCCTCCGAGAAACCCCCGTGGCTTTTATGCAACCCTCTGCCGCCTATCTGAAAAACCCCGATCTCAAACGTGAATTATGGAAGATGCTCTCTACGCTGCTGTCTACGTCGACGTAGCGCTGGACAAACCCCTCGATTACGCCATTCCCGCCCATCTGAACCAGCAGATCAAGCCGGGAACCCGCGTCAAAGTCCTGCTCCAAAAACGGAGCTGCACCGGCACTGTTTTGCATTTAAAAAACGAGACTTCCTCTAAAAAAATCGAGCCGATCCAAGATCTCTTTCCCGAGGCTATTCCTGCAGATCTCTTGCAGCTCGGGCTGTGGCTTGCAAGGTATTATTGCGCCCCGTTCTTTAAAGTGATCAAGCTCCTCCTTCCTCCTCCCATCCGCAAAGGGATGGAAGAGAAACGGCAACTCCTTGTCAAATCTCTCCTTTCCCGCCCTCAGCTGGCTGAGGTTTGCACCCAGCACCGCGGGGCGCAGGCAAAAATCTTAGAGGTCCTTTTGCAGCATCCTCAAGGGATCCTTCTCACTGAGCTGATGGAAAAGGCCGCCACTTCCCGCAGCCCTGTGACCACCCTTGCCAAAGCGGAGATTCTGTCCCTCGCTCCCATTGCGATCGACCGGTCGGTTTTGGCCGATCACGATTTTTTTCCTACTAAGCATAAAACTCTCAATGGCGAGCAAAAGTCGGCTTTAGAAAAAATCTTAAAAAGTATTGAGAGCTCGATATTTGAAACCCATCTTCTGTATGGTGTTACCGGAAGCGGCAAAACAGAAGTCTACCTCCAAGCCATTGATGCAGCTCTCGCGCTCGGTAAATCAGCCCTCTTTCTCGTGCCGGAAATTGCGCTCACTTCCCAGACCGTCGAACGGCTCCGGAGCCGCTTCCAAGAAAGAGTGGCCATCCTCCATCATCGCCTCAGCGATGGAGAGCGGCGCGACACGTGGCAAAAAATCCGTGAGGGAACTTTATCGCTTGTCGTCGGCCCCCGCTCAGCCCTTTTCAGCCCTGTTAAAAACCTCGGCCTGATCATTGTCGATGAAGAGCACGACGGCGCCTATAAACAGACCGATGACACACCTTGCTACCATGCCCGCGATGTCGCCGTCATGCGCGGGAAGTTTTCTGAAGCGGTGGTGATCCTTGGAAGCGCGACCCCCAGCATTGAAAGTTATTCCAATGCTCTCTCCGGCAAATACACTTTGAGCCAGCTGACGATCCGCGCTGATAGCGCCCATCTCCCGACCGTCCGTTTGATTGATATGCGAAGGGAATTTGACAAAGCAAAAGGGTTTACCCTTTTTTCCGACCCGCTTCTTGAAGCGTTGAAACAACGCATGGAGATCGGCGAACAATCGCTTCTTTTTCTCAACAGGCGAGGATTTCATACATCGGCTGTCTGCAGCGCTTGCGCCCATGCCATGAACTGCCCTCATTGCTCGCTTAGCTTGACCTTTCATAAAGGGCAGAATATCCTCTCGTGCCATCTGTGCAACTATGAACTTTCTCCTCCACCTTCTGAGTGCCCCGCTTGCCAAGCCTCGGATTGTTTCAAGTTCAAAGGGGCCGGCACGGAACAAGTGGAACGGGCCCTTCATGCGATCTTTCCTGAGATCCGCACCATCCGTCTGGATGCCGATACGACACGTCATAAGGGGAGCCATGATAAACTATTCAAGCAATTCCGCGCGGGAAAAGCCGATGTTCTCATCGGCACGCAAATGATTGCCAAAGGGCTTCACTTTCCTTCCGTGACCTTAGTGGGCGTCCTCAACGCCGATGCTGCTCTCCATATTCCCGACTTCCGCGCTGCCGAGCAAGTGTTTCAACTGATCACCCAAGTCTCCGGCCGCTCCGGCCGCAGCAGCCTCAAAGGCGAAGTGCTCCTGCAAACCCAGCTTCCGGAGCACCCGACGATCCAACATGCCGCCCGCCTCGACTATCCGGCTTTTTTTCAAGAGGAGATCGCCAGCCGCCAAATGTTCAACTTCCCTCCTCACTGCCATTTGGTGAAGATCACTTTTACAGGAAAAGATTCTTCAATAACGCTTCAGCATGCCCAGCAAGTCCGCGCTCGGCTGATTTCTCAGCTTCCTCCCACCTATGAACTCCATCCCGTGATCCCCTGCGGCTATGCCAAAATCAAAGACCATTTCCGTTTCCAATGCCTCATCAAAGGCGAGTTTACTCGTCCTATTACAGAAATCTTAAAAACCTTTCCTAAGCATCCTAAAGTCCACATGCTCGTCGATGTCGATCCTCTCTCGACATTTTTTTAGCACACTGCAAACTTCATTCTTATTAAGCAGGCTGAGTAGAGTCAGGTTCTTTTTTTTCTGCTTTTGGTTTTTTACTTTCATTATCTGCGCCCGATTCAGATATTCGAGCCCGCTTTTTTCCCATCATAGTATCTACTAATTGCTCACCAATATCTTTAGCATCGCTAAATACTGCACTCGTTGTTTCACCGGGAGATGTTTGATGAAGAAGTTTTGTAAGAGTTTCTTCTTCTTTTCTGATTTCTGCTAATACTTTCTTAGCTACTTGGGATATTTTTTTACATTTTGCCACCTTGACTGAAGTAGTATCCACCAAATCTACAAGTTCCAAAACGAAATTCCCTAAATCAGCCGCCTTTTCACTTCGCAACTTTTCTGCAAAGGTAATAGAAGTTTTTCGCCATTCCCCGTCCGTAATTTGCTTATTTTCTTCAATCTCAAAACTATCCCGACCAATAATCGTAAAAATATCGGCAGGTTGATAATTTTCTAGCAGCTTTTGCTGATTTTTGACTGTCTCTTGGGTAGAGGCACTAAAAGCAGTTACTGCAGCTAGAACTGCTCCTACAGGAATTGCAACAATAGGTGCAACAACCACTGCACCCGCAACAGCAGCAGTCCCTACTGCACCTACACCAGCCCCAATACAATATTTAACACCTCCAGCGATCCCTTTTGCGTAGCTAAATGACGATTTTCTAAACGCTACTACCTGACGATGTTCGAGAATTCTCCGATAAATTTCATTTAGTTCATCTTCGTCTTTGCTAATATCAGCTTTTAGAACCTTTAACTCATCATTGAAAGCTGCTGTTTTTTCTTGGAGTTTGCTTAATTCGAAATGTTTGGCAGACAAACCCTTTAGCTTTAATTTGGTCTCCACTTCCTTAAATCTCTGGGTTGGAACTTCAGCTAAAGTCTCTATATGCATGGTAAACCGATTGAAATGTTTGAGTACACTTACACCTGTTGCCATATGGACCTCCTAGTTAAGGTTTTTCGACTCTCTTAAATTATATTTCCTAAACAAAAAATTTATCAATTCCTAATCTAAAACCGTCTACTGCAGTGATTAAATTCATGACTCTATTTAGCAATAACGCTGATGAAAAACGGAATTTGTAATTAGAGACTGGAATTTTTTTGAGCTTACAGCAAAGATATTAATTCACTATTGAGGTTTGATCATGAGAAAATTCCTTCTGTTTTTTTGTCTTTTTTGCACTTGCCTTTATGGTACCGAGACAGATTTCGATTATATTGTTGTGGGGACCAGCCCCTTCTCGATGCTGGAAGCGATTTATAAGAGATGTTTGGGGCATCGAGTTCTCGTGGTCGAACAAGGTGCAGAATGTGGAGGAGCTTGGAAGAGCATCACGATTTGTGGCATTCCTCATGTCGATCTGGGATGTCATGAATTTGGCAGAGATGCCAAAGTGCAAAAGTTTTTAGAAGACTATGTCGGTTGTACCATGGTTTCTAATCTGCCGGATAAAAAGACTCCTACGAATGGCGAGTATTATCCTTCCCAGGGATGTTATGAGATGACGCATAACTTAGAGCTCCTGATGAAGACTGTAGGCGTTGCTGTTTTCCTCAACAGTAAATTAGAAAGCATCTTTGTCGATACATCCCGGGAGATTGCGGAAGTAAAAATCAATGACAGACGGTACACCACTCAAAAACTTGTCGTCTCTAACAATAGCGAACTTAAGATCGAAAATCCTGAAGTCCAACAGCCCCCTTCCCGCCCTCATCATTATTATCATATCGGAATGCTGATCGCAGATCCTTCTGCTCCCCGTTTTACCTACAAGAATATGACAGGGCAAGGCGCTTCAAGGGCCACCAACTACACGCCTTACTCTAAAGAGCTTCAAGGGACAGGCATGCAGCTGATCACCTTGCAAGTCCATGGAGAGAAAAACTTGCAAGACCCCCATAAATTCATCGCTGAGCTAAAAAAACTAAAACTTATCGATGAAAAAGCCCAACTTCTCCAAGTCGAGAACTACATCTATAAACAGGTTCCGCTCCATCAACCCTCGATCCATAAGCTCGGAGCCAAGGGGCAAGCGATGTTTGAAATCCTCAACACAGGACATATCAATAATCTCAGCAACTATGTCGAGAAATGGAAGCAGGCGATGAAGCCTTGGCATGAGACAATCCATTTGCAAAGAGCTGGATAATTAATACTCGGTAAAATTAATTGTTTTGCATTATAATAAGTGGACAGGAGAAACAGTATGGCTAAATATGGAAAAGAAGCTCAAAAATCCGTGAAAACAGCAATGCACAAAATGAAAAAAGGAAAGCTAAAATCCGGCAAAAGTCATAAAGCCGTCAAAAGCCGAAAACAAGCGATTGCCATCGGGCTTTCTGAAGCAAGAAAAAAAGGGGCGAAAGTTCCTAAGAAGCGTAAATCAGCTTAACGCTTAAAAGCATTAGCATCGGATAAAAACCGTTTGATTTTCTGATTCTTCTGGGGATCGAGGCATTGATTGACTAAGATCGCAAAGGCGACATCCCCTCTATAACCCACGTATCCTCTCACTAAGGACATCGCGCCGTCTTTTGCTTTCACATGATTATTGACTTGCGGAAGCGATTCAAAGAAAAGAGGAAATAAGTCTGATTTTTTCATCTCTGATAAAATGGAAACCATTTGACGCGCCGTCACTAAGTTTTTTCTGGAAAGGCCCGATCCATCGGCCATATTAAAGCCTGCAAGATCGATCTTTTTGCTGCGCCAGAAATCCGTGACAGCCCGAATGCCTGCTTCTGTTGAACCTTCCTTAAAAACAGTTTCGCCGATCTTTTTCAGCAAATGCTCGGCGTAGAGATTAATGCTCTTCTGATTGGTCCAATAGACGATCTCTTGGACTGTCGGAGAAAAGGTCGTATGAAAAACAGTTCGCTTGCTCGGAGAGATTTTTTGATGCTGGATTGTCATTCCTTTTGCTTGCAATGCCTTAGTCAGCATCTCCGCACATAACGCTGCAGGATCGGGGATGGCTCCCCTGATAGCAAATTTTTCCACACCCGCGGGAACAGTTCCTCGGATATATTGAACAGGGGAAAATTCCGACCCGTAGATGCAAGCTCCATCTCCAGAATCTGCAGGACCTGTTTTCACTTCATTTTGAAATGTCAGAGAGGAAATCGGAGGATCTGAGCGTAAGATCGTGGCATTTTCTCCTTCTTTACCGGGTTTGAAGAAAAGTGTGTAGTAGTTCTCATGGAACGATAAAGCAGAAGCGCCTGCTCCGTAATAATTTCCTAGATCTTCCCAACTCCAGCTCGGCACTGCTAGCGCTTTTTCCCACCGAGTCGCATCCTCAATAACATCCCCTTCAATCTTTTGAATCCCGAGCTTTTGGATAGCATCGGCCCACGTTTCAATCTGCGCGTCCCAATCCAGTGAACCATTTATCCTATCCGAACCTAAGCAGGGATCTCCTCCTCCCCGGATGTAGAGATTTCCATGCAGGGTTCCATTCTCCAAAGTGCCATCATATTCTAAATCCGTCTGAAAACGTGTCTCGGGACCTAAGATTTGCAAAGCGGCTGCCGTCGTGACGACTTTCATGCAGGACGCAGGCATAAGGCTTTTACCGCTGTTTTCATCCAGTAAAATCGCGCCCGATTTCATATCAGCCGCATAACTGCTGACAGAGGCATGATCCCATGAAGAATCGCCTTCTCCCAGCAGCAAAGTCGTCGAAAGCAGCAGCGTTAAAAACATGCTCGGAAATATATCTCAACGATTATTTCCGAGACAGAAATTTCAAGGTTTAGACATGAAATGATTGTATGCCTGATTTTGCAGGAGCATCACCGCCTGCACAAAGGGCTCATAGCGAGGAGCCATTTTTTGCCAAGCTTCATTTCTTCGAGCAGATTCTTGCTGTGGTAGCTGCATCCAACGAAGCTTTAAATCAGCCTGTAAAACTAGACTTGAAACAGCTCTTGAAGCATAAGTCGTTATCATTTCAAAGTCAGGGCTGGCTTCGATTAAAGCCAAAGTTTCAAGAACGGTATTTGCAGCAGTTCGAACAGAGGCCCTATCAACACTCGAATTCGGATGAACAGGCATGTTGACGATGGCCTTAGCTCCTTCTCTGATTATTTGAATGGGCATAACAACAGAATGAGGTTCTTTTCCTTTGGATTTTAGCTCTTCTAGCTTCTGAAATTTCTGCAAAATTTCTTGATATTTTTGAGAACGATTTTGCTGCTCATCAGGAGGAAGTTTTTTCCAACTTAGTCGCAATTTTCTCTCACATCTTTCTTTAGGAAACACTTTATCGATAAGCTGTAAGAGAATCTTCTTATCAGGACTTGCTTCCATGAGCTGACGTATTTCCATTTCTATTTGACGAAATTCCGATAATTGAGTTGCCAGCCCTCCGGCTTCTAAATTATGACGAAACTCACTAGATTTCATTAATTGCTCGTTCTCTTCCAGAATTGTCTTTGTTCTTTGCTGACGAGCCTCTGGAGTCAAGCAAACAAGCTTATGTTCAGACCAGACTTTCTCTTGACATTCTTTACCGCAATAAAAGACGAGTTTGCACCGTGCACATCTTTGTGTAGCTACTTTTTTGCAATTTTCACAAGGTCCTGAAATCGGAGGAGGTGTCGGATTTATTTTTGAGACAGCCATGTATTTCCTGTGTTGTTAAAAAATTATATAGATTTTATTAACTAAAATCTTGGCGGGATAATCTAATACATCCCTGAAAATTTGTCTCTAATTTCTTGATAACCAACGATCTATTTTTGATTGGACACTCTTTGAACATAGGGTTGGATGAACTCCTAAGATCTCAGACCTGGATCCCTTTTTGAAAAAATTGACTTTGACATTCTCGTCGACTACAATATCCCCCATGCAAACACCTGACTACCATCAACACGAAGATTTTAAAAACCGTTCCCATAAACTCGCCGAGATTCGCGCTTTAGGAATCGACCCCTATCCTCCTCTTTTCACTCCCACACAGATGGCCCATGCCCTGCAGCATAAATACGAATCACGGGAGCTCTCCGGCAGCGAAGAAGCCGAAGCTGGGAGCACCGAACATGTCACTTTAGCCGGCCGCCTAGTGCTTTTCCGTGCCATGGGAAAGAACGCTTTTGCTCATTTACAAGACTCGACAGGCCGCATCCAGCTCATGTTCAACCGCGACCACACCAAAGTCGCAGGCCTTCCCGATTCTCCCGACTTGACCCCTCTAAAATTTATTGAGAAAAAGCTCGACCTGGGGGATATCATCGGAGTGGAGGGGCATATTTTCCGGACGCATAAGGGAGAACTCACCGTTTATGTGAAAACATTGACGCTCCTTTGCAAAACCCTCCTTCCCCTTCCCGATAAACATAGCGGACTCACGGATAAAGGGGTCCGTTATAAAAAAAGGTGGCTGGATCTCATCACCCATCCTGAGGTCGCAACCACGTTCCGCCTCCGCAGCAAAATCTTGCACCTTATCCGTAACTATTGCGAAAAAGCTGGGTTTATCGAAGTCGAAACCCCCGTTTTGCAAAACATCTACGGCGGGGCTGAAGCTCGCCCTTTTGTCACGCAGCTCAATGCTCAGCATCAACTCATGTACTTAAGAATTTCTCTGGAGATTTCTCTGAAGAAACTCATTGTGGGCGGCATGGACCGTATTTTTGAAATTTCTAAAGTCTTCCGCAACGAAGGGATCGACCGCACCCATAATCCTGAATTCACCATGCTCGAAGCGTATGCCGCCTATTGGGACTACAACGACATGATGGTGCTGACAGAAGAGCTCTTTGAACACATCGCGTTAGAACTCTTTGGAAAAACCGAAGTGGTCCTTCAGCGCGAGGGCGTCGACTATACGATCGATCTCAAAGCCCCCTGGAAGCGCATGAGCATGAAAGACGCCATCCGCGAGTATGGGAAAATAGATGTCGACAACCTCTCCGAAGAAGAGATGCGTAAAATCCTCCTCGATAAAGGCTCGATCGATCCGAAAGAAATCGCTAAAGCTCCCCGCGGGATCTTGATTGCTAAGCTCTTTGAAGAGTTTGCAGAAGCCCATTTAATCCAGCCGCACCACATCATAGACCATCCGATTGAAACCACTCCTCTCTGTAAGCTCCACCGCGATCCTAAGCTGCGGGAGCAGCAATTCGTCGAGCGGTTTGAGAGCTTTATCCTCGCCAGCGAGATGTGCAACTCCTACACCGAACTCAACGACCCTGAGCTCCAGCGCAAACTCCTCGTCGATCAAAATGCGAAAAGAGATGCCGGCGATGAAGAGGCCCATCCTCTCGATGAAGAGTTTGTTGAAGCGATCTGCCAAGGTATGCCTCCCACGGGAGGACTGGGCATCGGCATTGACCGGCTTGTCATGCTCTTTACTCAAGCTCCATCGATCCGCGATGTGCTCTTTTTCCCGATCATGCGCTCGGAAGAAGCTCCTTCCTCGCAAGTGGCTAGAAAACCTCGCATCAAGGATGGTTTCTGCATCGATCCTGCGATCCCTACCTTATTCCCGCATGTCAAAGTGGGCATCCTTGTCTGCAAAGATCTCAACAACCAAAAAATCTCTCCGGAAATTGCCGCTATGCTCCGCAAAACAGAAGAGGAAGTCCGTCAGAAATACACTCTGGAAAACCTCGCCACTCTACCTAAAATTAACGATTGGAGAGAGGCTTATCGAAAGTTCGGATTTTCCCCTTCAGCCCATCGCAGCTCCATCGAGGCTCTGCTCCGTAGAGTTCTGCAAGGCAAAGAACTCCCCTCGATTAGTCCTATCGTCGACCTCTATAATATTGTGTCTCTCAAGTATGTTCTTGCCGCGGGCGGAGATGATCTCGACAAAGTCGAAGGCGGCATTTCGTTAACTGTTGCAGATGGAACTGAACTCTTTGTGATGCTAGGTACAACTAAACCCGAACCGATCAAAAAAGGTGAAGTGGTCTATCGCGATGACAAAGAAATCCTCTGCCGATCTTGGAACTATCGCGAGTGCGAAAAAACCAAGATCACCGAAAGTACAAAGAATGTCTGCTTAGTACTCGAAGGGTTAGAGCAAACCTCGAGTGAAGAGATCCAGACAGCGATCGACGAACTGAAAAGCCTTCTGCAGAAATACTGTCAGGGAACGTATCAAGAGTTTTTCTTAAACAAAGAGACGATCGAAGCACCTTTGAAATAGAGGAGATCTTGCGGCAGCTGTGTCCTTTTTTAAAAGACGATGAGATTTTTTCAGCCCTCCCTCATGTAGTCAAGCAATGAACCGACAACAGCAGCCCCATTTGAAACTGTTATAGGATGCACATAGGCTATTGCCGCAGAAAACATAATCCCCATACACACCTCCTTTTGATCCATTAAAGAAGCCATCGCAAAAGAAGCTACATGCAAAGCTAATATACTCTTATTTAAAGGATCGGGGTTAATATTCAGATCGGAAGCAATGCGTTTTAAGGACTCATTTGTTTGCAGACCGACTCCTAAAGCAATCACTCAAAAAATGAGTCTTTTTAGAGCCTCTTTATTCCGATCTTTTTGTAGCCCCTTTTTATCTTTTTCAGCAAAAAACCATACACAAGCTTTATTAACAGAGTAAGCGACAATAAAACCTGCCGCAGCAAATCCCAACCCGATTAAATGATTTTTGCCTAGAGCTTTGATATCTGAAACTAAATTTTCATTTGTAATACTCATACCGGACCCTTTTTTGATAAAAAAGTTTAACAAAGCGTGAAATTCTTGAAAATGAAAGCTCGAGATGTAACATAGGGCTATCCCCTCTCTTCTCTCAAATACTCCACGAGTTTAATACCATGCGGGGTGAGATAAATACAGTTATCGGAACATTTTTTGATGAAGTTCGCTTGGGCAAGATGTTTGATGATGGTGTCGATGCCATGGTTATTTTGTCCGATGGCACGGCCAATGACGTAACGGTCAATCTCTTCTTCGGGGCCGCCTTTAGCAACTGCAAGTTCGTAGAGTTTTATGAGAAAAAGTTCATCTTTGGTCGTGGCTTTCTTCATAATTTATTTCTTTTTAAGACGCGCTCCAGCGGGTGTATCTTCAATTAAGTAGCCGCGGGCGGAGATTTGATCGCGGGCAGTATCAGCGGCTTTCCAATTCTTTACAGCACGAGCTGCTTCCCGCTCAGCGAGAAGTTGTTGAAGATCGGCAGGAATTTCTTCCGAGACAGGCTGCAGAGGCAGGACGGCCAAGACTTGATCGAACTGCTCGAGAAGATAGAGAACTTTATGAGCTTCTTCTTTGCTGACTTTTCCGCTATCGCAGAGGGCATTGATTTCACGGACAAGATCAAACAAGGCGGCTAAAGCAGCAGAGATGTTCAAATCATCGGCTAAAGCATCGGAGAAAAGTTGATGAGCCTTTTTCAAGAAAGGTTCGACATCCCCAGAGGAAACCATCTGATCGATTTGACGCAGCCGGACAATAAAATCGCCTAAACGCTCGAGAGATTTAGCAGCCGCATCAAGTCCTGCAAATGAAAAGTTGAGCTGCGTTCGGTAGTGAGTTTGCAAAAGCAGATAGCGGACTTGGACACCGGAATATCCTTTCTGAAGAAGATCTCTCAAGGTGAAGAAATTGCCGAGGCTTTTTGACATTTTCTTGTGATCGACGAGGAGATGCTCCGAGTGAAGCCAATATCTCACGAAACGCTGATGCGTAAACGCCTCGGACTGAGCGATCTCATTTTCATGGTGCGGGAACATATTATCGACGCCGCCGACATGGATATCGAGGGTCTTGCCGAGAATGTTCATCGCCATAGCGGAGCATTCAATATGCCAGCCAGGACGTCCTTTTCCAAACGGGCTCTCCCAAAAGATCTGTCCATCCCGGACTGCATCATACGATTTCCAGAGGACGAAATCAGCGACGTGCTCTTTATCGTACTCATCAGCAGCCACCCGCTCGGAAGCGCCGGCCTTGAGTTCATCCAGATGGAGATGAGACAGCCTGCCATAGGAAGGGAATTTCTCAATGGCGTAATAGATGCTGCCGTCAGCGCCTCGATAGGCAACTCCCCGGTCCAAAAGCCCTTGAATAATCTCGATCATGGGAGGAATAAAGTCGGTGGCATGGGGATAGTGTTCCACTTTTTCAATCTTCAAGGTCTGAAGATCTTCGAAGAATGCTTGCGTATATCTGTCAGTGAAGGTTTTAAGGGAAACTTTCTCTGCTAAAGCCCCGCGGATCGTCTTATCATCGATATCGGTGATGTTCATCACCTGGGTGACTTTGTAACCGAAAAATTTAAGTGTACGTCGCAGCAAATCCTCAAAAACGTAGGTGCGGAAATTGCCGATATGGGCATAGTTATAGACCGTCGGCCCGCAAGTATACATCCGAATATGCTGATCCTCGGACGGGATCAGTTCTTCTTTAGCGCGTGTTTCTGTATTAAAGAGCTTCATAGCAGTTCGTCGAGAGCATGATAATGGATTTTACCTGTTCCTGTCAGGGGGATTTGTGCAACTTGGCGGACATCGGCGATTTTCGTCAGGGCGCTATAGCCCCGATCCCTCAGAGTTTGATTGATATCGTCTTTATTCAAGTTATAAGTTGAAAATAGAATAATCAGCGGTTTCTCTGTATTTTTTTCTTTAACCGCGACAGCCAGCGGAGGTGCTTCATCTTGGACCTCGGGGATCCATTTTTTCTCACGCGCCATGTGAAGAAGCTCTTCTTCCAGGCCGCCTAAACTGATCATTTCCCCGCCGATCTTGACAAACCTCTTCAGCCGTCCTGCTAGGACTAAAGAGCCGTCGTCATCCAGAGAGCCTAAATCCCCTGAAAGGTACCACCGTCGGCCATCGAGCTCAATGAAAGGAAATTTTTGAGTCCCTAAATACCCATTAAAGACATTGGGTCCACAGATGCAAATCTCACCCACTTGGCCAGGAAGGAGGACTTCTCGCGTCTCAGGACTGACAATGCAAAGATCGACTCCCGGCACGGGCTGCCCGACCCCTTTCCGCGGTTTTTTGGGCCGCGTCATCGTGACAATGGGAGCGCATTCGGTAATCCCATACCCTTCGAGCATCTCTTGTCCTCTTTTTTCCATGAAATCAAATAGCTCGTCGGGGACCTTTTCGGCTCCTCCGACCGCATATCTAAGCGATAGGAGTTGCTGCGGAGTCGCCAGGCTGAACACCCCTTTGATAAACGTGGGAGCAGAGACAAAGAGCGTCACTTTCCAGTTCTCGAGATCATGCAACATGCTGCGGGTATGCGTAGGATCGGGTGCATAATAAACTTTGAGTCCAGCGAGCAGCG
The DNA here is from genome assembly GCA_018239715.1 of Verrucomicrobiota bacterium. Taxonomy (GTDB): domain Bacteria; phylum Chlamydiota; class Chlamydiia; order Chlamydiales; family Rhabdochlamydiaceae; genus PALSA-1444. The sequence goes on from JAFEGW010000004.1 coordinate 89,857, forward strand.
GGAAAACCCCTGTCACCGAAAATCCAAACGAGTGGAAGGGAGGAAGTACGCCGTAGAGAACATCCGTTGGGAACAATGTGATACAAGAAAGGGCCGCTGTTAAATCCGACAAAATGTTTTTATGGGACAGAGGGACTCCTTTGGGAAGGGCCTCGGTCCCGCTCGTGAAGAGAATGACCGCTGTATCCTCATCGGAAACAGAAGAAAGTTCCAAATCCTTTAGAAGCGTGTCGGTGTTTTTGAGCAGACCGAAGAAGCCCTTGAACTTATCTCCCAGTGAAATCGTCTCTCGAAAATCTTCTAGAAGAACTAAAATAGGATCAATCCCCTCGAGATCGCCATTAGGCATATTGTTGAGAAAGCGGCGGGAGCTGAAAACGGTTTTTAAAGCGGCAGCTTGCTTGCAATGGTCAAGAGCTCTAGCCCCGAGAGTCCAGTTCAGCATCACGGGAGTCTTTTTAGCGAGCAATATCGCAAAAACAAGCGCATAGGCCATCACCGATGAAGGCAATAAGATCCCGATATGGTCCTCTTCCATCTGCCGGATTTTGCGGCTGAGGATGAGCACGATCATTTTTAAGCGGCGATAAGTGACAATGCCCAGTGTTTCATCTGCGCACGCAGCAAAGCTGTCCATCCGATCACAGCTACGTAAAAAAGCTTCATGAAGGGTTTTTCCTGCAGGAGGTGCCACAAGCGGACGGGCTTCCTCAGAGGGCCATCTTTTCTCAGGCTCAACAAGCAGAGGGGCTTGCCTGAGTTTCTCTTTCTTTGCTGCTGCTTTAAGAACGCTTTCCACGGTCTCCAGCTCTTCGATCTCTTCGATTTCAAACCGCTGCTCTAAAAAAGTATTCAGCTGGGCCAGATCGAGGGAGTCTAAGCCCAAATCCCGGTTCAAGTGTTGCGACCGCTGAATATCCGAGCGCCGAGCAAGCGCACCGATTTTAGCGACAATTTCCCTTTCAATTTCAGGAGCAATAGTCCAGTTTTCTTCTTCTTTAGCCTCTTCGGGCGGCGCCTCGACTTTAGGAAAGCTATCCTTCCAAAAGCAATCGGTGACGAGCTTCAGCGGCTCTGCACCTCGACGGTTGTACCAACGCTCCAGATATCGATTAAATTCCAGACGGCTCGCCTGGATAGGCAGATCGGCGGGTGCGGCTTCGAGCTCAACAGTAACTTCGCGTCTTGGAGTTAAGAAGATGAGATTCTTTAAAACGATTTTTATCCCTTCCCAGATAACCTTAGCAAAGTCGGGCGTCGTTCCTGTCAGAGCGCGGGAAAAACGGCTACCCCATAGACCTGTCGTGCGAACCAAAACCACATTGGCATCGGGGCATTGCTGGAGGAGTGTATGGACAAAGGAAGCACCTCCGATAACCTCTTCGCCTGTGCGCTTTAATTTCCCCGAAGGATATATAAGAAAGTTACTCTTCTCGGCTAGTTTTTGACGAATGGATGCCAAAGCTTGTTCGATCTTTTTTTGCTTCCATTTATTGACGGTTCCCTGAAAGTCAGGAAGAGGGATACATTCTACAAGCTTGAGAATATAGTGAAATCCCTTCAGATAGTAAAAGTTATCAACGATAATAGCATGCGGCTGATACTTTCTCCAGAGGACCATGATCATCAGGACCGGATCGATCTCCGCAGGATGGTTGGGTAAAAAGACAATGCCGCCTTTTTTAGGGAGTGCCTCCGGTTTAAGTTTTTCTAGACCCCGCACTTGCAGCCGGTAGCGGATCCCCAGCAAGCCTCGCGTAACCCAATATAAAAAAGCGATCCAAGCTTTTTTCAGCATATTTTCGCCATTATCTTCATCTCAGCAAGTATAGTCAAACTCATTCTGAGGGGATAATACCTTGACTAAAACTTTCTCTTGCCAGAAACTTGCCGTCTTTACTGGAGGTTTATATGACAGCGATTGGCAATTCTTCTTTTTTGGACTCCTTGAATAACACTCCGATACCGGTCTCCTTCAGAGTGGATAAGTGCGAAAAAAAAGGTCATTTCAGACCCGATGTATCGGGTGAGGGCATGATCCAAAAACATCAAGAGGAGGAAGGATACATCATTATTTCCTGCGGAACCGTCGAGTCGTTTATGCTGTCACCTGCTGAGCTCCAAAGCCTCTATAAGAGTTCTCGTGTACAGCAAAAAATCTGCACGCGTAGGGGCGAACCAGAGCAAGTCAGGGAATTTCATTTTTCTGAGGGTAAGTTCCTGATTCTAGATTTCACCCTTAACCCTGTGTTTAGTTTTAAATACGAGTTTCTAAACATCACCCGCTATACGATCACTGCCCGGAGTTAAAACATACTTAAGCGATTGAGATTCAATCAGATGAATAATTCTTTGTTTTAAAGAAATTTTAAATTCCACGTTAATCTAAATAGAAGATGAAGAAATTTTCGTTTGGCGAAAAGGGGCCGTTCCTATAATGACGAAATTAGGCCGTATGCAAATTTGACACTGTTGAGTTTGGCTGAAGGTCTAATATGCTCACTAGGAGGGCAGGACAATGATAAAAAGAATAGGAGATACTCCTCATCGATTGGACATCAGGCCAACGGGGAAAGTCTATTCCCGATCGACCCAAGTAGGGACTACTGCATTGAAAAAAGCTATCTACAAACCAGCTCGATTCGATGCAAGCACCCAAGCACCTAATGCCAAAGAAGTCAAAAAGGCCACACGTGTAGCCTTTGGATTCTTCATCAAAGAAAATAAACCTATTTAAATTTGAGGGCTTTAAGAACGCGGCAAGCCGCGAAAAGCTTAAAGCAGTCTCCAAGTATAAAAGGAAACATTCCTAAGAAAAAGACTCTTTCGATTCCGACGAAAAGAGACAGTTGAGAAAGGCCGCAGAGATAGATCAGTAGGTTCCCAATAACCATCGCAAGCCCTGCTTGACGAAGGTTTTTGGAACCTGATCTCTCGACCAAATACCCGGTCACATAAGCTCCCAAAAGATATCCGATCAAATAACCCCCGCGAGGGCCTAAGAGAATCGCCATGCCGGCATGACCCAGTGCAAAGACTGGGAGCCCGATGGCGCCTTGAAAAATATAAACCAAAACAGCCCCAGCCGCTCTACGGCTTCCGAGCACTGCACCTAGCAATAAACAAACAGTCCCTTGAAGGGCCAGCGGAACAGGAGAAAAAGGAAGAGGGATTGCAATACGGGCAAAAAGGGCGATCAGAAAACTTCCACCTAAGACAATAAAAAGATTTCTAATCCAAGAAGGACCTTCCAGCGTGGTGTCTAAAGCAGGAACGAAAGCTTGTCTTAACATACTGATCTCCTTTTTAAGGCCAAAGCTAACTTACCACAGGCTGTTTTTTTTGAAAAAGCAATTCCCAGTCGATGCAAGGAGAGGTTAAATTTAATTCTATATGGGTGGACCACCCAGGGATGGGAGAGATCAACGTAGCCCCCTGTCTTCCTAGTTCCAAGAATTTTTCATGGTCGGCAGAGATTTTACGGCCTAAAGAAAATTGCCGATGGACCGGAAGATGCTGCAGGAGGGTGCGGTATTTCATCGCATAGGTATTGGTGGTAGAGGGCGTGGTTCTCCAATGGCACGAAGAGGTATGGAAAATTTTAGATGTCAGATCTTTATAGAGGGGGAGGAAATACTTGTCTCGATGGTCGTAAAGCGTCACATAGGAGGCTTCAGGGATCGAAAACCCTTCGAGGAGAATATCGACCCACCCTTCTCGATGCAGGTAGTCGTCTTCCAGAAAATAGACGATGGTCTCGGGGTCTAAATTCAAGGAGGTGACGTGATCTAAGAGGCGGAGGAAAGATCCCGTCTCTGTTCCCTCATGAATTTCGATGACGGAAAAATCAGTCTGCTGCAGGAGAAAATGTTTATTCTCGGTGGGATGAAAGGTATCGAGTAAAAAGGTGGCCTTTACTCTTTTAGGATCGAGGGTAGCTACAAGATTTTCGAAACATTTTTGGCGGGAGAAGCCCTCAATCCGATTTTTGTGCTGGCTCACCTCTGAAAAGTTGCAGTGCCGGACAAAAAGTTCGATTTTAGGTTTCTTTTTCCAGAACATCAAATCTTTAAAAGGGTGATGAGTTTATTGCACATTTCCTTGGCTTCTTTGAAGGTCAAATGCCGTGTGGCCTCTTTCAGAGGGACCCATTTCGCATCCCGGATTTCTTCGGCTTGTAAATGGAGCGTTCCTTTCACGCGGGCAGGAAAATATCGGACCGTCTTGACGACGATTTCTCGTTTGCGATGAAATTGATATCTTTCCATCAAGGGAGTGTCTTGGAGAACCTCTTCGATATCGAGACCTGTCTCTTCTTTGAGTTCGCGAGAGGCCGATTCTAAAGCGGTCTCACCGGGATTACCATGTCCTTTGGGAAATGCCCAATGCCGTCCTCCTTGATGAAGAATGAGGAGAACTTGCCAGGTTCCATTCTCTTGTCGGAGAGGAATAACCCCGAAGGACTCTTCTTCGATTCTCATGGGTCTCCTTAAGGGTTATAAGGAGCAAAAATTACGGTCGAGTTATGCCCGCCAAAACCAAAGGAGTTAGAAAAAGCCGCCGTGATTTTCTTAGACTTTGCAACGTGGGGGACATAGTCAACCCCTTCGAGCATCTCTTCGGGTTCATCGACGTTGATGGTCGGGTGGATCATGCCGGTTTGGATCGCCATAATGGTGGCTACAGCTTCAATGCCGCCTGCAGCCCCTAAACAGTGGCCTGTCATCGACTTGGTGGCATTGATCGAGATATTTTTTAGGTGATCGCCGAACACATTTTTGATCCCGGTAAGTTCACATAGGTCACCGGCTGAGGTCGATGTCGCATGGGCATTGATATAGTTGATCTGTTCTTTGGGGATGCCTGCATCTTCGAGGGCAAGCTTCATGCATTGCTCAACCCCTTTCCCATCTTCCCGTGGACTTGTGATGTGATAAGCATCGCAATTGACGCTGCCGCCGAGGTACTCGGCATAGATAGGAGCATTGCGGGCTAGAGCATGTTCTAAACTTTCGAGAATGAGCACACCAGCGCCTTCACCCATTACAAACCCATCGCGCTGCTTATCCCAAGGGCGCGAGGCTTTCTGAGGGTCTTCGTTGCGCTCGGACAGCGCTTTCATCGCTATAAACCCTGACACGGCAATGGGAGTCAGGCAAGCCTCAGCACCGCCGCAAAGCATCAGATCAGCTTGGCCATGACGGATATGTTCTGCTGCAGCGACAATACAGTTATTAGAAGTCGCACAAGCCGTAGAAATCGAGTAGTTAGGGCCTGTAAATCCCACATCAATCGCTAGAAGGGCGCCGCCCATGTTGGTGATGATATACGGTACGAAAAAGGGGCTGACTCGGCGGTGGCCTTCTTTGACGAGGGTTTCAACCCCATCAGAAAATATACCCATTCCACCCATGCCGGAACCAATGATGATCCCGCAGCGGGATTTGTCTAATTTTTCGAGCTTTTCTCCCGTCAAGTCCCCTTTTTCCAGGGCTTTCTTTCCCGCGACAAGGGTGTAGCGGATAAAGGGATCGACACGGCGGGCTTGCTTTTTATCAATATAGTTGCCGACATCGAAGTTGCGGACAGAGCCTGCAAACCGGGTAGGATAGGACTCACAAGGAAAGGATTCGAGAGGGCCAATGCCGCTTTTTCCAGCCAGCAACTGATCGTAAAACTGATCGACATCAGTCCCAAAGCAGGAAACGACCCCCATACCTGTAACAACAATTCTTCTTTTAGCCATAGAGGCTTATAGAATAACTTAAATTCTTAATTACTTCAACGAGTATTATTTTCTTGAACTTTTATCGTAAGTGCCTGTACTTAAGGGGCTTGTGTTAATTTGGAGATCTAAGATTTGACTCTCTTTCCACAGGTCTTCTAAACGATACTTGTCACGGAGACCGGGCATAAAGAGATGGACCATGACATCTAAAAAATCTAATACTACCCAATCCCCTGCCTCCAGCCCTTCGACTTGATTCACCTTCACCCCTGCCTCTTGCAAAGCGTCGATAATGCCTTGGGCAATGCTCGAGACATGCCGGTCGACATTCCCCTCTGCAATGATCACATAGTCGGTCAGGGTTGAAATGCCCCGCACATCGAGGGCCAAGGTATTAAAGCCCTTTTTGTCAAAGATGGTCTGCGCAATGAGATTTAAAATAGCCTTAAGATCGTTTTTCATTCTTTACTCGGTAAAGTTGATGTTGTTGAATATAGTCCCACACCTTAGCAGGCAACAGATGCCCGCAGTAGAGCCCCTTTTGAAGGCGTGCCCTAATTTCTGTGCTGCTGATCTCCATGATCGGAATAGGCGTCAGCCCTTTTTCGACGCTGGAAGAAAGCGCAGGTTTTAGTCCTTTAGGTTTCACCAAGGACTTCTTGTCGCGGCTTCCAATAAGAGGAGGGGCCAGTTTGACGAGCTCGTCAACTTCCCTCCAGGCATGAAAGTGCTCCAAGGCATCTTCTCCTATCAGGAGAAAGTAGTTTTTCTTCACCTTATTTTGCCCATCCTGAGCTACCAGCGTCCGGATGGTTTCGATGGTGTAGCAAGGCGTGCTTTTGCGCAGTTCCAGATCGAGAAGTGTAAACTGAGGCAGCGGAGAGATCGCTGCGGTTACCATGGCACGGCGATCTTCTTTGGAAGCAATCGGAGGCTGTTCTTTTTTAAAGGGGGATTGTCCTGTCGGACAAAAGTAGACTTCGTCGAGCTTGTGTCTTTCGGCGATTTCGAGGGCTAGATGAAGATGCCCCAGGTGAATGGGATCAAAACTACCGCCGAAAAAGCCGATTTTTTTGCTCAATACATTCTCCTGTTCCTAGAGAGGCTAGCCCCGTGGCTGTCCGCCTTCAATTCGCACTCTTGCATAAGCACTGTTCTTTGTCAATATTGTACAAAGAGGTTTTACAAAAATCGATGAGAAAATAGGAACGATAAGTTTTTAAAAGAGCTTAAATGATACGCCATTTATTCAGCTTGGCCAGCTTCGCGAGCTTCCTGTCAGGATTGACGGCGACAGCTTCGCCTGCTTCTAAGAGAAGCGGGATATCGTCATGGCTGTCGGTATAAACAACGACATTCTGTTTAGGAATTCCGAGCTTTTCTTGCAAACGGAGAAGACATCCTTTTTTGGTGGTCCCTACGATCAATTTGGCAATTTTGCAGAGGCGGCGCTCCTGGTCAATACTATAGGCGGTCCCTTCCCATGAATCGATTCCAAAATACGAAGCGAATCGTCGGACCAGAAAGTCTGGAGAGCTCGAAAGCAGGACGGTATGATCCCCTCTTTCTTTCGCAGCTGTCAGCTCTTGATAAGCCGGAAGATAAAGAGAGCCTGGGAGAAGCTTGTCGAGAAGATCATCGATGTGCTTCTCAAGGGCTTCTAGGGAAAATCCTCGGAGCATCCGGTCAAAAACGACATAATGAAGCTTCTCGAGAGTCATGGAAGTCGCATAATAGCGGCATTTGAGAAGAGCAGCGCGAAGTAATACAGAAATAGAGAGGGCTCCCCGCTGATAAAGGGTTTTAAGATAGCAATAGCTGGTATTGGTCGAGATCAAGGTATGATCTAGATCAAAAACGATTAGTTTCTTCGGAGGAGAATATTTAAAGTACATATGTTCCTTCGACCTTTTTGTGCATAATTTTCGAGAATTTGTCAAATTCTCCCTTATGCATTTTCAAGTTCATCAATTTTGGCTTCAATTTCTTCTATAGCATGATGGGCTTTATCCAGGCGAACTTTTTCTTCATCCATCAATTGGCGATACCGCATCGCTTTTTCGAAATCGAAACCCGAACCCGCCAGTGCTTTACGGTAGGTTTCCAGCTGCGTGCGAATTTCTTGTTTTTGCGCTTTCCATTCTTCTAACATCTGCTTGAGGTGCTCGAGAGAGTTGCGCTCTTCTTCGGAGAGAGAGGCAATCGCTTTTTCTTTTTTCTCGATGATCCGATCCCGCAGCTCTTTCAGGGAATGCTCCAGCAGCTCTTTTTCGGCATGTGTCGCGGAAAGAGCCCCGAGCTGTTTCACGAGCTCGTCTTTCATCGCTAATAGCTCTTCGATGCTCTTTTCTGAGACTTGATCCGAAGCCGCTTGGATGCGTCTTTTAAAGTCTTCAATTTTATCGCGACGTTGACGTTGAGCTTCTTCCATCTCTTTCTCGCGTACCTCTTGCTCCTTTTTCATGCGTTCGAAAACAGGAGTGCGAGCCTTCGCGACTTCATCTTTGAGGTAGCGGACTTCATCTCGGCCGAGCTCAATGGTCTTCATGAAGCTTAAAATATCGTTGGACTGCTTCATTGCCTCGTCCATCGTGAATGTCTCGGATTGGCATCGTTCTGCCAAGGGCTTGATCTTGTTCATGATCAGCTCGACATTCTTCTTGAAAGCTTCCTTCTTCTCTGTCATTTCTTTTTTACGTTCTTTATCGTGCTCTTTGAGAAGATCCCAGCATTTGCTCAGTTCCAGGCGTGTCTGGGTGAAAGCCTGCGTATCCAGAGTGAGCTCTTTGGCTAAAATTTGAAGAGTTTTAATCTCTTCGCGGAGAGCAAAAATAGAGGCATTTCTTAAGGCTTCTTCCGAGCTATATTTTTCAGTGAAACTCTTCACATCTGCAAGAAATTCCGACGAGATTTGACGGATGAGCTCTTTTCGCTTGGGGAATACCTTATCGCCAGCTTTGGAGAGACGGTCGAAAAACTTGTTTTTAAAGCGGATGCGCATCTCGGTGCGGATTACCTCTTTACGGAAACTGTTGATCCGGGCCGCCAGTGTATTGAGGAAATTAAGTTCTTGCTGAAGCTTCGTATAGAGCTCTTTTTTTCCTTGGAGGGTCTGGCTCTCCGGTAAGCTCCAAGAAGTTTGCTCAATAAGCTCCTCGATCTTCTCCAGATCTGCTTCAATGGCTTGAATAGCCAGATCAATCTGCTCCATTGCAAAGGCTGCTTGCTCATCGAGAGTGTCCTTCAGATGGCGGGCCTCGGTGGAAATCTCGATATATTCAGCCCAGAGAATCGAACGGGGTTGAGCTGCAAGTCCTTCTTTAAATAAAGGAAGACAAAGCCTTTTAGCGTCCCAATAATCCTTGAACCGGGGCGCTTTATCCCCCAAGGCTGCTCGCATAAAGTCCAAGCAATACCGAATTTTTTCTTCTGCCGAACTTAAAGCTTCCAATTTCCCCACGAGTTCTTTCAGAACGGCGGAAACTTGTTTTTCGGGTTGTACAGTTTGCTCAGGAGCTGAAATTTCTGGTTCGCTTGTCATAACTTTTATTTAAAATATGGTGTTGAAGACGTTCTTAAAATTTTATCAAAACGTCTAATATTCGAGAGAATTTTACCCTAACTTTACTTTTAAAGCTAATAGAAAAGACTATCTAGGGAGCCCAAACGAAAGAGTTTGATAAACATAAACCCTTGATTTTGAATGGCAATCACACCCAAAAATGAGCTCGAATGCCCTTCCTTATCGTCAATTAAACATTTAGCTTTGCTCGTAATCTTGGATGATCATCTCCACGGCGTTTTCGACGCCTGTTTTATGGACGTTCATCCAGCGAAAAAGAGGCTCTTTGCGAAACCACGTCATCTGCCTCTTGGCGTACCGGCGGGAGGCCTGCTTAAAACTCTCTACAAAAAGACGCCAATCCTCAGGGGATTGGGATGTTTTCAGAAACTCGAGACCTTGCCGATACCCGATTGCCTGAGAAGCCGAAGAATTTTGCTGTATGCCCTCTTGCTGCAGCTTTTTGACTTCTTCAAGAAAACCGTCCGCCAACATTTTATCGCACCGCTCATCCAGCATAGGGTAAAGAATTTCTTTAGGCATATAGAGAAACCAGCACCGGAAATCAAATTCCTGCGAGGGCGTGGTCCCCTTCTCAAAAAAAGAGACTTTTTGATTGGTGAGAGTCATGATTTCAAGGGCCCGGATAATTTTATGCCGATCGCGGAAGGTGATCGTTGCAGCATATTCCGGATCCAGCTCCTTCAACCGTTCATACATCACTAAGGATCCTTTTTCGCCCATTTCCCCTTCCAATTTACTCCGGACATCCGGGACTGAAGCAGGCCCCTTGGGAGGGCCGTAGATCAGAGCATGAATATAGAACCCTGTTCCCCCCACGACGATGGGAACATGGTCCCTAGCATAAATTTCACGGAAGGCCTGCTGCGCCTCCTGGAAGAAATCGACGACATTGAAGGTTTCATCTAAATCCCGGCTATCGATCAGGTGGTGCCGGATTTTCCCCCTTTCGTCAGGTTTGATCTTCGCTGTGCCGATGTCCATGCCCCGGTAGACCTGCATCGAATCGGCCGAGATGACCTCTCCTCCGACAGCCTGGGCGATTTTCAGGGAAATTTTCGTTTTGCCTACCCCAGTGGGGCCTGCCAACACGATGACTTTCTTTTTTTTGGGAATAGGAGGGATCTTTTGACCTAGAGGGACCGTGAAGGGATTAATAAGGCTCTCAAGTTCTTTATTCCCTAGGGTAGTACCCGACACTTCAACCTCTTTCTCACACTGTCCTTTAAGGAGATATTAAGTCTCCTTAAACAATTTTGGGACAATCTTGAAACAACTTTAATTCTAATCGAATTAAATTCAAAACACTCCCGTTAAATAGGGGAGCCTTTAAATGAGATTATGAAAAACAATCTTTATATTCAAGATTATTGAACAACTTCGAGACGGACGCGACGGCCTACACGAGCGCCTACTGTCATAGCAATCGTTCTCAGAGCCTTGATCGTCCGTCCTTGACGGCCGACGATTTTACCCACATCTTGAGGGGAAACTTTCACTTCAACAACAGTTCCTTGTTCTCCTTCGACAATGTTGACATCGACTGCGTCAGGCTGATCTACGAGATTCTTAATGATATAGGCAACGAAATCCTTCATATTCCAAGTGGGGTTAAAAGTTATTCAAAAGAGATAATTTATCACGAACTTGCTTTTGGAGCAAGCCTTCACCTTCTTAATTAAGATTTAATTAAATATACTTTAACTAATTAAATTAAGATAGAAGCTTATTCACATTTTCACTTAGTGGTCTTGGGTATATCAAAAGCAGAAGTTTCTAAAAAGAGATGTGAAATTTTAAATTGGTCCATTCCCGGAAATCTCCAGTTCTTTTCTACGGAATGGTTGGTGGAAAGTTTATTCCTAAAAATCCTGACCATATTTTCCGCAAGACGGTAAGCGGCCTGTTCTCTGACATGGGAAGTATAAATTCGAGCAAAAAGTAAAGCTACAGCCCCAATCATGGAGAAAGTCATCTTCCGATCTAATATTGAAATATGTCGGTTGTTGAATATTTGATATCCCGCTTGAGCAAATAGGAAAGTAGCTCCGAACCAAGAAAGGGATCCCAGGATGGTATAAGCGTAGGAAATAGAGAAGGGCCTTGTCAGGCTGTCAGGATCTTGCAATTTGGTTTCATGTTTAGTATGCATATTTCTGAAAGTCCAGACATTAGACTCGTATTTAACGTGATAGATTTTCTCTTTTTTGTCGCCTTCCTGATACTTCACGAGATATTGCCCTGCTGCATCCCAAGTTCTCCACCGCTCTAAATGCCCAGCAGGAATCACATCAAACCTTTCATGGGACGGATTTTTAGGGTTAAAAAAATACCGATTGTACGTCGAGTACGTCACATCAATGATAGGGGCTTTAACTGTCATGCTAACCTCCGCAATTTTTTAGGGAAAGGTTAGCAGGTCGACTCTTCGTAAGCCACTTATTTTGAAAAAGATATTTGAATTTTCGCAGTAAAGACAACCCCTATTTACTAAAATATAATTAAACATATTATTTCTAATTAATTAATCAATTTATTAATTAGAGAATTAAGAAAGCGAAAATTGTTTCATCTATTTTAGGGAATGCAAGCCAGTAGGCTCTTCTTCGGATTTCCGAAGACAAGGCGGCGATAGCTGCTATGGCTCCGAGGCTTGCATTCCTTTTTTATTGGTATTGATCTCGGGAATAAAGCTCAGGGCTGTGTTCGATAGAATCTGCATTTTTCGCAGACAAATCGACAACAACCATCACCCTCTGAGCCTGATTAAAGGGAGCCTTTTTACCGTCGCCTCGATCATCTCTTATAATCAGAGTATGTATAGGTTAAAGTTGCTGTTTCGATAGATGTTTTATTTTGCGTCGCATGTTCGACCACAGTGACAAGTTTTAGAGCGTTCTCCAATGCGCGCCTTTTCCTGAAAACATTTCTCGAAAAGAGCAGGCAGACGACAAGAAGAAGCCCGCAAACGACCTGAGGGACCACTTTCTGGTCATATCTTTGATGATAAACCTCGTAACCAGCAAAAGCAGAGGAAAGGAGAATGTCCACCATAGCAAAAGCTTCGGCTATTCTTAACTGGAGGGGGATTTTGGAAAGAGATAAAAAGTGGGACGCATCTTCGATAGTCTCTTCGAAATCTCTTCCTGAGAGATAAAAACGAAGCTTCCAGTTCCCGGGCTGACGGACAATCCAAATAACGGGTTTTTCATCACCGGGAGGATGGGAAATGTAAGATAAAATATAGCATCCTAGCGCAGTGCGAGTCAGACGAATGGTCACTTCAGATGCTACTTTAGGGGTAAACGAAAAAGATTCCCATAACGAGTTGACGATTTGAAGATGAGGGGCAAGGGGGCGAATTGACGTCATAGCGGTCTCTGTTTAGGAAAAAAATTAAACCGCTCTTATCTTAAAGATTCAAGGATTTTGTGCGGGTTTCTTGTCTTCAATAAATGCCAGCTGAGGGATGCGAAGATCAATGGTTTGAGGAGCAGGTGGAAGCTGGGTCCGGAGTTCTAAATAATTACCGAGCTCTTGGGCAAAGTTCTTCGGCGTCAGCCGCAGAATTTTAGTAAATCCTTGCTCCTCTAAGATAATGACGACTTCTCGGCGTCCTAGGCTTTGCTCGGTAGCTTTAGAGACATCGAGCCTCCTGACTTGCATCGAGAGCCGGTTCAGAAGATTTAAGAGGGTCAATGCTAATTCTGCTTTGCGGTCTTTAAGAGGACGGCTCCAATAGAAATTCTTAATCCCGAGATAAACTTCGGGGAGTTTTTTGGGACTGAAAAAAGGAGAAACCGGAAAAGGAATTCCCTCTTCATCCAAAGCTATGTTCTCGAAATCATAAAGCCAGGCAATCGGCTGCCGGACAGTATAATCCACATAAACGGTATCGCTTTGGAGCAGCTTGACTTGGGCTTCTTTAATCACAGGGCAGCTGCGAAGCCTTTTTTGAGCTAACAAGGGATCAAAGGAAGCGACGGTGACAGGACGATCGGCAGAAATCCTCATCAGCTCCGCAAGATAGGTCGTTTTAAGGGCTTCGCGCTGAGGGCCTGTCTGTACGATGCGGCATAAATAAGCCTTCGCGCTTGCTTGATGTCTCTGTTGGTACAGTTGCATTCCCTTATACGCACTGCCGGTGATGAGGAGTGTTGAACCGATAATCCAGGTCAGCGACTGAACGAGTCTCATAGTTCAACGGGAGGTTTGGCAGGAGGCCGGAGATGTCTGTCGTGATAACGCTTCCGGTGGAGGCCTGCGATGATGATACGGTCAACGACCTCTTGCAGAGGGACTCCTTCGGCCTTCCAAATAATCGGATAAACACTGGTCGGTGTACATCCTGGGAGGGGGTTGACTTCATTTAAAACCCATGTTCCGTCCGCTTTCAAAAAGAAATCGATCCGGGCAAGACCGGTGCAGCCGACAGCTTCATAAACGGTTTGGGCAATTTTCCTGCCGCGCGCTAAAACTTCAGGCGGCAGAGGAACCTTAGGATGGGAAGGCATTCCTGCGGCGCTATATTTATTTTCATAGGTGTGAATCTCTTCTGACAGGGTCACTTCTGCAGGGTCCGAAACCGCCACATCAAAGTTCCCGATAAAGCCAAACTCGAGCTCCCGTCCGACCACTTCTTCTTCGACGATAAAGCGGTAATCGAGCCGGCTGATATTGTCGATCGCCGCTTGGACTTCTTGCTCGTTTTTTACGCGGTGGACTCCAAACGTCGATCCAAGATGGACGGCTTTCACATAAAAAGGGAAAGTAAACTGGCTTAAAATGGTCTGAAGGACCTTGGCGGGATTTTGCAGCCATTGATGCATGGAAAAATCGATAAACCGGGCGATTTCAACGCCATGACGGGCTGCCAAATGTTTGGTCCAAGCTTTATCCATGCTCACGGCGCAAGAGCGGTAATCGGCTCCGACGTAAGGAAGACCCAAGGTTTCGAAAAAGCCTTGGAGCATGCCGTCTTCGCCAAAAGGGCCGTGGAGAATGGGTAACACGAGATCACAGGCCTGAAGCGCTTGTACGACTTCGGAGAGCGACTTTTCCCGCCCTTCCATCGTCCATTTCCCTTCTTTGGTAATCGTAAAGAGCTGGACCGTGTAGTAGTCGGGATTCATTTCCTTGCGCATCACCATGGAAGAGCGGAGGGAAATCTCATGCTCGGCCGATTTTCCTCCTTGGCAGACCGCCAGGCGGAAAGGAGAGATCTCTCTTTGCAGCACCTGACCGCACACCTCTGTCACATCGCCGGCTCCCAGCGAGATCACCACATCGTGCGGACGTAAAAACTCCGCAATTGCCTGGGGAAATTCGGCTCTGGGGTGATAAAAGACAGGAACAGGAGTTGCTGCTTGGATCTCTTGGTAGAGTTTTTCAACGGTAATCCCTTCGATCGGCTTTTCTCCCGCGCTCCAGATATCGGTCATAAAAACCACATCGGCATCCTTAAAAGCCGTGATAAATTCCTTCCAGCAATCGCGGACACGAGTGAACCGGTGAGGCTGGAACGCCACTACAAGCCTCTTTTCACCGATGGCCTGCCGGATGCCTTTTAAAGTGGTCATGATCTCTGTCGGATGGTGGGCATAGTCATCGTAGAAGCAGACGCCTCTCTTCTCCCCTTTTTTCTCTAACCGTCTTTTGACCCCTTTGAAGGTTTTAAATGCTTCGCGGATGGCAGCTTCAGGAATGCCCAGCTCAAGAGCAAGTCCAAACACAGCGGCGCCGTTTTCGACATTGTGCTTGCCAATGAGGGCAAGCTCGATTCCGGCATAGGTTTTTCCTTGAAAGGCGAGATCGAAAAGGAGTTTAAATCCGTCTTGCCGCCAAGCTGTAACCTTTAAGTCTGCATCTTCTGCAAATCCATAGCTATGCCCGGGAAGAGAGAGAGAGGGAAGAATCGGATCATCGGCATACCACCAAAGACGGTCTGTCTTGGCGGCAAACTGCCGAAAGCCCTCAATTAAAGCTTCTCTGGTCTTCCAATAGTCCAGATGTTCCTCTTCAATATTGGTGATGATGGATCCAAAAGCAGGATATTTTAAGAAGGTCCCATCGCTTTCATCGGCCTCTGCGACAAAATACTCTCCTTGGCCTTGATCTCCGTTAGAGTATAAATTTAAAGCAATCCCTCCTAGCGCGTAAGAAGGATCCATGTGGGCGACATCGAGAACATGCGTGAGTAGACTTGAAGTGGTGGTCTTCCCATGCGTGCCTGCCACTAAAAGGGTGCGATAGCCTTCCATCAATTGAGCGAGAAGATCCGATCGGTGCAGGAGGGGATATTTTTGCTGTACAGCAACTTGGTATTCCGGATGTTCTGCTTTAATGGCAGTGCCATAGATCGTAATGCAAGGAGATTCCAGATGGGAAGAGCTGTGGTGATCAAAGATTTGAGCTCCGGCTTTTTCTAACCCTTCGGTGACATAGTTGGCAGCAGGATCGCTCCCCTGCACCTGAGCGCCTCGCTTCAGAAGAATGCGCGCTAAAGCGCTCATGCCAATTCCGCCGATTCCTATAAAATGATATTTATTCATGCGGTTTTCTCCTTGACGATTTCACAAATGACATGGCTGAGCTCTTTTTTACGGTGGTCTTGTTTGAAGGAAGAGATGGCTTTTTTCATCTTTTGCAGCTCCGATGGAAGCATGAGCTTTTCAAGGAGGGGTTTGAGGCGCTCTATTGTTAGAGACGATTCAGGGCAGGTGATCGCTCCTCCGACTTCTTCCTCGATGTAAAGGGCATTGCGGGTTTGGTGGTCGTCGGTGGCTTGAGGGAAAGGAACCAAAATCCCCGGCACTCCAAACTTAATCAGCTCGGCCACACTGGCAGCGCCGGAGCGGCCCACGACCGCATCGGCTGCGCTCCAAGCAAGGTCCATCCGTTCTTCAAAAGCTTTGACGCAGGCGCGGATGCCGGCGGCTTCATATTTGCGCCGGATGGCTTCGGCGCTTTGGGTCTTGCCGGTGATATGGATCACTTGGAAAGACGCCGGCGCCATGATTTTGAGGATGGTGTCTGAAAAAAGGCGGTTGATCGACTCGGATCCTTGAGACCCTCCAAATACTAAAAAGGTAAACCGTTGATGGTCGAGATAAAAATAATCACGAGCTTCCATCGGGTCGAGTTGTTTTTTCTCGCCGGTGGGCATTTTAACTTCTATGATCGTCCCGGAGAGTTGATTTCCGGCTTCTGAAAACTGCACAGCTGAGAGCACGGCCCATTTGGAAAATAGCCGGTTGACTTTGCCCGGAATAGCATTCGGTTCAAAGAGAACGATCGGAATTTTCCGCCACCTAGCAGCAGCTAAAACGGGGAAAGAATAAAAGCTCCCAAATCCAATGACGATATCGGGCTTGAATTCATCGATGATTTTCAGACTTTGCCGGACCCCTTTTCCGATCCGGTAAAAAGAGGTAAAAGGATTCCCTTTGAGAGGGCTGGCGCTTGCAACCTGCTTATAAGGGAAACGGGCACGGTTAAAATAACGGTTCGTCTCTAAGCCGCCTCCGGCAAACAGAAGCTCGTAATTTTTTTCGATCAGTTCAATGGCCAAAGCTTGGGCAGGGAAAATGTGTCCCCCTGTCCCTCCGGTTGCAATGAGTATTTTAGGTAATGACATAGTTGTTTTTTTTATTAGCGATGTTAAGAATCATGCAAATCACAATGAAATTAGCAAGAAGAGAGGAGCTTCCATGGCTGAAAAAAGGAAGGTTGGTCCCTTTGCTGGGGAGCAGCCCTGAGACGACCCCCAAATTTAAAAAAGCCTGAAAGCAAATCAAAAAAGTAAAAATGGCCACTGTATAAAAAGCAGGAAGGTTGTCGGTTTCAGCAGCAATTGAAAATCCTAAATAGCCGATGAGGGTGTAAAGCACGACGAGGCCGCAGATGCCTATAAATCCAAACTCTTCAGCAAAAATCGCTGCGATATAATCGCTGCGGGCCTCGGGAAGATAGTTGAGCTTCTGCAGGCTCTCTCCTAGACCCCGTCCAAAGGCTCCGCCGGATCCCGCTGCGATCTTGGCCTGATGGGGCTGATGCCCTTTGCCTTGAAGGTCCATTTCAGGATGGAGATAGATCTGAATGCGATTGCTGACATGCGGCATTTGAGAGGCTGCTGCGACTCCGACAACTAGAATCACCAAGAGAGGAAGACCCCAATAGAGCCAGCGGATCTTCGTGAGCAAAAAAAGGACAAGCAGGCTCGATAAGATGATGGCAACCGTTCCATTATCAGGTTCGATTAAAATCAATCCCATGGGGATCGACAGTTTGGCGAGCAGTTTTAGGAAATCCTTCAGCAGGAGCGGCTCTTTGCGGGACGTGATCGCAAAAATATAATGAAGCGGAATGAGATATTTGGCGAGCTCCGAAGGCTGGAAAGAATATCCGCCGATGCCTAGCCACCGATGGGCGCCGTTGAGGCACATTCCGATCCCGGGAATAAAAACGAGCACCAAAAGAACAGTCACGCACGTCAAAAAAAATCCACTGAGGCGCAAGATCTGATCAAATCCTACAAACCAAACCCCTGCTGCAAGAATCAATGCTAAAATCGCGTAGAGAATTTGTTTTAAAACAGCGTGGTGCGTGCTTTTAGCAAGGGCTCGGTCTAGGACTTCCGCGGAGGTCGTGTTGAACACCATGGAAAGCCCTAGAACAAATAAGACAAGAACGCATAAGAGCAATAAAAGACTTTTACGGTCCATTTATTTGATGCGGATGCGGTCGCCGGGTTTTAAGCGTCGAGCTTTATCTTCATTCATATTATTGAGCTTGAGCAGTTCATCGACTTTCATATGATGCTTCACCGCAATGATCCAAGGATTGTCGCCGTTTTTAACCGTATAATACTGGGCTCCTTCCGAAGAAGTGGAAGCCGCAGGTGCACGAGCGGCAGCTCCTTTAGCGGGAATTTTTAATGTTTGGCCGATCTTGAGCCGTGTTGAAGAGAGTTTATTGACTTTCATCAGCTCATCGACAGAGACGTGGTTTTGGCGGGCGATCCTCTCAAGGACATCCCCTTTTTTCACTTTCACTTCTTTCAGAGGGGCGGCCGCTGTCTCTGTGGCTGTAGGAGTATTTTCCATCACGGGAGCTGGAGAGGGCTGCTCCGTTCCGATGGCTTGAAGGTCTGCAAGAAAATTCGGCTGTCCTTCCGCAGGAGCTTGCGCTGTCACTTGAGGAGTGACATATTGTTGGATCACTTGATCGATTTGATCCGTTCCCGCAGGAGCGGCAGCCGGAGCAGCAGGCACTGCCGCTGCAACTTCAGGTTGGTTGGAAGACAGGACCTGGACAACAGGAGCTGCCTCTTCGGTTTTATCCGATTTCAAACTCGTGGCAAAAAGCACGATCAGAAGTCCTGCGTTCAGCAGAACTGCAATAATGATAGTATCTCTTCGGTTCATGGACGTTTCCTCTCTTCTAAAACAAATTTTTTAAACTCATCGCCGCGATGGGCGTAATCGCGGAACATATCATAACTGGAGCACCCGGGCGACAGCAGCACCGCTTCTCCTGCCCTCGCTCGTCTCTTAGCCTGCTGCACAGCTGCTTGCAGTGTCGGAACAATTTCGACCTCAAACTCCGGCTGGAGCTCCTGCGCAATTTTAGGAGCAGCTTGCCCTATTGCGATAACTTTTTTCACTTTGCCTGCAAAAACTTTTTTCCAATGCTCATAGGACGATCCCTTGTCGACGCCTCCCGCAATGAGAACAACTCCTCCGGGCATGGCTTCGACCGCTTTCATCGTCGCATCGATGTTCGTCCCTTTACTGTCATCAAAATAGTCAACGCCGTCGATGGAGGTCACAAACTCGATGCGATGGGACGGTTTTTTAAACGTCTCCACTGCTGCTCGAAAAGCTTCAGGATCCACTCCAAAGGTTTTGCAAACCAGCCAGGCAGCTAAAACATTCTCTTTTTCATGGCATCCTAAATTGCTATAGCGGCTAGGCAAAATCGTTGCAATCTTTTCTCCCGACTTACCGTCCCATCCATAGGTTTCGTAATGGGATTTCAGCACTCCATTAAACTCTCGCGGGATGCTTTCATGCACCCAAAAACTGCCGGTGGGTTTGATCAGCTCTTGCAGCCGGCATTTGGCCTGCGCGTACTCTTCCATCGAAGTATAACGGTCTAGATGATCCGGCGTAATATTTAAAATGATTCCTACATCAAAAACTGCCGATTGCATAGTCTCGAGCTGAAAGGAACTCAATTCAACCACCATGATCTCTTGCGGATCCGCTGCGAGTAAATAAGAGGTCAGCGGTGTGCCGACATTTCCGAGCGCACGGGCTTTCTTTCCGCTGACGTTTAAAACATGCTCGCAGAGCAAGGTGACCGTCGTTTTGCCGTTGGTTCCCGTGATCGCAGCGCAAGGCTGTTTTAGCCGGCTTAAAGCAAGCTCCGCCTCGCCAATAATTTCTTTGCCCAGGCTTTTGGCCTTGGCATAAAATCTGTTTGTCGTAGGAATCCCCGGCGAAAGGATCACACGGTCAAACTGCTCCACCGCGGGACTAGGCTCGACTTTTTTTCCGTCCTGCTTCAACTTTTCTAACAGAGCGGCATTATCATCAACGCCCACCACCTCATCCCCTTCTCTGAAGAGAACTTCATAAGCCGCCTGCCCGCTTTTTCCTAAACCTATGACAAGTGTTTTCATTGTATTTTGAGTGAAATCGCTCCAATGACAGCTAATAATAAGCCAATGATCCAAAAACGGAGAACTACTTTTGTCTCTGGCCACCCTTTATATTCGAAATGGTGATGAAGAGGAGCGCATAAGAAAATCCGTTTCTTATCCCGCAGTTTATAACTGCCGACTTGCAAAATCACCGAAAGCGCCTCTGCCACAAAGATCCCGCCTCCGAGTGCCAGCAGCACCTCACGGCGCAGCAGAACAGCCGCCACCCCTAAGATACCGCCTAAAGCCAGCGACCCCGTATCTCCCATGAAGACTTGGGCCGGATAGCCGTTGTACCATAAAAACCCGAGGCACGCTCCAATTGTGGCCGATAAGAAAACAGCAATTTCGCCTGCCCCGTCAATATAAAGGATATTCAAGTAGCGGGCCATTTCGATATTGTTCGAAAAAAAAGCCACCAGCGCGAGCACCCCTGCGACAAGGACCACGCAGCCTGCTGCCAGGCCGTCGAGGCCATCGGTCAAGTTCACCGCATTCGAAGATCCTGTGATCACCACCACCGTGATCAAGATCCCCAAGAGGACCAGCCCTCCGCTCAGCACCATTACAGGGTCTTTGTAGAAAGGGACATAATAATGGGTCATATATTCGGACGTCGTCAGCTGAACTGCTTCTAAAGGTTTAATTTTTTGAATTTGCTCTTTGGCAGTCGGCGGCGTCAGCCAGTCGCCTGTTTGCACCTTTTCTGCAACACCAGGAACCATCCCATAAATCCCAATCACTGCCGCAAAGGCCACTTGCGCGACAAATTTTTTCCGGGCGCTGAGACCCTTGGAGTTTTTATATTTCAGCTTCAAATAATCGTCGTAGGCGCCAATCCCGCCCAGCCAAAAGATCGTGAGCAAAAAGATCAGCGTGAAGACGTTCGATAGGTCCATCCAGAGCATCAGAGCGACAAAAATAGAAAATAAGATGAGGATACCCCCCATAGTGGGAGTATTTTTTTTCTTCTCATGGAGCTGCGCCAGCATGGGACAATCTTCGACCCGGATCGATTGCCCTGTCTTGAGCTCGTAGAGTTTTTTAATAAATCTCGGTCCCAAGAAAATGGTGAGCAGAAGCGCCGTCAGAGCGGCGAGCATCATCCGCGTTGACGAATAGGAAAAAGCAGACGGAATCTTCCATCCCAAAGAAGTGAGATACGTAAATAACAATAAAAGCATCTGGAAACCTCCATCTTAAAAGATGAAGGTAAATTGCCCCAAGTGAAAAACGCACGCGGTGCGTTTTTTAATCATTTAAAAAAATCAGTTTTCCAAAAGTTGCCAGAGTTTGTTAGATCGGGATCCTTTGATCAAGATGACATCACCGGGTTTAGAAATTTCGAAAAGCATCTCCTTCATCCGTTTGAGGTCGCGGAAAAATTCCGCCGGCTTGCCCTTTTGATTAAAAATCTCGAGCATCGGCAAACAACCCTTTCCATAACATAAGCAGTGGTCAATTTTGTCCGCCGCAAAATGCGCTAAATCTTTATGTCTTTGCTCTGCATACGACCCCAGGTCAACCATTTCCCCAAAAACCGCAATGGTCTTTCCTCCCATCGCAGGTCTAGGCAAATTTGAAAGCGCTGCTTCCATCGATTCAGGACTTGCATTATAACAGTCATTAATAATAACAAACCCATCCCGCTCGATCCGCTCAAACCGTTTATCAAACGTTTTAAGATGATAGGCGCCCGCTGCTATCTCTTCCCATGAAAGCCCTAAAACCCGCGCCACAGCAGCGGCGGCGATAAAATCTTCGCAAAGATGCGTTGCCGAAAAGGGAAGCCTAAAACTCGAGCTATAGTGATCCCCTTCTTTAATGACCCAACCTTCTTCTAAAACATAGTCTCCCTTTTCCGGATCTAAGGCAAAAATTTTTTTCGGATAAGGCAGCTCCTGTTGAAAAGCCCGGTACGCCAAAACCTGCCGATTTAATACAGCGCACTTCGTCTCAGGATAAGACAAGATCTCTGCTTTTGCTGCTGCTATTCCTTCAAACCCATCGGTAAAATATTCGATATTGGCATGGCCGATCTTGGTCACCACCGCCACTTCCGGCGGAGCGATTTCCACCAGTTTCCGGATATGCCCTGCTTGGCTCATCGCCATTTCTGCCACAAAAAACTCTTCCTGACCCGAGGCATTCAAAATCGCAAGTGGAAAGCCCACCTGAGAGTTATTATTCCCCGGCGTTTTGGCCACGGTATATTTCTGTGCAAGTAAGGTGGCGATGAACTCTTTTGTGGTCGTCTTCCCCACCGACCCTGTCACTGCAACGATCCTCTGCTTCCGCAATCCCTGAAGGGTCTGAGCAAGCTTCTGCAAGGCTGCCGTAACATCTGGAACTTTTAGCAGGCAAAGGCCATAAGAGTCTCCCAAATAGGCGGCATCGACAACGGCCGCCACAGCTCCCCGGGACGCCACCTCTTGCAAAAAGCCATGCGCATCGAAATTCGCTCCTTTCAGGGCAAAAAAGAGATCTCCTTTTTTAACCTCGCGGCTATCGAATGAAAAACCTGTAATATCCCTTTCTTCAGCTTTGACCTGAAGACAATCGGCAATCTGTGAAAGCTTCGTGAACTTCATCCTGAGCCCTTATTATGAGAAGATTAAAATGATCTTATTGCTACTTTAAAATCTCCTCTAAAACTCTTCAAGAAGTAAAAAATATCCTTCAAAACCCTTGCCCTCAAAAAAGTCCAAATGTTAGGTTTTTTGAAACTTTAAAAGGCTTTTTTCCATGTTAACAAGAATTATTTTCCTCCTCTGCCTCTGCTTCTCCCCACTTTTTGCAGGAATAGAGCAATACTTTAAAAAAGCTGAGGGGAAGTCCTCTGTGCACCGGATGAGAAATATCGATTTCATTTACCTTATCAACCTGGATCAACGACCCGAAAAATATGAACAATCCATCCAAGAGCTCGCTCCCTACGGTATCATCCCCTATCGTTTTTCCGCTGTCAATGGTTGGGAAGAGCTCACTTATGAGGCCCTGAATGATCTAGGCGTCAAATATCAACGCGGCATGCGAGCCACTAAAGGCACCAGCTATTTTCCTGAAGACAATGGACAGCCACAGCATTCTCTCCCCATGCAAAATTACGGTCAAACCTATTTTGCACACTGTTTGAGTTGGGGAGCCATCGGATGTTGTATGAGCCATCTTTCCGTTCTTCAAGACGCTTATCATGCCGGTTATGAAACCATTTGGGTCATCGAAGATGATATTCAAATTATCCGTGATCCTCATACCCTCTCTAACCTCATCGATCAATTAGATCGAGCCGTCGGTAAAGGACGCTGGGACATCCTCTACACAGATCGGGATACGAAAAACAAAGAAGGCAATTATGTCCCGTGCCGGGCTCTCGCTCAGCGACCCAACTTTACTCCCAGAGATCCCCAAATCTATAAATTACAAAAAAGAATCAACTCGGATCTACGTCAGATAGGGGCTCGCTACGGCACCTATTCGATGATCATACGACGATCGGGAATGAAAAAAATCTTAGACTTTCTAAAAACTTACCATCTCTTTCTCCCTATCGATCTAGAAATCCCTCTTGTACCAGGCATTCGACAATTTACTGTCACACAAGACGTTGTCTCGACCTGGCATAACGCAGCCACTGACAACGGAAACCCTAACTATTTAAATAAATGAGCATCTCTTTATTAAAAAGAAGCGTAAAGAGAGTTGATAATTCCATTTAGCTTAAGAGAATTGAATAGCTCATGTTGCGCTTTCTAAGGCTTGAAAGTAGTTTTTGCCTAACTTCAGGCGATAGAAACATTTACTCTAAATTGTATTGCTCTCTCTGCCTTTTCGAGTACTCTTCCAATAAACGGTAAAAATACAAATAAACTGCTTCCTGTGAAAGAACTTCTGAAGCTACTTGACTCGCATTTTCTGATATTATCCTACATTCCACATCGTGATTTTTAGCCCAATTGAGTTGAACTAAAACATCAGACAAATCTTCAGCTACAGGAATAAAGTGTATATAAGGTTTAATCGCTGGATAAAACCAAAGCATTGAATTCGTCATATTTTTTAAAATTACTGAATTAGAATAAAGCAAAAGAGGAAATCGTGGGGTTGCAGCACAATTTCCATCAATATCCATCAAATACTTATACTTTGGGTGTTCCTCCATGCTAACATAATCTCCGATGAATCCCTCTCGTTTTGCAATCTCAAACATGTGCTTGTGATGAAGGTCGAGGGCAAATTTAGCATCTATTAAATTCGGATATTGCAAAGAAAGTGCAACAAACCGAGGTCGAGGTGAATTTTTCCAATCATCGGGATTTACACCACTATCTGCTCCCCTGAAGAACAAGATATTCTTTTTCGTTTCCCAGGGATATAGCGAATTTCCCTTTAAAACAAAAGATTTAAATGGCTCAAAACCTCGAAGTGCATACCAATCCGGAAATAAAATAAGCCCTTTGGAGGAATTACATTTAGTAATAACAAAAATAGGCCACGAAAGGTCGCAAGACAAAGTATCATGACCAGTAAAAATAAAATCAATATCTGGCAAAGACATGATATGATGTAATCCCTCAATGTGAGGAATGATTTCATCAGGTACAGAATGCTTATCTGCATCTACACTTTTTTGAATTGTTAATTTTCCATTTGCCACTTTTACACGGACGAGTATTAGTCCCTTCTGAGCAAAAATTTCATCTAGAAATTTTTGGCTCAGCTCTTTTTGAAAAGGTGCTAAATCGTGTTGAATTTGCTCTACCATCCACTTTGGAGTAGACTGCTGGAGCTTTTCATAAAAAATCTGCTTATTCAAAGCTTCTATAGAATTGCTAATCCAACAGATTCCTATAAATAAATGAAAAAATGTCGCACGTAGATTCCAGTCCATAGCTTCCTTAAAGTTTAGTGTTTGAGATTATGTGACCAGAGCATTCCAGGCAATTTGAAACTTTACAAGTCAAAATCCTTGCTTACCTAAAATTTAACTTGTACAATACTTATCTTGCATTTTCAATTTCACGAGGAACTTTATGAAAATTGCCCTCATCAAAAAATGGATTCATAATCTTTGTTGTTTACTATATTTTTCATTGACGCCTCTTTGTAACGCTGAGATAACCGCATCAAACAATCAATCTCAAAATCAAGCATTTTTAGAATTGCAACAACAGTTTAATTTGCACCATGAACGCCCTTCAGACATTAATGAACATTTGCCTACCCTCAGAAGATTAGCTAAAGAATGCTCTTCTGTTGTTGAATTAGGAGTTAGAAATATCGTATCTACATGGGGATTACTTATAGGATTAGCAGAGAATCAATACCCTAACCGCACATATATCGGAGTTGACCTAGGTTTACCTACTCCTGAAATATTTAGCTTGGTTAAAAGACTTGCAACTACGAACCGAATCTCTTATCAACATATTCAAGCGAATGATATGTATATTGATATTAAGGAGACAGATTTGTTGTTCATCGATACGCTACATATTTATGCCCATCTCACGTACGAACTAGAAAAATTCTCTCCGAAGATTAGAAAATATATAGCCATTCATGATACCAGTGATACCTTCGAATATCGCGATTGCACTAGCTATCAGGGAGATTACTCGGAATATCCTTTCTATTTAAATCGAGAAAAAGCTGGCCTATGGACAGCCGTTGTAGATTTTTTAGCTCGACACCCTGAATGGACCTTATACGAAAGACATACGAATAATAATGGACTTACAGTACTGAAACGTAAAATCTAATAGAAAAGGCTATGATTTTTTAGCTAGAAAATGTACAAGTAATCATTCAAGAAGAAATACGCTTGTATTTTTCGACCAGCTCTTCGGAAACCGTTGTCAAGTCTAACTCAGTCACCTGATCTACGGTGCCAAGAACGACTTTCTTGGGTTTGATGAGAGAGCGGTACAGAGCTTTGAGATTCTCGTATTGGTACTGCTCAGCCCATTTTCGCGCAGAGGGAGCTTTTTGCAGATAGGACTCGTAATTATTATGCATGTCGTGGAGAGCCTCGACGACAGAGTCCATCGTGCAATTGAAGGCATAGCCATAGGCATTGCCCCAAGGACAGATGGAAAGCTCTTGGAAAGGAGAATGCACCGTTCTGACAAGCCCGCTGTCGCAGATGGTCCTTTGAGCGGTATTATCGGTAGCAATGACGGGGATCCCGAGGGCCATCGCTTCACGAGGCTGGATAGAAAAACCTTCCGACTTGGAAATGCTGACCAGGCAATCGATCTCTTGAAAGAGCTTTAAATACTCTGCCCGGCTGAGAGAGAACTGCGTGAATTCCACGTTGGTGAGTCCTTGCTGGACAATTTCCCTTGTGATCGCATTGCAGACTTCACGCTCTCCGCCGCGGCAATTGATCCTGAGACGGACATTAGGATCATTACCAAAAGCTTTAGCAAAAGCTCTGACGAGCAGGAGTTGATTTTTGCGGTCGCTCCCGGCGCCCAGGTTGCCAAAAACCATAGGAGAATGCCGCTGTTGCTTCAGAGGCTGCTCCAATAAGGGTTTAAGATTGAGGCCGAGGGGAACGATAAAAATGGGGATTTTGACTCCACTATTTTTATAGACATCTCGGAGAAAGTGATCGGGGACGGCGACGGCATCGAAATGGTTGTTTAAAATCACGACCCACTCGTTAGGAATTTTAGTCGCTTCGAACATTGAATAGGCGATTTTAATGGAGTCCTTTGAATCTCTACTCGCCATCTTTCGGTATTTTTCTTCCTGGGGCCACCATAAAAGGTCTTCAAAGATGACGACTTTGCCGAGCTGTTTTTTCTTTCTGGCGACGACTCTTTGCAAGGCAGGAGTGACATCCGCTAAGCGATGGGCTCGAGTGGGAAGAAAACTGACATTCAACTCGTCTTGGAATGCTTCGATCAGTTCGATCGATTGCCGTCCGAGTCCATCTGCCATATCCACAAAACCGCACACCGTCAGGTCAGGCTGCTGCCAAAATCTCAAATAAACGGGGTAAAAGACGGCGCAAAGAGCGGCGCAAGTAAAAACCCAACTTTTTTTGGAAGCTAAAAACTTTTTCATGACTTGATCTTCTTCAGACTCTTCAGCAGGACTTCTTTATCGAGCGTAATGATCTTGACCGCGCAATCATTTTCACCACAAGCGACATAAAGAACATCTTTACCGTTCTTCTTGCCTGCAACAAAACCGCCAGGGAAGATTGCGTTCAGATTAACAGGAGCTGAGTTTTGAGGAGGGGTCTCATAGATCCCCTGAAATAAAATGGGGAAATGGGAGACTCCCGTGACCCTAAACGGAGGATGAGCTTCAAAAGTGTAAGCTCCCATCACATACCAAGGCTTGTCGTGGCTGTCTTTAAACCGGCTGTGGAAAAAGGCAAGATATTGGCCGTCTACTAGCCTAGCTGGAGTGCCTCCAGAAGGGTAGCCCCATATTTTAGGCCAAGGGAAACTCTGCAAACGAGGGCCTTTGGCAAAAATCATACGGACCATAGAATTAGTCTTAGGATCAGGAAGTTTATATAATTTGCGGGGATTCAGCTCGTATTCTACATAGATTTCTTCCGTTCCTTTCGGAGTGCGGTAGTTGAAAGGAGCCCAGTTCTTTTCGATATGCTGAATTTGCAAGTCCAATTCTGTCACATATTTAGTTTCAAGGCTTTTGGGATCCAAACAGGCCATCTTGATGACGCGGTCTCTCTCGCTTGGGGAAAGAATATCATTATAGGACACATAGAGCAGATTATTAGAAGCTATTACCCGGGGGTCTTCAGAAAATTTGCTTCCTGTCTCAATTGTAACAAAATCTTGCTCAATGGGATTCAAATCATGATCGAGTTCAGCGCACCCAATATAGGAATGAAAAGGAACGTTAGGGGTAGATACTAAAACATCGTACCTAAAAAAGAGCCGATATCCATCTCCGTGTTCGATCAAGGAAGGATTATAAGGAGCCGTGGCATCGGGGATAGAAATTTTTTTGACATCCAGGACTAAACCTGTTTTTTCACCTAAAGGAATATTTTGCAGGGCAGCTGGAAACGCACTTCCCGAACTTTTGGAAGAAGATGTCGGACTCCCTTTAATATTTTTGGCTAGCATGGAAATTTTATGGGCGTTCCGGCGAAAGGAATGTAATTCTTTATTGAATTTCCAATAACCGCCCACTGCTAAGCAGATAACACTAATAATCGATATACGAGAGAAATTGTTAAGAACAAAAGGAATAATTCTTTTCATAATAGTTTAGAGGAAAGATATTAGCAATTCTGTGTTTTTCAGGAAATAAAAAATCTTATGACTTTTGTGAATAACGGTCTTCATGATTTTTCATAGAGAAAATTTAAGGGATTTATGATTGTTTTTAGGGAAGAATTGCCTTGGTAAAGATTGACCTCTATTTCGGGTTTCCGCATAATGTTTTAGTTCGGTGGCATAGCCAAGCGGTAAGGCAGAAGCCTGCAAAGCTTCCATTCCTCGGTTCGATTCCGAGTGCCACCTTTATGCTTTATCTAGTAGCAACTCCCCTTGGTAATCTCAAAGATATCACCTTACGGGCCCTCGAGGTCTTGAAGGTGTGCGATTATATTTTATGCGAAGACACACGCCATAGCAAAATCCTGCTCGATGAATATGGAATTACAAAACCTTTAAAGAGCTTCCATCAGTTCAATGAAAAGGAGATGGAAGAAAAGGTGATTGCCGATCTGAAGCAAGGAAAAGATATCGCAATGATCAGCGATGCCGGGACGCCGGGGATTTGCGATCCCGGCGAAGCCTTGGTTCAAAGATGTTATGCCGAAAATCTTTCATTGACAGGGATTCCGGGACCTTCGGCCTGGGTGCTGGCCCTTGCTCTATGCCCTTTTTCTAAAGAATATGTTCAATTTGTGGGATTTTTGCCGAAAAAAGAAGAGCAAAGGAAACGTCTGCTCGCTGCCAGTTTGACATCCAAGGCCACGACGATTTTCTACGAGTCTCCTCACCGGCTCGTCGAAACACTGCAAGCCCTGCCACCGACTCGCAAGACATGCGTCATGCGGGAACTGACAAAAAAGTTCGAAGAGCATAAGCTAGGTGCAGCGTCGGAACTTGCCCATTATTACCAGCAAAATCCTCCGAAAGGAGAAATCGTTGTGATTGTCGAGCCTAAGGCCCAGGATTACTCGGAGCTATCTCCCCAAGAACATGTACAGTTTCTGGAAAAGGAGTACCACATCTCCACTACCGATGCGATCAAAATCGCCGCTGAACTTCGCGGCATCCCCAAAAGAGATATCTACAATACCATCCACAAAAAATAGTCTGCTTGAGATATTGCCGTTTTCGGTTATATTGAACTAAATTTTTATGCAGCTTGTTGTCGATTGCGGATCTCAAGAGATAAAAGCAGGTCTTTTCGCAGAAGATCGGCTTGTCCATTCTTTGAATGGAAAACGTCCTGAGCAATTATTAGAATTGCTGAAGGATAAAAAAATAGAGAGAGGCTTGATCGCTTCAAGCGATTCTACAAGTCAGGAAATGGCAGCTCTCCTGTCCACACAAGGATTTCCTTGTCGAATTTTAGAAGCCAAGGATTTTGGGAAATTAGCCACAAGCGAAACCCTCCCCTTGCTGCAGCCCGCTAGAATTGCCAATATCTACGGAGCCTTATCCCATTTTCCTTCCAATGACTGCGTGATTGTCGATCTCGGAACTTCGATCCGTTTCGACTATGTGACAAAACAAGGCGTTTACCAAGGCGGGGCAGTTTTTCCTCATTTTGAAGCAATTTTTCGTGAATTAGAGAAGACGGATTTTCCCGGTTTTGGAGAGTCTATAGATTCGCTGGGCAAAGACAAACTCTCTCAGGCGAAAAGCGGCTGCTATTTTGGAATTTTAGGGGCGATTGAACGGATTGTGGCCGAACTCAGGCTTTCTTCGGACGCTCCCAGCAATGTCATGTCGATTGCCACGGGAGGGGCGACCCGTTTTCCCGCGATCCAAAAAGACTTGCAGGATTTTATTGATATTGTCGATCCGCAGTTGACATTGATAGGATTAAATCAGATTTTAAAAGAGGTTAACAAATGACAACAGCAAAAGAACTCATTTTCGAAGAAGAGGCCCGTGAAAAACTCCGCGCAGGCATTGAAAAGCTCGCCGATGCCGTGAGCGTCACCTTGGGTCCTAAAGGCCGCAACATTGGGCTTCAAGCCAGCTGGGGAGCTCCCACGATTACGAATGACGGCCATAGCATCGCCAAAGATATTGAGTTTAAAGATCAATACCTGAACATGGGCGCTGCTATCGCCAAAGAAGCCGCCGCCAAGATGAAGGAAAAATGCGGAGACGGCACCACGACGACGATCTTGCTCTTGCGAGCCCTCGTCGAGAATGGAGCTAAAAATATCGCCGCTGGTGCCAGCCCCATTGGTCTGAAAAGAGGCATGGACAAAGCCCTAGAAGCCCTGATGAAAGAATTGGACAGCCTTTCGATCCCCGTCAAAAATGATCAAGAGATCAAAAATATTGCCGTTGTCTCGGCTTCTAGCGATGAAGAGATCGGCAGCTTCATTGCAGAGGCGATTCAAAAAGCCGGCAAAGGCGGCGTGATCACCATTGAAGAAGGAAAGAATACAGAGACAGCCATTGAAATCGTTGAAGGGATGCAATTTGACCGCGGGTATACGAGCGCATACTTCTGTACCAATGTTGAAAATCTCTCGGTAGAGATGCAGCATGTCAAAATTTTGATCACCGACAAAAAAATCACTTCTGTCCAAGAAATCTTGCCTCTTTTGCAGAGCATTGCCTCGACAGGTCAGGAGCTGCTGATCATCGCCGATGACATCGAAGCCGATGCCCTCTCGACGCTGGTCTTGAACAAAATCCGCGGAACTCTGAAAGTTTGCGGTGTAAAAGCTCCTGGTTTTGGCGACAGACGCAAAGCCCTGCTCGAAGATATTGCGATTTTGACCGGAGCGACAGTTGTTTCTGAAGATACCGGCATGGTCTTAAAAGAGGCTTCAGTGGAAGTGTTAGGAGAAGCTGAAAAAATCACGATCACCAAAGAAAAAACAACCTTGGTCGGAGGTTCCGGAGATTCTAAAGCCATCAAAGCCCGCATCAAGCAGCTGGAAGCGGAGAGCAAAAAAGCCGAAAATTCTTACGACAAAGAAAAAATCGAAGAAAGAAAAGCCAAACTTGCCGGAGGCGTGGCTGTGATCCGTGTCGGAGCGCCCACCGAGCCTGAAATGCGTCAAAAAAAACAGGTTTTCGAAGACAGCTTGAACTCCACTCGCGCAGCCCTAGAAGAAGGGATCGTGCCGGGCGCCGGCATTGCCTTGCTCCGCGCCTCTAAAGCCGCTGCGCAAAAATTGAAATTACAAGGCGATGAGCTCACGGGCTTGCAAATCGTTTTAAAAGCCTGCGAAGCTCCTTTCAGACAAATCGCCGCGAATACCGGGGTCGATGGGTCTCTTCTCTTGGACGAGATCCTGGCCGGCGATGTGAATATCGGTTTTAACGCCCAGACGGAAAAAGTCGAAGATCTTTGGGCCGCAGGCGTTGTCGACCCTTGCAAAGTGGAAAAAAATGCGCTACAGTTAGCCATCTCTTCCGCGGGCATTATCCTGCTGTCGGAAGTTTTGATTGGAAATGCACCCGATGACGTTGAAAATCCCAAGTCGAAAAGTTAAAGTTCTTCCTTGCCGTGGAATTGGAGACGCTCTCCTCATGCTCATTGCAGCAGAGCGTCTTCATCAAAGCGGCTATGAAGTCGTGACCGTCCACCCCAAGCTGCCGGAGCTGCAAAGCTGGTTTCCGCATTTAAAATTTGCTTCCGACGGGTCTTTGGAGGAAGATGAGTGGGCCGTTGTTGAAAATGACAACTCCGAGCGGGTGAAGAGCCTCAAAAAAGACTATCGCGACCGGGTTTCAATTTTCTATCCTACCTATCTTGCCAGCAAACATGGGCCGTTATCTCCTCTGGACCGGGTTTTTGATGCTAAAAAACCGATGGCTGAAAATATCGCTGCTGCCATAGCCTCTCTCTTAGATGCCGAAATGTCGAAAGAAAATGGCATTACTCCTCTGCCCCACTTAATCCATCGGCTCCACCGGCAGCGAGTCCTGCTCCATCACACCAGTAGTTTAGAAGAAAAAAATTGGCTGAAGGATAAATTTCAAGAAGTTGCACACGGACTCAAGCGGCGCGGCTATGAACCGGTTTTTGTTCCCGAATTTTCCTCTCTAGACGATCTGGCCGCTTATGTTTATCAATCGGGCTACGTGATTGGAAACGATTCCTTGGTCGGCCATTTGGCTTCGAACCTGCAAATCCCCAATCTCATTATAGCCGACAAACAAGAGCGCATGAACTTGTGGCGGCCCGGATGGCTGGAGGGCTCTGTTGTGACACTGGCCCCTTGGATTCCTGCATGGAAGTTTTTCGAAAAGAATTGGAAATACTTTATCTCAAGCGGGCGGGTTTTGCGTTCCTTCGACGACCTTTCCAGGCTCTTTTAAGATATCTTCATCGACAAGTTGTCCCAGACCGTATTGGTGCAAGAGCTCCAGAGGCTCGGGTTGCACTTCTGTGAGCACCAGCCGTGTTTGATGGCGCGCGCACCGGTCATGGAGCTCGCGGAACGTTTGGAGCGCTGAAGCATCGAGAACAGGAACATGTTTCATGCGTAAAACGAAAACCTTCGGAGGAGGATCCATATCGTGAAAAAGCTCTTTCAGCCGATCGGTAACGCCGAAAAAGAAAGGTCCCCGCATTTTATAAACCTCGATTCCTTTTTCAGGATTTTTCTTATCGAGGGCAATCACATGTTTTACTTCGCTCATCCGCTTCATAAAGAAAAAAGCGGCTAGCAGCATGCCGACTTCTACGGCCACCGTCAGATCGATCAGGACGGTCAGGAAAAAAGCTGTGAGGAGGATCACCACATCGCTGCGCAGGGTTTTAGTGAGCCGGAAGAAATGGGGCAGCTCGCTCATATTCCACGAGACGACGACTAAAATCGCCGCTAAAGAAGCCAGGGGGATATGCACCACCAAAGAAGAACACGTGTAGAGAAGAAGAAAGACAACCACCGCATGGATCATTCCGGCGACGGGGGTTTGAGCGCCTGTTTTGATGTTGGTCGCAGTCCGCGCAATCGCAGCTGTGGCAGGCATGCCGCCGAAGATCACCGAACCAATATTGGCAAGGCCTTGAGCAATCAATTCGCAATTGGGTTTGTGCCGGCTTCCAATGACGGAATCAGCGATCACCGCCGAAAGGAGAGACTCTATTCCCGCTAGAAGAGCAATCGTAATCGCATCGGGCATCACTTCCAGAACTCTTTCAAAGTCAAAATCAAAATAAGGCGCAGGCAAAGTCCTCGGCAGCTGGCCAAAACGGGATCCGATGGTCGGAACATCCAGATGAAAAGCCCAGCAGAGCCCTGTCGCGATCACAATGCTGGCAATCCCCCAAGGAATGGCCCCTGCATACCGCTTCAGCGAAAGAATAAGGCCCACCGTCCCAATCCCCACGGCTGCCGTCAAAAAATCTATGGTATGGGCAGCCTGAAAGTAGGCGCCCCATTTATCGAGAAAATGCACAGGGACTTCCACCATGTGAAGCCCCAGCAAATCTTTGATCTGGGAAGAAAAAACGACCAGCGCGATCCCTGTCGTAAAACCGACAATCAGCGGATGAGGGACAAATTTAATAAAAGATCCGAGCTTAAAAAAGCCCATGAGAAGCAGCAGCAGCCCTGCAATCAATGTCGCAACGACAAGACCGTCGTACCCATGCCTTTCCACTACGCTATAGACGACCACGACAAAAGCCCCTGTCGGCCCTCCAATTTGGACTTTGCTCCCCCCTAAAAAGGCAATGAGGAACCCGGCTACGATCGCGGTAAATAACCCCCGTTCCGGTTCCACCCCTGAGGCCATCGCAAAGGCCATAGCGAGCGGAAGAGCGACAATGCCGACCGTGACGCCTGCCATCAAATCTTTTTTAAAAATTGCTCGGGAATACCGTCGCAGACAAAGATAAGATTTAGGAATGAATTCCTGGTAATTTTTTAACATTTTAAACTATAATAAAAATAAGGAGTTCCCATGAACAAAACCAAACGATCAATGCCTGCGCAGTTTCGCAAAAAAATGAAAAAAGAATTACGAATGTCTGCTATCCAGCCTGATTCTGTCCTTAAAAGTGATCGTATCACACCCGAAGACCTGTTGTCCAGAGTCCCACCCAAAAAGCGTAAGAAGGAAGCTGCCCTAGCAAAAGCGGCAGAAAAAAATATCGCCATCAAGAAAGCGAAATTAAAATCTGCTCATTCCAAAAGAACCAATACCGGAATCGATGTCAAATCTTCTCCTCAGATTGTCCATATCGAAGGCAAGCGATGGATCAAGACCTTAGGAAAGCAGACCCAAGCTAAAAAGAAGGTCATGACACGCCACATGGCCAAAAAAGGGTCCAAATAAAATCGTGCCCTCTTTGAAACTCGCTCATATTTCGGACCTCCATTTTTCCAATTGGGACTGGAATCCTGCGCAATTTTTCTCCAAAAGATGGCTGGGGAACCTGAACTTTTTGTTGGGGCGCCGCCGGATCTTCTCTTACGAGAGGCTGGCAGCCCTTCCCGCGCTTTTCAAGGAAAAAGGGATCACGCATGTCTTGGTGACGGGCGATCTATCGACAACCTCTTCTCCAGCCGAATTCAAAAAAGCCCAAGAATTTATCCAAACACTGCAGACTGAAGGGCTGCAGGTCTTCTGCATTCCGGGAAATCATGATCAATACACCCGTACAGCATATAAGCAGCAGCTTTTCTATGATTATTTTCCTACGAAGTGGGACGGCAGCTCCTACGATTTGAAAGAGCATGGAATGACAGCAAAAAAAATCTCCGACACTTGGTGGCTCGTGGGCCTCGACACCGCTTTAGCCACCTCTTGGTTTTTTTCTTCGGGCCTTTTCTCAGAAAAGACCGAACGCAGCTTCATCGAATTTCTTTCTCAGCTCCCTGCAGGAGAGCAAGTCCTTCTTTTCAACCACTTCCCGTTTTTCCAGCACGAAAGCCCTCGCAAGAGGCTCGTCCGCGGAAATGCCCTCCGCAAAATCCTCGAAAAGTTTCCTCAAATCAAAATTTACTGCCACGGTCATACGCATAGGCAGTGTTTGGCCGATCTGCGCGCCAGCCAGCTGCCGATTATTTTTGACAGCGGATCGACAGTTCATCGGGACCGAGGGACTTGGCATGAGCTCACTCTTTCCCCGGAAAATCTCACCACCCAAGTTTATATCTGGAAAGACGAAAAGTGGCAGCCTGCAAGGCAGGAATCGTATGTCCTGGTATAAGAAGGGTCTAAAATTCCAATGCACCGGCTGCGGTCAGTGCTGCACCAAAGAACCGGGCTATGTCTGGCTCTCCGCGGCTGAGATCGATGCGATGGTCGCTCACCTGCAGATTTCAAAAGAAGAATTCATGAGACGCTACACCCGCTCTGTCTTTGGAAGAATCTCTCTGCTTGAAAGCAAGACTACCTTTGATTGCGTCTTCTTGAAAGATAAGAAATGTCAAATCTACTCAGTCAGACCTAAACAATGCCGCACATTCCCCTGGTGGAATGAAAACCTTGAGTCGAAAGAAGCATGGAAAGAGACCGCTCAACGTTGTGAAGGTATTGACCATCCAGAGGCTCCCGTGATACCCTTCGAATTTATCGAAGCGGAGAGAAATAAGTAATGGTCCCTGAGGCAATCTTCAAGCGCGCCCGAGCATGGCTGGATGAGAGCTCCTATGATGAAAACACTAAAGCCGAAGTTCGCAACTTACTGAATCATCCCGACCAGCTCATTGATGCCTTTTTCACTGACCTTTCTTTTGGAACCGGCGGGCTCCGTGGAGTGATGGGCGCCGGCACCAATCGGATGAATATCTACACAGTCCGGAAAGCAACGCAGGGGCTAGCCCGCTACATCCTGAAAAAAGGCAGCCCTTCTGCAGGGGTTGTCATAGGCTATGACAGCCGCCATCACTCGGCTGAATTTGCCCAAGAAACTGCAAAAGTCTTGGCCGGGAACGGCATCAAGGTTTATCTTCTGAAAGAATTACGCCCCACTCCCTACGTCTCTTTTGCGACGCGCCATCTAAAAGCCGAGGCCGGCGTGATGATCACGGCCTCTCATAATCCCAAAGAATACAACGGCTATAAAGTGTTTTGGCAAGACGGTGGACAAGTCGTTCCTCCTCATGATACGGGAATCATTGCCGAAGTCAATGCTATTTCTTCCCCTTCTCAAGTGAAGCTGGCAAATATCAAAGATCCTTTAATTCATTTGACCGAGGTTGATAATGCCTATTTGGAGGCGCTTTCCTGCCTGCAGCATTTCCCCGGAGAAGACCACAGCGCGCTGAAAATCTCCTATTCGAGTCTGCACGGAACCGGAATCACCCTGATGCCGCAGGCTCTCCAGCGCTGGGGGTTTTCCAAGCCCCATTTGGTCGCTTCTCAGGCGGACCCTGATGGTGATTTTCCCACTGTCCATTTTCCTAATCCCGAATACCCGGAAGCCTTAAAATCCGGCATTGAAGATCTAGTGAAAAACGGCAGCGATATTCTCATTGCCACCGATCCGGACGCTGACCGATTAGGTGTGGTTGCACACCATCAAGGCAAACCGGTGACATTAACCGGCAATGAGCAAGCTGCCCTAGCGGCCTACTTTATCTGTGATACGCTGACAAAACAAAAAAAGATGCCTCCGCAAGGAGCTCTCGTGACCACCATCGTCACGACTGAACTCCTCAAGCATATTGCCCAAGCCTATCAGATCGCATGCTTTGAAGTTCTCACCGGCTTCAAATACATTGGGGAAAAAATCCATGAGTGGGAGCAAAAACCCGGCGGCTACAACTTTCTTTTTGGAGCCGAAGAATCGTATGGCTATTTGATGGGCACCTATGCCCGCGATAAAGATGCCATGATCGCCGGCTGCCTCTTTGCCGAGATCGCTGCCAAAATGAAAGAGCAGGGCAAAACACTCGTCGATCTTCTAGAAGAGATTTACCGCAAGTTTGGGATCTTCCGAGAAAAACAATATTCTTTGACTTTTGAGGAAGGCAAAAAAGGACTCGATAATATCCGCCTCCTCCTGGAGAACCTCCGTAAAAATCCTCCTGCAGCCCTCGGTGGCCAAAAAGTCATTGCGAAAGAGGATTTTTTAAAAGGCACTCCCGAAAATCTTCCCCGCTCCGATGTGCTCCTCTACCGCCTGGAAGATCAGAGCAAAATCATCATTCGTCCTTCAGGAACAGAGCCCAAGCTCAAGCTTTATTTATCGGCGCATACTCCTAAATTCTCCTCGGTCCAAGAAGGGTTAAATATTTGCAATACTCGCCTTGATCATCTTCTGGCGGCTCTAAAGCAAATGTTAGTTTAAGAGGGTGCCTCTAAGAAAGCCGCACAAGCACTTCTTCGGACTTCCACACCACTTCAGGCTGCTTACGGGGATATTTGGGGCGGTTATGAGAGTTGCAGATGAGCGACCGGATCATCGCTTTTTTAATCCCTTCAATTTCATCGAAGGTCAACCGAGACGTATCGAGCTGATGCTCTCGAATTTTATCAGCGACGATCGACTCAACAAGATCTGTCACGGATTTCTTTGTGATTTCTTCTAGAGAGCGGTGGGCTGCCTCGATGGAGTCAGCGAGCATGATGATGGCCGACTCACGTGTGCGGGGAGTGGGCCCGGGGTATCTAAACAAACCCTCTTCGACCACGATCGCTTTCACCCGGCACTGTTCAATTTGGGCATGATAAAAATAATAAACCAGCCCTTTCCCGTGATGTTCGCGAATCACATCAATCACACCGCTGGGAAGCTCATATTCCTGAGCTAGCTTTACCCCTTCTGTCACATGGGCGATGATCACCTGTGTCGACTCTAGAGGTGTTAAAAGTTGATGCATATTGAACCCGGAAAATTGATTTTCCGTGAAATACTGAGGCTGGGCGAGCTTTCCAATATCGTGATAAAGGGAAGCGACGCGGCAAAAAATAGGATTGGCATTGATCGCCAGCGCCGCTTCTTCTGCCAGTGCAGCCACAGCTAAAGAATGGCGGTAAGTGCCAGGAGCTTCGAGGTTCAAACGGCGCAGCAAAGGATGGCTAAGATCGGCAGATTCCAGCAGAGTCATATCCGTGACGATACCAAAAGCAGACTCTAAAGTAGGCAGAATCGTCACCACGAGTACGCCGGTCAATGCAATCGAAATGAAAGAGCTCAAGAGATCGATCAGGATGTGGTAGTTCCAAGGGGCATGTTCCATCAGGTTGATCCCTAGAATCAAAGGGATCGTGATCACCCAAATCTTGGCGCAAATTTCAAAAACTTCTTTCCGCTTTCTGACAGTTTTCACAAGGATAATGGCGACCACCGCTGCGACCACATTGACAATCAAAAAATGTTGATAATTAAAGAGCAGCGTCGTTGTCAGGATTAGCGTGATAAACTGCGAAACCAGCATAGCGACTTTTCGATCAATTAAAATCGCGAGCAAAAGCGTGGCCAAAGGCACAAAAAGAGGAAACCGGCAGAGATCGGCAAGATAGCCGGCTTTGTTCATGAGAATAAATTCCGTCAATTTGGACAGATACAATGTGAAGATCGTGATCGTGGCTATCAAAGCTTTTTTGGAAGAGGACTGGAGAATATAAGGATAGAGGGTTTTCAAATACACCCATCCGACTAAGGTCAAAATCAAAGAGAGTCCCAAGCTGCCCACCACGGAAAAGGGGGTCATCGGCCTGTGCTGCTCTAAAACGCTTTTTTTCATCCCTTTCAGCATGTCGAGGTGCCGCAA
The DNA here is from genome assembly GCA_018239715.1 of Verrucomicrobiota bacterium. Taxonomy (GTDB): domain Bacteria; phylum Chlamydiota; class Chlamydiia; order Chlamydiales; family Rhabdochlamydiaceae; genus PALSA-1444. The sequence continues at coordinate 128,750 of JAFEGW010000004.1, forward strand.
TGTCACTTTGTCCCCTGCATTGATAATCCTGCTGCCTGGAACAACTTTTGTCATCTTTAGAGGAATGGAATCTTTGATCAAACGGCTGATGGAATGCTGCCTTTCAAGATCTTCATGCAAAGACCATGGATGGGAGCGGTACTGTTGAGAAATGAATTTAGTCGCAGCTGTTGAAACTTTAAAAGCTGCCTGCTCGATCTGTTTCCAGATTTCCTCTGAAAATCCTCGGGAGGAATCGCCCATCAAAACAAGGCAATTCTCCGAGCATTGCTTCATTTGTTTGAGTTTGGCAATCGTTCTAGGATCTGCCAGTTTGACTTTTAAAAGAACCTCGCGGAGGGTATCGCTGGCGAGCATTAATTCTTCAAAAGTCACCGTAGGGAGCTCGTCGCGCCACTGCGGCCTGTCGACGAGTAAATCTTGGATCTTTTTTTCGACCTTCGAAACCTCACGATCTTGCAAGTAGTAAATTTTCCCTAAATCGCGTATCGCCTCTTCTTTCAGAAGGCGGGTCGCTTCGGTATCGGGGAATTCAAACCCAGTCTGTGCAATCAGATATTTATCAGCTATGGTATTGAGCTCAAGATGATCGATGCGGACTTCTTTAAAATGCAAAAAATAAGCGAGAAATAAGACAAAAAAACATCCAACAAGGCCGTCTCTTAGCCAATTCTGCCTCTCGCGCTGCAGCAAGCTCATTTTTGAAAGAAGACTTTCAATGCTTTTAAGAGCCATCCCTCAAATCATGCTCCAAAACCGATTTTACAGCAACTCCCCGCAATACTTGCATCCTGAACTAAAAGCCGATATACTCCATTTCATGTACCAAAATATTTCTAGAAAATACCGTCCTCAGACTTTCCGCAGCATGGTCGGGCAAGATGCCATTGTGACTACCCTCAAGAACGCCATCAAGCTCAGCAAAATCGCCCCCGCTTATCTTTTCTGCGGCTGCCGCGGAACGGGGAAAACAACCTTAGCCCGGTTATTTGCAAAGGCCCTCAATTGCCAAGCCTTGACGGCAGATTTCGAGCCGTGCAATGAATGTCCTTCCTGCCTCGGCATCATGCAAGGAAAAGCTCTCGATGTCATGGAAATCGACGGAGCTTCCAACCGGGGCATTGATGATATCCGTCAGATCAATGAGACCGTTGGCTACGCCTCGGCGAGCAGCAAATATAAAATTTACATCATCGACGAAGTCCACATGCTGACAAAGGAGGCTTTCAACGCCCTCCTGAAAACTCTGGAAGAGCCTCCCAGTACCGTCAAATTTTTCTTTGCGACTACAGAGCCTCATAAGGTCCTCCCGACGATCACCAGCCGCTGCCAACGGTTTGACCTCCACCGCCTCACCTCCGACCAGATAGTCGCCAAGCTCGGTCAAATTGCCGCCGATATGGGCGCCACCGTCGAAAAAGATGCCCTCCAGCTCATTGCCCATGTCGCTGAAGGAGGCCTTCGTGACGCCGAGTCTCTTTTCGACCAGCTCCTTTGCTATACGAACGGCCCTTTGACCTACGACGAGACCGCTCAGATCTTAGGGATCAGCCCCCGCTCCCTCTATTTCCGCCTGGACCGGGCGATTGAAGCTTATAACCTTTCGTTTGCCTTCGAGCTCGCCGCCGATGTCTTTTCATCCGGTAAAGACCTATCGGCCTTTCTCGACGGCCTGATCGAGCACTACCGCACTATTTTGCTCCTAAAATTCCAGCTTCCTGCGGCTTCTTACCTCCATGAAAAAGATCAAAAAGAGTATGCCCATGCAGCGGCTTTTTACACGCAAGAGCATTGCCTCTACATCCTCGATTACTTGCTGCCCTGGTATAAAGAAATCCACCGCACCCCTTTTAAACGGGTCACTCTTGAGATGATCTTCCTCCATTTAATCCGCAGCCAAAAACGGATTTCCCTTCCTACGCTCGTCCGGCGCCTAGAAGAAATCGAGAGCGGAGCCTCCCCTCGCCCCCTCTCTTCCTCTCCTAAAGTAGAAGCGCCCCTGCCCAAACAAGAGATTTCTCCTGAGCCCGTCCTATCTAAAGTGGAAATGGCTCCTCCCAAAGCTGAGCCTAAAGTCGCATCTCCGGCTGTATCTCTAAAAATAGAGATCCCGATAGCTAAACAAGAACTTCCCTCTGAACCTATCAAGCCGATCGCTCCCCCAACTGAATCTGTCAAAGAATCTCTTCCAATAGAGCCTACACCCCAGGCAGCTCCCCCCGTGGAGATGACTCCGCCCAAAGCCGAGCTTCCACAACAGCTGCCTAAACCGGCAGCGGAAGCTGCCCCTAAAGCCGTCGAGCACACTCGCTCTCAAAAAAGCCGTTATGATACACTGCTGCGATTCGCTGCTGTGGAACTCGAAGGCAGCCTAAAAAAGGAATTATAAAGATGGGAAGCGGATTTTCAAAACTCAAGAAACAAGCGAAACAGTTCGAATCTCAGTACGAAAAAATACGGGAAGAAATGCGCGCCCTTGAAGTCACAGGAACAGCCGGCAATGGTCTTGTCACTCTCGTCTTAAATGGAGAACATGAGCTGAAAGACCTGAAAATCAAACCTGACTGCGTCGATCCTAACGATATCGAAGGGCTTCAAGATCTCATCCGGGCCGCTTACGCCGACGCCTTTGCAAAAATTCAAGCTCAATCCCAGCAAGGCATGGGCGGGCTTCCTTTCTCTTTCTAAGAAAGGTATCAGGACGCAGGATTATTTCTTTGAAAGGCTTTTCATCAGAGTTCTTCATTCAACACTCAGTTCTTGAAAGTGTTTCTCAAATTGTTCGTCAGACCTATCCAAAGATTGAATAACGAGCCCACCCCGAGGATTAAGAGTAATCTGAAATAAGGCGTCTTCACTTAATCCAGCCGCTTCTAAGAGACTTTTTTCTATGACAATTGCACGACTATGACCATGTCGAACAAGACGTTTGATCATAAACCTTCCTATAATTTCAGAGGTTCTCTTTGAAACTGGCCTGCCCTTCGGATCCTTGAAGGCATTGGGCCAGATAGGTCGCGATTTCCGCTGAGGTCTTCATCGTGAGGACATGTTCGGCGATGTCGCAACAATCGAGAAGAGATAAATGCCGCACCGTCCGCTTGATGATGGGGATGAACCGAGGGGCGCAGGAGAAGTTTTGGACACCAAGACCGATCAAGAGGGGCGTAAACAGAGGATTGGAGGCGATTTCACCGCAGATAGTGACGGGCTTCTGAAACCTTTTAGCTTCTAAAATCGTCATTTTGATCATCCGGATAATGCCCGGATGGGTCGGATAATAAAAATCACTCATGCCGGGATTGCTTCTGTCAATGCCCAAGGTGTATTGAATCAGATCATTGGTTCCGAGGGCAAGAAAATCTCCTTCTTGAGCCAGGGCATCGCAAATGAGAACGGCAGAAGGGACTTCTAACATGCAGCCCAGGGCCGGCTGCCCGTTATGAGGTATATTTGCCGCTTGAAGCTCGGTTTTAACTTCTTCCAGGATCCTCTTCACTTCGCGAAACTCATGGATATCTGAGATCAGCGGAAATAAAATACGGAGCTCGCTAGAAGCTCCCGCTCGTAAAAGAGCCCGCATTTGAGTTTTGAAAACATCGACGCGGCGGAGTAAAAAACGGATTCCGCGGCAGCCTAAAACGGGGTTGGGTTCTTTGGCCATCTCTTCAAACACATCGGAACACTTGTCTCCCCCTAAGTCCAAAGCCCGGAAAGTCAAAGGGAGCCCGCGCGATCTTTTGAACATCTGCTGATAGATAAAATATTGCCTTTCCTCATCAAAAAATAGGGCAGGGTCTTGCATGAAAAGGTACTCGGAGCGGAAGAGACCAATGCCTTGCGCTCCATGGTGGTGCACTAAATCGATATCATTGACAGTGTTGACATTGGCATACAAGAGGAGAGGATAGCCATCGATCGTCTCAGAGAGGAGATGCTTATCTTTTTCGAGCTGCAGGTATTGTGTCGTCAGACGGTTTTTCAGCCGCTCGTATTTTTCTAATGTATCATGCGAAGGGTTGACAATGATATCCCCTGTCAAGCCATCGACAATCACGCACTTGCCTTTGGCATTTTGAAGGACTTCCATATCGATGCTGGCAACATAAGGAATTCCTTTAGCCCGGGCAATGAGGGCAGCATGAGAAGTTCCTCCGCCGCTTTGGGTCACGAAAGCGCTGATCCTCGTGGCTTGAAGAGAGGCCGTATCGGAAGGAATAAGCTCTTTGGCAAAGACAATCGAATTGGGCGGAATATTGTCTAAAGAGATGCTCTCTGAATCGCAAAGGTTGCGGAGCACCCGCTGTGACAGGTCTCTAAAATCAGATAGCCGTTCATTAAAAAAGGAATCGTTGGTCTCGCTGAACCTTTTTTCGTAATCGTTGATCACGGAATGGAAGACCGACTCGGTGTTTTTGAGCATCTCGCGGATCTTGGTTTCCATATGCGTAGTCATGAGAGGGTCATCGAGCATTTCAATATGGGTCCCAATGATGGAGGCGACTTCTTTTGAGCCTTCTCCCGATAGGTCAGCTTGCAGCTTTTTCAGGTCTTCACGGCTGGAAGAAAGAGCCTCCCTGTAGCGTGCGATCTCCCCTTCGACTTCGCCGGTGCTAATGGGAAAGTCGGGGATATCGTCATCCGAATAACTCAAGAAAATAGGGATGCCAATAGCAATCCCTTCGCTCACAGGAGCTCCCTTTAAGTAGATTTCTTGGTCATGATCTTCAGGAGCTTTCAATGATCCATTTCTCCAAATTGGTTTTCGAAGGCATCGGTAAGGTTTTGCAGCGTCTCCTCTGCGTCTTCCCCTTCCACGGTCAAAATGATCTGGCTATTCTTCTTGATCCCCAACATTAAAATACTCATGATGCTTCGAGCGTTCACTGTCTCTTGCCGGTACGAAATGGAGACTTGAGATTTGGATCCCTGCAACAACTTGGCAATCATCGCTGCTGGGCGCGCATGCAATCCCAAAGCATTTCTGACTTTTATTTTATGTACAATTTTTTCCACGCTGCTCCTTTCGAGCTGATCATTTCTGCCAAATATTGTACGAAGGTTGGGAGTTTTTGAAAAACCTCTTTTTGCAACATTTTTCTTAACAATAGGATCTCTCCTCTAGAAAAGCTAAATCTTTTGATAAAATAAAAAAAGCGATATACAAAAAAAGAGGGCGACTAAAAATTAAGGGTTCGTCAATTTTCAGGAAACTTCATGCCATATAGTAAAGTTGTGATTGTCGGCGGCGGATTTGGCGGGCTCAACACGGCTAAAAGCCTAAAAAATTGCCAGCTTGACGTCTTTGTCATCGATAAGACCAACCACCACCTTTTCCAGCCTCTGCTCTACGAAGTGGCAAGCGCAGCTTTATCTCCGGGCGAAATCGCCATCCCTATCCGTGAAATTCTGCGCAAGCAAGAAAATGCAACGGTGATGATGGGAGATATCGTTGATATCGATAAAAAGGCACGGCAAGTGGTGCTGGGCAATGGAGAGCGCGTCGACTATGATTATTTAGTGCTGGCCGTCGGCGCTAGCCATTCGTACTTCGGCAAAGATGAATGGGAAAAATTTGCCCCAGGGCTTAAGACGATCAAAGATGCCCTAACGATCCGAGAAGAAGTTTTAATTTCTTTCGAAAAAGCCGAGCGGATCGACAGCATCGCCGAAGCTGCCAAATATTTGAACTTTGTCGTGATTGGCGGAGGCCCTACCGGTGTTGAAATGGCCGGAGCCATCTCTGAGATTGCTCATAAGACCATGTTCAAAAATTTCCGACGTATCAAGCCCGAGAAATCTAAAATCTTTCTGATCGAAGCCACGCCGCGCATTTTGCAAATGTATCCCGAAAAGCTCGCCAATAAAGCCAAGGCTGAACTAGAAAAACTCGGCGTCCGCGTGATCACGGGCAAAAAAGTGACCAACATCACAGAAGACGGCGTCCAAGTCGAAGAGACCTTTTATCCCTGCAAAAACGTGATCTGGGCCGCCGGGAATCAAGCCTCTCCTCTTCTCAAGACGCTCGGAGTACCTCTCGATCGGCAAGGCCGCGTCCTCGTGGAGCCTGACCTTTCTGTCCCTGGCTATCCGGAAATCTTCGTCATCGGCGATGCCGCTGCTGCCATGGGCAAAGATGGGAAAACCCTTCCTGGAGTCGCTCCTGTCGCTATTCAAGAAGGAAAATACGTTGCTTCCCTCATCAAAAAGCAGCTGCCTAAAGAAAAGCGCCCCCCGTTTAAATATTTTGATAAAGGAAGCCTTGCCACCATTGGAAAAGGAAAGGCTATTGCTTGGGTAGGCAAACTCCAACTCTCCGGCATCTTGGCCTGGCTGATGTGGTGCTTTGTCCATATCGCCTATCTCATCGGATTCCGCAACCGCATTAGCGTCATGATTGAATGGTTCGTCTTCTATCTGACCGGCCAGCGCGGAGCCCGCCTCATCTATAGCTCTGTGGAAAAAAGTCTGTCTAAAAAATAATTTCAGCAGTAAATTCATGAGCTGTTGAAAAACATTTGGAACTCCGCTCCTGCCCTCTTTTATGGAATTCTATTCCTGCTAGGGACCGCCTTTGCCCTTGCCTTTCATTTTGCCTACTTCATTCCGCTCGCTCTCTGCCTCTATGATTATCGTCAAAAGCTCCTTTCAGGCATTTTAATATGCTTAGCGGGATACGCATGGGCCCATTACTCCTACAGCTTTCCCGCTCTGAAAGAAGAACTCAGCGGAAAGGGGATCTTTGCCGTCGAATCCGTCTCTTATAGCCAATCTCCTTTTGCAAAATCCGTCCATTTTAAAGGGGTCTTGAAAGAATTTTCCTCCTCGACAATTTCCGTCAAAAATGTTCCCTGTCGGATTTATTTCCGCGACAACAAACCTCGCCCATTAGGCTCATCGGATCTGCAGGTGACAGGCCGCCTGATCTCGAAGGGCCGCCCCCACTATGCCCTGAAGATCGAATCCTGGGAGCCTCTTAAAAAAACGAGGCTTGCCGAATGGCGCTTTGGGCTTAAGAACAAACTGCGCTCTCATCTTTCCCAGCATTTCACCAATAGTAAAACCAAGGCTTTTCTTCTTTCGATGCTCACGGGCGATATCGACGACCGGCTGCTGGCGCTCGAGTTCAACCGCCTCGGCATTCTGCACCTGCTCGGCATCTCCGGATTTCAATTTGCGCTCTTAGCCTTTCTACTAGGTTCTCTTTTCCGCCTAATCCTTTCCCCTCATGCCGCTACGATTTTGCTCATGATCTGTCTGACGTCTTACGCCTTTGTTTTAGGCGATTCCCCGCCCATCGAACGGGCCTGGCTCGGCCTGATGCTGTATTTAACCGCCTTGCTGTGCGGCTACAGGATTTCAGCCCTTAATGCCCTCGGCGTTGCCCTCTTCGTGCAACTCGTCAAAGATCCGCTTCTCATCTTCCATCTAGGATTTCAGTTCAGCTTTCTCTGTACGGCAGCCATCTTAGTGATCTATCCCCTATTTAGAGCGGGGCTAACACGCTTTTTTCCTCTCCGCCTCTTCCAAGAAGTCATCCGGATGCCGCTTTTAGATCAACACGGCCATCTACTATCGTTCTTCTGCCGGGAGTCTCTCGCCCTGAACGGCGCCATCCATTTGGCGACCCTACCCTTAATCCTCTACCATTTTCATAAGTTCCCCGTGCTCAGCCTTCTCTACAATCTCTTCCTGCCAGCCCTCGTCTCGATCGTCTATCTATTCTTACTAGCGGGCGTTGCTTTGGATTGTGTTGGACTGGGCGCATGGCTTCATGCGATGAATAAGGGACTCACAGATTTTATTCTCAAAGTCGCAACTCATCCTCCGGCTCTCTATGATTTCCAGTGGAGAATGGATCTTTCGATGATGGCAGCCATCGCTGCCATCACTTTAATTTTTGGGATTGAAAGGTTCCATCGCTTGATCAAAAACTCCTGGAGGTGAAATCTCCCGATAGAAATCGTTTTGCTGCTGAGTCAGCTGCCGATAATCATCCATCGAGCGGATGATGTGAGGACGGACAAAGATGATCACGTTCCGTTTGGCGTTCTCATCGGAGGTTTTGCTAAAGAGTGCTCCAATGACCGGCAGCCCTCCGAGGCAAGGAAGCCCCGCTTTATGATGGCGGCGGGCGTTGCGGGCCATGCCGCTGAGTACTAAGAAGTGCTTATCAGGTACATGGACATGGGTCATCATGTTGGTTTTAGTCGTTTGAATCCCTGTCACCTGGGAATTGGAGACAGAATTGCCCGTCGGCAGAGCTTCTGTAATCTCTTCCGTCAGATCGAGAGTAATAACATCCCCCTCGCCGAGTCTAGGTGTGATGCTGAGATTGACACCGATATCGCGGTATTCGACATTGGCGGTCGATTGCTGTCCTGTCCCCACTGTCGTCACAATCGATCCCGTAAAGGGAATATTATCGCCGACAAAAATCTTAGAATTTTTATTATCCTGCGTAATGATTTTTTGATTGAGGACGATCGAGCTATCCCCATCGGCTTGGAGTGCAGAGACTAAAGAAGCGAGAGAGACAAAAGATCTGCCCTTATGCAAGATAATGTCCCCAATAACCCCCATATCGAAGCCGCTTCCCATCGGGATTTGACCCGGGCCTGAAGGAGGATTATTTCCATTGACTTGTTGGAAAGAGAGGGCAAAAGGATTGGGAGTGGTAGCGGAGGGGAAATTTCCCATTCCCATGCCGAGAGAATTTTTGTATTTTGCTCCTGCAGCCCATTGAAGTCCGAAGTCGAGGTTTTTATTGGCTGCTGTTTCGACGACCAGCACTTCAATAAAGACTTGTTTGAGCTCGGTATCGAGGCTTTGAATCAGCTGTTTGACAGCAGCTAGAGATTCTTCGTCGCCAGAGCAGACGAGCGAGTTGGTCGCCTTGATCCATTGGACCGACTTCAAGACTCCTAAATATTGAGGAGAAGTTTCAGGCTTGCTCGCCAAATCCCCTGCAATTCTTCTGACCGTCTCTTCAATCTCATCCCCGGCATGGTACTGGAGTTTGTAGACTAAAAACTTCGGTTTGCTCTGAAGAGGAGCTGCGGGAGGTAAAGCGGCCGCGATAGGCTCTTCAACAGGATGTTCGAAGGGCACTCCAGCTCCGGGCTCAGCAAACTTCTCATAAGTCCTGAGCGGGGCATTTTCTTGCCCGGCCAGCTCTTCCATCACCCCTTTATGGATGACGAGATATCCGTCTTCCCGCGCAATGGAGAAGCCATGAGCGCGCAGCACCTGCACTAAAGCTTTGACCACATGATCGGCCGTGACCGGTTTTCCGGAGGCTAACGTAATGTTGAATTGCAGATCTTTATGGTTAAAGATAAAATTTGCATCGGAGATCCGGCTGACAAACTGAATAAACTCAACGACAGGGACATCATGGAAATTAATCGTATAGGTATTGTCGGGGGCTTCCTCTGCCGCCAGAGGTTGAAAAAAAGAGATCAGAAGAAGGCTGCAAAGCCCGATTTTATGTAGGTGTTTGTACATCTTTATTGTTCGCTACCGTCGATCTGTTGGTGGCAGCGCCATTGATATCATATGAATAACCGGTTTTTTATGGAAGGGGGTTTTTAAAGAAAAGGGCAAAAAAAATGCTAAACAGCTGATTTTTGACTAATTTTTTCTGGCAAGAGCCCGAAAGACAACTCCAGAACATTTCTTGGCAACGATCACAAAGAGTTTATCCAATAAATTCGGAGAAGATTGAAATATCCTGTTAAACCAATGAGGCATGAAAGGAGTAGCACCTATTTTCTCTTTATAAGCTGGCATCGACTCAAAAGTCTGGTAAGTGCCTACCAGTATAATACAGCTGAGGGTCCAATTCTTTTTCCTCACCGTCTCTACTAACCCAAAGCTGAAAAAAACCGATCCGCCAATCAAGCAAGCAGGGATCGACAAGCTCATACAACCCGCTATGCTTCCGATCGCTAAGAGGAAATTCCCAGGAGTTCTTTTAATAGGTGTATATCGAAGGGCTAAAAAAGCGATTAAAGCCCCAGCGGCAATACGCTGAGCAGCTAAAACCACTCTTTCAGCATCTTCTTGAGTCCGAACATTGAAAGGATTGACGTCTTTTAAAGGTTGCGGCGGCAAATTCCAAGAGACCACCGCTGAAATATGGCTTAATCGTTTACGGATGGGGCTGGGAGTGATCCTTTGAAAAAATTCGAAAACGGCGCGAGAGCTAGCAACACCAGCCTTGAAGCTCCACTGCAATAAAGGCTCGCAAAGACCCCATTTGAAGCGATCATGGAGTTCCAAGCTCGCATAAGATGCAACGATGAGGCCTGCTCCTTTCAGAAAATTCCTATGAGCAACCTTTTGAGTCAAATGAGAAACTCCTACCCACATTCCTGCCAAGGATGCACTCAGGATCGTTGCAGGCAAAGATAGACACACACCGGCACAAATGAGGATGTTTCTTTGTGCTAAGAGAGAAAATCTCTTTTGGGTCCACTCATCGAAAGCCATGCCGGCAAAAACAACCAAACCGGCTAGGGTAACTCTGGATAAAGCAAAAAAAGCAGCGTCAGCGCTCTGCCGATCAAACCTCAAAATATCTCGGATAGGCCTGGGAACTAAATACGCTGCATAACTTGTCATACCGCTGCTGCCTCTTCAGGTGCGACTTTATTAATAAAGGCAGTGATCTGTTTTTGCAGTTCAGCTTTGTACTTTTCATCAACTGCTTGAGTTGCCCTTGAGACTTCACTATTAAACTTCTCTCTGTCAGGATCTTTGGATGCCTTCGCTTCGAGCGTCTTCACAGATGCATCTAACTCTTGGATCTGACGACGAAGATCTTTTTCCTTAGCAATGCGTGCTTTATTTTCTTCTTGTTCTTTATCATAAGCAGCTTGCAAAGCAGGCAATTCACTCTCGAGAACAGGTATATCTTTTCGGTATTTTTCCATTTGAGAGGCAATAGCCTGTTCTTTCTTCCTAAGTTCTGCGAGTGCTTGGGGCTTTTGACTTTGAACTTCCAGGCTTTGTAGCAAACGCTCCTGCTGTTCTTCGCACTGGCCCAATTCTTGCCGAGCTTTAGCAAGAGGCTCAGGAACTGGGCAGCTATAAGCAATATGAACTTTAAGTTGCCGTTGTAGTTCTTCCCATGCGTTTTTCTTTTTGAACCAGTCCGTCGAATTCTCATCCATAGCCTTGCGAGCTTCAGCTATGGCTTGGATCTTGGCTTGAACTTCGGGAAGCTTTTCTAGCTCCTGTTCATACGCTTGCTCTTGCTTTTGCAAGCTACTGCGCATTTCACTTAATCTTTGTGAAAGTTGAATAAGAGAACTAGGATCGGGTGCAGCCGCTTTCTCTAGTTCAGCTATTTGAGATTGCAGCTTTCTTTGCAACTGAGGTAAACCCTCTAAAGCAGAATATTGAGCGTAAATTCTTTGTTTATGATCTTGGAGCTGACTCGCTTTTGCGGGGAGACTGCTTGAAAAAGTATAACTTTCAGATCTCATCTTTCTTTCTTGCTCTTGAGCTTCTCCCAGTTGCTTTCTTTCTGCGCTCAGTTTTTGCTCCAGCTGTTTTCTTTCTGGGGACGGCTCATAACTCCTTTTCCCGATTTCCTCTTTGGCTTTTTTCAACTCTTCACGGGCTGTCACAATAGCAGCGCACCCTGCTTCATAAGCGCCCTTAACTTGGGGGGTGAAGATTTCTGGGATTGCTTGGATTTTTCTCCATGAATCGATTGCAACAGTTGCGTACCTTCTATCTCCGCCACTGTATTCGAGGATTTCCTTGCTGTTAGCCTGCAGAAAACTTCGTAGCAGTTTCCGCAGAGCTGGGCTGGAAGGAAGCAGAAGCCCTTTTGCAAATAAGATAGGAAGAAATTGAATTAGATAGCGGTTTGAATTAAATACATCATACGGAATAACTTCTTTGAAAAGATCACCTGCATGAGCCACCTCTATTTCCGCACACTCAGCAAAAGTTTTGCCTTCGCGCAAGATATCGGAGGATTGTAGATATTTTGAGAATAGATCTTGATAATTTTTTAAAATCTGGAATATGGAGAGGCCGGCCCATTCTCTGATGAGTTTTGATTTGATAGCCTCTAGCCCTAATATTTTCAGGCCCTCGTCCGTGAAAAAGGAATATCTTTCTTCTTTCCATAAGCGTGCAAACTCTATCTTTTCGAAGCGCTCACGAAAAATTTCATCATAGATACCCATGAGCTTAAGATCTTCCCAAATCTCATAAGAGAAGAAAGAAGAGCTTGTAGGAAGTTCTTTTCGTAATTCTGCTTTAATTTTATCTACGTGTTCAGGAAGAAGTGTTTTTTTCTTGAGGGGGCTGTTACCATATTTACGTCGGAAACCGTTGTCGCCTAAATAAGAGAGTTTCTCGGCATCAGATCTCACAGAGCCTTGCATGCTTTCCATCATCTCTGAGGTGATTCCAAGCGCGGCCCTCATCTCTTTCCGTTCCTCACTGCTGAGCTCCTCATAAGAAAGATGGCTGAGATATCCTTGACGCAGCTTCTGTTTTGCATCTTCTTGTTGAGAGGGATCGGTTTGCTCTAAACATACTTTGATATTTTCCCAACCTCTACTCCAACGCATATCATTGAAAGCCATCTTTCCCTCGAGAAATAATCCGAATTCGATACGGCTCAAAGTCGCGCGAATAAATTGTTGAGCCTCTTCTGAAAACTGATAGATTTCGTTGAAATGATCAGTGTCGCCTTTGTATGCCTTTTCAAGGAAAAGGATTTTGAGTGCTTCTAGAGCTTGAGGATCTTTCACATTACGCACACTATTCGATCGAATAAAACTATCCCAATCCTTTGCGAGCAGTGCTGCTTGATTAGGATTACGCACATCTTTCAATAATTTTTCATCCGCGCCGTCTTTCGTTTTAGAGGAGTCGGTAGCAAATGCCAATCGGCATTTTGCACGCAAGCGCTCTTGACATTCATGGCTCAAAATTTCAATTATCTTTTCTTTACGAACTAAATCCCCACCCGCATGTTTATCCATAAAAGGGACATAATCGAGCTGCATGACATCTCTTTCCAAAAGACCCTTCGCATCAGAAGGCTCTAGAATACTCCTATCTAGAAGCCCCTTATATTTGCGTAAGAATTCAGAAAATTTGAGATCAGGGGAAGATTCTATTTCTTGAATTGCCCTTTGGCGCAGCTGTTTTGCAACAGCATAATCATCCGTATTCTTCGAAAAAGGCAAACAACGCAAAGCTGCAATAAAACTGAGAGCAGCAACTCCTAAAAGACTGTAAAAGGAAATATTTTTAACGGATTGCGTGTACCCCACATACCCCGCTCTGACTAACGACACACCACTGAGCAAAGCTAATCCCTGGAAAAGTTGTCTTCGCACTGTTGGAGTATGGTGCCAGGCTGGTTTTGAAGAAGAATGGTTACTTGTGTAATACGCAGAAGGTAGAAGCGTAGAATTTCTAGAGGGGGCCAATGCGCCTGCAATTGTCATAAATTTCTCCAACTATTGAATGGTTGGTAGCCAGTTTAAGATATTAAGGAATAAAAGAACTAAAAAATCCTTAGTTCTTAAGACCTATTGAAAACTTTTTTAGACCTTGTCAAAGAAGCGGTCAAAAACAGGCCCCGAATATTTGTCTGCGACATAAGCAAAGACGCGATCTAATAGATTAACTGGGGCGTAGAGTTTTTGTGTACCTTCCTCCTGCAAGAGGTAATAGCCACTCGCCATCAGGAAGGCATTCCACACTATAGTTGACGCCGTTTTCGCTTGTGACGGGGTCAAGATCTTGACCGCACCTTTGATCATTAGGCAGGAACCAAACCCCAAGTTGGTGGCAGGGGCAGATAGGCAATAACCCACAACTGGTAAAATCAACAAATAAGAGCGTTCCTGCATCGGAAGGCAGGGCATACTATTGAATAATTCCGACTTATAGCGCCACAGTAAAAAGACACTGCCAGCTGCGACAGCTGCTCGCTGCAGAGCCAGCAGAAATGCTCTCGTTTGTGTGGGACTCGTAATGCCAAAAGGACTGAGATCTTTCAGTGCCTGAGGAGGGAAAGTTAGTGCTACCATAAAATTCCTTTTGAAATACCCCTATCTTATTCGAAAGAAAGTTTAGATCCTATTTTTAAAATTAATTTTGACAAATCGTCTGTTTGACGGAAAGAAGGCTCTCGTTTAAACTAGCGACTCGTTTAGCGGCGATCGTAGCTCAGTTGGTTAGAGCACCGGATTGTGGATCCGGTTGTCGCGGGTTCGAGCCCCGTCGATCGCCCCATTTTCAAGTCATTTTTCTATTCATTATCCTAGGATTGCTGATGAGCTGGCTGCATGCGTTGCTTTTGGGACTGATTCAAGGGATCACTGAATTTTTTCCTGTTAGTTCTTCTGCTCATCTCAAAATTTACAAGACATTCTTTAGCCTCCCAACGGGAGAAGAGACGGTGATCTTCGATCTCTGTTGCCATCTCGGGACCGTGCTTGCATTGGTGATTTATTTCCGCCAAGACCTTATCGATCTCTTGCTGTACCATCCAAGGCGGATGGTTCCCTTTGCGGTCGCTTTGTTGCCTCTAATCCCCTTTTATTTTCTGCTTAAGCCTCTCCGAGAAGCCTTATCGAAACCCGAGTATCTAGGGTTTTGCTTGATAGGAACGGCGGGAATTTTATTTGCTGCAACTCTTTTCAAAAAAACAACCAAATCTGAAATCTCTCTGAAAGATGCTCTTTGGATTGGAACTTTCCAAGGTGTTGCCTTGATCCCCGGGATCTCCCGAAGCGCAGCGACGATGGGGGCTGGGCTTTGGCGAGGAGCGACTCCGTTTGAGGCTGTCAGGTTCTCATTCCTGCTCTCGCTTCCTGCGGTTGCCGGTGGCACCTTCTTAGAACTGCTCAAAGCCAAGCCTTCCCTGGCAACAGTTCCACTGCCCCATTGCTTGATCGGCTTTGGAGCTGCGGCTCTAATGGGATTTGCCGCCGTGAGATTTGCAATACCACTCCTGCAAAGAGGAAAGCTGATGTTTTTTGCAGGATATTGCTTGATTGCTGGAATTCTGCTAAGTGTATACCTATATGGCTAAAAAAGAGGCGCCTTCTTCGTCCCACCCAGAACTGAAGGGGCTTTTGCTCCTCGTCATCACCCTTTTGTCCGTCGTTTGCCTGTTTAGCTACGACGTCGACAACCAAACGACAAATTGGATGGGCATGCTCGGCCATGGATACGCCTGGACCTTGATGTACCTTTTTGGACTGACGGTTTACCTGATCCTGGGTTTTGTCGGATGGGTAGGCTGGAAGCTGCTACTGCAGGGAGAAATCCCTCGTTTAAAGTCGAAGATTTTTTATCTTTCTTTGCTCGCCTTTTCCTGTTCGATTTTGCTCAATCTCTTTGCTGAAAAGGGGGTATTTATCCCCGGAGCTCTCCGACATAAGATCCTGACAGAATCGATCACCCTAGAACTCCCCTTTGTCCGGCATACCGTGCGTCACAATCTTGGCGGCGTTCCTGTCTATTTTCTCTACCGCGATCTTCCGAGCTTCAACCTGCAACATGTCCTCAGCGATCTCGGGATTGGCATTACTTTTACCCTCACGGGGATCTTATCTTTTCTATTTTTGACCGAAATCAGCATTTTGGATGTCATTCAAGGCATCTCTCGCAAGTCCAAGAAAGAGGAAGAAGAACCGGTGTTCTTGCAACCCGAGCAGATCGAGAAAAAGCTGTCCCAAAAAATTGCTGCAACCACGGTGCCGCCTCTAGAAAAATTGGAAAAGTCCCCGGAGATCCGGATCCGGACCTTGAATGAAAAAGAGGAAAAAGCGGAGAAAAAACAAACTGCAAAGCCGCCCAAGGGGAGCTTTTCGGGTTATGAAATTCCTCCTCCCTCCCTGCTGACCAATCCTAAGAAAGTCGACCAGCCGCAGCTGAAAAAAGAGCTCCGACGGCAAGCCGAGATCCTCGAAGAATCCTTGATGAGCTTTGGCATTGAAGCAAAAGTCGGGGATATCAACTGCGGACCGACGATCACTTCTTTTGAAATCCATCCGGCAGTGGGAGTCAAAGTCCAAAAAATTACGGCGCTCGAAAACGATATCGCCCTCAATTTGCAAGCCAAGTCGATCCGCATCATCGCTCCGATTCCAGGTAAAGCTGCCGTCGGTATCGAGATCCCGTCTCCTTTCCCTCAAGAAGTCAGCTTTAAAGAGATGCTCCTCAACTATCAGCAGGGCTCTAAAAAGTTCCAAGTGCCGATTATTTTGGGCAAATCGGTCACCGGTGAAAATGTCATGAGCGATCTCGCCAAGATGCCCCACTGTTTGATCGCCGGGGCCACGGGTTCAGGAAAATCGGTCTGCATCAATACGATCATCATGTCGATCTTGATGAATGCCCGCCCTGATGAGATCAAGCTCATCATGATCGACCCGAAAAAAGTCGAATTGACCCCCTACAGCGCTCTTCCGCACCTCATTGCACCTGTCATCACAGAACCCCACGGCGCCTATGCAGCGCTCAACTGGATGGTCAAAGAGATGCAGATCCGGTACGACATCCTCAAACAGCTCGGACTGCGCAACATCTCGGCGTTTAATTCCAGGACTATTAATAAAGAACTCGAATCATCGCTGAGCATCCCGATCCCTGAACACATGCCTTCCATTGTGGGGATCATCGATGAGTTTGCCGACCTCATGATGGCCTCGAGTTCTGATTTGGAGACGCCGATCGCCAGGATTGCTCAGATGGCCCGTGCGGTGGGCATCCACTTGATTTTGGCCACACAGCGTCCGTCGCGGGAAGTGATCACCGGCCTGATCAAGGCTAACTTCCCGACCCGCATCGCCTTTAAGGTCGCCAGCCGCGTCAACTCGCAGATCATTCTCGATGAAAACGGCGCGGAAAGCCTGCTAGGCAATGGCGATATGCTCTTTTTACCCCCGGGAACCTCGCATCTCATGCGTGCTCAGGGAGCTTACGTCAGCGATGAAGATATTAACCGCGTCGTCTCCTTCATCTGCGACCAAGCTTCCCCTAACTATCTCATCCAATCCTTTGATGCGATGGCCTCTGAACTTCTAACGGGAGAAGAGGAAGAAGGGCCTAAAGATAGTTTATACGAAGAAGCCAAAGCAATTGTCATTGAAACTCAAACCGCCTCCACCACATTCTTGCAAAGAAAATTGAAAATTGGCTATGCAAGAGCTGCCAGCTTAATGGATGAGCTCGAAGCCCGCGGGGTGATTTCACCCCAAGAAGGAAGTAAGCCTCGTCGAGTGTTGGTAGAGGGGTCCAGTGAATCTGCCGAATAAAGATAAGCCTCAACTCGAAAAACAGCTCATCAGGCGTTTAAAAGTCCTGGGCTGCATTTTACTCGTCTTTGCCCTTATTGCTGTTTTTTACAACCTTGTCCCGAGTTTCTCCGACGAAGTCGACGCCCTTGATCAAGAAATTGCGTTGGAGCTCGAAGAAGAACCCGCGCCCCTCAATCCCTTCTTCGTCTCGACCGTTTTCGGACTCGTCGGAACCGGCTGCATTTTTATCTCTTGGAAAAAAAGAAAAAGGATCTTTTCCGCTTCACCAGAAAACGAAGATCCTCAATAATTCTGGCCACTATGCAAGGTTTTTGTCCTTTAGCTTCGGGATCGAAAGGAAACGCCATTTTTTTTGGCACTAAAAATACCCGCATCCTCATTGACGCCGGGATTTCGGCAAAAACCGTGGCCGAAAGACTCGATGAAATTGGAGTGGACCTCCGTGATATCGATGCGATTTTAATCACCCATGAGCACACCGATCATATCAAAGGACTCTCTTCTCTAGCGCTTCGATACCGAATCCCCGTCTTTGCCAATAGCGATACGGCCAAAGCCATCGTGGAAATTTTAGGCGAGGCGCCGAGATTCAAAATCTTCTCCACAGGTGAAACCTTTGAATTTGGCGATATCGAAGTCCATCCGTTCAGCATTCAGCATGACACTTTAGATCCTGTCGCCTTCACAATACGCACAGGACAGATTAAAACAGGATTCTGCACCGATTTAGGCTTTGCAACAACCCTCGTTAAAAACCATTTACAAAACTGCGACTATCTCTATATCGAAGCCAATCATCAACCTTCCATGGTCCATGCCTGCAGCCGCCCCCCCATCTACAAACAGCGTGTTTTAAGCCGTCAAGGACATCTATCGAACGAACAATGCGCCGAGCTCTTAGAGGCCGTCGTCCATCCCGATCTCAAGCACATCCATCTCGCTCATCTGTCGCAAGAATGCAACTGTCCTGAGCTTGCTTTGGACATCATCTATCAAAAGCTGCTCCAATTGGGATATCAAATCGAAACCTCGATCGCTTTTCAAGAAAGCATCAGCAGAGCTGTTATTTTTTAAAAAAATTATTTGACACTTTTTTCTGCCTCCATGTAGAACGAATTTTATGACATCCAAGGAGGGCGGGATGACATCTATAGAAGTTTTATGTGAAATCGAAAGAAAGCTCGATGAGCTGATTAAGAATGCTACACTTCTGAAAGACTGCGAGGAAGAAAATGGAGAATGCGCTGATTTAGAGCATCAGCAAGAAATCCTTCTCAATGAGCTTCTCCGCATCAATAACAGCATGAATGAGGATGACAAATACTCCCTGTGGCAAAAATCCTCCCGGCAATATACAACGCTGGAAAATAAAATCGTGAAATTCAGTTGCCTGAATCAAAAACTGCTGAAAAACTCTACACCCTCTATGAAAAAAGCTCGTGTCCATCGGCGCAAACTTAAAAAGCCTCCCACGCAGCTCTCTCTGGATTTTAGTTAAGCGATTTAAAATCAAAGAGTTATATACCTTCTCTCCGTCTCTAATTTACACAAACTCGTTTATCAAAAAAAATTTATATAGTTTTTACCACATTAATCGTAATAATTATTTTAATTAGTTAAAAATTAATGTGATATATAGAAAATAAATTATTAATATGTTAAAATTAACTTATAAAAATAGTAAATAATAGAAGACAATCATGACTAGTTTAATTCAGAGATTTTCATCCCTTGTTGCATCCACGGTTTACGCCTATACACCTTCATGGTCTACTGTGAAGAGCGTAGCTGCAAAAAGCTTAGAAGTCGCGCGGCAAATGCCCAGCGTGGCTGCTAAAGCTTTTGAAATTGCCATGCTGCCGACCGATTTTTGTGATCGCCTTCTTGCCGATTCTCTGAAATCATTCAGCTTAAAAAGAGCGATTGAAACTCCTCTTACCCCCAGCACGATCAATGGGCTCGGTTATTACTTGGAACTCTTTTTTGAACAAGTAAAACTCCCCTTCGCTCAGAAAGTCACGTCTTTGATTAAAGAAGCCCTGCATCAACCTCTAAAACTGGATGAGGAGACCTACGATACTTTAGTGAATAAAGTCATCTCGCCTGCGCTGACAGAAGAAAATGGCAATAAAGCTACAGCCACACTCGTGCGAACACTCCGCGAGCTGATCCACGCTGTCGCAGAAACGGAGAAAAAGCCTTCCGCGAACAAAAAGCAAGAGCTTTTAAAACAGTGCGGGTTTGATTCCTTTGAAGATTTCAAAAGATCTTCCCAAATCCAGATCGAAGGAAACTTAGGCGTCCTTTTAAAAAATCTTGAGGAAATCCTCGGAGAAGGAAAACATCCAATTATCGTCGCCCTCATTAAAGTGGGCCTTGCATTGGTAGGCGATATCCTTTCCATTTTCTCTTCTCATCTGACAGAAAGCTTTTATAGGTTCATCCTGACACATTATTTAACTCTTGCAGCCAGCTCGAAAGGAGATCTTTCTTTCAACGCACTGGGATTAGAATTTAAAATCTCCAAAGAAGAAATTGCGCTCGTGCAGGGAAAAATGAATGACTATAAAGACATTCTGTTCTGGGCTTTTATGCAGAAATTAACGACGGGCCTTGCTCACATCAAAAATCAAAAACCGAATGTCGATGAAGAATGGACTAAGCTCCTGGATGAATTACAACCTATCCTGACAAAAACTATTTCTGTGACAGCAAGTCACGCTCAAACTAAATCTTGGAAAGATAGCCTTGTTCGATATGTTGGAGAAAAAGCCTTAACGGGTGTGGGAGTCCCTCTTGCTATCAGCCAGCTCTACCAAATTGAACCGTCTGTTTTGGTTAAAACAGCTGTCAAAGGCGTCCGTAACGGCTTCTTCAGCCACAGAGCTAGTTAATAAAGTGCGAGATTGCGAAGAGCTTTCTCGAGATCGTGCTTTTGCGGCAGTACTTCATCTTCCAGAGCTTTGCAATATGGAACAGCGCAATCTTTCCCCGCGACGCGGACGATAGGCGCATCCAGATATTGAAACGCATGCTCGGTCACACGGGCGGCGATTTCTGCCCCAAATCCGCTATTTTTAGCAGCTTCGTGAGCCACGACAAGCTTACCCGTTTTCTTCACCGAAGTTAAAACTGTCTCGATATCTAAGGGAGCGATCGTGCGAAGGTCGATGAGCTCGACGTGAATCCCTTCTTGAGAGAGCGTTTCAGCGACTTCAGAAGCCATGACCACCATCATGCCCCATCCTACAAATGTCACATCCGATCCTTCCCGGACGATTTTAGCTTTGCCCAAAGGAAGAAGTTCTTCTTCGGCAGGCTCAGGCCGTGCACAGAAAACCCTTTGCCGGTAGAGCCCTTTATGTTCTAAAAAGACGACAGGATTAGGATCGCGGATGGCGGATTTCAGGAGCCTTTTCGCATCGGCGGTATTGCTCGGGATGACAATTTTAAGGCCGGGGCAGTGGGCTAAAAATGCCTCAATACTTTGTGAATGGTAAGGGCCTCCCTGGATATATCCACCATAAGGCATACGGATCACCACAGGGCAGTTCATTTCGCCATTGGCTCGGTAATAGAAACTGGCGATTTCGTTGAAGAGTTGATTGATGCCAGGCCAAAGGTAATCGGCAAATTGGATCTCAACGACGGGTTTAATGCCGTCAACGAGCGACATGCCTAAGGAAATCCCAATGATACTCGATTCGGCAAGCGGAGAATTAAAACATCTTTCGACGCCATGCTTCGCTGTCAGACCTCGTGTTACTCCAAAAACACCGCCTTTGCCGTGAGCGACATCTTCGCCGAAAACGACAATTTTAGGGTCTTTTTTCATCTCCTCGTCTAGGGCGTGATTGAGGGCGTCGACCATGACGATCGATTCTCCTAGGGTCGCAAATCCCTCTTCTTTGAGTTCAATCTCGGGAGTAGGGGCAAACACTTTATCAGCAGCAGTGGACTTCTCAGGGAAAGGAATTTGTTCGGCTTCTGTGGCGGCCATTTCAATCTGCGCAAATGCGATTTTCTTCATCTCTTCGATTTCGCTCTGCGTTGCGAGTCCCATTTCCACGATCCACTTTTCGAGGCGCGGAATCGGATCTTTAGCTTTTTCAGCGGCGCTGCATTCAGGATCTTGGTATTTCAGAGGGTCGTCGCTGTTGCTATGAGCCCCCATGCGCGGCACTTTGGCGACAATCAAGCTGGGTCCTTCTTTGCGGCGGGCTTTATCAACGGCAGCGCGAAGAGCTTGAGAAGTTTGTTCAAAATCACATCCGTCAATCTCAAAGACATCTAAACCTTCATAGCCGCGGGCCATTTTAGCAATGGTTCCTCCGGCGGTTTGGTCTTTGGAAGGCACCGAAATCGCCCATCCATTGTCTTGGATCACAAAAATGACGCCTAAACGGTGCAGGCAGGAGAAATTCAGAGCTTCGTGGAAATCGCCTTGAGAGGTTGATCCATCCCCTCCAGAGACATAGACGACTTCATCCCTGTCATGGAATTGAACGCCCTTGGCGACTCCGACGGCTTGAAGAAATTGCGTGCCGACGCAGCTGGATTGGCAAGGGAGGCGGAGCTCTTGGTGGACAAAGTGCTCGGGCATCATCCGTCCGCCGGAATGATGCGGTACTTCACGAGCTAAAAAAGCTCCTAAAAGATCGGTCAAAGAAGAGCCGATCCCAATAGCAAAAGCACGGTCGCGGTAATAAGGGAGGCCCCAGTCTTTACCGGGAATTAAATGGAGAGCAGAAAGGGTACCGATGAGCTCATGGCCGGCCACGGAAAGTTGAAAGGTTCCGCCTTTATTTTGGCGTGACAATTTGAAGCACTTGTCATCCATAAAGCGCGTCAAATACATGGTCTCGAGAGTTTTCAGGGCCAGGGTTTTATCTGTATCGATCAATGTAGCTGTCATTTTTTCTTTTTCGATTGGATCGGGGTTACTTTTTTCGGTGCAGGAGCTGGAGGTGGTGTTTCTTCAGCCGCTTTTTTCTCTTTACGCCGCGGCAGGAAACCTTTCACCACATCGAGAATACCTCTCTTCTTGGGAGTTTCTTCTTCCTCGACCGGCGTAGGCTCTTGCTGAGCCACAGCTTTGAACATTTTTTGTTCCCTTTCGCCGACAATGTCCTCAATGCCCGCAAGCCTGCTGGAAAGTTGGCGGAGAGATTCCAAACGCTGCGACAGCGCTTCGAGCCTTGTGTCGACTTTAACACGTGTGGTACCCCGCAAGCTGGCCAGAAGCTCGGCTTCGGTGCCATAACGAGAAGAGAAGGTGACTGCTGATGCGCTCGTGATATCGGGCAGGTATAGGAACATTCTGCAGGCAGGCGGAACGGTTGTATAAATATCGCCTGTCAGCTGCGGCTCTACTTCCACTTTCACCTGTTGTTTAGGTGGACGACCCCGTTTAGGACGAGGATTGAGAGCTTCGTTGGAATAATAAGTTTTGGCTTTCTGAGCCAGCGCTTCGCGCGCTTGGGCCACATCTTTTCCGACTTTGGCGTCAAACAGCTGCTGTTTGACTTTTTCCATGACCATTTTAGGCAGATCGAGATCTTCTTCGAAAACAAAGACAAATTCCTGCAATCTGAGCCACTCGATAATCCGGATGCGCATCCGCTCGACATAGTATTGCTGCCATTTCTCAAGTTCGGTGAGGTGGTCATAGATGAACTCAAGAAAATTTTCCCGGGCCTCTTTCGATTGGATGACGTCTAAAAGCTTTTCTTTCGTGTCGATATCGTAAACTTTTTCGTTGACAAACCCTTCCATGAACTTCTTCGTCTCATAGAATGTCATCTTCGGAAGCTGAGCATATCGATCAGCATGCTGCTCGAGATCCTGGGTAAAATCATCGAGTTCTTTCTGCCCTTTATCGAGATCCATATAGAGGATAAATCCCTCTACACGGTCCAGATAAAAGTCCCTCTCATCGTCCGACTTGGCAAAAGCATCGATCAAACGGTGAAAACGGAGTAAAAGAGGATTTTGAGCTTTAGGGTACGAATGTGTCTTCATAAATAATTTTTTGTAATTTCTATAAGATTACCATAAAAAAGAGATCTTGGCAACGAAAGGCATATCTTAGCAAGAGATCTCCATGCAAACTAAATTTTAATAGATAAAATCTCTCTTCTATGTAAACTTTTAATTTGAAGAAGAGCTCTTGAGCTCCTGTAGTAAGCTTCACAACTACCCAAGTCTCGTTGACTTTAACAATATTTGCACCTAAGATGAATAGAATTTCATTGAGAAAATTATGTTAGATATCAAACTGTTACGCAAAGATCCTAAGACCCTCGAAACTAAACTCAAGACAAAAGATCCCGATATTCATGTAGAATCCCTGCTCGTCTTGGATGAGAAGATCCGGCAGGTGATTGGCGAGCTCGAACAGCTGCAAGCGAAACGCAATAGCCTCTCTAAAGAAATCGGTGAGAGGAAAAGACGCGGCGAAGATGTTGCCGGCGTCATGCAAGAAGTGACAGGACTGGGGGATAAAGTCGCCCAGCTAAATCACCTAAGAACAGAGCTCGAAAAAGAACTCACCCACAAGCTCGCTGCTCTGCCCAACATCCCCTGCGAGGAAGCCAAAGTCTCCTTAGATCCTAAAGAAAATGTCTGTATCAAAACTTGGGGTGAAAAAAGGGAATTCGACTTCCCCTTTAAGAATCACGTCGAGCTCAACGAAAAACTTAAACTCTTTGACTTTAAGCGCGCTGCTAAAACTTCCGGCAGCGGATGGCCCGCTTACTGCAATATGGGCGCCCGGCTCGAATGGGCGCTGATCAACTACATGCTCGACATCCATATTGAAAATGGTTTTGAAATGTGGATGCCGCCGCATCTGATCCGCCCTGAAACCATGTATGCCTCCGGCCAGCTTCCCAAGTTTGAGCATCAGCTCTTCAAAATCAAAGACGATGACTATCATCTTTATCTCATTCCGACTTCCGAGACCGTGCTCAATGGCCTGCATATCGACGAGATCTTCTCTGCAGAAGAGCTTCCCAAACGGTATGCCGCCTATACCCCTTGCTTCCGCCGCGAAGCGGGTGCCGCCGGCAGCCAAGAGCGGGGCCTTATCCGGATGCACCAGTTCAACAAAGTCGAGATGTTTGCCTTCACAACGCCGGAGCAAAGTGAAACGATGTTCCAGCAAATGGTCCAGAGCGCTGAGACCATCTTGCAGGGGCTCAACATCCATTACCGCAACATGCTCCTCGTCACCGGAGATATGTCATTTGCGGCCATGAAAACGATCGATGTCGAGGTCTGGCTCCCCGGCCAGAACCGGTATTACGAGGTGTCTTCCATCTCTAATTGCGGCGATTTTCAGTCCCGCCGCTCCATGACACGTTATAAGCATGGAGAAGGAAAACCCGAGTTCGTGTATACGTTGAATGGATCTGGACTCGCTACCTCCCGGCTGATGGTCGCGCTCCTGGAGAACAATCAACGGCCGGACGGTTCTGTCGAGCTTCCATTGGTTCTGCATAAATATCTCAATGGAGTCAAAGAATTATGTCCCCGCTTTTAGAAGATTTCTTTCAGTTTTTAGATCGATCACCGACAGCCTGGCATGCGGCGCAGCAGTCTGCAAAACGGCTATCTTCCTCCGGCGTCAAAGAGCTGGAAGAAGGACAAAAGTGGAAGCTGGAAAAAAATAAGCGGTACTACGTCCAGCGCGGCGGATCGATTTGCGCCTTCTCGCTTCCATCCAAGCCTCCTGAAAAAATGACGATCCTTGCTGCCCATACTGACAGCCCTGCCCTCAAACTCAAACCCAATCCCGAACTCGTTGTCGAGCCGATGCATCTTCTAGAAACCGAAATCTACGGTGGCCCTCTTCTGAGCTCTTGGTATAACCGGGATCTGGCGATTGCAGGCAGAATTGTTTTTGAAGACCGGCAAGGCAAAACCCATGAAAAACTGGTCTTCCTGGAAGAAGCGCCTCTTTTCATTCCGCAGCTCGCGATCCATCTCGACCGCGAAGTCAATGACAAAGGTCTGATGATCGACAAGCAAGACCATCTCCGTCCGATTTTCACACTGAATAAAGATAAAAAGAACCTCCTCGAGCCGCTGCTCAAGAAACATGTCCCCTTCCACGAGCTTC
Source organism: Verrucomicrobiota bacterium (assembly GCA_018239715.1). Taxonomy (GTDB): domain Bacteria; phylum Chlamydiota; class Chlamydiia; order Chlamydiales; family Rhabdochlamydiaceae; genus PALSA-1444. Next base: position 154,184 of record JAFEGW010000004.1, read on the forward strand.
TTTCTTTCGATCTCTTCTTAGTCCCCCTTGAAAGAGCCCGCTTTTTAGGAACATCCCGTGAAATGCTTGCCTCCTATCGCCTGGACAACCTCTCTTCTTCTCATGCTTGTATCAGCGCATTTACAGAGGCTCCTAAAAGCGACGCGCTTCAAATCGCTATCCTGTGGGATGCCGAAGAAATCGGTTCCCGTACAGCCGACGGCGCAGCCTCGACTTTCATGGAAGATGTGCTGAAACGGATCCAAGCATTTTATAAACAATCGGAAGAAGACTTCATCTGCATGAAAACCCAGTCGCTATGCGTCTCTGTCGATGTGGCCCATGCCTATAATCCCAACCACTCAAAAAAATACGACCCGCAGCATCAGCTCCTTCCAGGGGGAGGGATTGCCGTGAAGTACAATGCCGATAAAAAATATGTGACCGATGCTAAAACAGCAGCACCTATAGTATCGGCCTGCCGTAAAGCCAAACTTTCTTACCAATCTTTCGCTTCGCATGCAAACTTCTCCGGCGGCAGCACGATCGGCCCCATCTTTGCTCATACGATGGGCATACCGACGGTCGATATCGGCTGCGCGATCTTCTCGATGCACTCGACCCGAGAAGTGATGGCCGTAAAAGACCACCTGGATATGTGCCGGCTTTTAACTGAACTCTTAAAAAAATGAAAACCGATCATTTTGAAGGCAAGTCTGTCCTTGAGCATCTCAAAGCCGCCCGCGCCAAGGGAGCGCTGGCTTCTGCAGAAATCCATGGGACAGAAATTTCAGGCCATCAAGCAGCTGCAGCCGACGCCGCCCGCGATACGGCTGTCTGTCTGATTGTCCTCTGGATTTTGTTCCCGGCTCAGCCTAAGCTTTACTTTCTTTTTGCCGCAGGACTTTTGATATGGAAGATGGGGCGGAGCGCTCTTTTAGGTTGGGCGCGCCTCGAGCGGCTCCATCGCCTCATCGAAGAAGAAAGATGGGAAATCGAACATGAGCGCGAGCAAGAAAAAGAAGAGCTCGCCGCCCTCTATCAAGCCAAAGGGCTGACCGGTAAACTTCTGGATGAAGTCGTCACTGTGCTGATGGCCGATGATAATCGGCTGCTCCATATCATGCTGGAAGAGGAAATGGGGCTTGCCCTTGAAGTCTACGAACATCCCCTCAAACAAAGCGTCGGCGCAGGCCTGGGCGTCGCCTTTGCGACAGTCCTTTTCGCGGGAGGATATTTTCTTTTTTCTCCCCTTGTTGCCACTGTCCTGACAGTAGCAACCGCTGCCTTCATCGTGGCGAAACTTGAAAAAAACCGCTGCCTCGAAGCTGTCATTTGGAACCTCGCGGTCGTGGCTTTTACTGCTGGCGCAGTTTACTTCCTTAAATCTATAATATTCTCATGAGCGCTCCTTATTCGTTTGATGAGTTCTTTGCTTCCAATCGAGAAGAGACGGTCTCTCCTTTTCTTACCCCTCGCTCGCGCAAATGGGGTAAAAACCTCCCTTTCCGCACCGCTCTTTTTGCAGGGCTTCTGCTGGCTTGCTCCTTTGTGTTTTCCTTCTATTCCTCTCCTACTTCTCTTTTTTTGCTGACCGCCGTTTATTTCTTGGTAGGAACTCCTGCCCTCATTAATGCGCTGAAGGACCTTTCCAACTTTGAGATCAATATCGATGTTCTCATGACACTGGCCGCTTTTCTCTCGGTGATCATCGGAAGCGAGCTCGAAGGCGCCCTTCTTCTGGTGTTGTTCGAGCTTTCGGCTTCCATGGAAAATATGGTCACTCAAAAAACCCGCAGCAGTGTTTTAAGCCTGCATAAACTCTCTCCCCGCGTCGCGTGGATTATCGGCGAGGATGGAGTGATCTACCAAAAAGCTTTAGGAGAAATCACCACAGGAGCCTGCATCCTTGTGAAGGCCGGAGAAATTATTCCTCTCGATGGTCAAGTCATCGAAGGCAGGTCTTATGTGAACCTCGTCCACCTCACCGGAGAAAGCCAGCCGATCGCCAAAGCCATCGGCGATGAGGTCCCTGCTGGAGCCGGCAACCTCGATGGAACATTAACGATCCGCGTCACCCGTACTAGCGGAGATTCCACCGTCAGCCGCATCATCAAGCTCATCACACAAGCTCAAGATTCAAAGCCTAAAGTCGAGCAATTTCTCGACCGTTTTGGCAAATATTACGCCACGACTATCATCCTTCTATCCCTCTGTTTCGCGATCGCCCTTCCGCTCTTCTGGGGCCTTCCCTATTTAGGTCCGGAAGGAGGAATCTACCGCGCCCTTGCCTTTCTCATAGCCGCCTCTCCTTGCGCATTGATTTTGGCGACTCCGACCGCCTATCTCAGTGCGATTAGCAGCTGCGCACGCCGGGGCATTTTGCCTAAGGGCGGCATTACCTTGGATGCCGTCGCTAACTGCACCACCATTGCCCTCGATAAAACCGGCACCCTCACCACAGGGAAACTCACTTGCACCGGCATCCAGCAAATCGCCGGCTCCCCCCTGGATAGCAGCCTTGCGATAGCCATTGCAGCTTCCTTGGAGCGGCATGCAGTGCATCCCATTGCAGAAGCTCTCACCGACTACGCCAAATCGAAAAACATTCAAACGCTCCCCGTCGAAAATTTCCGCTCCATCGCAGGCTATGGCCTGGAAGGCACTATCGGTTCCCATCCTGCGGTCATTGGTCAAAAAGAATTCATCCAAGAAAAGTCTCAAGAAAAAATCCCTCTCACTGAAACCATCGCCACCTATCTGTGGGTCCAAGGCTCGCTCTTTGCCTTCTATTTCACCGATACTTTAAGAAACGAAGCCCCCAAGGTCATCTCAGAGCTCAAAAAGCAAAATTTACGGGTGATCATGCTGACGGGAGATCATCAAGCCAGCGCCCACACCGTCGCAAGCCAGCTCGGGATCACAGAAGTCTCTGCAGATCTGCGCCCTGAAGATAAACTGAAAAAAGTGACAGAGCTTGTTGAAGAGGCTCCTCTCATGATGGTTGGCGACGGCATCAACGACGCTCCTGCTCTTGCCCGTGCTACTGTAGGAATTTCGATGGGAAAAATTGGCAGCGCGACAGCCGTCGACGCTTCCGATATTATCTTCATCAACGACGACATCTCACTCCTCAGCTGGCTCTATAAAAAAGCTCAGCAGACCCAGCGCATTCTCCGCGAGAATATCACGCTGGCCCTCAGCGTTATCCTCTTTGCCACGACTCCGGCCCTCCTAGGCTGGGTTCCCCTTTGGATTGCCGTAATCCTCCACGAAGGCGGCACCGTCCTCGTCGGCCTCAATAGCTTGCGTCTATTAAAGAAATAACTTAGGTTGAGCCGACAAATTCTGTACTATTAAGAGCCCGCAAACCGCTAGAAAATAGGTTTTTGATTTTTGTTACAATAGGTTTCAGATTTGCATTTTTAGGATCAAAATTAGCGACGTGATAAATGCGATATTCTTGCAAATGAGCATTCATAAAGCCCCATTCTTTTCCTGAGAGAAAGAAATGCACTCGATTGTCAACACTTGTTTTCACTTCAATCCACCGTTGCTTGACGATCTTATCCCCCTTTATCCAAGCTAAATCGATATCTCTCTGTTCATACGAATCTGTTGTAACGTCAGGATTCAGCCAAACTAATCTGACAATTAATTCTTCCTTTTTATCATCCAGACAAAAGATTTTGGTACCTTGCTCAGTCTCTTCTACTCGGACAAAATAGAGCTTCGTTTTATTCTTGGCATTATTGTGATTTTTATACTTGTAGACCAAATAGTTGTAGATAAACTGTTCGCCCCAATGGCCAATAGGTTTTGTATCTTGGGCCTCTTTCTTGGTTCTTTCAGAACGCTGATGTTGATGCACCTGCCCATGGGATTTCGGATGCTCAGGTTGTCCTTTTTGCTCTTGTCCCTGATCAGGTTTGAGCCGACGCAGCTCAATGGCTCCATAGTTGATTCCATCAGGAGCTATAGCCGGACGAAATGTAGGTTCCGGAGCTGTTACTTGCACATCTGTAGCTATAGGCTGTTCTGGATTTTGAACAGGAGCTGCAGAAAGCGGCACTTGTAGTCCTTTAGCAGGTTGCTCAGGAGTCTGCTGAGGTACAATCGCTTCTACTTTAGGAGCTGTAAGAGGCACCTCGGCCGATTTTTTTTCCTCAGGCTTTGAAGGCTCTGAAGCTTTTTTAGCTTCTTCCCTGAAAACTTTATAATCCGCTTCTAACTGCCGCCAAAGGGCGACAGAAATGCCCCTTTCTTGCAAAAATTCTAAAACACCTTGACTTTTTCCAGTTATCGATGTTTCTTTTAAACCTAAAATCTCTGGCATTAAAGATTGCATTCCAGTGCTAAGATGGAAATATCCGCAAAGCTCCCGACCTACTTTGCTTTTTCTCTCCGAACAATTTTTTTTGTAATAAATTTTGCCTTCTACACAAGCACTGTCCGCTGCATCGTTAAGATCCGAGGAAAGTTGTATTCTACGAGCATGAAAAACTTTCAAAGGATGTGCAAGAAGGACAAGCTCACGCAAAACTGCTTGGGGATCTTTTTGCATTTGCAAAGATTCACAAAGAGCAATTAGTGGAAGTTTTTTATGCAGCTCTAATGTGTATGTCTCGTCCTCTTTTTCTTCTTCTATAAGGGGCTTAGCAGGAGAAATAACACTAAAGCCCATGATATCAGCTAGCCGTTTCATCATATCTAACGGAAGAACAATTTTGACACGATCTTTCCGATCGAATCGCTGTGTTGTCCCCGAGGCAAGAGAGCACTTCAAATTCGCGTGACAGAGCTGCCAACTGCCATCCTCAGCGATGATATATTTGGGCTGATTGCGAAATTCTCTTTTTTGGAGATCATCCAGATCGTCAAACCCTTTGATTAAATGCTCCATCAGCTGGGAATATCTAGGCATATCAGGTTTTTGTTCAAGACGCATCTGCTCGAAAATAGTTAAACAATGGTAGGGATCGACAACCATTTTAAACCCAAAAAACTTCGCCTGCTCATCAGTTATCACATACGGAATATAGACCGTGGGGAAACATGTTCCAACAAGCTCTCTTAGCTGGGGAGCATATAATTCTCTTCCCGGCAAAGGAGCTCCCTGACTAGGGCAAAGAGGCATTTGTCTTACCATGTATTGAAGATAGGAAATTATCAAATCTTGTTGAGCATTATTCCCCAGCCTGTACTTGGACTCTTTACACATCTGATAAACAGTATCCCAGTTCTGCAAAACGACTGCCCAAAAATATTGAGCATAAGCCTGAAGATGGAGAAGATTCATGAAAGGAACATAGACAAAGTTGAGAAGAACGTGATCCTTATTATCAGCGTTAGTAATATTCTTTTTCTTATAAGGACTTCTTGAATGCCCATAAATAAAGGATAAATAAGCATTATCTAAACCGGAGACATTTTGAGATCTCAAGAATGCAATGGAAGGAGCAGCAAGATAATTCAGCGTAACTTGCTCTCGTGCTCCTAATGCAAGAAAAAGCGTTTTCCATATTCTGACATCGCCGCCTATTGTTAAGTATTCACTTGTGCTAACAAAGAGATCAGCATCAGTAATTAGCCTTTCTAAGGGCAAAGCAGGTTGATAAGCGTCAGCCAGATAACACTCGCTCGCTAGGCGCATTCCTCGGTTTTTTCCAGAAAAAATAGGCATTTGAAGAAAAAGAGCCTTTATTTCATCTCCTTGAATATCATTGGTAATCAGAGCATTGTGTAGAAACTGAAGAATGGAATAAGTATTTAATGCATTGACTTTTCCCTCTCGGACAAATGCCGCTAAGGGCCCACGAATAATTTCTTTAGGGGAAAGATATCTCAGCCCGATTCTGTTATGAAGCCAGGATTTAAGCTCAGGAGTTTGGCAATCTGCTGGTAAGATGGGAATTTGAAGACAATCAGGATAAGAAACCAAAGATTCACTGGTCAAAAAGAAACTCATAATAACACTATGTGAACCATAGCCGTTGGGCAGCATACATTTTTGTCGGAAAAGGGTTTGAAAATGTATTGCTTGATCCCAATGCTGCATGAAAAATTCTAAAAAAGGCTTAGTTAAGATTGTTTGGTTTATTAAGTATTGACTCCACTGAATTAGATTTTCATAGGTCACCAAGGGCACATTATGAGTTTGGCGAAAAAGAATAAGATTCTCTAATTGATCATCAAGTAAAGAAGACAATATTGGCATATTTAAAAGCTTTCCTCGAAAAGCTCTGAAAAAACCTGTGATATCCCATTGACATCCAACGATAGTAAGCAATTGCCTGGGATCTTGATGGGAAGGAATAAATTGAACACTTTTTTTAGATGTTTCATAAGCTGCTGCATAAGCATTTGCTATTTTCGGATCGACGCCTTCCAGCTGAGGTGGTCCCAATATATTTAAAATACCTTTTTTTCGTTGTGGATCTAACGCTAATTGAGAAAGCCAGTGAAAATGCCTTTCGGCCACTTGCGCTAAAATAAAAGCGTTCCACTCATTCTCTTTAAGATGTTTTCTAGAACCTTCTAATAAAAAATCTGCATTCACAAGGAATGGAAGCTTGCAACGAACTGCTATAGGGAGATAACAGGATAAAACAGTATTAGCTGTGTGTGTTAGCCCTCCATCAGCCCCTACGGAGAAAGCAAAAAAAAGTTTAAGGAACTCAGCTTTTTTAAATTTGTCAGGGCAGTTCTCATACTCCGGCCCCTTTAATTTCTTACCGAGGTCACTGGGAATCGGTCGAGGGTCAGGATAGTAGATCCAACAACTATGAAGCTTGCCATCACAATAAAGCTCTCGTGGGCCTGAGAGTGGAACTGTCATGAACATCTCTTGCCCAAGAATAGACAAACGTCGAACCCGGTTTAAAAACATTAAAATACGGGGATCGGCTGCAATCGTGTTGAGCTGCTCACGCATTTTCTGGGGGTCTCTGAGCTTAAGAATAAAATGTACTTTATTTGGATCTAAAGAGGGATTAGGAAGATACGCAGTCTCTGTCCAAATCGGAGTAATTTGCCAAGGATAGGGATTTTCACGAGTAGCGGTTTGCCACTCCACATACTTCTCTTGAAAACGAAAACAGTAAGGATAGGAATAGACAATTACTTCATGGGCTTCAGCAAAGGCAACTTTTGCACCAACCCCCTTCTGACCAATCATTTCATGGCTCTCTATCTTATCTCGATATCGTTGCTGAGCAACGGCGCAAATCTTGATAACATCATCTGAGGTAAAGTGTTTTCCATTATGGGAGATGGTCAAGATATCATTTTCAAGGGTAAACGAAAGAAATCCTTGATTAGGCGGTGCCGCATCATCAGCATTCTGGATAAATTCGTAAGGAAGTCTGCCCTCAACCACATCACGAATAATGAAATTAATACTATCGGCTAAATCAACAGAAGCCTTTTCTCTTTTTTGAGCATACAGGGTTAAAATATCTTCTCTAGCTTTTTCAACGCTAATATTTTGACTCAATCCATCCTCAACTTAAATTCTCCATCAATTTTATTAATATTTTACTTTAAAACATAAGAAGATTTTGAAGATGTTGCAGATATTAAGTAAAAAAAGCACACACAAATATTACGACCGCATATGTTCAGAGGATAAAGCCAGATGACATAAGGCGTCGCTCGCAATCCTCAATTTAACGCTTACTAGAATTTAAGTTTTGAAAGACTTCGTATTTAAGGGCCCGCCTGTACAAGTTCAAAAAGCTTACATAGCCTTTGCAAGTTCGACAAGAAAAGTCACCGATTTCTCCAGAGTCTCTAAATTCGCATACTCATCAAGCCCGTGAAATCCCCCTCCCAGAGGACCATACCCAGCAATGGCAGGAATTCCCTTTTGAATGAGCATGTAACTTTCGTTGGCAGGTCCCGATCCTTTTAAGGTGGGTTTTTTTCCAAAGATCTTTTCATGAAGTTTAACAGCATGCTGAATCATCGGCGCTTCTTTATTAGACAAAACAGCGGGGACATGGATGGTGACTTGAATGTCATATCCTTTCCCTTTCTTATCCTCATTTACTTTTTCTGCTAAAGTGCGCATGTGTTGGAGAATTTCTTCCTTTGTTTGCCCTGGAAGAGTGCGGATATCATAAACAACTTCCGCCACATCAGGTACTATAGACACAGCGTGGCCTCCCTTTATTAGGGTCGGAGTCGCATCGAAGGTATAAACGCCAAAATCAGGATGTTTTTCTGGAAATTGCGATTTCAAGCTTCGCATTTTAACAACAAAATCGACCAAGCACTCGTTGGCATTCACTCCTCGCTCACGTTTTTGCCATTCGGAAGCTCCCGAGTGAACACTTTCGCCTTTAAAAATGACCCTGGACCTCAACACCCCCCGATGTCCGATATTGATAGTGGCATCGTCATTTTCAGGCGCACCATAGGTGTAGATGGCTCCTTGAGCTTGAAGTCCTTTCTCGAGCAAATATTTCAATCCGAATTCGGAACTTGCTCCACTTTCTTCATCTGCAACTCCGACAAATTTTGCTCGGTGGAGCTGGCCTAAATCCTTTAAGATCTTCAGAACATAGAGGCTTAAGGCAATCCCTCCCTTGCAATCAATGGCTCCTCGTCCATACAATTTATTGTCCACCATCATTCCTGAAAAGGGCGGGTATTTCCAAGCATTCGGGTTTCCTTCGGGAACAGTATCCAAATGTGCAACTAAAAGGATCCCCTCTTTACAGGCAAAAGACTCAGGTAGGCCGACATAAATATTGGGTCGCTTTGCGACTTTTTCAAAAATCTGAAAAGGAAGCCCTAAACGCTTAGCTTCCGCTGCAATCACCTGGACCATTTGTTCTTCAGGATGCACCTCCACCACAGAAGGTGTTTGGATGAGCTTTTGTAAGAATTCGGTGCATTCTTTTTTATCAGAAATGGAAAGAATAGCCATATTTTAACCCTCATTTAATTGCGAAGGCAGAACTATCAAACACTTCAAGAATAAAACACTCTCGAATTAATCGATAATTATTAGAGCAAATAGAGTTTTCTAGCGCTTTTTTTGAAGTTGGGATAAAGAGAGGTTATGAAACCTTTTATCTTGATTACCGGCCGCAGCGGACGGATTGGAAGCCGCACGGCAGAACGTCTCTGTAACAAATATACCATCCTTGGATTCGATGTCGTCCCTCCTAAAAAGATGGCCTCTGACGAGCTCTTTTTTAAGGTCGATCTAGAATCTCAAGAGAGCATCAATAGCGCCTTCAAAACCATTGCAGAGAAGTGCGGCAAGACCATCGCCTCAGTGATCCACCTGGCCGCTTACTATAGCTTTACAGGTGACCACCCTGAAAAATACGACCTCATCACCGTCGGGGGAACAGAAAAAATTCTCAACGGGTTGAAAGCATTCACCGTCGAGCAGTTTATTTTCTCCAGCACCATGCTGGTCTATGCGCCTTGCGAGCCTCATGAAAAGATTAAAGAAGACTCTCCCATTGATGCCAAATGGGACTATCCTCTTTCTAAAATCAAAACCGAAAAACTCCTACGCCAAAGACATGGGGATATCCCGTTGGTCCTGTTGCGGATTGCTGGTGTCTACGATGACGGCTGCCATTCCATTCCCATCTCGAACCAAATTCAGCGTATCTATGAGAAACAGCTCGAGTCCAAGGTATTTCCCGGGAATCTGACGCATGGTGCCGCTTTCATCCATATGGACGATCTTGTCGACGCTTTAGAGCTCTCGATTGAAAAACGGGGACAGCTGCCCCATGAGACCGTCTTGATCATCGGCGAAGATAAAACGATGAGCTTTGATGAGTTGCAGAGAAAAATTTCTCTGCTGCTCTTTGGAAAAGAAATGACCACGATTCGGATCCCGAAGTTCATCGCCAAAATCGGAGCCTGGGTCCAAGATAAACTTCCTTTCTTTCCAAATTCGTTTATTAAACCCTGGATGATCGACCTTGCCGATGACAACTACACCTTGGACATCACCAGGGCAAAAAAACTCTTAGGCTGGTCTCCTCAGCGATCGGTAGAGGCAACTTTGCCCAAGATGATCGCCGAACTGAAGTCCCATCCCGCAGCTTGGTACAAGGAGAATGGTTTAAAATGAGATGGAGAGGATTCCTCAATGCCGCTTTAGGATTTTGGCTGATCAGCAGCCCCTTTACGTTTGGTTATCGAAGCGAGCAGTTGATGTGGAGCGATGTCATCACCGGCCTTTTAGCGATTATCCTAGGTCTTCTCACCGTCCACTTTCCTCTATGGGCCTGGGGAACAGCCCTCATTGGCCTCTGGCTGGAGCTTGCCCCTCTTGTCTTCTGGGCTCCTGAGGCCGCTTCGTATCTAAATGATACTTTTATCGGAATGTTGCTACTCGTCTTTTCTTTTGTCATCCCAAATACTCCTGGAGCAAAAGAAAGCCGCGGCTCCGAAGTTCCTGCGGGCTGGTCTTACAACCCCTCGTCTTATCTACAGCGCGCCCCCGTGATTTTCCTCAACATTATCTGCTGGCTCATTGCACGCTATCTGGCCGCTTACCAACTGGGGTTTATCGATCATGTATGGGACCCGTTCTTCGGTTCTGAGACGATGGATGTGTTAACCTCTAAAGTCTCGAAGGCTTTTCCAGTGCCTGACGCAGGCCTGGGCGCCACCGCTTACTTACTCGAGGCTCTGTTTGGATTTGGCCCGACCCGCCGCTGGCATACGATGCCTTGGTTTGTGATGTTCTTTGGTATCCTCGCCGTTCCTGTCAGCTGCGTCAGCATTACCCTGATCATCTTGCAGCCGACAGTGGTCGGAGCTTGGTGCGGTCCCTGCTTAGTGATTGCTCTTCTGATGCTGCTCATCATCCCGTTTGCCGTGGATGAAGTCTGTGCTACTTTGCAGTTTATGAAACATTCCAAAAAGAAAGGGCATGCCCTTTGGAAAACCTTCTGGGGAGGCACTTCTGTTGCTGCAGGTTCTGCCGATCCTAGGACAGCCCCCTTTAATGCCTCATATCTCGAGCTCTTCAAAGCGATGTGCTGGGGGATTTCCATCCCGTGGAACCTCGCGCTGACAGCTGCTCTGGGGATTGCATCCATGAGTCTGGGAGATTTTATTCCCGGGGCGCTGATCACAGTTTTTTCCGTCATTGCTTGGGGTGAAGTAGCCCGGATGCTGCGGTATGCGATTATCCCGCTAGGCATTTGGCTTTGCTTTTCAAATCCCTTCCTTGGAATCGCTGTCATCGCGCTGTCTTTCCGTAAAGGAAAGATCCAAGAGAAGTACGGCACCTTCAAACCGTAGCCATTTCATCGAGGAAAGCCGGGCGAGCACAAGATCCTCTGGCTGTACGTAAATCATGATCGAGCTGAGAAACTTCTTTGCAAGACGGATTGTACAGGGATCGAGCAGCGCTCGCACATGCCATTGCCTGTCTAATTTCACCTTGCGCAAGATAAGCGTAGGCTTTGAGGCAAAGAGCCAGACAATGTTGACGAGCATATTCTGGATGATCTTTGCAAAGAGTTTCAATCTCAAGACACCCTATTTGGGCATTGAGATAATCTTCTTGAACAAAGGCGATCTGAGCGCGGAACATTAACATCTCAATTTGAGAGGCAGTCGCATGCTGCTGCCCTCTAAGGGAGAGAAGCGCTTGATTGTAATGAACATTAGCCTGCTCGCGTTCACCCTTGAAATTATAAACACGCATTAATTGAAAATGGAGCTCGGCTTTGGAATGTTGATGTTCGACTTTGAAAGCTTCTTCGCAATCTTGAATTGCTAGCTGATAGTTTCTCAATCCCAAATATGCTTTACTCCTAGCCAGAAGAATTTCAGCTGCAGGTCTTTCTTGAAGCTTGAGGGATTCAGAATAACGATCAATTGCTTCTTGATATTTTTTTTCTTTTAATGCCTGAAGGCCTAAATCAAAGTTAGATTTTGAAACAGTCCAGCGGCGCATAAGCACAACTGAAGCATACCCAACGGCTAATGCGATCACCAACCCAAAGATCACCGTTAAACGGTGAGGCTTTTGAAGACGGCTTGCTAGAAGAAGCATAGGATTTAATGAATGTATAGATGAAATCATACTCATATGTCATCCATATTACCCCCTCAAGGAATTTTGAACTTCCTTTAAAATTTCCTTCCCCGCTACAAAAAAGAGTATTTTTGTCCTGCTTTGTGGAAAAATATCCCGTGACATATTCTGTCTATAGGAGCTTCTACTGAGGAAATCATGTCCGATCAGGAAAGTCAAAGGCGGCAATTTTGGGTCATTTTGACCATTGTTTTTCTAGGCTTTATCGGCATTTCGATGCCTTATCTGATCTTTCCTGCCCTTTTTCTAAACCCTGCCTATGCCATTCTCCCGGCAAGCTGGAGCCCGGCCAGCCACGCTTTTTTTCTTGGACTAACTCTAGCCGCCTATCCTTTAGGGCAATTTGTCGGATCTCCAATTCTGGGGGCCCTCTCGGACGACTATGGACGCAAGCTGCTGCTAGCCGCCAGCCTAGTGATCTCGGCTCTTTTCAATCTCCTCACGGGAATCGCCATCGAATGGCATCATGTGGGGCTGCTCATCGTGAGCCGTTTTATGACGGGCCTGATGGAAGGCAATGTCGCAATTGCACGTGCAATGGCCACCGATTTGAAAACCATCTCCAAGCATCAAAGTTTGGGTAAGATTAATGCCTCAATCTCGATCGCCTATCTCATCGGACCGTTTCTGGGCGGTCTCATGACGGACAAAGGGCTGCTCGAGCAGTTAACTCCTTCGATGCCCTTCTATGTTATTAGCGTCCTCTTTGTCTTGCTGGCAATCCTTGCGATGGTGGTCCTCGAGAAATCTCCCCTCCACCCTCTTCAAGAAGTCAGAACGGTGTGGCAGCGAATCAATCTCTACCGTCGAGTCTCTGCACTCTTTACTAACAAACAGCTCAAGCTCCTCCTATTGACTTCAACTGCCTTCACTTTAGCCGTCGACATGTTCTACGAGTTTGGCCCTGTTTATCTCACCTTGAAATGGACGCTGGGCCCCGCTCAGCTGACCCTGTATAACGGCATCTTGTGCTTGGGCCTGGCTGCGGGCAATGGATGGCTGCCAGGGTTCTTTTCTTCCCGTCAATCCCATCGCAGAGAAATACTCATGGCAATGGGAGCCTTTGCACTTTCTTTGATCGGAATTGTCATTATAGACTCCACCCTGCTCATGCTGCTTCTTTTTGGCCTTTGCGGCCTGGCGATCGGACTTGCTGTGACTTTGGTCACGGTAAAAATCTCCGACTCCGCACCTGATACTATCCAAGGCGAAGTGATGGGGACTCAACTTTCCCTGCGGGTTTTAGGCGATGCTTTCATCTGCCTGTTTGGAAGCGCCTTACTGCTGCTATCACCTAAGATTATCTTGATCATTGCTGCGGTATTGACTGCTGCGACGATGGTCTACTTTCGAGCAAAAGAACCTGCTTTAAAAAACTGAATTTAAAAAAGTTAGATTTCTAATCTACCAACTTTTAAACTCTTTATTTCATAATTCTTACAAGAAGGTGATTTATGGCAATCCAGGCAGATCCTGCTCAAAGAAGGGAAAACTTTGTTCTAAGCGATTCCATCAGTCTTTATTCGGGATCTCCTAGGAAAGTCCGTTATATAATAAATGAATATCTGGATATTGGCGATTTGATTAGTTTAATGGGTGTCAGCCGTTCTCATTTGTACGCGACTGTAGGATCAGCTTTTCAAAACTCTGTGTGGGTCGTTCAGCAAAGAAAATGGGGATATCGTTTGGAAGTCACAGATGTTCCTTTAGCGCATCGAGTGATCCTGGAGATCTTCAAAAAAGCTGAAGAATTTAGCTCTCGTTTTAAATTTATCAGGCAAATCATTAAAAGCCCAAAGGTCTTAGCTGCAAATGCGCAAGGGCATTGCCATCATCGAGTGGCTTTGAAAGCTCTCAGAGCTCTATTGAGCTGGTTTCCACACCGAGATACCCTTGTTGTATGGGAAAAAGTTGCAGAGATGGCTAGATTAAAAAAATTTGATGAACCGACTTCTATCCAAGATACAGCTCAAAAGGCAAGCCAATTTGCAGAATGGATCAGTGAACATCAATCCGCAGTTGACCAGAAGATCAAACTTAATCTGGCAGGGCTTAGCGTTTCATTTTTACACCCTGCAATAGGAAGGCTCACACAATTGCAAATCCTCTGTCTTCAGGATAATCAGCTTTGCAGGGTTCCAGCAGCTATTGGACAACTCTCCTCCCTCAAAAAACTTGAACTTCAAAACAACCGACTCACTTCTCTAAGCGAGATTATTTGCCACCTCTATTCACTACAAGCCTTAAATGTCGAAGATAATCTTCTCACTGATATCCCACCAGCAATCAGAAATCTCACAGCATTGGAAGACCTGTCTCTTCAGGGTAATCAGTTTAGCATTGTCCCAGCAGCTATTGGGCAGCTTTCTTCCCTTAAAACACTTTTACTTAGAAAAAACCGGCTAGCTTCTCTGCCAGAAGTTATTTGCCACCTCTATTCACTGCAAGCCTTAAATGTCGAAGACAATCTTCTCACTGATATCCCGCCAGCAATCAGAAATCTCACTTCTCTTACAGTCCTCTATTTGAGCGAAAATAGACTCACGATGTTTCCTCATTGCCTTGGTACACTACCTAGATTGCAACAGCTGTACTTGTACTCCAATCAGCTCACCTCAGTATCTTTGACGGATGGACAATTTACCGCTCTTCAGAGACTGGATGTGAGCGAAAACCAATTAACCTCGTTCCGTGCTTGCCAGGTCTCCTCGCTTCAAACGCTCGAATTGCAAGCAAATAAATTGACAAGTTTAGATGATAGCATCCATCGACTTGTCGGTTTGGATACCCTCAATGTACGTGGTAATCAACTGGACACGCTTCCTGAGGCGATTTTCCAACTGACGCGACTAAAATCCGTCAATCTTCGCGCTAACCGTATTGTGGAATATTCTGATTTGATCAAACGACTGAAAGAAAGAGGTGTTAAAATTTATCTTTAAAAAGCTGATAATCCCAATTATGGATTGCAGGGTTCTTCCATTTGCAAGCTTATTTTATCCTTTTAAGATATTCATATTCGAAGGTGATGAAAGAATAGAATTTTTAAAGTTTTAACTTTCAAATTCTTACATGATGGTCATGCATGGCACTCATTACAAGCCGTGTTCCAAGATATGAAAAAATTGCTCTGAGCGCTTCCATCAGCCTTTACTCAGGATCTCCTATAGATGTTCGTTTTCTAATCAATGAATACCTAGATATCGGAGATTTTCTGAGCTTGATGGCTGTGAGCCGTTCTCATTATCAAAAAACTTTGGAATCGGCCTTTCAAAACTCCGTGTGGGCCATTCAGCAAAAAAAGCTGGGATACGCTTTTGAAGCAAAGCAGGGCCCGTTAGCCCATCAAGTGATCCGGCATACCTTCAGAAACGCTGAAAGCTTAGCTTATTTTCATTTTAAATTTATCGAGAAAATCACTCAAAATCCGGAGATCTTGAAGCCTAATTCCGAGGGGCATCTCCATACTCGCGTAGCTTTGAAAGCCTTAAGAGCTCTTTTAAGATGGCTTCCTCATCGTAATACCCTTAGCATGTGGGCAAAACTTGCAATTGATACTAACTTAGAGTCATTTGATCCTCTGAATTCGATCCAAGAAACAGCTCAAAAAGCGAGCGAGTTTTCACGATGGATCCTCCAACATCAAGACACACTGGATGGAATTAAGACTCTTGAAATGCGACAACGTTACCTGATTTATTTAGAACCGGCCCTTGGACAACTCACGGCATTGAAAAGCTTATACCTTCATGATAATGGGTTGCGTAGCATCCCTCCTACTATAGGACAGCTCTCTTCCCTCCGAACTTTAATGCTTCAAAATAACAGAATTTCTTCTTTACCTGACGTTATGGGAAACCTCTCCTCTCTTGAATTTTTAGATCTCGAGGGAAATTGTTTGTCCAGCCTCCCCCTCACGGTCAGCAAACTTTCTTCTTTGTACAGACTAAATTTGAGCAAAAATCGGTTGACCTCGTTTCCTGATTGCCTGGGCCAATTACCCGGACTGGTCATCCTTGACTTTCACTCCAATCGGCTCTCTTCTTCATCTTTGGGCCCATTTGGCGCTCTTCAAACGCTGGATATGAGTAATAATCAACTCACATCCTTCTCCGCCTGCCATCTCCCCTCACTCTATACACTGAATTTAAGTAAGAACCGGCTCGCGTCTTTTTCCGTTGGGGACCTTCCTTCTCTTCACAAGCTCGAGTTGCAAGGAAATAAATTGACGTTTTTAGATGAGAATATCGGTCAACTTGCCTCTTTGAAAAGCCTTAAATTGCATAATAATTTTCTTAACTCTGTTCCAGAGACAATCTTTCATCTGGCCCAGCTCACCGAGGTCGATCTCTACAACAACCCCATTACAGAGGGTTCTGATGTAATCAAACGACTGAGAGAGAGAAATATTAAAGTTTTTGCTTGCTTCATTTTCGTTCCACCTCCATCTCCCTAGACAAAAGGCTCTCTCTATGCGAAGATAGTTTGAGTCTAGTCCAAGGGCTATCTATGAAAAACTCAGCGACGCTTTTTTCTTTTATTGCGAAATTCATTTTCGCGCAGCCCTGGGTATTTTCCTTTATGTTAGTGCTGTCTTTTGTGTGGACGCTGGATGCGACCGTCTTACCCTACCTTCTGCGGCTTATTATCGATACGCTGACACAATACGATGCCGATCGAACAGCCGCCTGGCCAGCCTTAAAAATGGTGTTGTTGTATGTTTTAGTTGTGTGGATTTTAGTAGAAATAGGATTCCGCACACGAGGCTTTTTGCGAGCTCGATTTTATCCGAAGTTGGAAGCTGATATCCGCATGGCGATGTTTGATCATATTCAGCGCCATTCCCCTAAGTATTTTAATGAGCATTTTGCCGGCAGTTTAGCCAACAAGATCAGCGACATGACGACCCAAGTGACCTCGCTCTTGCAAAACATCGTGCAGTTATTTCTTCCTACAGCTTTTACCTGCATTTTAACCGTTGTATTATTCTCTAATGTCAATCCTCTTTTTGCAAAGATTTTAGCCGCCTGGGTTGTGATCCATTTTGCCACTGTCTTTGCTTTCACCCCTAAATGCTCTAAGTATTCAAATATCCATGGAGAAGTCAGGAGCACTCTCGTGGGGAAAATCGTCGATAGTTTGACCAATAATTTTGCCGTTAATCTTTTCACCCGCTTTCGTTTTGAAAGAGGTTTTGTAGGAGTCTATCAAAAAGAAGAGCAGGAAAAAAATTACCAATCCCAAATGTATATCCAATGGATGTTCGCCTCTCTATCGGTTATTTATCTCGGGGGGATAGTGGCTATGAACGGCTTCCTGATCGTTTATTGGATGCAAGGGAAAATTACCACGGGAGAGATCATCCAAATTTTTAATACAACTTGGAACTTGATTTTCATGCTGTGGTTTTCAGGAGAAGCTATCCCGCAATTTTTTCAATCCGTCGGCATCGCCAAGCAAGCCCTCTCCGTGATGAATGACCCTCAAGACCTCCTCGATTCTCCTCATGCGGCTCCACTGGTGGTCAAACAAGGAGAAATCATCTTTGAGAATGTCTCCTTCCAGTACGGGGATAAACAACTTTTTCAAAATAAGAACATCTACATCCAGGGAGGAGAAAAAGTCGGACTCGTGGGATATTCCGGAGCAGGAAAATCGACCTTCGTCAATCTCATTTTACGCTTTTATCCTGTCGAAAAAGGAAGGATTTTGATTGACGGCCAGGATATTGCTCATATCACCTTGGAATCTCTGCGCAGCCAAGTTGCCCTCATTCCTCAAGACCCTCTGCTGTTCCATCGCACTCTAGAAGATAACATCCGGTATGGCCGTCTTGATGCCACTCCAGAAGAAGTCATTCAAGCCGCTCAGCTGGCTCATTGCGACGGATTTATCCGAAGAACACCTCAGGGCTACGGCTCCCTCGTCGGCGAACGAGGAACAAAACTCTCCGGCGGCGAGCGGCAAAGAATCGCCATCGCCCGCGCGATGCTCGCGAAATCTCCGATCCTCCTTCTCGATGAGGCCACTTCAGCTCTAGACTCTGTCACAGAAAGGTACATCCAAGATAGCCTGGAAAAGCTGATGGAAAACCGCACGACGATCGTCATTGCACACCGGCTTTCTACCCTGGCCAAAATGGACCGCATCTTGGTCTTCGATCAAGGCCGCGTCGTCGAGGAAGGCTCCCATGAAAAGCTGCTGGCCCAAGAAGGCCATTATGCCCGCATGTGGAATATGCAAGCCGGCGGCTTCTTGCCCGATACCCCTCTGGCCTCTCAAACATAAGTTATTGAAATTCAATGAATCAGCTTCAATTTCGAAATTCCGCTGATTTCGTGGCGGAATTTGCATAAATTCCGATATTTTTAATACCTTGAATAAGTTTCACCAGCAAGTCTTCGCAAAAAAATTAAAGTATAAATCTTCTTTGACTTTCGAACATTTTAGGAATAAATTGAATACGCTAATTTACGAGAGAAGGTACACTATAGTTTATCATTTATAAGAAGAGAGGAATTATGGCAAATCTAGTACAGTCTAAAGTCATTGGCTTTCATGCATCGCCCGAAGTGATGATTACTTTTAGAGAAACAGATGGAAAAATAGAAGCGACCGTCCCTCTAGAAACAGATCCTGTATCAGTAACTTTACCCGATCTAAGACTTCCTGATACCTCAACAGATTTTACTATTGCCCATAAAGTCAAACGTCTTTTGCAAAATTGCCATCTTCAACCCACTTATTTTGCCCCAAAAGGGCAAACGAAGGGTAGAGTATCCTTTATTCCTGTCGATCCGGAAAATAAGACATGGGAAAAACAGGATGAGCTATCTTTTCCTGAGGCTCACACTCCCTATTTCTTTCGTGCAGAGGGCACCCTCTGTTATGCCTTTGTTAATACCGTTACAACTTGGGATTGGAAAAATTCTAGTTTCACAACAACGACATTTAGAACAACCTCTATCACTGCTTTAGCTGAGCTGCCTGATGGCAGATTTATTATTGGAGATGAAAAAGGAAATTTGTTTTTGCAAGGAAATCCTCAATCTTATCCGTGTGGGATTCAAGAGAAAATAGAGAAAATAGTCTTCATAACATCTACATGTTATTTCATCAGTTCTAAGAATAAAACGGTAATCTTTAGCCTTGAAAGTGCAACCGTTTTAAGTGAATTAGCATCTTGTATTGATTTTTTTATCTTGAAAAACGGCATGTTTTGCTTATTAGATACTTATAAATTATTTTTAATGAAAATCAATGAGGAAAATAAAATTTTGGTAATAAAACATGACTTCGAGGACATCGCCATTGTACACGTTCAGGTAGCTTCAGAAAACACCCTATTATTAGCCCCGCAAGTCGAAAAATCTATTATCGTATGGAATTATGAAAAACAAACTCACATAGAATATAAAGACGAGAAAACACAAACTTTACGCAGAAAGATGTCCGATGACAATTTAGTTCTTATCAACGAAGAAACCTTTGCATATCCAAAAAGACAATCACCACAAGTTTGCTTTTATCGAGCAAAAGACAAAGAATCTATAGAAACGCAACCTGCTGGAGAGCGGAGTGTAGCTCATTTTATTCCATTATCAGATGGCTCTATCATGTATGCTACAGAAAGCGGTTCTGGCATACATGTGGTAACTAGAGAGGGTACCCTTGCATTCACTAGCAAAAATTTGACTAATGCAAGGCCTGTACAATCCATAAGAGAACTCGGGGATGGCTCCGTAGCAATAGAGTTTTACAAACATATGATGATTATCTGTCCCAAAAAGAATCCGAGAGAAAGCACGGCCTATAAAATAGATAAGCTGTTACTTGATCTCAAACATAATCCTGCACAATTTGATTTGTATGATGAATTAGCTAATCTTTACGGCAAGGATAACGAAAAACGGTATCAAACTTATTTAGCAGGTTCAGAAGCAGCGATCAAAGGGAATAATCTTTATCAAGCTCGGCGTTACTATGAAAAAGCAAAAAAACTTAAAATAAAAAGCGACCAACCTTCTGATATCTTTAATTCATATTTAAAAGGCTCGGCTTATAAGAAACAACAAACTCAAGTCGCTTTAGATTTGTATTATCTACAATCGGAGTCCAATTCCTCTACTCCACCACCTTCAAAAGCAGATAGAAAATGCAAGGAAAGGCTTTTTATTGGAGAGGGTGATTTTAGTTTTACCGCAGCTTTCATTGAAAAACATCAACAATCTCATCCCAAACTAGCTTCGGCAATTACTGCCACAGAATTAGACAAACCTACCAAAGAAGAAACTCTCAAACGGATCACCCAATTACAAGACAAAAGAGTAAAATTTCTTTTTGGTATTGATGGGCAACTGCTTGATCAAATTTTTAAAGGAAAAAGGTTCAGAAGAATTCATTGGAACTGTCCTTATGTTGATTTTACTACTTCCAATAGAGAGGCGTTTAAAGATGTGATTCCTAAATTTTTCCTATCTTGTAGTCAGCTCCAATTAACTCAAGATCGTGTTCATATTACCCTCATGCAAGAGAAAGATGGTTATTGGAGAAAAAGACAAGAAGAAAACCCCATTGTTAAAGGTGCCACTTTAGCAGGTTATAGACTGATAAGAAAAAGATTATTCGGGGCTGAAAGATACCCGGGATACGAGCACGTTAAGACCGATAAAAAATCACATGGAAAAAATGAAGAAATGAGAGAGTTCGTCTTTGAAAAAACCGAAATTACTCATCTTTCAAAAGAAGCAACTGATTTACCAAAAATGGCACATGAATTAAAAAATCCCGATGAAAAAAAATATCAAGTAAAAACCAGTGAAGCAAATCCCAAAGATACCGACTACTATTTTGAATGCAGCACGGATGAGGATTCTTCGGATTACTATGAATCTGATCCAGATAACGTGACACCCTAAGCAACCTTATAAATCGATCTATTGAAAAAATTGCCTCTCTACTCTAGATAGAGAATATGGCAACAGACCGCAAACAAGCCCTCCAAGCCGCGCTCCAGCATGAAGGCAAGAAATTCGAGCAAAGCTACCTGTGGATCGAAGAGCATCTTCCTCCGAGCTTTTTTGAAGATGTCGATTCCGAGACTTTGATTTTAGTCACCCACAGTCTGATGGATTTTGATGCGCAAGAGTATGTCTCTCATCTTCATTTCAAAAACAAAGCCATTGCCCTCTGCCTCGATAGCAATGAGGCCGATCTGCAAATTCTCAAGCACTATCGCAACCGCGGCATCAAAAATTACCGGACCTTTGTCTCCAATGTTCCTCCTCCCTTTATAGGGATCTCGGCTAATTTGCGCGTCGCTATCATCTACTTTACCGAGATCGAGGAAGAGAGATCATCGCCGGAGAAGTTCCAAGATATCTTTGCCGAGGTCAAAAAACGGAATCCTGAACTGACCGAAAGCGAGTTTACTCAGCTTGTGGAAGCCATGAATCCCCGCTTTTTACGGTCGCTTACGAAAGAACGATTAATCTTGGCTTTGAATGTGCTCTTCCAGGCTAAGGAGAGAGATCCTTGCCAGCTGGAAATCCTCAAAAATGAGGACTGGGCGCAAAAAAAGGATACGCCTTCTTTGCAGATTGTCCTCGCCTGGAGAAATGTCCCTAAACAAGACTTTCTTTATCGTCTGACCCGTGTCATCCATCGGCATGGCCTTGCTTTAAAAAGAATGGCCGCCACTTACATTGATGCTTATACCCGCAGCAATATCCTAGTGATGTCGCTCGGTCTGCATGGAGCTCAAGGAAAAGCCGCCTGGGAAGAGGCTGATCTCGAAGATTTTCTGCAAGAGCTTGTCACCGTCAAATATTTCCCTGGCCAAGAAGCTTTAGAAGCCGCTTTTGTCGACACCCAGCTCGTCCGAGGCAACATCGGCAATCTTCTGAAGACGATGGTCCATTTTATCCATCAAGTCCTTGTCCACGCCGATCCTAACCTCTATTCTTTCTTTAATATCGAAGAAGGACTCTGCCGACATCCTGAACTGACTGTCATGCTCACGAAGGCTTTTGAAGCCAAATTCCATCCTAAAAAGCACGATCTAAACCTGTACAACCAGATAAAAAATGAGTTTCTTTCCCTCGTAGACAAAATCGATACAGGACAAGAGGCCAATGACAACCGCCGCCGCCATGTTTTGAAGCAAGGGATGAACTTCTTCGAACATATGCTCAAAACCAACTTCTACCGCGAAAATAAGACAGCTTTTTCCTTTCGTCTGGATCCCCGGTATCTCGACAACGTCCCCTATAACCGCATCGAGAAATTCCCCGAGCTGCCTTTTGCGGTCTTTTTCATGAAAGGAATGTATTTTATCGGATTCCACATCCGGTTCCGAGATCTGGCCCGTGGCGGACTCAGGACTGTCTATCCCGACCGGATTGAGCAGCTCCAAGCCGAACGAAATAACGTCTTCTCCGAATGTTATAACCTGGCCTATACCCAGCAGAAAAAAAACAAAGACATCCCTGAAGGAGGCTCCAAAGGGGTCATTCTGCTCGAGCCTTATGAAAGACTCCGGGCTGAAGAAGAGATTTACCGCCAGGAAATGGAAGCCGCAGGTAGACCGGCAAAAGAGATTGAAGAAAAACTGAAAACTTTTAGCCCCGAGCAAAAACTCGACTATCTCTATCAATCTCAGCGGAGCTATATTGAAAGTTTGGTGACCTTGCTCAACTGCGACCCGGATGGAAAGCTCAGAGCTAAAGGAATCGTCGATTATTACAAAAAGCCCGAATACGTCTATTTAGGCCCTGATGAAAACATGCATAACGAGATGATCATCTGGATCTCCAATTATGCTAAATACTACCACTACAAACCCGGCAGTTCATTCATGTCGAGCAAGCCCGGAGCAGGCATTAACCACAAAGAGTATGGAGTCACCTCCCGCGGGGTCAATATCTACATGGAGGAAGTGCTCAAATTCCTCGGCGTCGATCCAAAAAAAGAGACTTTTACCGTGAAAATGACCGGCGGGCCCGATGGCGATGTTGCCGGTAATGAGATGTACAACCTCTATACGTTCTATCCTAAGACTGCAAAGCTCTTAGCAACGATTGATGTCTCAGGGACCATCTTTGATCCCCAAGGGCTCGATTTAGAGATCGTGGCGCAGCTTTTTAAAGACGGCAAACCGATCCGGTTCTACCCTGCAGAAAAGCTCTCGGAAGGAGGATTTCTCCTCGATACAAAGACCCGCCGGGAACAAAGCGCCTATGCCCAGCAGACCCTCCTCCTAAGAAAACAGGGCGGCAAAGTCGTAGAAGAATGGATTTCCGGCAACGAGATGAACCACCTGCTCCGCACCCATGTCCATCAAGTTAAAGCCGATATTTTCATTCCCGGAGGCGGAAGACCTCGTACCCTCAATGAAAACAACTATCGGGATTTCCTAGATGAGACCGGCAAACCGACCTCCAAAGCTATCGTGGAAGGGGGCAACCTCTACCTCACCCCTGCAGCCCGCCGCGCTCTGGAAAAACTCGGGGTCATCATCATCAAAGACAGCTCGGCCAACAAAGGGGGCGTCATTTGCTCCTCTTTTGAAGTGCTGGCAGGCCTCACCCTCACGGAAGAAGAATTCCTGAAAGAAAAGCCTACACTCGTGCAGGATATTCTAGCGATTATTGAAGCCCGCTCCCGCGATGAAGCCCGGGCTCTCCTCGCCTCCCATGGGCAAGCATTTTTGACCGATGTGTCGGAATGGATCTCCGAGCGCATCAACGCCTATACCGACGAACTGATGGCCTATTTAGCAGTCAAAGACCTCTCAAAGGACCCTCATGATCCCCTCATTCAATGCCTCTTAAACTACTGTCCTCCGACCCTTCGCAAAAAGCATCAAGACCGTATTTTAAAAGAAGTCCCTGACATGCATAAAAAGGCGATCATCGCCTGCTTTTTAGGCCAGCGGCTCGTCTATAGAAAAGGGCTTTCTTGGTCGCCCTCGATTGTCGATGTATTACCCTTGATAGTTAAAGACCCGGCGATCACCGGGCCCTAAGAGAATTAGAAGTATTTAAACGGATCTGTAAACCCTTGATGAGGTGACGGCAAGGCAAGTTCGACAACGCTGCACATCGATTTTGCACGCTTATTTTCTGGGATTTCACCCCGTTTTCTCATCAAGCGGCCGCCCTCTTTTTCCTCCCAAATCCCACAAGGCTCCCCTAGGATTAATCGCCTCAGATAATCTTTCTTTTCTGGTGACAAGTGGTCGGGCTCCTCTTTCACAAAGATGAATGTTTTCACCCTTTGATTTTCTAAGACGGAGAAAGCCATAAACGGAATGTATTTATGCAGGTGGGTTTCCCATTTTGACCCCCTAATAACAGCAGCTTGGGGCGCTTGACGTATCCAATCAGCAATGATTTTACGCGTATGAACTAAACTCACCACTGGAATACGGACAAAAGCTGAAAATGGCAGAGCTCCTACGATACCTCGGACATAAGCGTAATGGAACTCGCAATAGGCTCTTGCGGCCAGTTTAGGATGCAGATCTTCATCTAAAAGAGGGACTTTCCATGCCATGCAAACCTGCTTCCATAAATGAGGATGGTTGGAAACTTGATGGAACAGTCTCGAAACCCTTCCCCATCTATTTAAATCTTCTGCAGATAATTTAAGCCCGATCAAGAGCCACAAATCCAAAGGAAGATTTCCGAGATATTTTTGCCCTGGGATGCATGTTCCTGTAGAAGTCATTGCCCTAGATTTAATTAGTTTTTAGAAAGCAAGCATATCCCTAAGCGTTTAAATCCTCAAATTTTTGACAATAAAAAGGCCCGGTGATCTCCGGGCCTTGAATAGGGCGGGGAAAAATTACTTGCGTTTGCCGAAGCAGCACAAGAAGCAGCAGAAAATCCGCTCTAAGAGGCTTTTTTTAGCTTTAGGAGCAGGAACTAGCTTTTGTACGTATGGAGCTTCTACTGTTGTAGAAACTTTAGAAGGTTGAACTTGTTTAAACGCTTCGGGGAGGGCCAAGAAGATTTTCTGAACAAATTCTCTAAGATCACTGCTTTTTCCGAATATTGCATAGGAACCTAGTACGCTCTTTTTAGCCCCTTTTCCGCACGCATATTCGCCGGTGTGCTCATGAGCCTTGGGACCTACGACAATAACGACAGTTTGTTTGTTAAAAGTTCTTTCAATCGTATGAGTGTCCTTTTGATCCATGCTCTTAATTTCTCTAGCGATGTCATGGATGAATTCTTGCTCTGTCTGAGCTTCAATTTCATCAGAAATGGCCTTTAACGCATCTAGAGCAGTATCCAAAACACTGACATCTTTTTTTGTTAAATCAGGGGTCTGTTGATTAAAAAGTTTCGGATTAGCAGCATAAACGCTGGCGATAATGGAATCCCTTTCTGGGCTATTGGATACACTAGTGGACCCTAAAGGAGGTGTCTTTGTTCCTCCATGCGCAAGATCCCGAACTTCCATTGCAGCTATAACACCACTTGCTGTTGTCATATAATCACCTTTTTATAATTAGTATTAGTTTTTATAACTATATTATAACATATATTATAATTTTAATTTCACTTTATTTTAATTCATTAACAAAGAATGAGATAGAACGATCTCTATTAGTGAAAATTCATACTTATCTGATTATCAATGTGTTAAATCAACAATTAGCACTTATTAGGATCGACCGCTAAAAACGCTTGCCTTTTCGCTATAGGGTGGTTATAATGAAGAACATGAAAAGCTTAATTCCCCGAAAACCTCCTAAAGATAAGCGAGAAAGATGGGTCCTTTTAGGACTTGTAGAGCTTTATTTGGAGACGGGAAAGCCTGTCGGATCTAACACCTTAAGAGAGAACGGCTTTGAGTCGCTCAGTTCAGCTACCATTCGGAACTACTTTGCCAAACTGGAGGAAGAAGGCCTCTTAAAACAGCAACACTCTTCCGGGGGCCGCATCCCGACCCCTTTAGCCTACCAGATCTATGCAGAAACCCATTTGAAATCTCCCCTTATAGAGGAGAAAGAAAGCAAGCTCCTCCGCTCCGAGATCCAAAAAGAAACCCGCGAACTGGCCGGCTATCTCCAATCGGTCGCTGAGGTGATCAGCGAAGCGTCGCGCTGTGCTGTTTTTCTATCAGCTCCCCGTTTTGATCAAGACTTCGTCCTCGATATCAAACTGGTCGGGGTCGATTCCCATCGGTGTCTCTGCGTCTTGATTACCGATTTTGGGCAGGTCCATACCGAGCTTCTGTATGCCGATAAAAAAATGAGCAGCTTTACTCTCAAAAGACTGGAGAGCTTTTTCCGTTGGAAACTCACCGGTCTCGATCAACCTAACCTCTCTCCTGAAGAAGAAGCATTAGCAACTCGCTTTTATAGTGAGGTCATGATGCGCCACCTGGTGGGAAGCACCCATTTTACGTTGGAAGATATCTATAAGACGGGATTTTCCAAATTGCTGACCTATACCGATTTTAATGATGCAACGGCTTTAGCCGACGGCCTGGGGCTTTTTGAAAATGAAGAGGCTCTCCGCACTTTGCTGCGCGAGTGCGCCAAGGCAGGCGACTTAAGCTGCTGGATCGGCGGACAACTGCACGCCTGCTCTGTTTTGGCCATTCCTTACCGGATTAACCAAGGCATCGCCGGATCGATTGCGATCTTGGGGCCTAACAGGATCCCCTACCGTAAACTCTTTGGCATTCTAAAAACAGCTGCGGAGACCTTGAGCGATTCGCTGACTCGAAGCTTATATAAATTTAAGATCACCTTCAGGCACCCCGAAGCCTCACCGATCGAACGACTATTATTGGAGAACAAAAATGGCAGATGAAGAACTAAACACGCAGCAGGCCGCTCCTGCGCATGAAGAAACTATCGATTACAAGGATAAATATTTACGCCTTTTAGCCGACGTTGAAAACACCCGCAAGCGGATGCAGAAAGAAAAACAAGACATGCTCCGTTTTGGCATTGAAAACATCCTCGGAGAGATCCTGGGACCTATGGACAACTTGGAAAACGCTCTGAAATTTGCCGACCAAGCCTCCGGAGAAGTCCGTCAATGGGCGATGGGATTTCAAATGATCCTTGCTCAGTTTAAAGAAGTCCTGACGCAAAACGGCGTCGCTCCCTTCGTTTCCGAGGGGCAGCGCTTTGATGCTGCAAAACACGAAGCTGTCGAAATGGAAGAGACCTCCGAAATACCGGAAGGAACCATTTTAAAAGAATTTGTCAAAGGCTATTGCCGCGGAGATCACATTATCCGCCCCGCCCGCGTCAAAGTCGCTAAAAAATTAACAAAAAAAGAAGAAGGAGAAACTCATGACATCCCAAAAGAAGAAAAGTAAAATCATCGGTATTGACTTAGGAACGACGAACTCCTGCGTCGCCATCATGGAAGGCAGCACGCCTGTCGTGATCGCCAGCGCAGAAGGCGCCCGCACAACCCCTTCTGTCGTCGGTTATAAAGGCGACGAGCGCGTCGTGGGAATTCCCGCTAAACGTCAAGCCGTGATGAACCCCGAGAGAACGATTGCTTCCGCCAAGCGTTTCATCGGACGTAAATTCAATGAAGTGCAAGATGAAATTAAAACGGTGCCTTATAAAGTCACCAAAAACGCCAACGGCGATGCGGTCTTTGAAGTCGACGGCAAGCTGCTGACCCCCGAAGAAGTCGGCGCTCAAGTCCTCATCAAAATGAAAGAAACCGCCGAAGCTTATCTCGGTGAAAAAGTCACGGAAGCCGTGATCACGGTACCTGCCTACTTCAACGACTCTCAACGCCAATCGACTAAAGACGCCGGCAGGATTGCGGGACTCGATGTCAAACGGATTATCCCCGAGCCTACAGCTGCCGCTCTTGCCTACGGCTTCGATAAGGGCCACGACAAGAAAATCGTCGTGTTCGACTTAGGGGGAGGAACGTTTGACGTTTCCGTCCTCGAAATCGGCGATGGAGTTTTCGAAGTGCTTGCGACCAACGGTGATACACACCTCGGCGGCGACGATTTCGATATCGTCATCCTTAACTGGATGCTCGAAGAATTCAAGAAAGAGCATGGCATTGACCTGAGCAAAGATAAAATGGCCCTGCAACGCCTCCGCGATGCGGCTGAAAAAGCGAAAATTGAGCTCTCAGGAACTCAATCGACGGAAATCAACCAGCCGTTCATCACGGTCGATGCTTCAGGCCCCAAACACTTAGCTCTGACTTTGACTCGAGCTAAACTCGAATCTTTAGTCCATAACCTGATCGAGCGCACTGTTGAGCCTTGCCTCAAGGCTCTCAAAGACGCAGGCCTTGGCAAAGAACAGATCAACGAGGTCATCCTTGTCGGCGGTATGACACGTATGCCTGCCGTTGAAAGAAAAGTGAAAGAGATCTTCGGTAGAGAGCCGCATAAAGGCGTTAACCCTGACGAAGTTGTAGCTGTCGGCGCTGCGATCCAAGGAGCTGTCTTAGCCGGTGAAGTGAAAGATATTCTGCTTCTCGACGTGATTCCGTTAACCTTAGGAATCGAGACCTATGGCGGAGTCATGACGCCGATCGTGGAAAGAAACACCACGATCCCAACGCAGAAAAAACAAGTCTTTTCAACGGCCGCTGATAACCAGCCTGCGGTGACCATCGTCGTGCTCCAAGGAGAGCGCAAGATGTCTAAAGACAATAAAGAAATCGGCCGTTTTGACCTCACCGATATCCCTCCTGCGCCTCGTGGAATGCCTCAGATCGAAGTTGCGTTCGATATCGATGCTGACGGTATCTTGCACGTCTCCGCAAAGGATATCCAAACCGGCAAAGAGCAAAAAATCCGCATTGAAGCGAAGTCAGGTCTCACAGAATCGGAGATCAAGCGGATGCTCAAAGATGCGGAAGAGCATGCGGAAGAAGATAAACAGCGCAAAGCTGAAGTGGAGACACGCAACGAAGCGGACGCTTTAGCATTCCGCGCTCAGAAAGCTCTTACCGATTACAAGGATAAAATCCCTGCAAACTTAGCTAGCGAGATCCAAAGCCGTATTGATGCCGTCAAAAAAGCCCTCGAAGGGACTGACACGGACACCATCAAGCGAGCCACTGATGAGCTCAATAGCTACATGCAAAAGATCGGGGAATCGATGCAGCACGCTCAAGGCGGCGCTGGACCTGCAGCAGGAGGCCCTTCAGCTTCCAACGATAAACCTGATATCCAAGAAGCCGAAGTCGAAATCCTCGACGACGAAGATAAGAAGTAATCTCTTGTGATGGACAATAACCTCCTCTCAAAACGAGAGGAGGTTTTTTAACAGCAAAAAGCCAAGGATTTTTTCCTTGGCTTTTTCATTCATTCAGCAAAAATCAGAAATCAAATCTTGCGCCGAATCTAATTCCCGAAAGGCTTAAATCCCCATGATCTTTTGAAAAGATCCCCTTGGTACGGAAATTGGTGAAATGCACCATCTGATTTTGATCTATCCAGATCAGTTGTTCCCATCCCAGTCCTAACTGCAGGCGGTATTTATCATCACAGAAACTTTGATCCCATTGAATACCGACACTTAAATCCGCATTGAAAGCCAGATCATGAATAGAATCTTTCATGTCCACTTCAGGAAACTTCGCTCCGCTGTCAAGACGCCTTGTCTCGACCGTTTTTGTACGGAAGAGGCTCCACAAGAGCGAGCCCGATCCATTGGCATAAAGGCTCCAATGTTGGTTAAATAAAAATCTAAGGTTTAGCCCAATTCTAGGTCCAATTCCTAAGAAATTGTTATCAATATCGACTTTTTCTTCTTTTGCAGTTCCGCCAAAATCCGGCGCAAAGAAAGTCGACATCGATAAGTTATAGTATTTGACATCAAAATCCTGATTGATCCGGGCCGCTCTTACAGAGACCATCGGAGTGATCATAGTATATCGATTGAGTTTGCAAGCGCGGCTTAAATTTAAATCGAGGGTGTCGTAATCGAGATCCCATTTCGCTCGTGCTTTTTCAGCGTAGTAGGGAATTAAAATGGGTGTATTATCAGGTCCATCCGGATTGGTTGCATCGGGATGTGTCCGTGTGACGAATAAAGTTTCTTTGGATGGGTCGATATGCGTTTTCTTCGTATCTCCATGATCAAAATGCGTCCATACTAAAGCTACGTCCCAACGGTCATAATAAAATCGATATCCGGCTCCCACACGGCAACCGAAATCCCACTCTAGACCGCCATTTTTGACTCTACCATGGCTTTGAGGATTCCAACCCGTCACATGGTTGGGATCCATAGACTCTTCTGCACTAAAAGGAGCTTTATTTTTAATCGCATAATCCAGCCCTTCTTCCTGCGCCTTTAAGTACAGGAGGTCGGCTGCAACAAAGAAATGAGGATAATGCGGAGCCGCAGGAGTGAGGGACGCTTCTTGTGCTTGATTTTGCTTAGAAGCGGGCTTACAGGTTTTAGTAGATCCTCGAGGGGCCGCATCGGCATGCAATAAAGCAGACGAGATTAGCAATGTCTTTGCGCCTAACAGGAAGAAAACTTTTTTTAGGTTACCATCCATAGGAATCACTCCTAAATTTCAATCTATTTAACATTTGATTCTTATCGTGAGCTGTTGTCTTTATTAAAATCTGCATTTTGCTCCTAAAACCAGACCCGATAATCCTAGATCGCCATGATCTTTCGTGAACTGACCTGATGAGGTTTGCCCTTCAACTAAACGCTCCAGCTGGTTCTGATTGAACCAAATATGGTACTCGTATCCGACATTAAGACTAAAAAACCGTCGGTTTTGAGAAAAAGGATATTCCCATGAAAATCCTAAAGCTAAATCGATGTTGGTCTTGGTCGTATGGAAACGATCGGCATAATCAAGATCAGGAGTAACAACAGGAAAGAAACCATTCTGTGTGGTCCATTGATCTAAATCGAACCCTTCCGTATCCCCCTCGATACCGACATGGAATACTCCGTAGAGAAAAGCGGCTGCAAAATTTCCATAAACGTTCCAATGCTCGGCAAAATACCATTTGGTATCAAAACCCAAACGCAATCCTATGCCCTGGAAATCATTTTTGAGTTTGTTGTCGAGTTCACCGAAAACAGCAGGGAGCCGTGCAAATCCGTTAATATTCTCATATTCAACTTTAAAATCTTGATTGATGCGTGCAGCCCTTAAATCGATATGAGGTCTAAAAGAAAACCATTTTGTCACATGAAGACAAGGTCCGAACTCAAGATCCAAGGTGTCATAATGTAGATGCCAATGCGCTTTTGCATCTGTAGCAGTTTCAAAACCTACTAAGGGGTTAATCCAGATAGGAAGGAGAATGTTTTTGGCCGACTGGTGTGCAGAAGCATGATTACGCTGCCGATAGTGAGTCCATACGAGATTGAGGTCCCAGTTCCCCTGCCTTTGAAAAATACCTCCGATTCCCACTCTAAATCCCCAGTCCCATCCAAAATTCATCGCTTTGTCTTTGGCATGTTTCGCGGGAAAATAATCGGCGTTTTGATTTCCGAGAGGACCAAAACCGGGGATATTAGTAAAATCACTAGCAGGAGCTTCTGTTGTCACGACATAACTTAGGCCGTCCTGGCGTGCACTCCAAAAGAGCGCCTCGCCACTCACGTGGGGAGAAAAAACGGAAACCTCAGGTTGGAGCGTTTCTTGGCCGTTTTTATTTCGCGCTACGCCATCCGCATGTAACGGAGTGAGACTAGCGAGTAAAATCAGCCCCCCTGAAGGCCATATCTTTTTCCGCTTCCACTGCATAGGGAATCCTCCTAACATATTTATCCGTTTCAATTAATCCATTCCTTTTTCAGCTGGTGATCGGCTCCAACTTTCATGTCATCACAATAAGCTGCAGGACTCCTTAAAAATCAAATCGAGCCCCTAAAGTAACCCCTGACAATCCAAGATTGCTCGTTTCCTTAAAAAATTGCCCTGCAACACTTTCGCTATCCAAATGGTCGAGCTGATTCTGATTAAACCAAATCAGCTGCTCCCAGCCCAAGGTCAAACCCAAATGATACCGATGGTCTGAAAAATAGTGATCCCAACTCATGCCTAGTGCTATCTGTAAGTTGCCCACGAAAGAAACATGATGATCATGGAGATCCACCATCGAAGTGCCGGAAGGCACTAGCAAAGGCTGGCCTATAATCTTATCTTTCACTTTGTCGTTGAATCGGCCCCATAAAATAGACCCAGAACCATTTGCAAAAACACCCCAATCTCTAGTAAACTTCCACTTCGTATCCACTCCTCCGCGGAGTCCCAGACCTAGGAAGTGATTCCTCATGTCCGTGTCGAGCTTAGGAATCGCTCTGACGCGGGCATTATCGGCATTACGATTTTCGAACAAGTTTTTATAATGGATTTCAAAGTCTTGATAAATACGGGCAGCTCTAACACCCACATGCGGGCGGAGGCTAAGATGAGGTGTGAAACCAAAGGAGCGGCCTAATTCAAGATCTAGAGTGTCATAGTGCAGTTTCCATTCGCCTTTTGCTTCCGTACAGAAACAGCTGAAGGACCTACCTGTTAGAGCATTAAGAGGATTGACTTGCCAGAGAGTAAATATCTGCTGATGATCATTAGCATGGACTGAATTGTGGACATCCTGTCGGTAATGGGTCCAGTTGAGATAGAGATCCCATTTGTCATGGGGAGTATTATATCCGAGACCTACTCTCCACCCCGGATTCCAGGTATGGCCGATCTCTTTGACTTTCGCATGGTGGCCCGGTGAAGATTCCGAGAGAAAACCTGGAACCGTCGAAACTCCTCGAAAGCCGTCTTTAATGGCATATGCTAGCCCTTTTTCACGAGCTGTCCAGTAGAGAAAGTCCGCGGTCATAAAGAGGTTTGCACCGCCTTGAACTTCGTAACGGGTGTCAGAAAGAAAAGGAGTTTCTTCGTTGAGATCAACGGCCGTCATAGGGTTCTCAGCAGGCTTCGATTTCTGCGAATAATTGTTATATTCTCGCGAAGGAGAACTATAGCTAAGAAGCGGAGCAGTAGCAGCTTGGTCTCTGAGTACGATGGGATGTTCGCCCGACTGGTTTCCAGACTCTCCGACATCAGCACCATTTAACAGACCGGAATACGTGACAAGTGACGCGACGGTGAGCGGCCACACTTTCTTTGGATTCCATGCCATAGCACTGTTCCTCCTTTTCTTTCGCCCTACGAAGTATTATAAGCCCCTACAAGGGGCATAAATGACAACCTTATAGCAAAGAACTTTTTCAATCAAAATATTTTTAGAAAGACGCCGGCCCTCTCGCGTAAGACCCTTCGATAAAAATGAACTCATCTAATTTGGAAAAGAGGTTTTGTATTTGGACTAGCCTCTTCTTTATATAAAGGTAAAAACTTCAACCCATAAAAAAACCCTTTCCAGGTTTCCCCGGAAAGGGTTTTTTAGCCAGAAGCTAAGCAGTCATTACTGCTGAGTCGCCTTGGCGAGCGTAGGCTCGGCCGCAGGAGTCTCTGCTTTGGCTTGTTCTTTCTCTGCCGTCAGTTTGCCATAAAGCTTACCGAGAGCCTTCGCGCTGTAGATCCAAGCGAAGATGATCAAGAAAAGGATTCCGGCAACGTACGGTGTGATCGCTGCGAGCGATCCGAGCGCAATGATCAAACCTTGGTTGATCAAAGCTCCGCCGGATTTACCGAGGCGAGCTCCAACGACGTCAATCGCAGCTTTTCCTTTGACTTTGGACTCTTGGTCCAGCGGAACGTAAGCCATCTCTTTCGTTGGATCGAAAAGTGAGTACTTCGTCGACTTACTCATGATATTTTGAGCTTGTCCAAAGAGAACGGCTAATACGACAGGAGAAGCAAGACCCGTCATATAAGGGGCTAATTGCTCTCTGAAAATGATGAAGGCAAAGAAGCCTACACCGGTAACCAAGAGAACGATCGGAGTAATTAGAGCACCTTTGGTCCAGCCGAAACGTCGAATGACGTTACCGCCAACGAACAGCATCATAAACAGAGTAACGGCACCGGTGAGGGTTGAGAAGTTACCCATGAAGGCGCTGTACTTGCTGGTATTTCCTTGAACCATGAGCTTAATTTGGTCTTTCCAGGTGACTTCAACGAGCTGGATCGCAATTCCGTAGGAAAGAACGATCAAAGCGAGAAGACGGATGTACCGTGAGCTTGCTAAGTATTTGAAGCTCTCTCCCAAAGACATTTTGGGCTTCTCTTTCTTCACTTTTTGCTGTTCTGCAGGATCGTAGAAACGGGCGTCTGTCAAAACATTTTTGTTGATCCACCAGTAAATTCCCATGATGCAAAGGGCAGAAAAGACAACCATCGCTGTGAGGTAGTTGAGGGTCACGCCGAAGGCATCAACGCCTGCATCAAGTTTTAAGTGGAAGTTGGAGAAATAAACAATGAGCGGTCCTGAGATGAGCATCGCCAGGTTGCCGCCGAGTCCGAAAACGTTATAGAAACGTTTAGCTTCGGAGGTACGGGTGGTATCGTTGGCAAATCCCCAGAAGAGGAGGGAAAGAGCCACGCTACCCCAGAGCTCAGACATAATATAGAAAAGAGCATAAGTCCAGTTACGGATGTTGGCAACGAGCCCTTTAAATCCCGCAGGCAGGAAAGCTTGGAGAGAATCAGCCATCGTTGTCGGATGGAGCGCATCACGGTTAGGATAAAGGAGGAGGGCGAAGATTGCAAAGAAGCCCATGAAGATAGAGATCATGGTGTAAAACAATCTTGGCTTGCTGAGAATATTACTCATCTTAGAATAGAACAGCATAAAGAGGATGGCGAAGGGCAAGACTCCCCATACTTTTAAGAAGGGAATCGCTTCCGCTCCTGATCCTGGAGCATTAACAATTAAAGAATCTTTAGTATCTCTTAAAATAGTATAATTAAAATTAATAAAGAAAAATAAAAGAGCCATGGGAATGAACTTTTTAAGTTCATAAGCATGGATAGGCCATAAAAAAGACCTCCACTTCCCAAACTTGGGTGCTTGATTCGTTGCTGTTGACATTTGTGTTTTCCTTGGTGTTATAAAACTCTCCCTATGAGACACCTAAACATTTTTGGCGCTCTTTTAGGAAGGATCATTAAAAATTCTCTCAAAGAGAGAAACATTTTAGCATATTTCTTTGTTTTTTCAAGAGATAAAATGATATTGAGGGCGATTCCCTTCTTGAAAATTCCAAAAATCTAATGATAGGTCAGTAAAATTTAGAGAAAGGGAGCTTCGAGGAAGCCCAAACATTAAAAAATGTATTAGAAAGAAAGAAAAAAGACAAAAAAAACCGCCTAAAAAGATCTTTAGGCGGTTTTATAAAAAACTTATTTAGTCAAATTGTTAAACAGCTCGCTATTTTGTATAGCTTGTTGAGCATTAACAGATTCTGCATAAGCATTCCACAGCTCTTGCTCAACTTTGTTATGGCGGATAGAAGCGATAAGCTCTCGTTTGCAAGTGGCAAGCGAACGCCTCGGGCTAAGAACAGAGACCATCTCTTTGTCGCCGGCAAGACGTGCGATGTGGAGCATTCTTTCGAGTTGGTTACGGGTAAAAGTGAACTGGTCGCGGCGCTTACGAGATCCCCGAGCAGCACGTGCCTTAGGAGCCACCATACCAGGGCGATCAGCATTGATAATAAATTTTTCAATCATCGCGCCTAATTCGCTAGGTTGCTTGGTTTTCATCTTTTTCAGAGTAAAATGGTGCATATAGCCGCCGCTTGTCATAGGGATATAACGGCAGATGTCATTCTCTCTTTTGGCGCCCACTTTTTTAATTGCGCGAGCAATAACATCTTCTACTTCTTTAAGGCTTTTTGTTTTAGGCTCAACAGTTTCGTGACTCATCTCTTCTCCTTTATAAATTGAGTTTTTTAGTTTTTACGGCATTCTATAAAAGGGTTAATATTTTTGCAAGCAACTCTTTTAAATTAATTAAATTAATTACTCTTTCCTCAATGAAGGTCCTATCCTTCAATTCTTAATAAACGATAAACGCAGCAAAAGCTACTCTAGGCAAAGTCTGTAGAGAAACAATACGTTGTTCATAATATTTTGTTTTTCGAGTACAATATTACCATGAAGTATCTTCTTTGCCTACTTTTGTTGTTTTCTTGCTTTGGATGCCAAAATTCTTCCTCTAAATTAGAAGAATGGATGCGTCCGAGTGGTAAAGTAAAAGTCCTTTCCACAACTGCCATCATCGATGATATAGTGGGACAGGTGGGAGGCGACCGCATCGACCATTTGGCTTTGATCGAAGGCGCTATGGATCCGCATAGTTATGAAATTGTGAAAGGGGATGCTGAAAAACTTTCGAATGCGCAAATTATCTTTTACAACGGTCTAGGCCTTGAACATGGGGCTAGCTTGCGCCACCAGCTGAAGACGCATCCCCAAGCGATCGCTCTAGGAGATAAAATCCGAGAGCAAAATCCCGATGCTATCTTATTTGACCGGGGGCAAGTCGATCCTCATATCTGGCTCGATGCCTCTCTATGGTCGGAAACAATTGATCCCATTGTGCAGGCCTTATCGGAAGCCGACCCTCAAAATACCGCTTACTACCAAGATAACGGCAATAAAGTGCGAGCCTCTCTTCTTGCTTTGGACCAGTCGCTATCTCAGCAGCTCCAACAAATTGCACCTGATAAACGGTACCTCGTCACTAGCCACGATGCCTTTAATTATTTTACTCGCAGATACTTGAGCGCTAGCGGCGATTGGAAAAATCGGTTTTGCGCCCCTGAAGGACTAGCTCCTGACGGGCAGCTGAGCTGTCACGACATTCAAAAGGTCATGGATCATCTGTCAGAGTTCCACATCCGTGTGATCTTCCCGGAGGCCAACATCAGCCAAGACTCGATTAAAAAAATTCTTTCCGTCTGCAAAGAGAAAGGGATGAGCGTGACCCTGGCTCCTAAATCGCTCTATTCTGATACCCTGCCCGAGAGTAGCAGCGACTCCTCGGCTACCTATCAAACGATGATGGAGCATAACGCGAATACGTTGTACGAGGCTTGGAAATGACACCTAATATCCTCGAGGTCGAGCAGCTCACGGTTAATTACGAAAAAACGTCTGTTCTGTGGGATATCAACTTTGCCATTCCTGAAAAAAAAATCGTGGGGATTTTGGGTCCTAACGGAGCAGGTAAAAGCACGCTTTTGAAAACCCTCTTAGGGCTTCTCCAGCCGCTGAGCGGACAGATCTCTTTCTTTGGAAAACCTCTTTCTCAAGTCCGAAAAAAAGTAGGATATGTCCCGCAGCGCTCGTCCGTCGACTGGGATTTTCCGATCACGGCCTTCGACCTTGTCATGATGGGAAGATATGGAAAAATGGGCCTTTTAAAATGGGCTTCTAAAGAAGACAAAGAAGCAACCCGACTTGCATTAGAACAAGTCGAAATGCTTTCTTTTGCAAATAGGCAAATCGGAGAACTCTCCGGAGGGCAACAGCAGCGCCTTTTCATTGCACGGGCTTTGGTCCAAGATGCCGATATCTATCTTCTAGACGAACCGTTTGCAGGCATCGATATGGCAACGGAAAAAACTCTGGTGGATCTTTTTCGAACTCTGCGAGAAAAAGGGAAAACTCTTTTAATCGTTCATCATAATCTCGCTTCGACAGAACAATATTTCGATTGGCTGATCCTTCTCAATACCTGTTTGATTGCCAGCGGCCCTGTCGAGGAAGTTTTTAACCAGCAAAATATTTGGAGAACCTATGGCCGCAGCAGCATTCTCCTCGATGAAGCGGCCATCAAAGCTAAAAATAAGACATCAGGCCTTGTGTGATTTCTATCATCAATTTTTTTACCGATCCCATCTTGCGCCCTTCTACAGTTGGAAGTATGCTCATGTGCTTTGCGTCTGCTTTAGTAGGAGTCGTTGTCTTCTTACGTAAAAGGTCTCTCATCGGAGAGACGCTGTCCCATGCTTCTTTTCCCGGCGTGGTGCTGGGTGTTTTCTTATGCGCCCTCCTGCCGCAGTCCGATGAGCTGATCCCGCTTTTTATTCTATCAGGAGCTTTTCTCTTCGCTTTTTTAGGTCTCAAAGCTTTAAATCTCTTAGAAAGTCGGCTCCGTGTCAGAGCTGACAGCGCCCTTTGCTTTGTCTTAGCTTCTTTTTTTGGACTGGGGATTTTGATCGCCAGCCGGCTGCAGCAGAGCTATCCTATGTGGTACAAGCAAGCTCTCAACTTTCTCTATGGGCAAGCGGCGACGATGACAACGATTCACGTCATGGTTTACGGCTCCTTCTGCGTGGTGATCTTGGGTTTTATTCTCTATTTTTACCGTTATTTGGAAGCCGTCAATTTTGATCCTGCTTTCTCTGAGACACTCGGCATCCGGTCCAAAAGACTCGATGAAATGATGTTTTTTCTCATTGTGCTCGCGATCGTCGTCGGGATTCGCAGTGTAGGGGTTGTGCTCATGGCTGGCATGCTCATTGGTCCTGCTGTGGCTGCACGCCCTTTAACACGCCAGCTTTCTCACCACTTTGTTTTAGCAGGAATCTTAGGGATTTTAAGCGGTTTTTTAGGAAACTACCTTTCGGTCGTGATCCCCAACGGTGCTTATTCTCTGCCCACAGGCCCCATGATTTTAATGGTTTCTTCGGTTTTTTGTTTCATCAGCTTGCTCCTCGCTCCCCGCAGCGGTCTTCTCTCACGCCTTTTACGCATGAGGCGCTTTCGCTTTCAATGTGCGGTAGAAAACGCCTTGAAATCGTTATGGAAAGGAGAAAGGGCTGCTTTCTCCCCCACGATTCGGTGGCAGCTGCAGCGTAAAAAGTGGATCGATGATCAAGGGACTTTGACACCTCTCGGCAAAGCCGCAGCTGAAAAGATCATTCGGCTCCATCGTCTTTGGGAAGTCTATCTCGTTGATTATATGGGGCAAAAAGTCGAAAAAGTTCATCGAACAGCCGAAGAGCTGGAACACTTAATGTCCCCGGATTTGGAACGGCAGCTCACAGAACTATTGCAGAATCCTCGGCATGATCCCCATCACCAGCCCATTCCCCCTCATTTGGAGCCGTCATGAGCTCAACACTTAACCCTTATTGGGGAGAAAATTTCTTCGGTTTTTTTGCTGTACTTTTTCGCAGGCTCACGGGCCAGCTCCCTTTAGAGAATTTAGCCTCCGATGAAATTCAACTTTTAGTCTTGATCGGGGTAGCTGCTTCGACAGTGCTTTTAGGAACTTTTTTAACTTTAAAAAAAATGACGATGATGGCCAACTCGCTGTCGCACACTACGCTGCTGGGTCTCGTCGTATGCTACATTGTCTTTGTCGTCCCTGCAGCTGATTTGAGCATCAATACAGGAATACTTTTTCTGTCAGCCTTCATCGCGGCGATCTTAACAACTGTGTTGACAGAACTTGCACGCGACCTTCTCAAACTTCAAGAAGATGCCGCCATCGGTCTTGTCTTTACCACCCTTTTCGCATTAGGGATTATTTTGGTCACGGTATTCACCCGCAATAGCCACCTGGGGGTTGAGGCTATCACGGGCAACGTCGATGCACTCCACTGGGAAGATATCCGCTTGGTCTGGGCGGCGGCTGGGGTCAATTTTGTTTTAATCGCTCTCTTTTTCCGTCAATGGGTCATGACCACTTTTGATGAAAAACTCTCCTTCTCTTTAGGAGTTCCGACAAAAGCCTTGCATTACTTGCTGATGTTTTTAACGGCCCTGACCCTCCTCGCAGCTTTTCGCGCTGTAGGGGTTCTTTTAGTCCTATCTTTTCTCGTGGGGCCGACGCTGATCGCACGGCAATGGACCCATCGGCTTCTCCCGCTGATCTTTGGTGCCTTAGGGATAGGCCTTTTATGTTCTATTATAGGGGTGGCCCTTTCAAGGCATCTTTTGTCATCCTACCATATGCCCTTATCTACAGGCGGGCTTGTCGTGACCCTTATTTCCCTCTTTTA
Source organism: Verrucomicrobiota bacterium (assembly GCA_018239715.1). Taxonomy (GTDB): domain Bacteria; phylum Chlamydiota; class Chlamydiia; order Chlamydiales; family Rhabdochlamydiaceae; genus PALSA-1444. Next base: position 194,167 of record JAFEGW010000004.1, read on the forward strand.
CGTCCTGTCATCTTGTACTCTGTCAACAAAATTTCGCTAAATTGGGCTGATGTGAAAGCTCCCGCGGTTCGGCGATCGCAAAGCGTGCTGTATAGGCTATACAGCTAGCTTTACGATCGCCCAACCCCGGGGCTTTGACACAGCCGAATTTGGCGAAATTTTGCTGACAGAGTACCGTATTGACTTTTAGGTCTTCGAAGGGTTTAATAAGAGGGTGACTTTGAATCGAAGCTTAATCCGGCGACAGCCTTTAATATTTCGGTAAATATGTTGAGTATTTTTTATTTGGTTCTAGCGATTTTAGGACTTGGATTTTTAATTTTCATCCATGAACTCGGCCACTATCTTGTAGCCCGCCGCGTAGGCATGACGGTGGAAGTTTTCTCTATTGGTTTTGGCCCCCCTATTCGGCAATGGACCGTCCAAGGAGTCAAATGGCAGCTTTGCATGCTCCCTTTCGGAGGATATGTCCGTATTGCAGGGATGGATAAAAAGGGAAACTTAGAACCTCATCAAATCCCCGACGGGTATTACGGGAAAAAACCGTTAGACCGGATCAAAGTCGCTATCGCAGGGCCTGCTGTCAATATTCTCTTTGCCTTCATCGCATTTTGTCTGATTTGGGCATCAGGAGGACAGGAAAAACCATTTCAAGAACACACCAATATTATTGGATATGTCGACCCTCAGTCTAAGCTCTACAGCAAGGGAGTAAGACCTGGAGATGAGCTCACCTCTCTCGATGGAAAAAAAGTAGAGGGATATAAAGATCTTTTGATCGCGATGGCCCTCGAAGGAAAAGCGGCGACATTGAAAGGAAATGAAATCGATTATTTTTCCGGACAGAAGGCTCCTTTTTCGATTGCGCTGCCCCCCGCCGATTCTGCAAAAACCCCGACAGCAGAACTGGGAATTATCCCCGCCCAATATTTAATTTTTGACACCTTTACTTCTCCTGCATCCCCCTTGAAAAACAGTGGAATTCAAAAAGGAGACCGCATCGTGTGGGTGGATGGAGAGCTGATTTTCTCTTCTAAACAACTTTCTTCCGTCCTCAATGATTCGAAGTCTCTTTTGACATTCGAGCGGGGGGGTCAGCTTTTTTTATCGAGGGTTCCTCGGCTGCTTATTTCTGATCTTTGCCTCAGCAGCGACCAAAAAAACGAACTCGATGACTGGCAGCATGAGGCTGGCTTTAAATCGAAAACATCGCAGCTCTATTTCATTCCTTATCTTTTGAACCATACAGGTAGCGTCGAAAAAAGCCTTTCCTTCATGGATTGCAATGCGGATAAAGTCCAACCCGTGACTGAAGCCCGCCATCCTTTAGCGATTGTCTTGCAGCCCGGAGACCGGATTGTCGCGGTCGACGGAATTCCTGTGTCCAACAGCATTGATCTCCTAAAGCAACTTCAAGAGCGCCATGCTTCCTTGATTGTTCAAAGAACCTCCGATGCTGCTATCTCTTCTTGGGAAACAGCCGATGCACTTTTTGAATCTTCCATTAAACCGACTACGCTTCAGCAAATTATTACCAACATCGGCTCTTCGCATCCTACAGCCCAAGCGGGCAATTTCGTGCTGCTTCCCCCTGTCAGCCTGAAGACGATGGCTGAACTCAAGTTAGATCCGGAGAAGCAAGCACAGGTCAATGCAGATATTGAAATAATGAAAAAAATGATTGAGAAAATCGAAAATCCCGAAGAGCGCCAGCAGCAGCTGATCCTACTAGAGCAATCCCAAAAAAGACTCTTGCTCGGAGCGGGGCTGCGGGATCGGACTGTTGCTTACAACCCCTCCCCTTTAACACTTTTCGGAGATGTGTTTGACCAAACCTGGAAAACTTTGACGAGCTTAGTGACAGGCTTTTTAAGCCCTAAAAAACTGTCGGGGCCTGTGGGAATTGTACAAGCTCTGCAAGCCAGCTGGTCTAACGGCATTAAAGACGCTCTCTATTGGCTGGGATTTGTGAGCTTGAATTTAGCCGTCTTAAACCTCCTTCCCATTCCCGTGCTGGACGGCGGTCATATTGTCTTTGCAACCATTGAAGGCATCACAAAAAAGCCGATCAAAGCCAAGACTTTGGAAAGACTGATCCTTCCATTTTTGATCTTGCTGGTAATCCTTTTTGTTTACCTAACCTACCAAGATATCGTTAGACTGCTGCATCGCCTATTCTAGCCATAGGCAGCGTTTCTATTTTTTCGTAGAAATAAAGATAGCCTTTGGTCAAGGCTGTCTCAAGGTGAGCAGGCAAAGCTTGATCCACAAAAGCATCGCTTGTATACCACCATTTTTCTTCTTTTAAAATGGTTGCCGAGTAGTGGCCTTGTTGATCACCTTCGCCTTCATGAACAATGATCGATTTGAGAAGATAGTTTGCATCATTGACTTTCAAAATTCTGGGCATATGGACAGTGCAATTAATTTTTTCTACTTTTTCCCCTAAAAATTTCCATCGGCCCAATTGAAGAATAATGCGTTTAGGAGTCCCTTGGATCACAGCTTTTTCTCTGACACGATAAAATAATTTTGCCCTGCCGTCAGTCTCATCAATGAATGCGCATCTCGAGCGCTCAGGATCATTGCCTGTTTCCTTCATCCTCTGCGATTCCTGAAATAAACGCTGGCCATCTGCCCCTTCCGTCAGAGATTCTGAAATTTTAAAGATGCATTCGGGTTTAAGCGAATCCACCACTTTTAAAGCACGAGGGAGCACTGACAACCTATCGTCAGCCTTTGCACCTTCTTTTTGATGTTTAGCGATACACTCTTCCAAATATCTTCTCGATTCCGGGCTCTGATTTTCTTCCTTAAACTCCATCCATTCAGCTTCATGGACACTGGAGAAAAAAATTTCGGGATGATCTTCGGGGAAGGCATATTCTGTAAGGCATCGTAAAAATTGATCTACATCCTCTTGTGAATAGCCCCGGGCATTTTGCATCAAATGACGTACATTGCCAAGGGGAGAAGCCGATATCCAGGTGCGGTAAGAGACAGGTTGTTCCTGTTGTAAGGCATTTTCGTAAGCGTTGATAAGACCTTGATAAGCCTTGAATCCCTCGATTTCATGTTTTATTTGCAAGCGCCACTGATCAAAGCACTCGGTGATAGCCCTATCTTTCTTCATTCGATTGAATTCTTCTTTTAAAGCTCCTGTGACTTTACCCTCATTGTAAACTTCTTTCCATGCAGCATGCTCCGTACACCTGAGCAAATCCCCTTCTCGCCTTGCATCCAGACGGAACAAATCCACGATCTCAGAAAACTTCGGATAGATCTTTCTCAAGGGGTTTTTCGCTTTTTCAAGATAGAGATGCTCTAGCTGTCCAAAGCGTGCTTTTAAGCGAATAAAAACATCTACTAGGTTAGGGCAGACAAAGTCGTGAGTTGCCTTCTGCTCCTCGGAGGATAGAAAACGCATGCGGGGTAAATATGTTGTTGCATGAGGAAATAAAGATAAAAAAATCCTAAAAGCTTCATGCCTTTTGATTTCTCGCTGGCAAATTTCTTTGAACACACGCGGATATTGAGCATCGTTCATAATCGCTTGCGTAGGCGCATTGATAAAGCAGGTATTTCCGACGTTGTCGATAGCAATGGGTTGCCCTTTCTGAAATGAAGGAGCGGCATTTTTTTTCTCTCTAGGTGCCCGCGAGGTTCTGAGCTCAGCGACAGTTTCTAACATCTCGGCCCATGTGCCTATCACAATGGACACTAAACCGCAGCACGTAGCGGGGATTAGCAAAGAATAATTCCTCTTGTAGATGAAAACGCCGCCATAATACAAAGCACCACAGAAAAACAAAGCCGCTGTTTGAAAGGCCACGCTGACCCAACTCGAAGTTTCTTTTGCAGCCTCATGAACTTCCGATTTATGGACCAGGGCAGCAACAGCACCCTGCCGTTGAAGTGGAGGGGGAGGCGTTTGCAACGGAGATAGTACATCGCCCCGATCCGGGGAATAGACTTCGAAAGAACTAGATCTCGGAGGTGTTTGAGGAGCATATCCCGCCGGAGAAGAAAGGCCCCGGTCGATACGTTCTGTTTCTGCCGCCGGAGGTTTTCGGGGAGAAGTCAACGGAGAGCTGGGAGCTGAGACAAATACTCTAGCCGGAGACCCTCCTGCAACAGAGGATACGGAAGATGAAGGTGATATAATATTTTCTGCTTCCCCAGCAGGCCCCTCAGCAACAGGGAGATTTTTGAGACAATTGGGAAGGGAATTCGTACGGGCAATATCTCCTCTACTGGGAAAAACTGTTGGGAGAGATGATGTTGAGGATGAGCGTGTTACCATAACGCCCTGAGCTTAACATAATTTTGACTATCCATATACTGACAAAAATTGCTTGAGCTCAGTTAGCGTATTTTTCCTTCGATGACTACTCTTCTGATATCGCAGCGAAAGATTCAAGGTTGACTCTACACTCTCCGATACCTAAAATAGCTGCATGTTTCATTACGACATCAAATTCATAAGAAATTTTTCAATTATCGCCCACATCGATCATGGCAAATCGACGATCGCCGACAGGCTTCTCCAGCTGACAGGGACCATTGCCGAGCGGGACATGCAAGAGCAGGTGCTCGATAAAATGGACTTGGAGCGCGAGCGCGGCATCACGATCAAAGCCCATCCTGTGACCATGATCTATCAAGCTGATGACGGTCAAACCTATCAGATCAACTTCATCGACACCCCGGGCCACGTCGACTTCTCCTACGAAGTCTCTCGCTCTCTCTCCGCCTGTGAAGGAGCCCTTTTGGTCGTCGATGCTGTTCAAGGCGTCCAAGCGCAAAGCCTTGCCAACGTCCATCTTGCCATCGAGAGAAATCTTGAGATTCTCCCCGTGATCAACAAAATCGATCTTCCCTCCGCCGACGTCGAAAGTGTCAAACAGCAAATCGAAGACGTGATAGGTCTGGATACTTCCTCGACGATTCTATGCTCGGCAAAAATGGGCACCGGGATTAAAGAGATCCTGGAGAGCATCCTCGTTTACGTTCCCGCCCCCAAGCCCCCTGCTGATAATATTTTACGGGCTCTCATTTTCGATTCCCATTACGACACCTATCGAGGCGTCATGGTCTACGTCCGCGTCATGAGCGGAACTATCACCAAAAAATCGATGGTCACGATGATGTTCTCGGGCAAGACCTTTGAAGTGCTCGAAGTCGGTATTTTTACTCCTTCCGCTGTGCCTGTTGAAAAACTGCAGCCCGGTGAAGTCGGCTATGTTATCGCTAACATCAAAAATACCTCCGATGTCAAAATCGGCGACACTCTTACTTCTGCGCAAAGCCCAGCCTTAGAGCCTCTCCCCGGTTTTCGAGTAATCACCCCCGTCGTCTTCGCCGGCATCTATCCTGTCGATTCCAGCGATTTCGAGGCCCTTCGAGACGCCCTTTATAAGCTTCAGCTTAACGACTCTGCGCTCCATGTCGAGCAAGAGAGCAGCATGGCCCTCGGGTTTGGGTTCCGCTGCGGATTCCTCGGCCTTCTCCATCTTGAAATCGTTTTCGAACGTCTGCAGCGCCATTTTAATCTCGACATTATCACGACAGCTCCCAGCGTCGTCTATAAATTCTCTCTCACTAATGGCCAGCAGCTTCAAATTGACAACGTCGCCCATTATCCCGACCCTGCTCAAATCGACTATGTCGAAGAGCCCTGGGTGAAATGCCACATCATGGCCCCTTCCGAATATCTGGGAGCCATCATGGGCCTTGGCATGGAAAAACGAGGAACCCTTGAAAAAACAGAAACGATGGACAAACGGCTCCTCCTCACCTACCGCTTTCCTCTGAACGAAATCATCACCGATTTCAACGACAAACTCAAATCGGTAACCCGCGGCTACGGCTCTTTCGATTACGAATTCGACAGCTATGAGCAAAATGACATTGTCAAATTAGAAATCCGGGTCAATGAAGAACCCGTCGATGCCTTTTCTTGCATGGTCCACCGCTCCAAAGCCGAAGGAAGAGGCCGCGCTATTTGTAAAAAACTCGTTGAAGTCATCCCGATGCAGCAATTCAAAGTTCCCGTCCAAGCTGCGATTGGCGGCAAAGTGATTGCCCGCGAGACCATCCGCGCCATTACCAAAAACGTCACCGCTAAATGCTACGGCGGCGACATCACCCGTAAACGCAAACTCTGGGAAAAACAAAAAGAAGGCAAGAAGCGGATGAAAGAGATCGGCAAGGTCACCATCCCGCAATCGGCCTTCATGGAAGTCCTCAAAGCCGGAGATTAAGAAACTGATGCAACCAACGTTGCATCAGCTCGTGTCAGATTATTCGGACTTAGGATAGATTTTTAAGATTTTGATCGGATCCACAGGGCGATCTTGCAAACCTGTTTTTGTCGATTCAATCGCTTTCACGACTTCATAACCTTGCGTCACTTCTCCGAAGATCGTATGTTTATCGTTGAGCCAATTTGTAGGTGCAGTGGTAATGAAGAACTGACTACCATTGGTATTAAGGCCTGCATTAGCCATAGCAAGGAGCCCAGGACGGTCAAATCTTGCTGCTTTAGAAAACTCGTCATTGAATTTTCCACCCCAGAGCGACTCTCCACCTCTTCCTGTTCCCGTGGGATCGCCTCCTTGGATCATAAAATTCTTAATTACACGATGAAAGATGACATCTTTATAATAATCCTTCTTCGCAAGTCCTAAAAAATTCTCGCAAGTCTTTGGGGCAATGTCCGTAAAAAGCGTCACTTCGAAGTTTCCTTTGTTGGTTTCAAAAACCACCACCGGCCTTTTAGTTGTCATAGATAAATTCTCCTTTAGCTCTTCTGCATGTAAAGTATGAAGGAAAAAGCTTCCCATCATCAGTATCAAGAAACGTGTTAAAAATCTCTTCATCATTTCCTCCAAGTTAAAAGGAAATTTTACCTAAAAGCTGAAATTTACGCCTTACAAAAATCAAAGTCTTAAGGAAGATTCGCAAAAATCATTGCACGGAAATATTATTAAGGAAATAATAAGAGCATGAAAAGAAGTTGTAAGGAGGTAGCCTATGAATCTGTTCATCTACTTGCTTATCTGTCTGATCTCTCTTGCCCATCAAAGCCACCTCTTGGGTAGATCTTCGTATTCCGAACAAGTCCTGAATTACATTATGGCCAGCCTTCCAAAACATGGGGTTTTGCGCCGAGATCCGCAAGGATTAGTCTATGTCAAAATCGATAATAATTATATCCATAAACTTATCGAGTTCATCAAAGGCGAAGGATTTAAAGTGCCGCCCTATTTTGGAGAAGGTTTACATGGCGCTCATATTACGGTGGTTTCCCCCGAGGAGACCATCTATCATGCGATCGGAGAAATCTCCGAATGCGGCCAGGTCGTCAGGTTCCATCCGAAAAACTGCACGATTGTCCATCCTCCTACCTGGAAAGCAGGCGAAAAAGCTTTTCTGATTACAGTCGATTCCCCTGAACTGGATAAATTACGAGAAAAGTATCGACTGCCCAAAAATAAATACGATTTCCATATTACCATCGGCATTAAAGCCGTAGAATCCGCAAACTCTCTAGAAGATCTTTAGCAAAACATGTCCTCTTTGGGTGTTAATTTTTTTCTTTACAAGTTTCCTCTGATTTGCAAGAAAGAGGAAAACCTAACCATTGAGGTGTAGCGTGAATTTGAAACAAGTTATCGGTGTTTTGCTCTTTATTGCAGGTGTCTTCCTGATTGGTCTTTCTAATTACATCAAAACTCAAGTTGCTCAAGGAAATGAGCAAATTTTCGGTGCGCAGCAGAAAGTGGATCAGGCAAATGGTCTCTTTGGCCGCAACCCTATTACGAATGTGATCGGCCAGGGCATTACTTCGGGCGCACAGAAGAAAATCGATCAAGGCAAGGCGGACATCAGCTATTACACGGTCGTTGCCAACCGTTGCCAAGTAGGTGGGATTGTTCTTGTTATCCTGGGAGCTGGAATTGTGTATCTCTGCAGAAAGAAAACGGCAAGTAAGAAAAAATAATTCCCATCTATCGGAATCAAGCGCATGCTTGATTCCGATCTCTGACAAATGCTCATAAAACGAAATCTCCAACCGAAAAAACAATCAGTGCGAGTGCACTCTAAATAAGATTCTCGTCTTCGTGTGTTTCTTCACGTTTTGGAACCGCCAGGTCTTTCCCTTTGACCAGAGGGTGCGCTTTATCATAAACAACCTTTTTTAATTTGGCCGACACCTGTGTATAGATCGTCGTAGTCGCAAGAGAGCTATGACCCAGGAGAGTCTGAATGGTTTTAAGGTCCATTCCATTTTCTAACCAGTGAGTGGCAATCGTATGCCGAATCGTATGCGGTGTTGCCTTCGCAGCAAGGCCCGATTGCTTCAAATACAGCTTGAAATTCCGGTCCACGGAACGGACTGTTAGCCTCTCTCCCCATTTATTAAGAAAAATCGCTTCGTGATTTTTTTCAGCTTGATGCAGATCACTATCAAGCACTCTCTCCGGATGTTGAAGATAACTGTTAATCCAGGCAGATGCATTTTTAGTAATCGGAATGACACGTTCTTTTTTCCCTTTTCCCTTGACGCGCAGCGTGAGATTTTCCACGTCAAAATCTGTCCGATTAAGTCCCACCAGTTCGCTGATTCGCAGGCCTGAACTATAAAACAGCTCGATAATCGCCCGGTCCCGAAAGCCTAGATAAGTTTGAGTGTCCGGCTGCTGAAATAACCGGTCGATTTCTTCCCGCGTCAAAGGAGCCGGGATGGTCTTCTCTAACTTTGGCGCATCAATCTCCTCCAAAGGGTTCTGCGAGATCGCCCCTTCTTTCAAAAGATATTTAAAAAAAGATCGCAGAGCTGAGAGGCGCCTTAAAATGGTCCTTTTGGTTGCTTGTTTTTGGTTGAGGTGGGCTAAATAGCCTCTGATCATTCTCTTATCGACGGATTTAATATCGGCGACCTCGGCAAATTTTTGAAAATCTGCCAGATCCAGCCCATAATTTCTTAAGGTATGCACAGAACCGTTTTTAATCGCTTGCAGATAGCTTAAAAACTTTTCTTTCCACTCCTTCATAAACTTCCTTTTTGGTAGAATATCCCTCTATGATTACCTTAACCAAGATTTCTAAAAAAGTCGGATCTCGTCTTCTCTTCGAAAATATCAATGTCACCTTTAATGCAGGAGACCGTTACGGACTGACAGGTCCCAACGGCTCAGGTAAATCTACACTCATGAAAATCATGATGGGTCTGGAAGAGTCCACGGGCGGAACTGTCACTAAACCACGCAAAGTCGGCTTCTTAAAGCAGAACATCGAAGATTTTAAAGATCATGATGTGATCACAGTTGTGATCATGGGCAATAGCCGTTTATGGGCAGCGCTGCAAGAGCGCGACCGTCTTTATGAGGAAGAGATGACCGATGAGGTCGGCATCCGGTTAGGAGAGCTCGAAGAAGTTGTTGCCGAAGAAAACGGCTACAGCGCAGAATCGGAAGCCGAAGAGCTGCTCATCGGCATGGGAATCCCTCAAAATTTGCATTCTAAGAAAATGCACCAAATCCCTCTCGACTCACAATTCCGCGTCCTCTTATGCCAAGCGCTATTCGGAGAACCCGAAGCCCTCCTGCTCGACGAACCTACCAACCACCTCGATATGGAATCGATCGGATGGCTGGAGCAATTTCTGATTAAGTATAAAGGCGTCTTAGTTGTGATCAGCCATGACCGCCACTTTCTCAATACCGTCACGACCCATATCGCCGATATCGACTACGAGACTGTCATTATCTATCCCGGCAACTACGACCAAATGGTCGTCGCAAAAACCGCTGTCCGTTCAAGGGCAGAAGATGAAAATAAATCGAAAGAAAAGAAAATTGCGCAGCTCCAAGATTTTGTTTCCAGGTTCGGAGCCGGAACGCGCGCCAGCCAAGTGCAATCCCGTATCCGGGAAATCAACCGCTTACAGCCTGTCGAGCTGAAAGAATCTAACATTCAACGGCCTTACATTCGGTTTTACCCTCCTGAAAAACCCTCCGGCGAGATCGTCATGAAGGTGGAGAATATTTCTAAAGCCTACGATGCCCACCCGGTCATTAAGAATTTCAGCTGCGAAATCCTGCGCGGTAATAAAATTGGCGTGATCGGAAATAACGGCCGGGGAAAAACCACTCTCCTTAAGATGTTAGCCGGCGTTTTGCAACAAGACAATGGAAGAATCGAGCCCGGACATCAGGTGCAGATCGGATATTTTCCTCAAAATCACTCGGATATCATCGATAAAAAGGGAAAACAGACCATTTTCGACTGGCTGAAAGCCAAAAAAGAAAATGTTTACGACCAAGATGTCCGGAGCGTTCTGGGCAAAATGCTCTTTAGCGGAGACGACGCTTTTAAACCCGTCGCTCATCTTTCAGGAGGAGAGACCGCCCGCCTGATCATGGCGGGGATGATGCTCTGTAATTATAATTTTCTGATCATGGACGAACCCAACAACCACCTCGATCTCGAAGCCGTTGCCGCCCTTGCCTGGGCCCTCGAAGATTTTAAAGGCACCGTGATCATGGCCTCGCACGACCGCGGTCTTCTCGATGAAGTTGCAACCCAAATCATCGCTTTTGAAGCCGATGGAATCCATAATTTTAAAGGACCACTGGAAGAATACTTGGCAACTTGATATACTCAAGCAGCAGGGTGATAAAAATGATAGCTCCTATCCAACCAAACAGGCCTTCTTCTCCAGGAGAAAATGCTCATGATTTAACCTCTATCTCCAAATCTTTTGGAAAAGAAATTGATGGATTTACTGCTGATTTTTCTCATTTAACCTCTGCCAATCTCGATCCCCAGCTCGCCCATATGGCTAAGCGGATTATCGCTGCGACTGAAAAAGCAAAAGAAATTTTATCCAGCGTAGGGAGGGGCTAAATGACACTCCGAGAAACTCTTTACGAAGCGGGTGAAACGGTAGAGACGATTTTAACTCAGCCTCTTTCTGTTCCCGGCCTGCCCCAAGCTATTTCTCTTTTTGAAGCTTCTAAACATTACCTAGAAAATCCCACCTCTCCCGAGCTCAAGAAAATTCTCGAAACATTTCTCCGGCATCCCGCTGCTCTGGAGATCATGCTGCAAGAATTTAAGCTGATTTCACAAGACCTTTCCTAAAAATCGAATCTGACTTCCAAGGTTCCGCCCTGAAGTCCTAAGTCTCCCTGGATCCTGTCAAAATGTGTTGCTGACTGTCCATTCCCATCGATCAGCTCTGATCTCGTCATTTGATTTTGAGAAAACCACTCGGTAAACTCATACGCGAGGGAAATCGCTACCCGGTAGTGGTCTTCGGAGAAAAAAGTCTCCCATTGAAATCCTAAGCTTGCTTCTAAGTTAGGAGCGACACGTGAAAGATCTTGATCGATGTCTTGATGCGAAGGTGCTCCGTCGACAATACCTTTTAATTCTTCATCCACATCAAAATGGCCCCACAGAAGGCTTCCCGCCAGCGAGCCGATCACAGACCAGTCTCTTGTAAGATGCCAAGATAGCTGAGCTCCTGCTCTCACGCCTGCTCCGCCAAAGTTATTTTTAGCGTCAAAGCGGGTAGGGACAGTGGAAGGTATAATATCAGCAAAAACACCTTTATAATGGGCATCGTAATGCTGACGGATCAAAGCTCCTCTCAGCCCCACATGCGGACGGATCGCCAGCGTTTTGCTGATAAAATAATCTCGTCCGAGTTCAAGATCGAGCGTATTATAATGGAGCCTCCACTTGGATGATGCGCTGGTGGCTGTCGGTCCGAGCATCGTCGGAGACCACCCAGGCTTCAGAGAGCCATGCTCGTGCCCTTGCTCATGGGTTTGAAAGAAGGTCCACCGCAGGAAAATATCCCAAAAATCTTGATTTCCGAAAGTATACCCGACACCGAGCTTAAAACCCGGGCTCCATTTGGTATGAGGCCGATGAAGCCGATGGCCCGTTGACACATATTCGAGACCATCTTCATCCGCTCTCCAAAAAATAAAGTCAGTCGCGAGGTTCCATCCGCTATTATATAAATAAGGAGTGCTGACAGGCTGCCACTCTCCTCGGATATTTTGCTCGCTGATCTCTTCGATCTCGACAGGTTCGATTTTATTCCTTGAGCCTAGCCCTATAAAGCCCGCTTTTCCGGATGTACCAATGAGTACACAAAGAAACAATGCCACAGTTGCCACTGCAATCATTTCTCGATTCTTCATTTTTCCTCCGTTAATTGGGGATCGTGCCATTCCCCCACCTCTATCAGGTCAAAGAAATATGTAAAATAATTTTTTTAATTCAGGAAAAAGATGAACGAGCTTGAATAATTATGACAAAGGTTGAGCAGTTTTTACCTTGCGTGCTTTCTCTGAATTATCTTAGGACTAAAATTCATTAACTCGCGTGCATTGATGGGAAGATCGCCCTTGATTTTTTAGTAACCTGAGTTTTGGGTTCCTTTCATAGAGTCTTGCCGCGTCTTTCGAGCACCTTCAAAGATTGCCTTGAAATCCAAAGTAATCTTCAGTAAAAAAACCAAGTTCAGGCTAGCAATTCTCACATCGACTTTTATTTTTCTTGAAACGTCCATTTTTCGAGAATTGTCAAGATGTTATTAAATTTATTTATTGTTAGTTTCTCCTATTTTTCTATATCATTATTTAAAAAAGGAGTTTGTCATGTCTATTAGAGGTCCAAATCAACCAAGTTTTAATGGATTTAGCCAATTGCCAACTTATTTGTTAAGTGCCTGGAGAGAACAGCCAACTGCAATAAAGGGTTTAACTGTTCTTACAGGAGGGGCTGCTTTAGCGTTTGCTATCCGGTACTTTGGCAGTTTGACCCGTCCTTCACCTCCCCGAGAAATTGAGGGTAGAAATCTTCTAATAAATCCTCCCTTTGTTATTGTTCACCCTAATAAAGTTTCTGATAAGCCATTCCGTAGCTTACAAGGCAACTGTATGAATGAACAAATATTGCCCAAAATTGATGGTGGATATGTTCAAGGAATTATACATTTCGAACCTATAAACATTACTGAGGGTAGTCGAGAGCCTTTGGCTGTGGAGTATTACCATAAAGGCGAGGTATTACAAATATGGACTATTTTAGTGACTGAGCTTCCTCAGGGAATTTTCATACCTAATTTGCCAAACAATGATCAAATTTTAATCAAATTCTCTTGGCCAGGCTGTCAGCAACCAAAAGAAATTACCATCAACATCGATCAAATCCGAGGGCTCTATTCTATTGATGATAGGAGCATGCAATGTGCGTCAACTCCTTTAGAGGAAAAAGTATTTTCAAGTCCAGCCAATGGTAGACCAACAGCAAACATCCTGCCGATCGGAGGGAAAAAATTCGATGACTGCGTGATCTATAGATTGACTACGGATGGAATTCAAGTATCTAATGGGATTCCTCCTAATTATCAATGGCGGTTTATTAATACCACAAGGACATATCAAGTATGTATTTTAAAACTCCAAGCAAAAAAATATGAAGAGGATAAAGCAGAGATTGTTGCTGCACCTATTGTTTTGAGGCCTAATGAAACTATAGATTTTACAAGAGAATCCCTTAAAAAATTTGCGAAAGGTGTTGTATTTGAAGACACAAGAGACCTAATCAGCCTGCTAGAAATACAGCAGATTGTCTATTATCCGATTTAAATAAAGGCACCTGCCGAGACAGTGTAAGTGCGATAACTAGCATCTTGACACTCTCTAAAAGTCTCAGGGAGTTTTAGGAAAGGGAAAAACCTTCAGATCGTCTGCGGCGAAGGTGCGAGGAAAGATCACCCGTGCTTCTTTTTCAAAGGCATCGAGATCTTGATACCGAGCGGAGAAATGGGTCAAGATCAGCTCTTTTGCTCCAGCCTTATTAGCGATCTCCGCAGCTTGTTTCGCTGTCATATGGGAATATTCTTTCGCTAAATGGGCATGCTCATCGAGATAGGTGCTTTCGCATAAAAGCAGCGTCGCATTTTTGGCCGCATCAATAGCGCCTGGGCAAGGAAGCGTGTCGATCACAATCGAGAATACATCGCCATGTCGGATATGGCTTACCTCGTCTAAAGTAATGACTTGACCATTCACAGTGATCTTCTTGTCTCGCTCCAACATGCGGACCATTTCACCGTGGACTCCCTTCTCCTTCAGTTTTTGCTTATCGAACTTGAGGCTATCTTTTTCTTTGATCCTCCAAGCGAAATTCTCCACGCCGTGATCTAGAGCAAAGGCTTCGATGCGGAACTTCTCATCTTCTTCGACAAGCCCCGTTTTATGGACCGGATGGCAAATGACTTGGATATTTTCATGGTACATGGTGCCGTAGCGTAGCCTATCAAAATAGACCTGCCCGCTTGCAGGATAGTAACAATGGATCAGATGGGTGACTTTATCGAGATTCAGCCGCATGAGCATCGATCCCAAGCCTAAACAATGGTCTCCATGGAAATGGCTGACAAAAATCCTTGTCACGCAGGTCGGAGCGACATTCGCAAAAATAAACTGTCTCTGAGTCCCTTCTCCAGGATCAAATAAGAATCCTTCGTCGTTCCAGCGTAAAAGATAAGCGCCGTGGTTCCGTTTGCGGGTCGGCTGCTGGCTGGAGCATCCTAAAATAATAAGATCACGCACGCTCATTTTTTACTCCTGCTGAAAAAGGGAAAGCGCGCTAAAAGAATACCGGTAATACCGCCGACAATATGGGCCGTGTTGGCAATCGGAGCATAAAGCTCTGTCACACGGAAATAATCCAGCCCAATAGAAACCAGTTCAAGGGCAAGCAGCACCACGACGTAAATCGCCATAAAACGGACAATGGCAGGCTGAAGAGGATACCCTTCCCAAGGAGCGAGTTTTTGCCGCATCCAAATAAACCCGACCATTCCCACGACGATACCGGAATATCCGAGGAATTCAGGACCGCTCATGAGATATTGTGCCACATTTGCAGCCATGCCGACGATGAGGGAAAAAATAAGATAGCGCAGCATCCCCAAACGGAGTTCGATCTGCCGGCCTAAAAGCCAGACCCAGGCCATATTGAAGAGAATGTGAATGAAATTAAAATGTAATAACGCTGGAGTGAACAGACGCCAATATTCGCCTTGCCGGATTTTTCCAAAAAGGGTCCCTGGCGGCAGCTTATCGTAGTCTTTCCAGCTGCGCTTGACGAGCAGATCGAGAACTCCTTTCCAAGTCGGAGTATTTTTAACTTTTTCAAAGCAGGCTTGCCCTTCAGCGGAGAGCTCCTTGATCTCTTCAGGAGTGCGAATGGGATATTCTTCTAAAAATTTTTCAAAATTGACAAAGTAGGCGGGATAATCAAAGACGAGCTTTTTTTCTAAGGGAGTAAAGCCTACCTGCAATGCCTCCAACCCTTTTTGCGCGAGGATATTCCGCTCTTGAATTGAGTTCAGGATGAAAAGCAAGCCGCAAAGCAAAATGATAAAATTATTCAGCGAAAATGAGGAACCTTGCCGCGGAGCTGCCATCCGTACTTTCCATCGGGATGATGGATTCTTATCCGGAGGGGGAGGCTCGGCAATCTTTTCCTTTGTCGGTTCAAAACGAAAATCCTGGGGATTTCTTTGAAACTGCTGATAAAAAGCATAGGCTTTATCAAAATCATCCTCTTCGATGATCCACAGCCGGTAGAGCGGCTGGCCTTGTGCATCTTTGGAGGCGTCATAGACACTCTGAATCCCTTCTTTCTTCAAGAAAAGCTGGAACCCAAAAATCTGCCGCTCATCTTGAAAATCGCCGATTAACCGCATGTTTCAACTATTTTTTTTATCAAAGTCGAGGTCGATAATCCGGGAATAAGCTCCACGATATGGACACGCCCTCCATGGGATTTGACGACATCGGCTTCAATGCAATTAGCTCCGTATTCTGCCCCGTTGACATGGACATCGGGTTTGATTTTGCTCAGTAAAAGACGGGGATCCGTCTCTTCAAACGAGGTGACATAGTCGACAAAATCCAACGCCGCGATCATGCGAAGCCGAAATTCCAAAGGAACGATCGGACGGAGCGGGCTCTTATATTTTTTGATGGAGCTATCGGAGTTGAGAGCCAGGATAAGAACATCAGCTTGCAGCGAGGCTTCATAGATCATATGGAGATGACCTGCATGCAGCAAGTCAAACGATCCATTGAGCGTAGCGACTGTCTTGCCCGCCTTCTTCAGACTTTCGACCATCTCTTCAAGCTTCGAAGGCTCGATCCATTTGCGAGCAAAAAACTCTTCAAAGTTTTTTGGGGAACGCGACATGGAAAACCTCATCGTAATTATCTACAAAATGAACCACAAACCCTTTCTTGATATAGGCAGGAAGCTCATCGAAATCTCTCTTATTCTCCTTAGGGAAAATGAGGACTTTGACACCCGAGCGGCGCGCAGCGATCACTTTCTCTTTGACTCCGCCAATCGGCAGGACCTTTCCGGTGAGCGTCAGTTCTCCTGTCATGCCCAAATCTTGCAGTATAGGCTGGTTGCGGAGCAGCGAGATTAAAGAAGTCAGCATGGTCACGCCGGCAGAAGGGCCGTCTTTCGGAGTGGCTCCTTCAGGAATATGAATATGCACCTGGCTTTTCTCAAAGAAGGTCTTGCCCGGCGCGTAGTGCTGGTACGTGCTCTGCAAATAACTCCAAGCGATTTGAGAAGATTCTTTCATCACATCGCCCGCTTGGCCCGTCAATTTCATCTCGGTTTTTTCTGCAGGGAATTTTACTGCCTCTACATAGAGAGTGGCTCCGCCCATTGAAGTCCAAGCCAGTCCCATACAGACCCCAATCGGTGTTTTGGGGTAATATCTGTCGCTGGTAAAAATCGGCTTACCGAGATATTTGTCGAGGTTTTTGTCTGTGATGTGATGCTCTTCGTGCTTCGGTTTTTTCTTTTTCTTCACCGCGCTCTCTTCTTCGCGGACCACTTTCACAGCGACCTTGCGCATGATCTTTTTAAGATTATGCTCTAAGCTGCGCACGCCGGACTCTCTTGCATAGCCGTTGATCATGTGCTTTAAAGCGCCGACGGAAAAATCGACATCTTGCGATTTCAGCCCCATTGCTTTGCGGTTGCGCGGAATCAGATATTTCTGCGCAATCTTGATCTTATCCTCCATGATATAACCCGAGAGGCGAAGAATATCCATCCGGTCTTTGAGAGGCTCAGGAATACTATCGAGCACGTTTGCAGTGACAATGAAAAGAATATTCGACAGATTGCAGCGTACATCCAAGTAGTGATCGAGAAAATCCTTATTCTGCTCTGGATCGAGAACCTCAAGAAGTGCAGAGGCGGGATCGCCTTGGTAGCTGCTTCCGAGTTTGTCCACTTCATCGAGCATGATGACGGGGTTCATCGTCTGGGTAAATTTCAACGCTTGGATCAACTTCCCCGGCATTGCCCCAATATAGGTGCGGCGGTGGCCTTTAATCTCGGCTTCATCACGCATGCCGCCGACCGAAAATCGATAAAATTGACGGTTGAGCGCGCGGGCAATGCTTTTTCCAATGCTGGTTTTACCGACGCCTGGAGGACCTACTAAGCATATAATGCTGCCTTTCACTCCGCCGGAGAGTTTTCCGACGCTGATAAATTCTAAAATTCTCTCTTTGATATCTTCAAGGCCGTAGTGGTCTTCTTCGAGAATTTTTTTCGCTTTACCAAGATCATGCGACTCTTCGCTATACAGGCCCCAGGGTACAATCGTGAGCCAATCGAGATAATTGCGGCAGACGGCATACTCGGCCGATTGCACTTCCAAGACAGAGAGTTTGTCCATCTCTTCGCGGATCACCGACATCACATCGTCGGGCACTTGCCTTTTTTTCAGACGGCTTTCGAACTTTTCCAAGTCGATCGATTTATCTTCTTTTTCTAAGCCGAGTTCTTTTTTGATCGTCTTCAGCTGCTCCCGCAAAAAGAAATCCCGCTGCGTTTTGGTGATGGTCTGCTCCATCTTCTGCGTGATGGTATTTTGGAGCTTGCTGAGGTCGAGTTCTTTTTTCAGCAGCATCAGAGCTTTGTCGATGCGGCTATGCAGATCGAACGTTTCCAAAACTTCCTGGAGCTCTTCTCGTCCTGCGGTCGTTAAGGCCACTGCAAAGTCAGCGAGCTTTCCCGGCTCCGTAAAATCGGAGTGGGATAAAAAGATTTGGAGCTCTTCTTTAAAGAGAGGATTGAGTTTAAGGAGTTCTTTGATTGTCGTGATGATGCTGATCGAATAAGCTTTGAGCTCTTTCGTCAGTTTTCCTCCGCCATCTTCAAAATATTTCACCTGCGCACGGAGGGATTTGGCTGATTTGATCGGCTTCGCAATCGAAATCCTCTTTTCCATATTGAGGACGACCTGCGCTCCGCCTTGTTCCATGGGAATAATGCGCAGAATCCGCGCCAGCACTCCGACTTTATAGAGATCGTCAAAGCCGACTTTATAAACATTGGCGTCCTCTTTTTTTGTGAGGAAAAGGCCCATGCATTTATGTTCGGTCTTGGCGACAATTTTTAGCACTTCATAGAAAGGGCCCGGCTCAATGACAAGAGGGGCGGCCATCCCCGGAAAAAAAGGACGGCGGGTCAAAGGAATAATATAGACTTCATCAGGACCGCTCGGCGAAGGTTGCTCTTCTTGCTTCCCCTGCAAAGATTCTTTGACAGCATCGACGACAGCTTCTTCTTCGGTGAACGTATTTTCATCATCCATGTATTGCTGCATTATTCCTCAATGTTAAAATGATTTAACTTACCATCTCTTCAAAAATATCGCAATGGGAGGTATAATCTTACCATGATATCCTTAATTATCGATACTTCTGGGGATCAAGCTTTTATCGGCCTCGCGGAAAATGGATTGCTCCTGTCTAAAATTATCATTTCCGAGGGACGTCAGCTTTCAAAATTTCTTTTAACATCAATACAAACCATTTTGCAAGGCCGGACTCCAAGTTATATCGCAATTGGCACAGGCCCAGGGTCTTTCACCGGAACAAGGGTGGGAGGCATCGTCGCTAAAAGCTTAGGGCTCGGCTGGAATGTTCCCCTAATCCCTTTTTCCTCCTCTCTTATTCCCGATCTTGAATTCATTGCCTCTCTTTCCCATGAAAAATTTCTCGCAGGAGAGGGATCCCCTCAAATAGAACTTGTCTATATTTCCTCTACACCGTAAGATTCTAGTGATCTATTAACTTAAAGGAGTAAGGTCCGGAATGACTAGTGTGAAGGTTCGCCCAGGAGAGCCCATTGATAAAGCTCTACGTGCCCTCAAAAAGAAAATTGACAAAGAAGGCATTTTAAAAGCTGCCAAAGCTCATCGCTTTTACGATAAGCCCTCTGTCAAAAGTCGTGCTAAAGCCAAAGCTGCTTTGAAATATAAAAAAATAAAATCATTCGGTAGCAAATATTAAACATTCTGAAATTAACTTTTCAGAAAGTTAAGTATTTTTATCTTTAAAATTCCCATGCTTATTCATTTTTAGCAATCAACTTTAGCGATTGCTAAAAATCCTCTTTCACTTTAGAATTTGTAGGAAACCACCCATAGAGATCAATTATGTCCGATTATTACAATGTCCTTGGCATTTCCAAAACGGCAACCGCGGATGAAATCAAAAAAGCCTATCGTAAAAATGCTCTAAAATACCACCCAGACAAAAATCCCGGCGATCCTGCAGCAGAAAAAAAGTTCAAGGAAATCTCAGAAGCCTACGAAGTCCTCAGCGACGATAAGAAACGTCAAATCTACGATCAATATGGAGCCGACGCCCTCCGCGGCGGCATGGGCGGAGGACCTGGGGGTATGGGTGGAGGCTTTTCTTCGATGGAAGAAGCGTTGCGCACCTTTATGGGAGCCTTCGGCGGCGGCGGCGGCGGAGAATCGATTTTCGATTCTTTCTTTGGCGGCGGCTTTGAGCAAGAGCAGCAAGGGGCTCAGCAAGGCGCGAGCAAAAAAATGAACATCAACATCACTTTCGAAGAAGCCGTCAATGGCACCGAAAAAGAAGCTGCGATTACCAACTACATTTCCTGCTCCCGCTGCGACGGCTCAGGCGCAGCCTCTGCTTCTGCAATAAAAAAATGTGGCCGCTGCAACGGCTCTGGTATGGTTCATCAAAGCCGAGGATTTTTCAGCATGTCGTCTCCCTGCCCCACCTGTCAAGGACATGGAAAAACCATCTCCGATCCTTGCAAAGAATGCCATGGAGAAGGCCGCCAAAAGAAAAAACAAAACGTCACCATCAAGATCCCTGCCGGTGTTGATAATGGCATGCGCATCCGTATGGGCGGATATGGCGATGCGGGAGTCGGTGGAGGCCAGCCAGGTGATCTCTATGTCTACATCAATGTCGAACCCCATGCTGTCTTCCAGCGCGATGGCGATGACGTTATCATCGAGCTCCCCATCACCTTCACCGAGGCTGCTCTAGGCTGTAAAAAAGAAATCCCTTCTCCTGTCGGAAACCCCCTCCGTATTGAAATCCCCGAAGGAACTCAACCCGATAAAGTTCTCCGGATCAAAGGTAAAGGAGTTCCTAACGTTCACGGCCAAGGCGAAGGAGATCTTCTCGTCCGTGTGAGCATCGAGACTCCTGTCCGGCTCTCCGACAAACAAAAAGACCTCCTCCAAAAGTTTGCCGAGCTGGAAACCGAGAGCAATTCCCCGCGCAAGAAGAATTTCTTCGACAAGATGAAGTCGTTCTTCAAAAATGGTTAAATAGCGTGGGCTTTCATTTCGACGTATATAACTGCTCCATGACCCGTCCTTCCAAGGAGTAAAAAGCAATTCCCATCATCATAGGAAAAAGGGGCAGCCTGGATAATCCCTGAATAGCATTCAATTTTAAGGCATATCTTTGCATTTGCTTTTTCAAATGTGCTTGTTCTTGCTCACTGAGCTTTCCACTTTCGAGATTAGCTCGGACTGTATCTAATTTGTCTATTTGCCGAGAAAACCAAGATTTCTGCATCAATAATTTACTAGCAAAAACAGAGATAACAAAAATTCCTGTCACAGGATGCTCTTGGACAAAATGCGTCATGATGATCCTCCCGCTTTATTTTTGAAAAACACTACCAAGACAACCTAAACTTATCTAGGACAAATAAAAAGACCTCCTCTAAAAATCTGGAAACGGAAAGCACTACCTCGAGAAGAATTTCTTCGATAAATCAAGTCGTTCTTCAAAAACTAATCTTGCACCTAATCTCGAACGGAACCTAATATTAATGCCTCTTTTTATACAGGAGGCATTATGAGCACAGTTCCCTCAGCCACTGCACCTTCAGCAACATCTTCATCTTTATGGAATAATAAAAATTATTTCCTACTCGCCGGTGCCGGCTTGAGCTTAGTCCTCTTTATTGCCTATCGATATTTCTATAGGACTCCTATGGATAAGAGACCTTCACTTGACTTAACCCAACGTTTGTTAAGAGCTCAATTCCCCCTTAGCGCCAATGTAAACCCGAAGTTCCCCTCTGAGGTCTCAGGAATTATCCGCATTAGTTTGGACAACGCAGGCGTTCCCAGAAACAGAAATCCTCTCGAATTCATTTTTATCGAATATACTCGCCAGGGAAAAACCTTCTCTCTGCCTATGACTGTAGCCGGAAAAGAAGCAGAGGCCTATCTTCGCCATCTACCTTATGGCGAAAAAGTAGAGCTGCGGTTTAAATATGAAAATAACCAAACGGCAGGACTAATCCTAAAGGTCGATCAACCCTTTGGTATTTATGAAATTTACATCGATAAAGGAAATTTTAAAGTTGATTCTCATCCCGAAACTCCACCTCAAAAAATGAATGAATTGTCCTTCCCTGATTGTAATGCCGATAACCCCTTAGCATTATCCATTAATCCTTCAAAACTAGAACCTCTTCGCACAAACTATTCAAGGCCGGAAAACCATTATTACTTTGTAAATACCACCCACAAAGTGCATGTATTATTCTTTGAGATTGTAGGACAGGCACTGGTTGGCAACCCACTAGAACTACGACTCGTTGTACCGATAGCTGTCTTTCCTGGTATAACAGTAACTTTTCCTAGAGGATTTCTTAGAACTTGCTGGGAGCATACATACCGGTCAACCCACGGAAATGAGCCGCCTCGTAATCCCAAGCTCTGGATCATGGGGATCCTCGATACTGCAGCTCCCGATCAAAGCTAAAAACATAGGATGCCTATCTATCAGAAGAGTTTAAGCGTCTTGCAGCAAAAAATAAATTGAAAGCGCTTTTCTCCTTCGATTTACAAAAAACCTCCTATCGAGGACAATAGCTTCCTTCTCAATCCCGGATAATTATGGAAAACAAAGTCGCACTTGAAGAAATCGTCTCTCTCTGCAAACGGCGCGGGTTTATCTTTCAAAGCTCCGATATCTACGGGGGCTTGCAAGGGATCTATGACTTTGGCCCTCTCGGCGTTGAACTCAAAAACAATCTCAAAGCCGCCTGGTGGAAAGCCATGGTCTACGAACGGGACGACATCGAAGGTCTGGATTCTTCTATCATCACCCATCGACTGACTCTGAAACATTCCGGACATGAAGACACCTTCTCCGATCCGATGGTCGACTGCCGGAACTGTAAACACCGGATGCGCGCCGATCACGTTATTGAGGGCAAGTGCGACAAGTGCGGTTCCAAAGATCTCACCGATCCTCGCCCTTTCAACTTAATGCTCCGCACCAATCTCGGTCCCATCGATGACGGCACCAGCTTCGGCTATCTCCGCCCTGAGACTGCCCAAGGCATCTTCACGAACTTTAAAAACGTTCTCGATTCCACCTCCCGCAAACTCCCTTTCGGCATTGCGCAAATCGGCAAAGCTTTCCGCAATGAAGTGACCCCCCGCAATTTTATTTTCCGCGTCCGCGAGTTCGAACAGATGGAACTGGAATTCTTCGTCGAGCCTGGCACGGACGAAGACTGGCACACCAAGTGGGTAGAAACCCGCCTCGATTGGTGGAAAAAGCAAGGCCTTACTTCCGATAACCTCAAACTCCAGCCTCAAAAAAAAGACGAACTGGCCCATTATTCGAAAGCAACCACAGACATCCTGTACAGATTCCCGCACGGCTTTGAAGAGCTGGAAGGTGTTGCTAACCGCACCGATTTCGATCTCGGCTCCCATTCCAAGTCGCAAGAAGGCTTAAAACTTTTTGCTCAAGTAAAACCCAACCCTGACTCCACCGCTTTTCTCGTGGTCCAAGATCTCGAGAAAAAAACGCCTGTAGTTCCTTTTGTTATCGAACCCTCCGCCGGCCTTGATCGCGGTGTCTTAGCAATCCTGACCGAAGCCTACACGAAAGAAAAGCTCGAAAATGGCGAAAGGATCGTTCTCAAACTCGCAAAGCATCTCTCTCCGATCAAAGTCGCTGTCGTTCCTTTAGCGCGCAACAATGAAAAGATCGTGTCCAAAGCCAAAGAGATTAAACAGAATCTCCAAAAACTCGGCCTCGGCCGCATGAAATACGAAGACATCGGCAACGTCGGCAAAGCCTACCGGCGGCACGACGAAGTCGGCACGCCTCTTTGCATCACAGTGGACTTTGATACGTTTGAAGGAGAAAAAGAGACCGTCACTATTCGCTACCGCGACTCGATGAAGCAAGACCGCATCGCTGTCGCCGACCTCGAGCAGTTTGTGAAGGATTATTTCGCTTAATTATTCCGCGAACCCTCTTAAAAAAATCCTGTGGTTATTATGTCGGTAGAATTACACCAAATAAAATATCGAGAAGAGATTATCCTGCCATTTTTCGATAATCAGATTGAATTGAACTTCAATGGTATACGTTTATTCCAATACGACCCAGCAATTAAATTTGTATTAAATATAGAGAGTCAGATCGCTTCATCACCGAGCTATTGGGATAGTTATTTCCAATCTTACCCCGATTTGAACAAGGGCCATCCAGAAACGTACAGGAGCAATATGATCGTCGTTTTGCTTGCAAGCCTCGGTTATGCTCTTCCTAACTACGTCGACTTTCGCTGTGCAAAGTCTATTCAAATCCTAGCTTTGAATATTTTGACGGCTGCTGGTTTTGGCATAATGAGAGATTTGCGCTTCAACTATCAATGCATTGAGTATCATACCATCGGTCATTCAAGGTCACATAAACAACCTTTGAAAACTAACAACCCTCTTGCAAATGGTCTTGTAACAGGGGTTGATTTTGGACTAAACGGAATGGTGATGGGAGTCGGGTTAGCACTCGCAGCAAGAGTGACTAAATACAATCCTATCACGGCCCATCAAATAGCACCTTATGCCGCCGCTTTAGCAATTCTTTCCTATATCATCACCGGTATCGTCATTAAAAGGACTGAGAACTTTTTAGCCTCTATGCCAGCTCCCCATGAACGGACAGATCTCTTTAAAGGTGTTATATATCCCTTCTCACGAACATTCCACCCTGTTGATCTTAGAAAAATCCCCGCCGATAAACGTTATATATGGCTTGCATGTCAGCTCTCAAATTATGTGGGTAATTATTTTTTTTTGAGAGGATCGCTTCTTTTGATGATCGGAGTCGTGGCTGTTCGCTTTTTCCAAAGTTACTACAGAAAGCTCTAACGTTCTTAGCGAGCTCTGTTCTGAAACGGTGGAATACTTACTAAGAGATTGATTCAAATATGGTTACACTCATGGGATATAAAGGCTTTAGAGGCATCTTGATTCGATCGCTTCCCTCAGGAGAGCAAATAATTTCCTCGGGATTCCTTTCACCCATACTCGATTGAGAGCAAAATAGAGCACGCCAACGAGAGTTTATGGTTAACACTGTATTCTTTTTAGGAACTTTAATATCAAACTGGGGAAATTTCTCATCCTCCATGTTAATGACAATCAGCAGTCGTTCAAGATCTGTATACTGAAGAATGGCCATCATAGCCCTGTTCCTTTCACCCATATCAAGAATTTCAATTTTACCTTTTCTGAGGGCCTGGCTGCTTTTTCGTATCGCATTGATTTCCCTCACTAACGTTTGCATTTGCTGTACGGGGGCCGCTTTTGTCGTCCAGTCAAACTTAGATTCGTTATCGAATTTCCTCCTCTCTAAAAACTCGGATCCCATGAATAACATAGGAATGCCTGGTAAAATGACATTCAAGCACCAAGCCAATATGGATTTTCGTTTCGCTCTATCCTCGTCAGCAAATAAGTTAGCAAAATAACAGACTTGGTTATCTGGGATAGTTTTAGAGCATTCATCGTGAGAACCTAATAGGTAATTCACATAAGAGCCTTGTCTTTTTATCGCTCGTTCTAAAAACTCTCTTTCTTGCATGCAAACTCTTGACAATACGGCACGTTGATAATCATAAACGTTCACTTTGCCATGATAGATCCAATTGGCATCCGAGCTCACATCAGTAATGGCTTGCTCAAAAATGATGTGTATTCTTCTATCTGTATTTTTTCTGATGGTATCTAAAATCCATTTTAAAAAATCTCTCCCTGCCGGCGCACAATCGATGGTCCCGGTAGCATCCAAGCGAAAACCATCCGCCTGGTATTCCTCCAAATACATTTGGAGGTTTTGCAAGAAAAAATCTCTCACTTCTTCGCGAGAAAAATCAGGAACACGCCCCCAACCTGATTCGCTTTCACTAAGAAAATATCCCTTTCCCTCGTTGTGGTCATTAAACTGATAATTCCAGAAAGGGTTTCCATCAAGAGGAAGAGGGGTATGGTTAAATACAACATCAAACAAAACCGCCAAACCTAATCCATGTGCTTTATCAACAAAACTTTTCAAGTCTTCTGCTTTTCCGTATTCAGGAGAAACAGAAAAAAGATAAGCTCCGTCATAATTAAAAGTGGTTTCTTGATCTTTGGAAAAAACATGTGTCGGAAGCAATTGAATAGCTGTAAAATTCAGATCTCTAATATGCCGTAACCAGTTTTCAGCTCCTTTTATGAATGAAGGATATTGGGGGTCAGAACAAGCAGGAAAATGAAGCTGATAAATAATCAGTTCCTTTGTCTTAGGCAATCGATGGCGATATGGGGTCCATGGATAGGAATTATCGACGATCACACTTCTGCAGGTACCCAGTATAATTTGGCGACACCGATTAACTTTTTCATATTCCACTGCCCTTGCGGCCAAATCTGCAAATTCATGGAATCTATTTTCTCGAAATACTTTATAGACGTATTTATTTCCTTGAGCTCCACCTTGAGCGGTGCTCACGAACGCGCCCCAATAGTCTTTTTGAGAGGGGATTTTTTTTAAGGTAAATTCTTCTCTTCTATTGTTATGATAAATACAAACTCTAACATCATGACTATCTCTCACATGAGGAACCCATACAATGAAAAGGGTTCCAAGTGCGTGTCCTGCATTATCCTTTATAACATGGGCACCCAACCTTTGTTTTTGCATAGGTGAAGAAAGCAATTGGTGCTCAATTGTAAAATTCAATCGGTGATTGATATCAGAAAGCTGTCGCTGTAAGGGCTGGTTGGATTGTTCAGGCACATGGGGCATATATCCTTCAATTCTTTGACGATCGAAGGGGCAAAGCTTATCTCTAGCTAAACATTGAATAATCACATCTTCATTGACAACGTGACGGCATGGGATAAGGGTCACCTCTCTGATAGTTGATTCAGCAAAAGCAGGTGGTTTTATAGCCATAAACACCCCCTTTAGAATAAAGCTACAAGAAATTCTGCTATTAAATTTTGCTAAGATTTTCACTTTTAATCAATTAACAAAATCTAAATCTTTGTTTAAAATAAGAAGAATGGCATACCTTCAGAAACTTCTATATGAAGCAAGACCTCGAGCAGTTTGTGAAGGATTATTTCGCTTAGCAAGTTCTGTTCTGAGACTGTAAAACAATTGCCGACAACCACAATAAACCCGTTAAACAAACAACTGATCATCGCGATCCAGTGAGGAGGATTTTTCAAGCCGCGATAAAGTCTAAATCGGTGTTCCTGAAAAGTTGTCATTAGGGCCTTCTTGAGAGAAGTTTTGACCGGCAACAGACTAAGTTTATATAACTTATTTAATATAGCAGATATTTCTGTCGCTTTTCTAGGAAGGCCTTCCGCTCCTCTTTCTCAAAAGAGACCATCTTCCAGCCCGGATATTTCTCCTGTAGAAGAAGGTTAAGAATGTCGGTGTTTCCATTGGCCTTGCAAAAAAGCGCCCGCTTTTTCTCGGGCAGGGCTTTGAGCCGTTTAACCACTTCCTGAGGATAGAGCGATTTGAGAACGCCCATGATCATGTAGTCGATGGAGACAGGTCTGAACTGTTTAGCATCGGTAATGAGAATACGCACGCCGTGGCACTCCTCTCCTTTATAAGGACCGAAATACGGCTTAAAATGAAAAGGCAAGAATTTGACGCCTTTGAGTTTTTGAAGATTGAGGGCTTTCACAAATGCCTTGGCATCGATCCAAGGAGCTCCGACCACCTTAAAAGGCAGCGTATATCCAATACCAATGCTCACTAGCTGCAGCTCTCCCAGCAGCCCTGTCGCCGGATAAAAAAACGGCGTATCGGCCTCGGGGATTTGCGGGCTCGTGGGGATCCAGACAAGTCCTGTCTCTTGGAACGTCATCTCCCGCTTCCATCCTTGGAGAGGAACGACTTTCAGCCGACATTTCACCCGGTATTCTTCGTTAAAAAATCTAGCCAGCTCGCCGATAGTCATCCCATGGCAGTAAGGGACGTTGACATAGCCTAAAAAAGACCGGCTATCGTCATGGAGCATAGGTCCATCGACAAGGAGACCGCCCATCGGGTTGGGACGGTCGAGCACCATCACTTCAATCCCTCTCTTGGCCGCTTCCTCCATCACATAGAAGAGAGTGGTCGCATAGGTATAAGAGCGGCATCCGATCTCTTGGATATCGTAGATAATGACATCGATCCCTTTGAGCATCTCGGGAGTAGGACGACGATAATTTCCGTGCAGACTATAGCATTGGACTTTGCCCTCTTTTTTATGACCGACATTTTCCGCGGCGTAAGCGACTCCTGTCAGTCCATGCTCAGGAGAAAAAAGCGCCACAATCTTGAAATCTTTTTCCACCTGCTGCAAAAGCTCCAGTGTGGGCTTTTGTTGTCCATCGACGCCGGTATGATTCGTGAGCAAGGCGACTTTTTTCCCCTTCAAATCCAAATACCGCTCTTCTTGGAAAAAAACATCGACTCCTAATTGGATCTTGGGCTCTGCAAATAACACTCCCCAAAGCAAGAGACAAAGACTGAGGTATCTCATGTTAAAAACCTCGCGAGATTTTCATAAGCAATTTTTTCCACGACTGCAGGAGAAAGGTGTTTTAAGAGAAGCTTCCTCACCTGGGGATAACAAGAAGCATTGTCAAACCCGGGATTGAACATCGGCATCAAATAGTGCAGCTCGGGAGGCAACACTTGGTCTGCAAAAAAATCGGCTCCAAAGCACATATGATCCAAAATGCCCAGTTTCTCTGCATGTTCCAATTGCCGGATAAAATCCTCCGGTCCCTCTTTTCCTAAAAAGACCCTCACGAAGTTGAGTCCAATGACTCCTCCTCGAGCTGCGATTTCTTGGGCAATATCATCCGGAAGATTCCTGGGATGAGGAGCAACGGCTCGGAAATTCGAATGGCTGGCGACAGTTCCTATAGCTTCATCCAAGATATCTTCTGCCAATCGATCCGAGGTATGGCTTAAATCGACCGCGATCTTGTGGCGAGCCATCCATTGAAGCAGCTCGCGTCCTTCAGGCTTAAGGCCCACCTGAGTAGCATTTCCTCCCCCGAATCGATTTTCTCCATTCCACGTTAAACTGATGTAGGCGATCTTGCCTGCTTTTTTCAGCCAGCTTTCTAACCGCTCTATTCCTTTTTCAAGGGGCTCTTCTTCCTCGCAGAAACTCGAGGCGTTCTCAATAGATAAAACGGTTTTAATGTCGCGGCCGAGAACAGGATATTTTCCTGAAAGCTGGAAAAAAATCTCTGCCTGCTTAGAGCCGCTCTTGGCAGATCCTGCTGCCGTTTTCGTATAAACAGCCAGTGTCTGCAATCGGACGCCGCCAGCCTGAAGCAAAGGAATCGAAGCTCGTGAAATCGGATTGTGAGCTGTATGGCTTTCATCTTCAGCTAAATAGGAGAGGAGATCGCAGTGGAAATCGGCAACGCGCATAAAATCAAATTATGAGTTTTTTCCAGATAAAATCAAAACCTTCCGTTCAAAGTTTCGAAATGAGCATGTTAAATATTTTTTAAGCACTACGGACAATCGCTGATTGTTGTAAACTGTAGCTCAACTTTTCAAAATTGGAGAGAACTGATGCCTTCAACAATACCTCCGCTTTCCTTTTCAAAAGCAGATATCTTATCAGCTGTAGAAACCTTAGCTTGGTCTTCTCTGCCTGTTCTCGCTGACCAAGCCGTTCAAAAGCTATTCTTCAAAAACATCCCCCCTAATCCGAAAATCGACCGCACTATAACAGGGCTTATCACTTGTGCTATTATTATTTTGTATCTGCCTAAGGGCTCTCCAGCCTGCATAGGAGCGCCTTGTTTTTATTTAGCCTATAGAGCTGCTCTGTCTTATTGGAATAGAAAACCCACGCCCCCTCAAACTCCCCGCCCTCACAAACCTCCAGCCTCTGCACCCGCCTCTAAAGCGGTTCCACCTCTGCCTGCTAAGAAACCAGCGGCAACATCTGTTTCAGCTCCGATGACGGCAAGTCGTGAAGGGCCACCACCTGCACTACCTGGAATCAGTTCTGCCGCAAAACCCTCGGAGGAAAAAGCTGCTCCACCTGTAGCTGCCCAACAAGAGCCACCACTGCCACCTCTAAGTAAGCCTTCAGCAGCTGTCCCTATTCCAGCCGGCGAAACTTCACCTTCGCAGGAAAAGTCTCCGGCGACAGAAGCTCAAGAGAAAAAACCTGAAGCGGAAAAAAAAGAACCCCCTCCAGCAATTCGAAAAAAAATCAATCAAGCTCAACAACAAGCAGACGTTTTGAAGCAGCAAGTCGCCCACTTGGATCATGAAATACGCCTGAATTTGAGAAGCTTTTCAGCCAAAGTTAAAATTACTGATCTTCCTCAGCAAGAGATAAAGTCCGAATCCAAAGAAATGATAACCCCTAAAGAACCTGTGGTCATCGACGCAACATTTTACATTAACCCCCGTTTCGTGTTTAAGCTCCCCCCAGAGATAATACTTTTCGCGCAAAAAGGTACGAAAAAGCAATATTTAATTACTGAAAACACTTCATTTTGCAGGGTCTTTTTATGTCACACCAAGAAAGATCCCTCTATCTTTCCTTTTGAATATTTCCCCCTTGAAATCCTAAGGCCTCTAGTCGGAAAGAAAAAATTAACCATTTTGAAAATTGTGACTGAAAAGCAAGTTTTTGAGATCGAGTTATTGAAAGCATCCATGACAGAAATAGGTACCTGTCTTGAAAAATTGGACGACAGCAAAAAACATACAACTATTAAACCCGATGCTTTGGTCGCCCCTCTGAAAGGGAAACGAGATATAGATGAAATGCGAATATCAATCGAAGCCGCACTCACGATGGATAAATGCTATCTAACGCCTTTTGAAAAGAAATGAAGCCGATTTTCATTGGCACTTTTCTTGAGGCTAAAATAAAATCGTTTTCCAAAAGGAGATGACTATGGCTATTAGCACGGATCAACGTCTCATTTCTCATCAAGACTATAGCACGATTCCCAGCCTTCGGCGGCTTATAAAGATTAACGAAAAAGCGGATTGGATCACTCATTATATTGATTTTGTCCTAATCTCTGAGCAGAAGTTGAGGGCTAATGTTGTGCATGTCCAAGCAACTGATCGCAAAAAAATGCCACAGGTTGAAATCTCCGAAGAAAAGATTTATTATCTGGCGGATCGAACTCAAGTTGAATATGAATCCGGCTTGACACCAGGTTCTTTGCCTTTTTATCAAGCTCCCAATAGAGAGACTTTCTTCTCTCATCTTCAGCAGCGAAAAATAGAAGTTGTTGACATCCATATCGATCACCCTTTTTATGAGAGACTAGCTCAAGGAAGAAACCCGAACCCTGTTAACAACAAGACTTATATTTTAATGGCCCCTGCATCGGAAGAGCCGGCCCCTTCTTTGCATTTCAGTCCGTCTGCTAGTTTACCGCTGGAGGCGTCGCCTCCCTCTTCCATAGACCCTGCTCCTAAATCTTCATCCTTTAGACTCTTGTTAGAGCCGTCTTTAGAAGCGTCACCTGAACCAGCCCCCCCTGCAAGTGAAGGGGATAAGTCAACTCCGACAGTTTATCAACAGTTTGAGTAGTTCTTATGGTTACATTAACCCCTAATCAAATGATTTCCCATCAAGAATTTGATCCTTGGAAAAAACGGCTGGTGGGGATACTAGAAGACGACAAAGACGTTGTCTATTATGTGAATTTTGAGCTCGACAAAGATAGTTTTCTAGTAGCACGTATTAAGCATCGCTAAGGAAAGCCTCAAATACCCGAAACCATCCTGCTTAAAGAGAAACATATTCGGTATCTGAGAGCGGGAGCCTCCCGCCATGAAGCAGAACTCTTATGCAACTCGCTTCAAAGATCCGAAATCATTTTTAAGATCGCCCAGAGAACTGTTGTCATTATCGATATGGAGATTGACAAAAAGTTTTATGCAAGACTGAACAATTGCAGCAAGTCGATTCAGTCTTTAGAGAACAACACATATATTTTAATGGGTCCTGAACCTTTACAACAAAAGTCCAAGATTCCGTTAAAAGTGGAAGAGCCTTGCTCTTCTCCTATCTTGGATGAAAGCGAAGATAGTCAAGGATCTCGAGAGGAGTCTGTCGAGGAAGAAGAGCCGCCTCTTCTTCCTCCCGAGGGTAAACTCCGGATTTCTTTCACTCCCGAAGCCGATCTTTAGAAGTCTAAATTCCAGCGGAATGTCACGCCTTGGATTCCAATCCAGCCGGTATCCAAAGTGGTGAGCTTAGGCGCTGTCGGCGCATCGCTGGAAGTCCGGATGACTTCATGAAGATTCGCCCAAATGTTGAGCTCGTAGCCGATGAAAATCTCCGTGCGGATTTTATTAAACGATTGCTGCCATGACGGTCCTGCATACACTTGGAAATGGGGAACGAGTCGCGTGTCTTTATAATGGGCATTTCTCAAAGGAAGTGAAGGATCGAACCCGGGCGCTGAGAAACTCGACCTTTGTTTGCTGACATTATGAAACTCCCCAGCCATGAAAGAGCCAGAGCCTCCGGCTGTGAGATAATACCCGCCTTTTCCGAGGAACCAATCGACGATGGCCCCGACTTGTAATCCGGCGCCTGTAAAATGCCACTGGTTGTGCAGATGGCTTTTATTCTTTTCAATATCATGGTAGTCAATCTCCCAGTTCTGACGGAGCCAACCCAGTTTAATACCTCCATTAATGCGGAGTCGAAGATGGGGATTGGGATGGAAACGGCGGGTGACGAGAAGATCGACAAGGTGCATCCGGAGACTGATCTCACTGTTGGCATGGGCTAGAGGAACATCCCCTGACGGATCGGGTTGAGGCCAAGTGCCATTTAAAAACAGACCGCTGCCATGAGGATGATGAGTACTATCATGCCCTGTCGCCCTAAAGTAAGTGTATTGCGCATAAGCATCCCAATAATGGGGAGCATTGAAATATCCAAAATTAACTCGAACTCCGGGGTCCCAGCCAAACGAGGCGCGTTTATAATGCCCGACCGCATCGGTTGGATCTCCCCAGGCTGGATTTTTCATTTTGATGGCGTAGTCCAAGGCTCCTTCATTGACAGTCCAATAAAGGACCTCGATATTGGTAAAAAGGACTTTGACGTCTTTGCTGAACAGATCGCAGTCATAGCTGCAGGTCACGACTTTTTCTTTGACAGGATGCTCGGTTGTATTCTTCGGAGCTTTGGAGGGTTGATTAGCTGCCAGCGCTTCATCAGCGAATAAGGATGTGGATAAAGAACAGAGTGCAAGTAAAGCAAACTTTGAACGCATTTTTCCTCACTTAGAGTCTGATGTCGAAATAAAATTCTTCGACTTTTTCCTACACTACGAGGAATCTTTTTTTGAATCAAGCGCTGTCTTATAATTTTGCCGGAGAAGCGTTCACCGGCATTTGAAAGACCACCAGGCGCACGTTCCATTTTTCAACTTCGCCGGGATTTTTTTTCATCTTCTTCTTGAGGATCCTTACCGAGAACTTATTGTCTTTACGGGATACGGCTACAACTCCTGAGAGGGGAGCTCCGTCGATTTCTAAAGGAAACCCGCTCCAAGTTTGATAAATCTTGGCCAGCATGTCCAGATAACGTAAAATAAATTTGAACGCCAGTGTTCCATATCCTTGATGCCATCGATCCCGAGGAACCATGTAGGCTATTTCAGTTTTTCCAGGGGTCGGAGGATTAGTATGTCCTGCCGTCACATGGGCTCTACGTTCTCCTGAGCTTTTTTCAATGATGACAAATCCGCTGAAGGGGTCTCCTTCTACCCAACGTGTGACGAGTTGCATGACTCTCTTGTCGGCTGCTTCAGTTTGCTGCTGTTTCCATTGCTCAGGCGTCAGAGTCCGGAAACGGGCTTCATGATCTGTAATGTTACGCATCACCCGGAGGTCCACAAATAGTGCCTGGAAAAAATCCTTGTCTTCCGGCTGCACTGCGCGGATCAGCCATTGTTTGGTCTCCCAGGAGATAGGGGTGCGATTTTGAAGATATCTCCATATAGATAGATTGAGTGAGGTCGCATAGGGACTAACAGGTTGAGCTCTTAAAGTGATTGCCATAGCTTTTCCTCAAAGAAATTAATTGGACGCAACTTTAATCTTTCGTGCCGAATAACTGCAATTCAAAGATTTTTTTATTTTTTATGTGCTATACTTATGAATATGAAACTTAAAAAATTTTTTCTAGTCTCTTTTTTCTGTTTACTTAGCTTCAAGCCTCTCTTTTCATCTCCTATTATAGAAGACAAGGAATATCCTGTCGCGATATTAGGAAGCGGAATTGCCGCTTTGACGGCGGCTGTTCAAATCAGCCAAGCAGGTTTCGAGCCGCTGATCATTACAGGTCCTAGCCCCGGCGGCATCATTGTCAAATCTCACAGCATTCATAATTGGCCCGGCGAAATAGAAATTTCTGGACCGGACCTCATTGATAAATTGCAAAAACAAGCAGAGGCCTGTGGAACTCTTTTTCTTCCCGGTCAGGTCGTCGATATCGAAATGGCCAAGGAACCCTTCATCCTGACAGTTCAAAACAAGATCGATAACAAAACCACAAAAATCAAAGCCCGTACTTGCATCATCGCAGTCGGAGCCCTTCCAAAACTTCTAGGAGTCCCGGGAGAACAAGAAAACCTCTTTACAAACATCTTTACTTGCGCGCCCTGCGATGGATTCCGCTTTAAAAATAAGACCGTCGCTATCATCGGGGGCGGCGACAGCGCTCTGACTGAAGCTCACTATTTGTCCAATCTTGCACAAAAAGTTTATCTTATCATCCGCAAAGATCAATTTAAAACGATCCAGCCTAAGTATCGAGACGAGGTATTAGCCCGTCCTAATGTCGAGGTTTTATATCAAACTTCCGTCCAAGCTTTTCAGAAAACCGAAAAAGGGCTTTCCCTCTCTTTGGCAGCACCGTCCGGAATTCAAAAGCTGGGGGTGGACGGCGCTTTCTTAGCCATAGGTTCGCTGCCTAATACCGACCTGTTTAAGGGGAAACTCGAGCTCGACTCCGAAGGATATATCGTCCTTAAAAACCAACAAGAGACTTCTGCTACCCGGATATTTGCCGCGGGCGATGTCTCGGATAAAACCTTCAAACAAGCGATGACCGCCGCCGGCGATGCGACAAAAGCAGCCCTGCAAGCCCAGCAGTATTTAGGCAGCAGCACCTCTCTTGCCTCTACAGCAGCGGCAAAGTCCTCCGTGAAGGAATTATATTCCCTTGCAAGCCTACGCACTGCGGTCTCTTTTTCGGGAAAACCCGTCGTGGTTTATTTCTCTTCCAAGCACTGTCCGCCCTGCCGATCGTTCACCTACACTTACGAAGCTTGGGCCTCCCAGTATCAAGAAAAAGCTCTCTTTGTCAAAGTGATCCGAGAGACCGCACCCGATTGCTTTGACGCTTTTCGCATCGATTGCTACCCGACAGTTCTCATTTTAACTCCCAAAGGAAAACTTCTTTATCAAGGCTGTGGATTGAATGAACTTTCCAAAGTGCCTTCTGTTTTAGAAAAAAGTTAGCTCGAAGCGCGTAGACCGACTTTAAGTCTTAATCTCAGGGAAAAACTCCTCGATCCCTTGTTTCCATGGATAACAAGTGACATGACTGAATTTTTTCATAAACCTGTCTTGACTTAAGACAACAGCTTCACAATCGGGTATGTCTTTTGTGAGATTTATGAAAGAACTAATATCTTTCTCATGGACCGTATCCGAACTCTTGATCTCAATACATAATAGCGGCTTTCCTGGCCGCTCGATCACTAAATCCACTTCCACATCGCTTGCAGTGCGGATGAAAGAAAATCGGTAATCAGGCTGAAAATAGCTTGCCAATCTTTGGAATTCTAAAATGATGAAATGTTCAAACGCTTCTCCATATGCAGCTGTTTTGGGGATTAAAGGAACAGAAAGTCTTCTGGAGAGCTGACGCACAACCCCTGGATCAAAAAAATAAAACTTCGGCTTTTCCACCAGACGCTTTCGGAATGAATTATGATACGATTCAAGGAAAAACCCGATCATCGTATCCTCAAGAATAACAAAATACTCCTTGATCGTCTTATCATCCACGCCTACATCGTCGGCAATATTAGAATAATTGATGATTTTTCCGTTGCATTGAGCCGCTACTTCCAGAAAGCGACGAAAAGGCTGCAATTTACGCACCACATGTTCATTCCAGATTTCTTCTTTGAGATAGGTATCGGCATAAGAGCGGAGAAAGTCCTCTTTTTCTTTTTTCTCTTCCAAACTAAAAATCTTTGGCAAACTCCCCCAATGCAAAGCATCCTCTAGTTGAAACTGGTCTTTCAGTTCAAAGCAGGAGAGTGGATACAAATGATAGACAAAAGCTCTCCCTGCAAGAAGATTGGCTCCTCCATGTTTCAATTTACGGGCGCTCGAACCTGTTAAGACAAAAATCTTATCCGTCTCTTCAATTAACCGATGCACTTCATCGAGCACCTTCGGCACCTTTTGAATCTCATCAATAACGACATACCGAACGCCTGCAGGCAAAGCCTTCACCATGGCATAAAGATCGCTCGGATTGCGAAGGAATTGATCTTCGACCTGCGCATTTAAAAGATCTAACCAGAGACATTCTTCAGGGTTGAATTTCTTTCTAAGGAGGGTACTTTTTCCCGTCCCCCGAGGGCCAAAGAGAAAAAAACTATGCTTATGGGACAAGTGCTTAAAACGGGAAAACATTGACCTTACTCCGGATTTGCCTGCTTTATTTGGAGTATACTCCATTTTTAACATCCAATCAAGCCATTTTCTGCTTTTTTTGGATCATACTCCGGATTTGCCTGGCAAAAATGGAATATAGTCTCTTTTATCGTCTATCAAGAAGTAAATACGAGAGACCACTCTCCTCTAGGCTGAAAAGAGCTATCAGAAGAAAGATCCCGCATCCCCCTGAGCGTGGGAGGGCAATCTAAGTTTTCCTACAAAACCTTTGGAAATTAAGATTTTAGAATGGTTTACAAAATAAACAGTCTCGGCTCAACGCCGAGACTGCCATATTAGATTAGAAACGGTAGCCGAATGCACTGCGGCCGCCGCCAAAATTATGTGTATTATTATGTGCAAACATTTGGATGTAGAAGGGCTCCAAACGGAAATCCCAATTTCTTCTCTCTCCAAAATGGAAGGTCAAAGGCGCGCTGATGTCATAACCCCAAACAGGGCTGCCCCAGCGATGTCTGCCAATATTGCCTCCTCCCAAAATCTTCAAGTTAACTCCGAGATCGAAAAGATTGCTGAATCGATGTTCATAAAGAACACCGATAGTCCCATAGACGAGTCCTTGCTTGTTATGGTGGACAAATTGTTTAAAGCAGCCAACTCCGACGATGGGAGTGAACCGATCATCTTCATGAAAGTGGAAATTATATCCCACCCGGGCTTCCGCTTCACCAATGGTCCTTTCAAAAGGAATAGGTCCAAAGGTTAACAAATACCAGGCCTCGATCCCGAAATACATCGCATCATTTCTAATGCGCTCGTATCCCAGCCGGGAAAGTCCAAAGTTCAAGCGATTATAATAAACAGGCAGAGGCTTATCGGTGGTCGTGATTTTGACCTCGTTTTCTTTCATAGTGACGTCTGCGTTGAGAGAAGAAACTCCCAGTAAGACAAGTGGCAATAACCAATTCATATGGACCATTTTCATATTCAACCTCCTTTGGTTTCTTTCAAGCTCATTAATGAAACTCTACTAAAATCTTAATCTTATATTTACAAATGTGTCTACAAAAAAATGAGAAGCACTAGGAAAGTAGAATCTCAAAGAAAGCTAGGAGTGAAAAAGCTTAAGGGAAACAGTCTCGGGGGAAGACCCGAGACTGTCAAAAGAGAGAATCTTAGAAACGATAACCGATGGTGCTGCGGCCGCCGAAGTAGTTGCGAGAAATTTCGCTACCATGCAAGTAGATGTCAAACGGCTCGAGACGGATATCCCAATGTCTCTTAGGCCCGAAACGGAACGTAATAGGGACGCTCACATCGACTCCGCCTACCACTGATCCCCAATGGTGATGTCGGTGGCTGACAGGTCCGCCGATGATCCCTTTCAAGTTCACGCCCATGTTGAAGACGCTGTTGAACTCATGGTCATAGAGAAATCCGAACACACCGTAAACAATGCCTGCTTTTTGGCCTTCATGATGACGGTGTTCATTATCTTCCAACCATCCACTGCGCTCTCTTCCTAAATCTTTAAAGAAACCGACTCCCAAGAAGGGGGTTACATGGTCTACTCCATTGTAGAAGTAATTATATCCCATGCGAAGCTCAGCTTCTCCAATACGTACGCCCCGATGATGGCTGTTATTGGAAAGGGCTGGCTGTATCCATCCTTCCACGCCCACATAAAAAGCATCTGTCTGAATCCGCTCGTAAACCTGATGCCAGGGAGTGAAGACAGCAATACGGTTATGGTACTCTATATATTGGGGTTGGGCAGCTTGTTCCGTTTGCATTTGCTGCATTTGGCCATTATTCATTGGGCCGTTTTTAGATTGTGATGGAGTGTTGGCTTGAGCAACTTCATCTGCAAAAGTCAGGGACGTCAATACCAGCATTGTAGGAAGCATCGCTTTCAAATACGCATGTCTCATGTTTAATCTCCTTGTGAGCATGATTATTCCCACCTTAAACTTAAAATTAATTTTTAGCATTAAAAATGTTAATCTTGTAAACATATTGCTGAAAAGAAGCATCCTTTTTAACAGCATCATAGATTGGATCTTGCAGAAGCTTCTCCACATTCCCTTCACTAAAATGGGAGGCCGTTTCGAGCCAAGCCCCTGCAAAAACCGGCTGATTCAAACCGGCAAAAGCTTTCGAATTCAAAGCAGCTGTCTCATAGGAAGGATCGATGTCATAGATTTCTCGGGAGTATTTCTCCACGAGAGTGTAGTTTTTCCGCTGAAAGGCCAATTTGCAAAGGAGCCCTTTGCCTTGTTTCAGATGCTCGGGGTCGGCACTGAGTAGCAGCTCGTATGATTTCTGATCCTCTTTTTCTTGCACATAGACCTTGGCAAGAGATTCTATCGCTAAGTGTTGGACATGGCGGTCTTTTGTCTTGAGCAGTTTTTTTAAGAGAGCTTTTGCGCTTTCAAGGTTGTTCTCCTTCATCGCTTCCACCCCTCTCATGTAAAGGCTGAAAGGCGTGCCCTCTGACGGCTTTAGCTCTCGAAGCAATTGGAAATGTTGAAATCCAAAAATGCCGAGCAAAATTCCGAAAAAGACAAACCCCTGATAACAGAGATAAGGAACTGCCGCAGCAGCAAAGATAAGTCCTAGGATGACGCTGGCCCGTGTCCCGCTTTCCCCCCACTTCCTCTCCAGCAGATAGCGGGCTAGATGTCCCCCATCCAAAGGAGCAACGGGGATTAAGTTCAGCAAACACCACAAAATATTCAGCCGCATGGTCACATATAAAAAATATTGGATATAGGGATGACCTTCAAAAACATTCCATTTCAAAAAAGCATAAGA
Organism: Verrucomicrobiota bacterium; assembly: GCA_018239715.1. Lineage (GTDB taxonomy): Bacteria > Chlamydiota > Chlamydiia > Chlamydiales > Rhabdochlamydiaceae > PALSA-1444. The sequence goes on from JAFEGW010000004.1 coordinate 233,433, forward strand.
GAGGACAATCAGGACGCTTTCGAGCAAAGGGCCGTTCAAAGTCACCAAAAAATGTTGTCTCGGCGTCATTCTCAAGCCGTTGTATTCAGCTCTCCCTCCGAAGGCTTCCAAAACGATGGCAGGACTTGCCCCAAAATACAAGGCCGTTAATGCATGCCCGTATTCATGAATCAGAAGGCTCAAAGTAAAAACAATTCCCACGATCATGCTCTCCATCGAGATATCCCGATACAGATTCGTCACCAGCAGCAGAAAGATCCAAAAAGTCGGCTGGATATAAACAGGAATATTTAAAAATCTAAAATGCAAAAGAACCCCCTATCGTCGAGCTATTCTAATTAGATGAATCTATCCCGATAATCTAAA
>JAFEGW010000005.1 GCA_018239715.1 Verrucomicrobiota bacterium
AGATTAACGGGATAGGTTCATCAAAAGCGAGCCTGCCACTTCTCTTTGGCATTGAATATGTTGCATTCATTTTTTGAAGATAATGAATTTGACAATATCGAATTATCAAGATTATCATTTTTGGGCCATGACACCTAAAATAACGCCTTCTCCATCTTTTTCGACCCAAGTTCACCCTCTAGCGCAAAAATCGCATCCCTTAACCCTCTTATTCTTAGCTGTTGTCGGCGTGGGAATAGGCATCCTGTATATTCACTATACCCAATCTTTAAAGCATCGGGTTCTTACCCTTATCAGCGAGAGTACTACCCATTTACAGCAATCCCAATACAGCCAAGCACTGCAAAAATGCAAGGATGCCCTCGCTTGCCAACCCCGAGAAGCTAACCTGCTCGCCCGAATTCACCTGATCATGAGTTATGCCTCTGAAAACTTAGCAACAGAGGGGAACTATACCTTAGCCGAAAACAGCCTTTCCAAGGCGGAGAACGCGCAACCAAAAGACCTAAAGATCCAAAACGACATTCGATTCCAACGACGCAATTTAGAGGCTAAGAAGTTTTTAGCTGAAGGAAACCGGCACTTTAAAATTCAAAGATATAAAGACGCCGCTCGAAGCTACAAACAAGGGTTCGCACAAAATCCTGTCAATGAAGCTCTATACCAGACCCTGCATGCCTACTTAAGCCGCGCTCGGGGCGAGAAAGACATGCAGAGAAGATTATGGGATGAGGCAATGGCACATTTTGAAACAGGATTAAATTTGCGAAATCGCGATCCCGATACCAGGGCAATTCTACATGTAAGAATGGGAAATGCCTATGTGGAGAAAAAGGACTATGCATCAGCAGAGACAAGTTACTTAGAGGCTCAGAGGTGCAACTCCAATAAGGCTGACATTCAAGCTTTGATCCAAACTTCGCTGCGCCACCTCCAGGCGAAAAAGCTTGTAGATCAAGGCTATCAAAAGTATGCGGCAAAAGAGCACGCTGATGCACTCCAATACTATGATCAAGCTTGCCAGCTCAATCCCTCTCAAGCACTACAGGTGGAGATTAGCCATCGCCGTGTAGAGTGTTTGATAGACTTAGGCCAGCAAAATCTCATGCAGAGGGCCTACGATCAAGCCTTGCACACTTTTCAAAGGGCTCTTCGCTGTAACCCTACCGATGTTAATGCCCTTGCCCTTGTCCATGTGCATGTAGGAATTGCTCAAAGTCGCCTGGAGCTATACCCTTTTGCTGAAGAAAGTTTCTCAAAGGCTTTAGAGTGTAAACCTAACGAGCCCGACATCCAAGAAATGATCAGAACGGCGCAGAGTAATCTACAAGCGCAAAAAATGCTCTGGCTAGGCCTTCAAAAGGCCAACGCCCATCAGTACAAGGATGCTCTACAAAATTATGAAACAGCTTTAGCTTGTAAACCTTCTTTTGCTCTGCAAAATAAAATTCATGCAAGGATCAAGAAATGTAAAATCGATGAGCTTATCTATCAAGGACAGCAAAACCTCAGGAAAAAAGACTACGCTTTAGCTCTCCAAAATTTTAAAGAGGCCCTCGCTTACAATCCTTCGGACATTCACGATCAGGTTAGCATTTACAGCGAGATGGGAAATGCCCATCTAGGGCTGCAGCAGTATCTTTTTGCTGAGCATTGCTTCTTATTAGCTGCGAACTTTAAACCCACAGATCGCGGATTGCAAGGACAGATCTATTACCAACTGGGTAAATATTATAATGAAAAACCTCAGGCGGATCACGATCAAGCCTTTCTTTATCTTTCGGAGGCTCTCCGTTTTGATTTTCCCCAAAAAATGGTGGCTATGGCAACCCGAGGCATTTTAAATGATCATCATAAAAAAGATCCCATAAAAGCAGCCCAAGATTACCAAACAGTCATTGATTCTACCGGCGAAAACGGGCCTCATTTTAATCCCCTCCTCGGATGTATGGCACGCCTATTAAAAGCAAATGCACTGCGCCGCCAAGCATTAGCCTCGGAGAAACCCCTTTCAAGCAATTTGGAAACTGTTTTGCAAGAAATACATCTCTTATCTGTTACCGCAGCAAAGATGGATCAATCTGTACATAACCTTAAAATTGAAACTTATTACCAAAAAGCCCTTTGCCATCATGCGTTAAACCAATTAGAAGATGCGGCAAAGTTTTATACCTCAGTTATCGATCTTGCTGAACATGACTACACAAAGGCTAGCGCTTTGTGCGATCGAGCCCTTTGCTATGAGAAGCAGAATAAAGTTCAAGAAGCTTTAAGAGATTACGAACAAGCTTTGAAATACGATCTGAAAGAAGATCAGCGAGTAGATTCCCAAACTCTCATCGATCGAGCACCCCTTAAACCTTTGCCTGGAACACCCGCCTCTTATCAAAACACGCAGGAACTGTTAGCGGCGATCAGCACAGGACAAAAAAGAGTACAAGAGAAGCTGACACAAGCTTCCGCTTCTTCTGCTGCTTCTGGTTCTGCAAAACAGAGTGAATAAGAGATTAAGCTAGTTTTCATTCAAAAATTGGATTCTAAAAAACCAAATATGTTTGACATTATCAAATTAGAGAAGTGATAATATTTGAGTTATGCAATTAAAAGTATCGAATTCTCCTGCTTTTCTTCTCCCCCTATCGTCAAATTCCAAAATGCCTCATCGCCTAACGCTTTTATTCTTAGCCGTCTTATTTGCTGGAGTCGCTTATTACCTGTATGCCCGATCTCTAAACCAGAGGGTTCTTCCACCACCTAAAGTTACTCCAAAAAAGTCCGCTAAACAAAAAGCAGATACTCCCACGAGCCCGGCTGCCCAAAATGGTAACAGCCAAGCACAAAAACTTTATGAGCAAAGACGCGCTAATCAAAATAATATCGATCAAAGCATTGACAGCTTAAAAGCAGCCTTAAATTGCAAACCCGCTGATCCTAATTTATTAGAAAAAATCCACTTCAAGCTAGGAAATTACTACAATAAAAAACGAGAATATGATCAAGCAATTTCAAGTTATTCGCAGGCAGTATCTTTAGACTTAAAAACAGCGATCCATGCCCGTTCTTTATTCAAGCGTGGACAGATATATGACTTTCAAAAACAAGATCTGAAAAAAGCGCTGCAGGATTATGAAGCAGTCATTCGTTGCATCGAGATTAATAGACTGGAGATCCAGATAAAAATGATGGCTTATCTTTTCAAAAGCAACGCTCTTTACCGTCAGGCTACAAGCAAAGAAACGCCCGATCAAGAAATCATGAACCAAGCTTTAGAGCCCGCTAAGCTCGCCTATGAGCTTGCTGAGAAGGCTAATGCAAGTCCCTTTTTAAAGATGGAAATTTACTATCAACGGGCCATATGTTTACATGTGTTAGGCCAGCATAACATTGCTCTCGTAGATTATACGGTTGCATTAGATCAAGATGTTGCAAACTCGTATGCTAAGGCTAGAACCTTTTGCGACCGAGCTCTCTGTTATGAACAGTGGGGCCAACATACACTCGCCCGAGAGGATTATGACCAAGCGGCAACATACTCATTTACAGAACAAGACAAGGTAGACTCGCTCACTCGAATTCCCCTTAAAAATCCTCCTCCAGGGACCCCTGCTTCTTATAAAAACACAGCTGAGCTGAGAGCTGCCATTGAGGCCGGACAAGCTCGTACACGCAACTTCCGGACACCTCCTGCTTCCCCCTCCAAACAGGATACTTATTTCCAAACACCGCATAAGCAACCTGCTGATTAACTATTCGACGGATGGGGGCAGGCTCTTGTTTTGAATGAGCTTTAAGTTTATTCAAGGGATAAGTCCCCGTAGCAACTAGAGCTGAGTGTGAAAATCAAAACAAATGTTCCTCCTAAACTCCCTTTAAAGAAGCTCCCTTGGGAGTCGCTCACGCCTTTTTTGGGTCAGGCCCACCGTGTGATTGAACATTTTGAAGATATTCTTCAAACGACAGCTACACCTTCGACTGTTTTGTATCTTCTGACGATCGATGAGTCGATTTCTTCTGTGCATACGTTCAAAGGCACGCTAAAAAAAGTCCTCCGTCCAGAGGTTTTTGCTAAAAATCCTCCCAAAATAGAGCCGATCTTAAACTATAAAAAAGCTCTTAGTTTTGCTGGCAAACAAAAGCGGCTGACCTGTCAGGTGCTTTGCAAAGTCCATGCTCTCTGTCAAAAAAATTCCATGAAGCATAAGACCGATATAGGACGTTTGAGAAAGCGTCAAAATTGGATTGGGCCTGAAGGGTGCCCGATCGAGAAAGGGCTGTTTTTTCCACCTAAGGCTTCCTTAGTCCCTAAATACATGAAAAACCTCCAGACTTACCTTTCTTACCGGGAAAAAGACCCGCTGGTTCAGCTGGCGATTTATTTTGCGCAGTTTCTCTGCATCCATCCGTTCATGGATGGAAATGGCCGGGTGGGACGGATCACGCTGCCTGTTTTTTTATGGCATAAAAAATTAATTTCCCATCCTCTCTTTTTTATGAGCGGATATTTTACGAGGCACTACGATACTTATTTTGAAAAGCTCTTCCATATTTACGAAAAACAGGGCTGGGAAGATTGGATAATTTTCTTCTTGAAAGGAGTGATCGAAGAAGGAGAGAAAAATTGTCGAAAGGCCCAAAAATTAATTGAACTGTATAACGAATGGGCGAGACAGCTTTCCAGCTTCTCGCCCGTCATCGTACAAAAAAGTTTAGAATTTTTCTTTAAAAATCCTATCTTTTCTCAGAGGAAATTTGGGAGTCGAACTCAGATTCCTCACGCAACTCAAGAAAAAATCTTTAAGGTTTTGAAGATTCTCGAGTTTAAAGGCGTCAAAATCTGCAAGCCGATCCTTTCCGCTCTTTAGCTTAGCATGCTCCGCAAGTTCCCATTTTCTTTTTGCGCTTAGGAGAAGCTTTTTTAGCTTTTTTGCGAGATGCTGTCTTTTTCGCTTTTTTCTTTGCCATTGTTTGTTTCCTTTTTTAGAGAGTATACCTCTATTTTCATGCATAATCCTTCAAAGGTTTTTTTCACAACAAATTTAGAACGCCTAGATAAGAGTTGCAGGAGAATGAGATTTTAAGGCAAAATCATAGCGAAACCTGTCCTTTAAAAAAAATAGTGGTAACTATCTATGCGTCGATCGATCTGTGTCTGTGAGCCGATGAGTTGTTATGCGGGAGAAATTGGGAATTTTCGTTTCGTTTATACCCCTGCCGTTAACCTGCCCAAAGGAACTAAACTCCGATTTGATCTAGCCACCAAAGGGCGGAATATCGATTGGGAGCTCCCACAGACGAATGTTAAAGTGAAAAAAAATCTCATCTGGGCTCAGCTTCCCGATGGAAAAGGAATTCCTGCCAAGGCCATCGATAAGGGCGATAAAATGACACAGGTCTTTGAATTTACTCTTCCCCTTGAGATCAAAGCAGGAGAAAATTTCATCATTTATATGGGCTCGACGGTCAAAGGCAAAGACACGGGCAACCGCTGCCAATTGAACGTCCAGCGAAGAAAGCCGTTCCATCTTTACATTGACCCTCGCGGCAAAGGCGATTTTAAAGAGCAAGAGACCTTCCATCTCGATGTCCGTGGAAATGTTCTGCACAATATCCGGATCATCGCTCCTTCTCTCGTGGCAAAAAATAAGCGATTCGATGTGCTGGTACGGTTTGAAGATGAGTACGGCAACCTGACCAATTACGCTCCCGAAGGAAGCCTCATTGAGCTCAGCTACGAAAATCAGCGGGAAAACCTCAATTGGAAACTTTTCATCCCAGAAACGGGTTTTATCAATCTTCCCAACCTCTATTTCAACGAAGCAGGTGTTTATAAAATTCAGCTTCAAAACCTGAAGACCGGCGATAAATATTTTTCTGCTCCCATCAAATGCCTCCCCGAATCGGCCAATGTCATCTGCTGGGGACTCCTCCATGCAGAATCAGAGAAAAACGATGCACATGAAAATATCGAGGCCTGCCTCCGAGAATTCCGTGATGAAAAAGCCCTTCAATTTTACAGCACATCCTCTTTTGAAGATGAGACTCCTCCCGAAGTATGGAAACAAGTCTCTACTCAAGTGGCCGAATTCAATGAAGAGCAACGTTTTTGCACCTTCCTCGGCTTTCAATATCCTGCCGACGAAGGACTCCGTCAAATTGTCTATTTTAAAGACCAAAAGCCTCTCCTCAGAAAAAAAGAGGCCAAAAGCAATGTTCTTCCAAAAATCTATAAATTATTGAGCCCTAAAGACGCCCTCTCGATTCCCTCCTTTACAATGGGCAAAGGATTTGAAACTGACTTTAAAAATTTTGAGCCTGAATTTGAAAAAGTCGTCGAAATTTACAATGCTTGGGGATCTTCAGAATGCACTGCAAAGGAAGGCAATCCTCGCCCGATCCGCTCTACGACAAAAAACGGCGTGCAAGAGACCGAAGCGGGCTCCATTTTAAACGCCCTCAAAAAGAATCGCCGTTTCGGCTTTGTCGCAGGAGGGCTCGATGACCGCGGTATTTACGCCGACTTTTATGAAAACGGGCAAGTGCAATACAGCCCCGGCCTAACGGCCATCTTATCGACCGATCAAACCAAAGAGGCGCTCGTGCAAGCCCTTGCTCATCGCTCTTGCTATGCCACGACCGGTGAAAGAATCATTGTCGGCTTGAACATCGCAGGAACTTCGATGGGAGGAGAGCTCAATACGAAAGCCAAACCCGGACTTGTCCTCAACCGCCATATTATCGGGTATGTCGCCGGCACCGGACCACTGAAAGAAGTCGTTTTGCTCCGCAACGGAACCCCAATCAAGACGTTTGCTGTGAAAGACTTCTCTCTCGACTTTGCTTTTGATGACTCCGAGCATCTCTCCAAAGCAGTTTTAACAGCAGATGAAGGTAAACCTCCGTTTGTGTTCTACTACTTGCGTGTTACCCAGCAAGACGGACATATGGCGTGGAGCTCACCCATCTGGGTCGATTATCCGGACTTTCTACCCACTTCCACCCCGAAAAAAACCAAAAAATGAAAATCATTTTGGGCTCGCAATCTCCCCGCCGGCGTGAGATTCTAGAATACTTTTCTATTCCCTTTGTCCAAGTCGCTTCCGATTTTGATGAAGAGTCGGTCGCCTTCCAAGGCGATGCTGCCCGGCATGCCATGTTCTTATCGCAGAAAAAAGCCGAAACGCTGGCCCACCGCTTTCCCCAAGAGGTGATCTTAACGGCCGACACCGTCGTCTATGCCAACGGAAAACTCTACAACAAGCCCCGTGATGAACACGAAGCGACGGAATTTCTCCAAAGCTTTTCAGGCAACTGGCAATTTATCTATACAGGCGTCACGGCCCGGCGCGGACCTGAAGTCCATTCAGGATTTGAAGAGACTAAAATTCTCTTCCATCCGCTGACCTCGGAGCACATAAAAAAATTTCACAACAATTGCTACGTTCTCGATAAGGCCGGAGGCTTTGCGATTGAAAAATGTGGGAATTTGATTGTTTCTCGAATGGAAGGATGTTATTACAATGTGATGGGCCTACCCATTAACACTGTACAGAAACTTCTTTTGAAGTTGGGAATCGATCTATGGGACTACTTAAAACCTTTATCCTAGCCAGTCTGATTGCGACTTGTCATGGTTTAGACAAGGAGCATGTCGCCTATCTCATGCAATCGAATGAGATTGATGCCTCCATTTCACTTTACGAAAAGTACAAAAAAGAACTGGGACGCCACGATTTCGAGATTCTCGTCCACCTGGCGTCGATTATCTTGCAGCAAGGGATCCAAAGCAGCGATGTGACTCTCCAGCTCTCGAGCCTCTACGGAACAGCCTTTGCCACGATGAACTCTTCTTTGAGCATTCTCGAGCAAGGGATCAAGAGCCCCAATTTTGAAACTCAGCTGGCTTCTATTCAACTCCTGGCTCATATGCACGACGACCGTGGAGATGAGCTGCTCACCAAAGCGATGGCCTCCCCTTTTCTCATGGCCCGTATGGAGGCAGGCTTCCATTTAGCCTCCCGCAAGCATCGCAAAGCGACAGGCCATATCGAAGCCCTAATGTACAAACTTCCCGAAGAGTTTTGGTTCTATTTTCCACAATTTTTTGCGTTGATTGGAACCAGCGACTCGATCGATGTCCTTAAAAAGCTCATGGAAGAGCCGATCTCGATGACCCGGGTGGAGGCGATCCTTTGCGCGGCCCGTTTTGGCCGCGACGATCTCCTTCCCAAAATCCGGGCTCATGCCACGCATCAAAGTCATGATGAACAAGAGGCGTCTGCTGCTGCTTTAGGCCAGCTGAAAGACTCCAAATCGATCCCTCAACTCAAACGGCTCTCCCAATCGGTCTCTGTCCCCGTTAGACTTGCCGCTTTAAGATCCCTCTATTTACTCGGCGACACGGGGGCGCTCCTGCCGATTTTCGACCTTGCCCGCCAGCATGATCTTTTTGCGATCGCTCTTTTAGGAGAGCTTCCAGGCGGCGAAGAAGTCCTCTTTCCTCTTTTAAAACATGAGAATATCCACGTCCGGTTCAATGCAGCCTTATCCCTACTCCAACGGCGAGATCCGCGGTGTCTTACCAACCTTGACGAATTTCTGCTCCGCAGCACGAAAGACCTCGGCTTCCAACCTCACACTTCCATCGGCCACTCTCTGACCTCTTGGAAAGTTGTTCCTTCGATGCAGCAACAGGCGAAAAAGCTCCCCTTTGACCTGGCTGCCCTTTCGCTCCAAATGCGCGAACAGATGCTGGCAGGATGCTTAGAGCTTCCCGAGCCCGATTTTCTTCGCATCTCAGAAAAAATTTTTCAATACCGAGAACTCGATCTGATCCCCTTGCTCGTCCAACTTCTCGAAAACCACCACACCCCAGCGGCTGTGGATCTCTTAAAAAAACATGCAGAACATGCAGGCGGTCCCTTGATCCGAACCTACTGCAACCTCGCCCTCTACCGCCTAAAAGAAAAAGGTCCCTACGAACAGAGAATCCGCCATTGGATTAGCAAAGTCCAATCCCAAGAGATGATCCGCTTCCGTCCCGCTCTTCCGTGGCATCTGCGGAAAGATTCGACTCCCTATGAGCTCACCCCTGATGAAAGCACCCGTCTTCTCCTAGAGACTTATCAAGCCTTGGCCCAGCGGCATGATGAAAAAGGGATTGAGATTCTTCTACAAGGGATCAAGGAAGGTCATCCAAAAAATCGTTATGCACTCGCCGGCCTTCTGATCCACACCTTGCAGTGATCTCTTGTAACTTTGTGAACTTGAGACTATATTTAAAGGGTTTTTAACCTTTTAGATGAGATAGATGCTCTCCAAGGCCTGCTGCTTACTTTCCCTTGTTTTGATATCGGCCTCTGCCTTTGCGGAGGACTACAATATCAATCTGAAGGACCCTATCTTCTCCCATGGGACGATTTCGACAGATCAAGGCGGCATCATCTCCAATTCCCAGCTGAGAATCCAAGCACGCCACATCGAATATACCAATAAGGTTGAGAACGGGACGGCCATTAAAAAGGTCTTAGCCGAGGGCGATCTTCTCTTAGAATATAACGGCCGCATCTTCATCGGAAAAAAACTCGAATACGACCTTATCAACAAAACCGGAACAATGACCGAAGGCCGCACCTCGACCGAATACTGGTTTGTCGGCGGCGATGAAATCGAACTACTGCCCGATGGCAGCTTTTGGATCTCGAATGCTTACCTGACGACGGTTGAAGGACAAAACGCCTGGTGGGAGCTCCGCTCTTCAAAGATCGACATCGATAATAAAAGCCTACTGTCAGCCAAGAACATCAAGATCAAATTTTTCGATGTCCCGGTTTTTTGGTTCCCTTCGTTTAAATTCGATCTGAACCTCGTCAAAGACTCGCCGATCCGCTACAAGTTCATTTGGGACCAAGTGCTCAAGCAAAAAGTCTCGATGCGGTATGAGCTTTTTTCCACAGAGTCGTTCGACCTCTTCGCCCGTTTAGACTACCGCTTAAAAAGAGGTCCCGGTGCAGCTATTGAAACCGATTACCATCCGGTCGATGGCAGGACTGTTTTTCAAACGAAGAACTACGGCGCCTATGACAAAGTCGTCGATGACGAGCACGGCCGCAAACGGTACCGTTTGCAAGGGCTCTTAACGACCCACACTGCCAACGAAAAAACCAAGCTCTACATGAGCTACGACAAGCTCAGCGACGACAAAATGCCCCAAGATTTTAAGAGCGACGATTTCGAACTCAACACCCAAAAAAGAACGATCCTCTGGGCCACGCATCATGAAAAAAACTATCTTGCCCGCTTTCAATTTCAGCCCAAGATCAATTACTTTCAAAGCATCAACCAGCAGCTTCCCCTCTTTACCACGGCTCTGCGTCCGTTTCCTCTAGGCAACTCGGGCATCATCATGGACAACTGGTTCTCTGCAGGCTACCTGAACTATGTTTACTCCAAGGAACTCAGCAAGTTCCTTTCCAGCTCCCGTGCAGGCCGCTTCGAATCGAACAACACCGTCTACCGCCGTTTTCAATTAGGCCCTGTCAACTTTACACCCGCTGCAGGCTTCATCGGCATCTTCTATACGAACAACCCTCACGAACATCCTGTCGGGCAATTTCTGGGTAATTTTGGATTTGATCTGAATACCACCCTCTACAAAACCTATCCCTCGTTCCAGCACACCTTGCAGCCCTATCTCCGCTATCAAGGCATTACCTCTCCGACTTCGCCTAATCACAACCATTTTATCTTCAGCATCGAAGACGGCTACGCCCATGAAAATCTTTTCCGTCCCGGAGTCTATCAAGCCTTCTATCCTCTCTCCAACTCCCTGCTTCCCGACATCACTCTAGACATCTTTTCCAATGTCTTCGTCGGGGCGACGAGGTTTGGCCGCGCCCTTCCAAAGCTTTATACCACCTGCGAGTTTAGCTACCCTACCTGGCATATGGCGACCGATGTCATCTACAACTTGCAAGAACTGCTGTTTGATAGGACGAATATCCGGTCCGAATGGACCGTCTCCGAATATGCAGCCTTCGGCCTCGAGTTCCGGCATCGCAGCCGCTATGATTGGAGAAAAGCCGACCATGAGAACTTCATGGTCGATATCGACCGGCCTCTTCACGAGCTGCTCCATTCACCTCTTTCCGATGGCCGCAATACGCTGCTTTCCCGCTTCCAGTTCCGCTTTCTACCTCTATGGACATGCCATATCGAGACTCACCACGGCTGGGGCCGCAAGAATGAACGGAGATACGATTCCTATGAGATCAAAGTCTCCACGCTTCTCACCGGAAAATGGCAGCTCCAAGTGGGATATAAATACACACCCAGCATCAAGAGCGAGTGGGTCTTCCCCTATATCAAACTGCTAGGGGCTAATTTCTAAGAAGATCAGACGATGCGGGTATGGGCAAAAGCTTTGTTGACGCTTCTAATATCGTCCTCAGAACCTTCCTCACTCAGATCTCCATTTTCTCCATCGCTATCATCATTTTTTGAAGCATAAACTTGAACGACCCATTTAGATGGTAAAGAGGTCGTTCTGGGAGGATTTAAAACATGACTTGCTCGTTGGCTTACATGAGGTGCAGGGGGTGGTAAAGCAGCTCGGGCCACAGCCGTTGTAACAGAACATCTAATTCCGGGAGCCTCAGCAGCAGTATTAGCTTTCTTCCCTTGACGAATGTCATCCTCAGAGTTTGTTAACCTCTTCTTAAAGGGATGCACTGGAGAAGATCCTGGATTATTAGAAAAAATAGGTCTTGTACTCATAGGCAGAGCATTCTAAAGAAGAGGTCCATAACCTGCAAGCAATCATTGTATTTTTGAAGGACAGTGGCCATCTATATCCTCATGGTAACTCTCCATCAGAAATCTCCGTCCGGGAGACCGAACTTCAGCTGTTAAACGATCTTGAGGGACTAAAGATGCAACCGAACTAGACGATTCCTGAGTTAGAAGAGGCCGTTTTGGTTTTTCCTGCACGGATTGTCCTGATTCACTGACTGCCCTTCTTTTTTTCGAATCTATTTCAGAAGTATTTCCTACTGGATGCGCCATCATTTTCTCCTGTAATTCAACAAACTCTTCTCCAATCCAATCGGCAAAGGGAAAGAGCCTAACGGTGATCCTCTCACCTTTAATGGAATCTCTGATAGTGACACGGCTTGTTTCCCAACTGATCTCATCCAGCACGCACATATGGCTATTGAGTCCAGGAAGATTAAGATGCAAAAGCCCACTCCCTACCTTCAGAAAAAGTTTTTGCAGCGCCTGTACTTTTTCTATCGATGTTCCCTTTAAGAGATGATAGACAGGTTGAAATCCTGCCTTCTGAATATATCCGATTTCCCTTTCTCTCGTCGTGACGGGATGGGTTAGCTCTTTGGCAAGAAATTGTTTTTGACGATCTAAAGCAATCATTGAAATTGCTGCAGGCACACAAGATCGGACAGCCTGCTGCCAGACCACATGCTTCCCGCTTCTAGTCACAGCAACAACTTTATCTGTGGCCTTGTAGGGACCGCAGTCGATGTACTTCAGCACATGTTTTTTAAGAATGTAGTCATCTTCGATCAATCTGTCCACGGAACCGTGTTGCGACCATATTCTTAAATTAGTATCGAAATAGGCTGTATCGCACGATTTACTCACCGGAGGGCAGCGGTTTTCCGGAATCACAAATCCTTCTTCCACAGAAGAGGAGCTCTCTTGTAATGGATTCTCTTCTTCGGGTTGAGTCAGGGGGACCTCTAGGGTCGGGAGAAGCTCCGGGCTGCTCGGTGAATCCCAACCTGGACTTTCTTCACAAAATGAATGCGCTCTTTTATAGGAACCTCTCGGGAGGGTTTCAAAAGGCAGACTCAAAGACCTTAATGCTGTAACCATATGCCATAGATTCTAGGCTTACAGCTTTACTTGGTCAAGATTAGGTCTATTTCTTTGAACTTATCTTGTATGCCTCAAGAAATTCGGTGAATTTTTTTGAAAATCCTTCTTCTTCCGACCAGCTTTTGAGCTCTTCGAAATCGATTTTACAAGCTAGACAGACTTCTACGGCTTGGATTAAAGCTTGTTTATCATTCCAATGGTAGTAACTTGCCAGCCGATCTTTGACACAATCCTCCTCGCGCAATAATTTTAAAGATCCTAAGGGCGTGGATAGATGGCGAAACTGATGAACAAATTCTTTTCCAACAGCCACGGGAGGAGTGACAAATTCGATGAGAAACGGACATTCAGGATGAGCAAAATGCTTTTGTTTTTCGAAAAAACCGAGCCTTGCCAAAGACTTTTTAATTTTTTGCTTATCTTCAAAAGTCACATAGTCGAGATCGTAGGACATGTACCGATTTTTAGAGTAGATGGACACACACGCGCCTCCCACCAAAACAGCATCAATGCCATCTTCCCGCAAACATTTTGAAACCAGTCCGGCTAGATCTTAGATATCCATGCGTTTCCAATCCATCATAAAAGAGGTTTTCCCTTTCTTCTCGGCCGCTTTCTTACCGGGAGCTCATAATACTTCTCTTTCATCTCGTCCGGCAAAAAAGAATAGGCTTTGGAGATGAAAGCTTGAAACTCAGATAAGAGGGGGTAACGAGGATTCCAGCGATAAACACGTGTTTTGCCTTCTAAAAAGCTAACGATCACCCCTTGCTTTTCTAAACGGCCTAAAGCATTTTGGATTCCAAAAAGTGGAAGCCCTAAATGCCGTTTCAACTCGGATGCATAACATTTTTGATTGATGATCAGATAAAAGCAGATTTTTTCAACAATTTTACTCCCGAATAAATCTTCAAACATATCTACCAGCCTTATTGGTAATATTACCAAAAACATTGGTCGATAGAAAGAAAAAAGTTTATCTTCCAAAAACAACCTTCTATCCTTGAATATAAACTACTAACATACAAGCATTTAAATTATTATTTATTTTATTAATAAAGTATAATTAAATAATTATCAATATGATATAATTAAATATATAATAATATGTAATATGACAATAATACAGAAAACAACAATTCAACCTATTGCATCTTCTAAATCTTCTCCGCCTTCAGAAGGAAAAGACAAGGTATCTTCGCAAGCAGCTCAAGCGATCCATCCTCCTGTATCACCAGCTACCCTCTCCGATAAAAAAGTCACTTATACCAATCCCTTTGCAGCCTTTATTGAGTTTCTTCTGAATATTTTGAGAGCCATCCTGGGATCCGCAAAGCCCCCCCAAGAGCAAATCCCTGAGAAATCTGAGCTTGCAAAAGATCCGACTCCCCCTTCTATTCAACCGCAAGACAGCCCCCAGCCTGTCCAAAAAGCAGCAATTCCTGCTGAACAAGTACAACCTACTTTGAAAGCCTTCTTAAAGAAGTACGAACAAGGGATCCGAAGCTTAGCGCAAGAATTACTCCACCCCAGTGTCTTGGAGCAGCTGGTCAAAACTAAGCTCCAGGAAGCAAAACAAGCCTATAAAAAAGAACCTGATCTAACCTCATTAGAAGCCCGGTTTTTCTCGCCGGAGAATAAGAAAATCTTGCTCCAAAGCATCGAAAGACTGCGGGTGATCGATTACTACAGCTCCTCGCTTCTCACAGGTCTTAAAAGTCAGTATGCCGAGCAAAAAGCGACTGAAGTTTTCGGGAAGATTTATCCCGCCTACCACTCTTCTCTCCTTGCTATGCTGGAAAATCCGCCTAAAAATTATCAACAGCTGAAAGCTCCCCTCGCAAAGATAGCGCTGAGGCTCATCCAAGATCTCGAAACTCCCAAGCCCTTAGCTGAAAGAAACCGAGAAGTCTCCCCGCTGGAAAAAGAACTCTATCAAGTCAAAAGCGAGCTCTCCGAAGGAAAATTAATCCCCTCTCGAGACCTCATTTATAAACAACATCCCGGATTGGAAGCCGCTCTAGCCAAAAACACAGCTCAGAAAAAACAATTTGAGCTCATTCTTTCCCGCGCTTGGATCCAAAAAGAGTTGAAAAACCTTTCTGCTTACCAAGGATCTCCATTTGAAAAACAGGTCCTTCAAAATCTCGGCTACAACGTGAGCAGCTACGATGACAAAAAATTCCTCCAAGAAGCCATGGGGACCCATTATTGGAATTACGAAAGAAATACCGAGCTTCCTTCCATAGAAGAACTTCCCAAAGAATTTAAAAGAAAAGCGTTTGAAACCCGCGTTCGAGGTGCAGGCGTACCTGCTGAATCGGTAGGAAATTTACGCGAGCTCATCAGCTTTTATTATGAACAGCGGCAAAAGCTCAGAGCTGCAGCTGGTGAAGTCCGAGATAAGCTCGTCATTCATGCACAGCTTCCTAAAGCCCGAGCGTTCATTCAAGCACAGCTGCATGGTCGTCATATGAATGCGATTGAAAATCATCTCGCCGAGCACCTGCGCCGTGAAAAAGATATTCTGCGCAAACACCTTTCCTCGCCTGATTTTAAAAGATCTTCCCTTCCCACCCTATCCCCTGGGCTCATTAAGAGCTTTAAAGCACCTTCGGAGGACATCCGAAAAGCTGAAAATTGGTTCATGAAATACGAAGGAATGATCTTATCTGAGTTCTCCCAGGGCGAAGACGATGAGAATGAGTGCTTGGGAGAAGGTGTCTGTTTAAGCCTTGCATTCCGTGCTGCTCGGATGGGATTGGAATCTCCCGATGCTTCTCCCTCTAAAGTGGCCGTCCGGCATATCGAGGGCAAAGACCGTTTCCTTCAAGGCCTCCATAGCGCTGAAATGCGGAATAGAAAAGCCCGTCTTTTACCTCCTCACTTACTGGCCAAAGAAGGATTTCAGGAAAAGATTTCTTTTGTCGCCCAAGGCGATAGGAGTGTCGGAGTTGCCCTCATTGAGCAAATGTTGCAATCGGAAGAATCGAATGGAGGCCTTCTCCTGGGCTGGGATCACCATGAAACATTTATGCGTTTCGATCCTCAGAGAAATAAATTCTTTTTCTTCGACCCCAACTTCAACACGGTTGTCTTTAGGAAAAAATCGGATGAATCTTCGGATGAATCTTTGGAAGAGCTCGCAGCTCGAATGGCTGCTGCTTATCTTGAGCTCTATGAGTGGGCTTATCCTGAAAGAAAAACGATGGATTGCCGACAAATCGTCCCGCTAAAACCTGGAGAGGCTGTCCCCACGGGTAAGATCGATTTCGACAAAATCCCTGTCTATATTTAATTGTATTTCTTCTTGATTTCTCGAAGCTTGGCTTCAGCCGGCTTGAGATATTTATCTTCCACTCGGTCGATGTAGAGAACACCATTGGTATGGTCATTCTCATGCATGACGACCCGGGCATTAATCCCCTCCAACTCTTCGACAATGCGGGTGCCGTCTAGCTTGGTCGACTCGACCTTAATTTTGAGGGGCCGTTCAACAGGCAGCTGAAGTTTAGGGAGCGACATACATGCTTCTTCTTCGACCCAAGTCTCTTTCGAATACTCGACGATTTTGGAGTTGATATAGACATGCGGCTCCGAGGTCGTCCATTTGCCATCCGGAAGGTGGATATAACGCCGGAGAACGAACAGACGAAGAGCTTTACCGACTTGCTGTGCCGCCATCCCAATCCCGTTATGGTTGTCAAAATAATCGACCATCGCGGCGACAAGCTCGCGGATCTCGTCGGTGATCTCGGTGATTGTCTCACCTTTTTTACGGAGAATAGGATTTCCGTAATAGCAAAAAGTCAGCTTCATTTCTGCACTTCCTCAATCGCTGTCGGCAGAGCTTTGATCCTCTGAGAGCCAATAGAGGCCGACCAGAGGGAAAGAAGCACGCACGACACCATGAAGATGACCGCCAGCCATGCGGTGAACTTTTTCAACACATCTGCTGTCGATGTTCCAAAAAGCGACTCTCCGGGATCTCCTCCGAACGAAGCTCCCAGCCCTAAGCTCTTACTCTCTTGCACGAGTATAACAAGACAGAGTACGACCGTCAGCAGCATGAAGAGAAAAATAGAGAGATAAAATAAGAATGTCATGATTTGAATCCTTGGATAATTTGTATAAATTTATGGACATCGAGCGAAGCTCCTCCCACTAAAGCGCCATCAATGTCAGGCTGCTTCGCGAGTCCGGAAATATTTTCAGGAGTCACAGACCCGCCGTAGAGGATCGATGTTTTAATAGCAGAGCCTTCACCCCAGATTTTCTTTAATAGATCTCTGCAAAATTGGTGGGCCTCGCCGGCCATTTCAGGAGTGGCAGTCTTACCTGTGCCAATCGCCCAGACAGGCTCATAGGCCAGAATAATTTCTGCAGGCGCAGAGCCTTCCAGCGCTGTTTTGAGCTGCCGAGTGAGTACCTCGAAGGTTTTTCCCGTCTCTCTTTCTGCCAGTGTCTCACCAACACAGAGGATCGGAAGGAGTTGGCTTGTCAAAGCTTTTTTGAGTTTTTTTTGGATCAGAGCATCAGTCTCGTGGAAGAGGTGTCTCCGCTCCGAGTGCCCCAAAATCACAAATCGGGCTCCAGCTTCTTTCAGCATCCGGGCCGAAACTTCTCCTGTGAAGGCTCCTTCATCGGCCTCATGCATGTTCTGGGCTCCGATTAAAGCAGGACTTTTAATGGCAGAAGCCCTGGATAATGCTGTAAACGCAGGAGCAACAAAAATTTTTATTGGGGGATTCAGAAGCTGGGAGTTCAATGTGTTAAGAAATTCTTCCGTTTCTACCCCTGTTTTGTGCATTTTCCAGTTGGCAGCTATGATAGGAACTCTTTTTGTCATGGGAACATTTTATCTTAATGTTTAAATTCGATAAACCCGAAAATCACTTACCGTTTTGCGAAGTCGCGAAGGGGAAATGGGCCGAAATAACACTCACAGTACGATCAATCAAGCCTCTAAACCCTAAATCATCCAATCGAAAACCCATATCTTTCAACATAAAGCTTAATTGCAATCCTGCGCCTGCACCAATAAATGTAAAGAAAGCCCATTTCAAAACAAAAGGCAGGCTATCATTGACCATGAGATTCTTATTAATGAATTTCCGGCCTTTGGGGTCCAGATAGAATGCGGAGAAATAAAAGGATCCCATTGCTATGCCAGGATGTTCGTAAGGAGAAGATCTCCAGTATTTATTGAACCAAATGAGATAGCTCCCTAGAGACGCCCAAAAAATAGCCAGAATACGTTGAGCATAAAAAGATGGGGGTTCGGTCAAAAAAACTCGTGGTTGGACAGCAGGCTTAGGGACGATTTTTTGAAGAGCAAGAGGGGAAAGCATCTTTAAGCTTGGTCGAATCTCCTTTAACGGATCATCATGCTTTTTTAGTTCAAACACCATTTCATAAATAACCCGAAAATGTTTGCAAGGGATACGATCCTGGGGATTGGTTCTGCCTGATCGATCGATAGTGGGATCCTCCAAGCTTAAACATTTCCATTCGGCTTGCCAAATCTGCCAATAAGCAGGATCAAAGCGGCCATAAAGTGCATCATCGGTCCCTAGTGTCAATAAAAGAGGGGTATTGAGATCTTCGAGTGTCAGAGTTCCCAGCTGGCAAAAAAGGCTGACTTTCTCACGTCGCCATGTTGTTGTACACCCATCCAAAACGATTTCCTGAGCTTGCGGATATTTTGCAAGCTCTTCATAGACATGACGCCAATAATGCCTAGGAGGTTTATTTCTATCGCCGATATAAATCTTGTAGGAGTGTTGTAATTTACTCTCTAAATCAGATAAAGGCCCCTTTAAGTCACCAGACTGACCGATGACTTGCATAAAAGCCTTCAACGCTTGCAGCATAGAAAAGGATTTGGAAGGCAAAGGGTTTTTGAGTAAAGTCGTTTCATTTTGGAATCGAATGGGGTTATGAGCCTCTCCTGTCCCTTTTTTAGGATATTCATTAAAAAGATTCGGCCAGAATTGAAGAACACTTAAGCTTCCATAAATGCGTTCTCCATTAATTAAAAACCATGCTCTTTTCGCTAATAACGAAACAGAAATGGGTGGATCTTTATGAATAAGTTGCATGAGAGTCTCAAAAGTATACACATAAGGTCCTAGATGAATTAGACGTACGTTATTTGCCTTATAAGGCTCTAAAAAAGTCGCAAGATCAGCCCATTGATAGAACTCTAACTCATCGACTGAAAGATAAGGATCACGCTGGATAAAGTCATTCTGGATACCCTTTTCCCAGCTTGTACCTGGTGCACACTCTTTTAAAAAATCTACGAGTCTTTTTTGACCTTCCCATGTCAAAAGAGGCATACAATCAGTTTTTACGTATTGTATAGCCTGATCTAAAGTCTCTTTCGGATACTCTATTTCAAACGGCTTTTCTTCTAACCAGTCAGGGCCTCTTCTTTCTGAAAGAAAGATCAGCACTTGGTAAAATACGTCGGAGGTAATAACTGTTTCCTCTCCCTCGGATGTTTTTACCTTGTATGTCGACTTTAAACTTTGAGGGTCGACCTTAGCGTCGACCAATTGCTTAAATTTATCGCGCCGAAAAACTAAAGGATAAGAACTATTGGATTGTTCAATCTGAATAACAGTCGCCGTTTTATAAAATTCTAAAAAGGCTCGCATCTCTTGCTGAAATTGCTCAGGCGTTAAAAGAAGTCGATCTTCTGCTACCCTTACCACATTTAGACCTTTATCAAACTCGGGGATCTCCAATTTGCTTTCGGTCATGAATTTCTTAACAAAACTTTGCAAACGAAAAAGTTCATCATGGGTATGTTGATTCCACCAGGCAGGATCTAGATGCCGACCATCCACAAAAGTTTCATAGGAGAAAGCAAATAACGATTCTTCTACATCGGACAAATCAACGTCGGATTTGAGCCCTACGCTTCGAATTTGCGCCACGGTCCACTTTTGCTTCTTTTCATCTCTAAAATGGCAATGAGAAGCTTCGGTAAAATTTTGAAGAGACTCAAGCATTTTGTGTCCTAGCCCGTAAGCAACAGCCCGGGATGTGTATTCTTTATCCCCTATCAAGACACGATAATTCTTTCCATTGACTAAGGGAAGAATCATCAAGCAAAACTGGTTATAAGGTAGTTTTAATGCCTCAGGAAGAATTTTGAGCCGATAACTTCCTTGGACCTTTTCAGCCCTCACGTAATTCGAGGACTTCGAAACTTCGCTCATCCAATGGAGCTCTTCACACGCTTGTACCGCTGCAGGTGTATGAGAGGGGGATCCCATGGCATTCGCTAACCTCTCGACCTGTTTGCTCTCGTCAGGCAAGGATCTCCCTTCTTCAAGAGCCTTTTGAAACAACAGGGTATATCTATGAACGTTATATTCGGTTTGTTGATCAGGAGATAAAAAATAATACCCAAAGAACGGAATTTTACTTAATAGGATCGCCATAGGGCTCTCATCATAACAGAGCTATATTTAAACAAAAATATTTTCAGAATGTTTAAGTGCTCACTCTCTTACTGAAGAGAAAGTTGAGGCCGTAACCGAGCACGGCTGCACCACCGAGATAACAGATAAGAGGATGCATACGTAACATTCCAAGAGAGACAACTGCCGACACACCTATTGCATAACGACCCGATGACGATTTTGCACAAAGATAACCGCCGATAACAGCCGTAAAAAGAGCAAGCACTCTTGGAGCATAAAAAAGAGAAGTTTCAATGGAAAAAATCCGCTGGGGTGGGATTAAGCGAGGATCGATTTTTTGAAGGGCAAAGGGAGTTAGAAGTTGCAGAAATGGGTGCAAATCCGTCGATAACTCTTTCTTTTCATGCGTCTTAAACACCTGTCCATAAACTTCTAAAAAATCCTGGATAAGAATACGGTTGCTCGGATGAGACTGTCCTGATCTGTCGATACTCGGATCAGAAGAACTCAAACAGATCCATTCCGCTAGCGAGATTTGATGGTAAACAGGTTCATAACGGCCCGCAGGAGTATTCAAGGCGCTAAGCTTTAATAAAACGGCAGTGTTGAGATCTTCAATCACTAGAGTCCCCTCTTCACAAAAAACTGCAACGACGGAACGTTTCCATTTTTGACTGCTGCCCTCTAAAATGACATCCGAGGCTTGGGGATATTTCGCTAGATCTTCTTGCACCTGATTCCAATAATCTTTCCCCTTTTTCGCTGAATCTCCAATGTAAACCGTGGAACATTCTTGTAATTTTGAATCCAGAAATGCAAAGGCTTTAGGTGGATTAAAATTCAGTAAAAAATTCCGTAATGACTGAAGCATCCTAAAAGAGGAAATAAACGGTTTGATATTGCTTTCATTAAATAGCGATTCAGATGCTGGAAATTGAATAGGATGACCGAGCTCTCCTGTTCCTTTGCTGGGATAGTTCTCCAAAACTTTGGGATAGAACTGTAAAAGGCTCAAATCTCCTTGGACTTTTTTATCTCCCACTTGAAACCACACCGGTTGAGCCAAGAGAGTCATAGAGACTGTAGAAAGCTTTGCTACCAGATCCCTTAGAGTTTTAATGGAGTAAGCATAGGGTCCTACGTGAAAAGTAAACGACTCATTCGCTAAATAAGAAAGGAGAAACCCATCCAGATCTTTCCATCCTAAAGATTGTAAATGGGTTTTCGAGAGATGGAGTTCAAGGCGATAGAAGGTTTGATGGAAATTGTTGGTCCACATCGTGCCTGATGCAAAGGCGTTGAGCAAATCGCTTAATTTCTTTTGGTCTTGCCAGGTGAGCGGCATCACACCCGTTTTTACATATTGAATGGCATGCTCTAAAGTTTGTTGAGAGCAAGGCATTTTACAGTTTTCGGGGATTGCATTGAAATTCCCTGGGGAGAAAACTTGATAAATAACATCGAAGGTGACCGATGTAACTAGGTCCTCTTCCGTCTTGATTGTATAGGCTTTTTTAATCAAGGCAGGATTTATTTGACCCTCCACGAGTTTATGAAATAGATATCGACGAAAAACAAGGGGATACTTCTCTTTAGATTGCTCAATTCGAATAAAATTACATCGAGGATAAGCGCCTAGAAAATCTCGCATGCTTTGTCGGAAGCGTTCAGGCGTTAAGAGCAAACGATCCTCGCCCATGACGACGGCATCATCGATTCCCAGTGTGAATTCAGGAACTTCAACTTTTCGCTCCGTCATGAATCTTGCAGCAAAGCCCCTCAGTCGGAAAACTTCTTCATGATTACGCTGATTCCACCAAGCCATATCGTGATGACGGCCATCGACAAAGGTTTCATAGGCAAAAACAAAGAGCGATTCTTCCACCTCCGATAGATCTATGTCGAGTTTGAGACCCAGGCTTTTGATTTGGGCCGCAGTCCATTTGCTTTTTTTCCCCTCTCTAAAAGTATACTCAATGCTTTGAACAAATTCTTTTGGAGAGGAAAGCTTGCCGTGCTCCATAGCGACCACCACAGCTTTCGAGGTGTAGACCCTGCTTTCAAAGATCACAGGATAATCCCACTGCCCGATAAATTTAAAAAACTGCACGTTAAATTCATGCGGGGGCAAATCCAAGGCTTTGGGCAGGATTTTAAGTCCGTACCTTCCGTCGGATAGTTTCTCAGCCCTCATCAGCTCGGATTGCCTGGAGACTTCACGCAGCCAGGCCAGTTGATGACAGGCTTGTAAGACTTGCGGCTTATCTGAAAATTGGCTTCTCGCTTCTCGAACTAAACCATCGGCTCTTTCAACTTCTGAAGTGTGAGGAAAACCGTTGACATAGGCCTTTTGAATACACTGTTCCAGATCGTATTTCATTTGTTGATCAGAAGTTAAAAAATGGTAACCAATTCCTGGAATTGAGCTTAAAAAAGTTGTCATATGCCATCAAAGATAATAGGTGTATAAATATTAAGATAATATTTTCTAAATCTACCCTTCCCTAAACAGGCCGATCCTGCTATATTTACATCTATTTCAAGAAGGGACCCCCTCATGGCAGAAACCGCCGTTTTAACAGTCACAGAGCTGACTTTATCCATCAAAAAACAGCTGGAATCGAGATTCCCTTTTGTCCATGTCCAGGGAGAGATCACCAATTTCAAAGAACAAGCATCCGGTCATCTCTATTTTACTTTGAAAGACGCCCAGTCGCAGATTTCTGCGGTTCTC
The DNA here is from genome assembly GCA_018239715.1 of Verrucomicrobiota bacterium. Taxonomy (GTDB): domain Bacteria; phylum Chlamydiota; class Chlamydiia; order Chlamydiales; family Rhabdochlamydiaceae; genus PALSA-1444. The sequence goes on from JAFEGW010000005.1 coordinate 23,062, forward strand.
TTTCGAGGCAACACTCAAGGTCTCAATCGTATGCCTAAAAATGGGGACCAGGTGATTGTGCAGGGAGAGCTCAGCGTCTATCCCCCGCGTGGAAATTATCAGCTGATCATCCGCCAGCTTCAGTATGCCGGGGTCGGAGAGCTCCTTTTAAAGCTGCATGCTTTAAAAGCTAAGCTCGAAGCGCTCGGATGGTTTGATAAATCCCGTAAGAAAGCCCTCCCTCAAGCCCCTAAAACCATCGGTGTGGTCACCAGCCCTACCGGTGCGGTCATCCAAGATATTATCAACATTTTAAGCCGGCGGCATGCGAAGTTCCACTTGATCCTCAACCCTGTCAAAGTCCAAGGTGAGGGAGCAGCGCAGGAGATTGCTCAGGCGATTATGCATTTTAACAAGCATAAACTCGCCGATGTGCTCATTGTCGGGCGCGGAGGCGGCAGTTTGGAAGACCTCTGGGCCTTTAATGAAGAGATCGTCGCCCATGCGATCTTTCATTCGGAGATTCCGATTATTTCCGCTGTCGGTCATGAGACCGACTTCTCGATCGCCGATTTTGTCGCCGATGTCCGGGCTCCAACTCCTTCAGCAGCGGCCGAGATCGTCATGGCCGCCGCCGAAGAGCATCTCCAATACTTACGCCAGGCGGGCAAACGGCTTCATCAAACGATGCTTCATCTCCTTGGAGTCCATCGCCACCGCTTGGAAGCCCTCCGCAAGCAGCCGATCTTGACTTCGCCTTTTGCGATCTTAGGCCAAGCTGCCCAACACATCGATGACCTGTCTGAAGAAATTACCCTTTCGATGCAACGGATGGTCGCGACTAAACGGCTGGAACTTCAAGGAATGAGAAGGCAATTACAGGCTTTAGATCCCTCTGTGAAAGTCCAGCATCTCCAACAAAAACTTGCCCAGCTCACCTCTCATTTGAAATCGATTGACCCTAAAAATCTTTTGACAAAGGGGTATTCCATTCTCTTCCGAGAAAACTCCAATTCGGTTATCTTTTCCAATAAAGAAGTAGAGGCCGGCGAAAACGTCCGTGTTCTAGTCAAAGACGGAGAAATTAAGGCGAAAGTACTATGAAATTTGAAGAAGCATATAGTCGTTTAGAAGAAATTTTAGAAAAGATGAACTCCGGCAAAGTCTCGCTGGACGATTCCCTCAAGCTTTATGAAGAGGCTGACCAACTCATAGTCACCTGTCAGAAAAAACTGACCGAGGCTGAGAAAAAGATCGAGATGATGATTAAAAACCGCAATGGCGAAGCTGTCCTCGATGAGACAGGCACTCCTAGTTTGCAATCCTTTCAACTATGATTATTGCCCTCTTTAGGAATAAACTGAATCTGCACTCGAAAAATCTTGCCCTGGGTATCCGAGAATTTTTCTCGAGCCAAGGAGTGGAAGTCGTCACGGAAGATGATGACGCGAGGGAAATCGGCGCTACTCCCCTCTCTGAGATTGATCACCAAGAAATTCAGTTCATCATCTCCTTAGGAGGCGATGGAACTATCCTCGGGATCTTGCATCAGCACGACGAGCTCGATGCACCCATTCTAGGAATTAATATGGGCCATTTAGGGTTCATGGCCGATGTGCAGATTGCCGATGTCTATCCGAGCCTGCAAGATCTGATCCAAGGGGCCTACAAGATCGAAGAGAGGATCATGCTGCAAGGTGAAACGCTCCAGGGAGAAAAGAGCTTTGCCATCAACGATATCGTCGTGCACCGCGCGAAAAACCCAAGCCTCGTTCAAATCTCCGTTCATGCCAATGGCCTTTATTTGAACACCTTCGAAGCTGACGGGATTATCATCGCGACACCCAATGGATCCACTGCCTATTCCCTTGCCGCAGGAGGACCCATCTTAAGCCCTCTTCTGGAAGCGATGGTGATCACCCCCATCTGCCCTCATACGATTTCTAACCGTCCGATCGTGCTCACGGCCGATCAAGAAATCCAGATCCAGTATTTAAGTGAATATGAGCCTGTCGAAGTCCGGGCCGATGGGATTTCCCACACCCAACTTCGCACGGGCGAGGTCTTTCATATCAGCCGCTCCACCAAAAAGTTTAAGCTGGTGAGCTTGCTCCGGCAAGATTATTTCACGACACTCCGCACGAAGCTCGGCTGGGCCGGCAAATTACGTTAATTCCCTTTAGAATTTATTCAGTGATGGGTTTACGCAGATCAAAATGCTTCCCGTCTTTGTGAACAATCGTTAAATACCGATTGGGATTGCGATAGTTCTCACCAAAAGAACGGTTGTACTCTGGCTCCGTTCCATTGAATGATACTTGAATATGAACGGGCAGTTGATACATTTCACTCACGGCATAAAATTCGGCATCGGAAGCAAAAAATCCCGGTTGATCGATTCTTTTAAAATATTCTTCAAAACAATCGACTGGATGGAGAAGAAGTTTAGTCTCTTCTACAAACCGGTCTCGTTCGCTATCTGCAGATTTAAGCGCCTGTCCAACATCAATTCCTTCTTTGCCTAAATCTTCCCACCCTTTTCTTACAGCTTTAAAACTTCCTAGCTTATCTTGTATAAAAGCTTCAATCCCATCGCGAATATATTGTTGAAGCTTAGCATCTGTTCCAAGTTTTGCTCGCATCCAAGTGACAACTTGCTGACGCATGTTCGAATGATCTTTAGGAACTTCAATATTTAGGAATTCTAATCCATTTCTAACTGCTTCGAAGAAACAATTCCCTTTATCGGGCTGCGCTAGGATAATCCCTTGTTTGATGCGTGCAAAATAACGAATAACCTCAATATTACCCTTGATGGTCGCAAATAATGTTCTATAACGTTCGGCAACTTCTGCATATTTTTTCAGAAAAAAAGCGACCCTAGACTCAAAGTCTCTGTAAGCTTCCTGAGAAACATTCAGGATATCTTTAGAGATCTCACCAAAAAGCTGATCAAGCTTTTGGCCATCTGCCCCAATCGTAGATTCTAGTGCTTTCTTTTCTGCTGTGGGTTCTGGAGCTCCTGGCTGAGGTGTAGGAACTATGGAAGCCGGATCCTCCTTTTGCTCTGTTTTGCCTTTTTCAGCTGACAGCACAGGTTTTGTATTGCCAGCAGTAGCCCATCGAATCGCAATGGCAATCAGAAAAACAAGGGAAGCAAGCCCAATGTATTTCACACGCTCGGCAATCTCAGCTACACTCTCGAAGGTGAAGGCAGGAGCATGCAAAGGAGATATGAGCTTTCCGAGCCAGGGCGAGCCTAGAATAGGCGCGGGTAACTCCACTGGGGGTAATTTAAAATTAATATCTTTAAGTGTTACTGGCATAAAGTCCTCAAATTTTTAAGTTATTATAGTTTAAAAAAGCTTAAAGATCAACACGAGTAATTTTAATTTTAAGCCTGATGAAATGCGGTGAAAAAAAGTTCTAAAACATTTTTTAATTTGATGTGATGATAAAGGGCCTGGCGGGACTCGGCAATGAGAGGGATCGCCTGATCAAGGTGGAGAGGATCGTGCTCGCGGATCCAGTAAAGAATTTCTTCGAAAAGCCGGTCGATCTCTTCCTGAGAAGCTTCGTCCGAAGGCTCCTGAAAGTCGCCGAGCTTCTCATGAAGCTCGGTGTAGCTCTTGGCCCGGAAGATCGCATCTAAAGAGCTGTGAGAGGGGTTTTCAGCCCTGCGGACAGCCTGGGCAATGGAGCCTTGAGAAAGAAGGGCGATTTTCTTTCCTTCTTGGGTATGGAATTTCTGGGTGATAAAAGCAGCAAGCTGCTCATCGGGGATAGGAAAAAACGGGACCTTGCAGCAACGGGAGACGATGGTCGGAAGGAGCATCTCGATTTGAGAGGTCAGCAGGATAAAATGCGTGTGAGGAGGAGGCTCTTCCAGGGTTTTGAGGAGGGCGTTGCTGCTGGCAGGGAGCATTTTCTCGGCATCGTGAAGGATGAAAATTTTAACAGGAGCTTCAAAAGGCGGCAGACCTGCTTCTTGGATGAGCTGTCGCATGTTCGCAATGGGATGCTGATCGCTTTTGGGATCGGGACGAATGAGATGAATATCGGGGTGCTGTGTTTTGACTTTGCCGACAAGCGTTTGAGCAACTTCTAGAGCAAAATGGCCTTTGCCGATCCCATCAGGCCCATGAAAAAGCAGGACATGCGGAAGGCTCTGTTTGGCCAGAAGCCGGCTTAAGATCTCTTTGGCTTTTTCATTTCCAACAAGCGTCGAGAACATGGTGTGCCTGTTGATAGACTTCGTCGGGTGATCGGGAGGCATCGAGAACATAAAACCTTTGGGGCTCTTTTTTGGCGATTTCTAGATACGCCTGGCGGATCTTTTGATGGAAGGCGATATCTTCTTTTTCGATGCGATCTTTCGAGCGCTGGACTCTTTGAAGCGCGAGATGAGGATCGATATCGAGATAGAGAGTGAGATCGGGTTCTACATTGTTCGTAGCAAAGAGGCACAGCTTGCGGACCCAGGCAGGATCAAATCCCCTCGCGCCCCCTTGATAGGCGACCGTGGAGTCGTTAAATCGGTCGCACAGGACAATCTTACGCTCTTTCAAAGCCGGAAGGATCACCTGCTCGACATGCTGAGCGCGGTCGGCTAAAAAAAGAAAAAGTTCGCACCGTGAAGAGATATCTTGTTCATCATGATGGAGAAGGAGATGGCGGATGAGGTCGCCGGTCATGGTGCCGCCGGGAGCTCTAGTGAGGAGGACAGATTTTTTTCGGTTTAAGAATTCCTCGTGGATCTTATGGATGAGGGTGCTTTTGCCAGCACCCTCTCCGCCTTCAAACGAGATCAGCACTTATTTCGTTCCTCCGCTGAGGTCCTCGATTTTTTGGACAGCGACGACTTTATCTTCATCCGAAAGATTGACGAGTCGAACGCCTTGCGTTGTACGTCCCATGACGCGGACATCTTTCATCGACATGCGTAGGGTTTGTCCTGCTTCAGACATGAGGACAATGCTATCGTTATCGGTGACAGACAGCGCGCTCACCACGAGACCGTTGCGCTGGCTGGTGATAATGGAGCGGACTCCCACGCCACCGCGGTTTGTTTGACGGAAATCATCGACGAGGGATCGTTTTCCGTAGCCGTTTTCACAAACAACCAAGACATTTTGATCAGGGCTGACCACTTCGCAAGAAACGACATAGTCAGTCTCATTTTTGAGTGTCACGCCGCGCACTCCACGGGCCACACGACCAATGGCGCGGACGAGATTTTCATCGAATCGGACTGCCATCCCGTTGCGGGTGAAGAGCATGATCTGTTTGCCTTCATGGACAATTCTGGCGGCAATCACTTCATCTCCGTCGTCGATGTTAATGGCGTAGACACCTTTACGGCGCATCGAGCTGAACTCAGAGATATGGGTTTTCTTGACGACGCCTTTTTTCGTGACGAGCAAGATCGAGGCGGGTTGTTCGAAGCTATCGACCCGAAGAACCGTTGCGATTTTCTCTCCTGGCTGAATATCCTCAAGTAGGTTAACGAGCGGTTTGCCTTTGGAGCGGCGTCCGGTTTCAGGGATCTGCCAGACTTTGACCCAGTAGCATCGACCGAGGCTTGTGAAGATCATCAAATGGTCGTGCGTCGAAGCGACATAGATATCTTTTAGGATATCCCCTTCCCGCTTCATCTCAAGGCCGACAACGCCTTGACCTCCGCGCCGTTGTTCACGGAACGTATCGATCGGCATGCGCTTGATATAATCGTCTTCGGAGATGGTAATGATCACAGGCTCATTGGGGATCAAGTCTTCCATTTGGAACTCGCCTTCAGCAGCGATCACTTTCGTTCTGCGCTCCCCTTTATGGTGCTTGCGGAGCTCTTCGAGCTCTTCTTTGATGATCCCCCGGACGAGGAGTTCACTAGCGAGGACTGCTCTATAATGGGCGATCTTCTCTTGGAGCTCTTTGTACTCTTCTTCGATCTTGCCCCGCTCCAGTCCTGTGAGTTGGTAAAGGCGGAGTTCAAGAACCGCATTAGCTTGCCGTTCTGTAAGAGCGTAATGGTTCATGAGCTCGGTTTTTGCAGCATCACGGTTTTCGCTCTCGCGGATCAAACGGACGACGGCATCTAAATGATCCAGAGCTTTCAAGTAACCTTCGAGGAGATGAGCGCGGGCTTCGGCTTTTGTCAGCTCGAAACGGGTGCGGCGGCGGATGACTTCGATGCGGTGCTCAATCCATGCAGAGATCATTTGCTTGATATTCATTGTGCGGGGCATGCTTTTATCGAGCGCGAGCATGTTGCAGCCGAAAGTCACCTGCATATCGGTGAACTTATAAAGCTGGTTGATAGTGACATCGGGGATCTCACCCCGCTTGAGCTCGAGGACGATGCGCATCCCTTCCATGTCAGACTCATCACGGATATCGGAAATACCGTTCAGAGTTTTTTCATTGACGAGTTCTGCAATCCGTTGAATGAGGATCGATTTGTTGACGTTGAACGGGAGTTGGTCGATGACGATTTTATGCCGGTCCCCTTCTTGCTCCTCGACATGCATGACGCCGCGCAACATGATCTTGCCGCGGCCCGTATGATAAGCTTCCTTGATGCCGCGGAACCCGCAGATCACGCCGCCTGTGGGGAAATCGGGAGCCGGCATCACTTCCATGATCTCATCGATCGTGATGGCAGGATTATCGATTACGCGGATGGTCGCAGTGATGAGTTCTTCGAGATTATGGGGAGGGATGTTGGTCGCCATTCCGACGGCAATACCGGAAGAGCCGTTGCAAAGAAGGTTAGGGAATTTGGCAGGGAAGACCGTCGGTTCGACTTTGGTTTCATCGTAGTTCGGGAGAAGGTCGACCGTATCTTTGTCCAAATCTTCCATGAGAGAAGAAGCTGCATGCGTGAGGCGTGCTTCTGTATAACGCATCGCGGCAGGTGCGTCGCCATCCACCGATCCAAAGTTTCCTTGTCCATCGACAAGACGGTATCGCATGCACCATTCTTGTCCCATACGGACTAACGTCGGATAGATGACCGTTTCGCCGTGTGGATGGTAATCCCCTGACGTGTCGCCGCAAATCTTAGCGCATTTACGGTGTTTAGCGCCGGGAGTCAGATTCAGCTGGCGCATCGCAAAAAGAATCCGGCGCTGAGAAGGCTTGAGGCCGTCGCGGACATCCGGGAGGGCCCGTGAAATAATCACAGACATCGAATAACGCAGATAGCTTTCCTTGACTTCTTCTTCGACGTTGCGTGGAACGATCAATTGATCTTTCGGATAGTCCATAGTTTTTTACCTTAAATGTCTAAGTTCCTAACTGAGAGCGCGTTTTTATTAATGAATTCACGACGTGGGGGAACATCTTCTCCCATGAGCATGGTGAACATGTGATCGGCAGCGATCGCATCTGGCAACGTGACTCGGATGAGAGTTCTCTTTTCGGGATCGAGCGTCGTCTCTTTGAGCTGATCGGCGTTCATCTCTCCAAGACCTTTGTAACGTTGGATCTCGATTCCTTTGCGGCCGTTAGCTCGCAGCAAATCGATGCCTTCTCTTAGAGTGAAGACGGGGGTTTCTTTCCCCTCTTCATCGATGATGTCAAAGAGCTTCCCATCGGCGACTAAATAGTTGTCGAAAGCAAAACCGAAATCAGAAAGACGGCGGCGGAGCTCTTGAAGATTATGCTCTTCGAAAAGTTCAAGGAATGGCAGTGACTTATACACAAAATGCCGCATCTCTTCCGTCTGCTCATCGGGCGGGATAGAAGCGAGCGTTTCAGCGTGGATTTTACGTTGGTGTTCTTCATCTTCGCGGCGGAGCTGTGCAAACTCATGATCGGAATAGACAAAACGGAATTGATCGCCAATTTTGACTTGGAACCGAGGAAATTGCCCTTCCGCATTACGAGACTGTAAGAATTCACGGAATGGAATCCCCTTCCTTTCAACTGACAATAGAAACCCTTCGATATCGAGGATCGCATGGAGCAGGCTATCGACTTCTTCTTTTGAAGTGACATCGGTATGCCCCATCAGGCGGATACTAATATCGCTCACACCCAGCTTGAGAAGATAGTTGTCCATTTCCCGTTCGCTATGGATATAGCGGGAGATCTTTTTACGGGTCACGCGATAGAGCGGAGGTTGAGCAATATAGATAAAGTTATTCTCCACCAAGGCCGGCATATGACGGTAGAAGAAGGTCAGGAGGAGCGTACGGATATGGGAGCCATCGACGTCAGCATCGGTCATGATGATGATTTTATGGTACCGGAGTTTTTCTAAACTGAAATTGTCTCTTCCGATCCCACAGCCAAATGCAGAGACCATCGCTCCAACTTCGGTGTTTTGCAAGATCTTTTCCAGACGGGCTTTTTCGACGTTGAGGATTTTACCGCGGATCGGCAGCACTGCTTGAAACCGGCGGTCTCTTCCCATCTTCGCCGATCCACCCGCTGAGTCTCCCTCAACGATGAAGATCTCGCAGAACTCGGGATTTTTCTCTTGGCAGTCGGTGAGTTTACCTGGAAGGCGTGCGCTGTCGAGAGCGGTTTTTCGGAGGGTCAGCTCGCGGGCTTTTTTAGCCGCTTCGCGGGCCTGCGCAGCGATAATGGCTTTTTCCCCGATCTGCTTGGCAATGTGAGGATTTTCATCGAAGAAGATGGTCAGCTCTTCGCCGGTAATCATTTGAACGACGGAGCCGACATCGCTATTTCCAAGCCGTTGCTTGGTTTGACCTTCGAATTGAGGGTTAGGAACTTTGACGGAGATAACAGCTGTGAGGCCTTCTCTCATATCATCGCCGGAGATCGCCAGCTTGTCGGTTTTTAAGAGGTTGTGATTCTTGATATATTGATTGAGGACGCGGGTCAGCGCTGTGGAGAATCCCGAAACGTGCGTTCCCCCCTGCCGGGTGGAGATGTTATTCACATACGAGTGGAGGTTTTCGATGTAAGTATCGTTCCATTGCAGCGCCAGCTCGACATCGACAGGTCCGTCTGAAGTTTCGCGCACGCCATGGATATAAATAGGTCGGGGGAAAAGAGGGATTTTATTTTCGTTCAGATATTCAACGAAAGAAATCAGTCCCCCTTCGTAGAAGAGGCTCACTTCAGGATGTTCGGTATTCCGCTCATCACGATAGACAATCTTGATCCCTTTATTGAGGAAAGCGAGCTCACGGAGCCGTTTTAGCAAAAGGTCATAATCATAATTCGTGATATCGAAAATTGTATCATCGGGCCAGAAGTGAACAATCGTCCCTCGTTTGGTCGTTTCGCCGATCGTTTTCAAGGCATGCTGAGGCTTGCCGCGAGAGAAGTCCATTTCATAGACATTGCCGTCTTTATGCACGTGAACGAGGAGTTTTTTTGAGAGCGCGTTCACGCAAGAAACGCCGACGCCGTGCAGACCGCCTGACACCTTATAAGTAGCTTTGTCGAATTTACCGCCGGCATGAAGAATCGTCATAACGACTTCTAAAGCCGAGACATCGCGTCCTTGTTTGATCGATTCTTTTTCATGGCGGCCGACAGGAATACCTCGTCCATTATCTTCGACGGAGACAGAACCGTCTTTGTGGAGAACGACAACGATCTCGGAGCAATAACCGGCAAGGGCCTCATCGATACAGTTATCCACGACTTCGTACACGAGCTGATGGAGACCTGCCGTATGGGTATCGCCAATGTACATCCCCGGCCTTTCCCGCACCGCCTGCAGACCTTCTAAGACAGTGATCGAGCTTGCATCGTAGGTGCCTTTCTTTTCTTCTTCTGTCATTGTCGTCATACCTTGAATTATCCTATGCGGAAAATAATGTTTTTAAATTCGACTTCTGGAAACTTTTCCTGCAGCTTGCGCAGTAATTTGTATTTCTCTTCTTGCACCAGCAAACTGTATAAAGCTGCGTTTCTAACCTTTACCATAAGTACGCCTTTTTCGAAAGAAATTGCTTGCGTCAGAGGGCGCCATTTTTCTTCGATGATCTCGCCCCAGCCGTTTAAGATCCAATCAGGACGCTCTTTTTTTCGTCCTTCGATATCTCGCAATGCCGAAGGAAGCAGGTCCTTGAGATGCTTATTGGTGAGCTTACTCATTCTTCCCTTCACCCATACTCTGTCACAAGAATGAGCTGAAAAGTGCGTTGAAAAAGTTACGAATACTAAATAAAAGCATATCGAAAATGCAGCAAATTAGCAACTTTTTTGAAGCCTTTTTTAAGAATCGGATTCCGATCAAAAATTTGACCAGAAATGAGTAGTTTTGCAGACAAAAGAACATCCTTAAGACCTCACCAACTTAATTCTCTGCAAGAATCAATTGCATTAAGTTGTTAATTTTAAAATCAATTTTTAATCAACAGAGCAACTAAACAACCAACAATTAATATACACCAGTATGATTTTGTTCACTTGCCCCTCGGGGGTATCCAACCGGTTAAATCTCTATAAACAAGTCATATTTTTATTTGACTTAAACATTTTTTAGTCGAAAATAAAACTTCTCTTTTTCGGTTATCACAAAAATAGGAGGTTTTATGGCAACAACAAGAATCAATCTGCAGCCTGCCCTGTTGGATTTATGCTCGTTAGAAAATAGCTGCCCGCCCGCTTCTGTGACTGAAGGTCAAAAAGAATCGACTGCCGCTGCTTTTACGGCACGAAGCAGAAAAGTTGTCCCAATTTCTACTCCTTTAACTTCGATTAAGCCTGGCAATTATTCTCAAGTCATTGAGAAAATTAAAAGAATATTAGACTCTAATTCTCTACCCACAGTTTACAGGCAACATTTAGTGCAACCTCTCTATGATAAATTGATTTCTAAAGAAGGTAAAAAATGGTTCGAAAATCAATTAAAGGACGAGGAAGATCGACCCCTTGAAAATGTCATCTTGGCTATCTTCCAGAATTTCAGTACACCTGCTGAAGGAGGAGTTTCGCAAGAAAATGCCGCGGCTGCCCAAGAAGCTATTAGCGATCTTTTTCAAGATTTTATGCAAAGAAAATGTCATCTTGTAGATCGAGGGAAAGATTGTAAAACAGCACCTTCACCCCTTCCTTTTTGGACACAGGAGGACATTTCCACCTATCCCCGTATTCGAGAGAGTTTGGACACTGCTGCTATTACCGTAAACATTGTTAACGTTCCTGCACGTTATGCAACTCGCAGTGCCATTGCTTGGGGGACTTTTGGTCATGAAGTATCTGGACACGATATTCTAGGTCAGTATCCAGGAGCACTGGAAGAATTGCAAGAAGCGTTAAAGATAGAGCTAAAAAATAAAAAATTAGATCAATTCATCCCGCACTGGCTTAAGTGGATGAATGAAGCAACATCCGATGTCTTGAGTATTTTACATTTGGGACCTGCTGGTGCATTCTCGATGATCGGCTTTTTAAAAGCATTGGGTGAAAATCGCAGCTTTAAGTTAGCTAATATCAGCTTCCTGGGTGATGAACACCCCGTAGATTTACTGCGGGCATTCGTTGTTAAAGCTGCCGTTAACTTACTTCCACTTACTGATCGCACAATGTATACTGCTCTCATCGAACAAACACTAGCAAACGATTTAAAAGGAATTAATGAAATTTGGCTAGATTCAGTAAATACTCAGTCTCCTGATATTCAGGCTTTTTTTAGGTGTCATCTGAAAAAGCACCCTCTCGACGAATTAAGTTTTAAAGAAATAGATAATGGAATCGCAGCCCTACTTCACGGCAGTCTAGGAACTAATGCATGTATTAATAATCTGAAAAATATAAGTCGAAATCAAAAAACGAAACTCGCAAGAAGTGACGAACGTGGAAGCAATACGGTAAGCCACGACGCTTTTCTTATCGATAAGTCTCGCCAATCAGCAGAATTATTTGCTCAAGTTGTGATGACAACTCCTTTGAAGGCATTAGGTGGAAAATCATTCAGCGAGATACGCGCATGGAAAGATAAAGATGAAAAAATAGCAAATACATTCAGAAAGATACTTCTTCTCGAAGATGATATTGTAGATAAATACAAAGAAGGGTGCTTTGGTTCTCACGTGGTTAGCGCTGCTATCATGGAATCAATTTCTGATACTTCCACCAACCCGATGAATCAAGCTCGTCTCCAATCGATTTTTAAAAGGATGATTTCTATCCTCAATACCTTGCACAAGACCAATTCAGAATGGACGGAAACAGACTATATTCCTCAGGTTCCAACTACAAGAAGAATAGGAGGAAGAAGTATTGGAGGGGAAGAGGCTTTTTGGTAAGGTTTACTTATAAACATTAAAGAAAGATAGCCTATATCACAAACGAAGAACAGCAGCCCCTTGAAACTTCCCCGCTTTCAAGTCCGCTAGAGCTTGGTTCGCCTTTTCCAAGGGATAGGCAGTGACTTGCGGATAAACTGAAAGTTTCGGCAGCAAAGCAAAAAACTCCTTCGCATCTTTTCTTGAGAGGTTGGCCACCGACTCGATCCTTTTCTCAGCCCACAGATCACGATAAGGAAAAGAGGGGATATCGGACATGTGGATCCCCCCGCAAATGCATCGTCCCCCTTTCTTCAAGACTTTGAGGGACTGCGGGACTAATTCTCCCACAGGCGCAAAGATAATCACGGCATCCAATAGAACGGGTGGAGAAGCTGAGGAATCGCCTGCCCACACAGCTCCTAACTTCCGAGCAAAGGCTTGCCCATCCAGATCCCCTTCCCGCGTAAACGCATAAACTTCTTTCCCTTCTTGCGTTGCTATCTGCGTCAATAGGTGTGCAGCCGCTCCAAACCCATAAAGTCCGAGCGTTTTTTGAGGGGCAGCCTTTCGATAAGCGCGGTATCCGATGAGTCCTGCACAGAGAAGCGGAGCCATTTGCTCATCGGAAAGAGTTTTGGGAAGTGAAATCGCATAATCCGCCTTGCAAACGGTATACTCAGCAAACCCCCCATTGATCTGATAGCCTGTGTAGCAGCCCTGATCGCAGAGATTTTCCTGATTTTCGATGCAATATTCACATTGCCCGCAGGTGCTACCCAGCCAAGGGACCCCGACCCGGTCCCCCTTTTTAAAACCTGGGGTCTGTTTGCCGACCTCTTCGACAACACCGACGATTTCATGGCCTAAGATCAGAGGAAGTTTGGGCGAGGGCAAATCTCCTTCTTGGACATGAAGATCGGTGCGACAGACCCCACAAGCTTTCACACGGATTAAAAGCTCATTTTCTTGAGGTTTAGGTTTTGGGATCTCTTCCAAGACGAGAGCTGTTTTGGGTTGTCGGAGCACCATGGCACGCATATTTACAACACTAAATGTTTTAAGAAACTCTGACCTTGAATGAGTTCGATTCCCTTGTCCACTTTCTCTTGCCGGAGCTCTTTGACGACTTGCACAGCAGGAATGCGATACTTATCATAAAAATAGGTCAGCGCAGGATGCACGGAAGCATCGGCATGTTTCACTTCTATCATTTTTTCGATCTTTTTCTCTTGAACGAGAGCAAAATCGACTTCATGCTCCTCTTTCGTCCGCAGATATTTGAGGCTGTAATTTTTTCCTTCGTAATCCACTTTTGCATAGACATGTTTCTGAAGACATGTCGCAACAAAGTTCTCAAACTTAGCACCAGCATCGCCTTTCACCAATCCATTATCGAAGAAATAGATTTTGGGCTCTTTGAGGAGACTCCGTGCGATATTTTGAGAAAAGGGCGTCACTCGAAAAACAATATAGAGTGCTTCTAAAATCTGAATATATTTCTTTACTGTGTTGGGAGAGATAGCGACATCCTCTGCAATAGAAGAATAGGAAACAGGAGATCCGACACGCTCTCTCAAAAGATCGAATACAAGCCGGATCGCATTTAAGTTTTGGATATTATCAAAGTCTAGAACATCCGTACGAAGCAAGCTATCGACGTATTGAAGCCGCCAGCGATTGGCCTCTGTTAGATCTGGAGCTAAAAAAGGCTCAGGGAATCCTCCCCTTTCTAAAAAATGATCCAGTGTATAACTCATGCCAATTTTATCGCATTCGCTCGGGGAAAAAGGCATCAGTCGGTGTAAAAAGTATCTACCGGCTAAAGAATCGCCTACCTTATTGAAAATTTCCAGCCGAGCACTTCCTGTCACCAGGATCTTTTGATGAGAGGGCTTCGTGTCATAAATGCCTTTAAGATAATTTTTCCATTTCGGCATCTTGTGAAGCTCATCAAGAATCAGCAGTTCCGTTGAAGGAAGCCATCCTTCATTTAACATGATCCGTCGATCTTCCAAGTGGTCATAGGTCAGATACATCGAAGACTTAAATTCTTGAGCAATCGATTTAGAAAGAGTCGTCTTTCCTACTTGGCGCGGCCCCGCTAGAAAGACCATTTTCTTCTGCAAATCCCGCAAAATGGCCTGTTTTTGAAACCTTTCCATACTTGACTATTTTGCACAGGTTTGCGGAAAAGTCTAGACTTTTTTGCAAACCATTGCAAAAAAGTCAGAACTAAAGAAATTTCTTAAAGCAACAGGGCGTTCAGACCCATTGCAATTAGAAAGTAAATCGACATCGAGAGAAAGTCATTGATGGCGGTGACAATAGGACCTGCAGCGATCGCAGGATCAACCCCGATCCGCGCAAAAAAGAGCGGCGAGAAGACACCTAAGGAGGTGCTCGCCAGGCAAGCGCCCCAGAGCCCAGCGCCGACAATCACGCCGACAATACCCGGGCTGACTTGGATCCCTGAGAATCCGATTAAATCAAGGCACCAAACTAACAGTCCCGACAAGACCCCAAAAATGGCCCCTGTAGTGACCCCTACCTTCATCTCTTTGCGGATCGCCTCTCCCTTCGTCCCGGAAGATAGTCCTCCCGTCGCCATACTGCGCACGAGGATCGTACTGCATTGGATCCCAATATTCCCCGAAAGCCCTGTAATCAACGGCACAAAGAAAAGGACAAAAGTTAAGGCTCCCGCTTCGTAACTTTGCAGCGAGGACATAATGCCGACATTGAGAAGACCGGCTAATAAAGTGACCACCAGCCAAGGAGCCCGCGCTAAGAACCGTTTCCAGGTCGGCTCGTACTCGCGGACATTTTCACCAGTACCGGCCATTTGAGCGATGGTCTCATCGGCAATGTCTTCGATGGCTTCCATCACGTCTTCATAAGTGACGACCCCCACTAAAAAATCATCTTCGTCTACAACGGGAAGGGCCGGCAGCTTATAACGCTCGACAATATCCACGACCTCTTCACGAGAAGTTTCTGTCAGCACCTTATGCAGGATCGGTTGCATCACTTGTTTCAAGGGAACGGAAGAGGCATTAATAATAAGGTTGCGGGCGGGAACATGCCCTATCAGAGCTCCGGTCGGGTTTAGAACGTAAATCTGTCGTGTCAGGTCAATGCCGGGATTATCTCGAATATAAGCAGCTGCTTCCCCGATCGTCATATCGGCAGGGAACGCAAAAAACTCGTTCGTCATCAAGCGGCCTGCCGTATTCCGCTGGTGCTTTTTGATTTCTTTAATCCTCGAGGCTTTGGCAGGCTCGAGAAGATCGACGACCCGCCGGAACCTCCGCTCCGACATATCTTCCAAAACAGCCACCGCATCATCGGGCGGCATATGCTCAATTAAGCTCTTGGCCTCGCTATCGGAGATATGCCGAAAAATCGCTACCCGAGTACTGCTATCGGTGTTAATGATGAAACCGACTTTAGACTCGAGATCGGCAAGGTTTTCGTATAAGACAGGACGGATATCGGGAGGAAGCCTGGATGCTGCGTAAGCGAGGTCAATGGGGGTATGCTCACAGGCAATCTTGATGATATCGTGGAGAATGACCTTAGAGGTCTGCTTATGAAAGGCCCTATCAAGTTTTTCTTTTAAAATATCGTCTAACTGACTCGTTTTAGAGTCCATGAGCGTCGTCGTCGCTGGTTCTATTGGATCTAGGTTTTTGTCTTTCATCCGACCGCCGATCTACCTTACGAAAAGGGACTTATATCATCTTGATTTTCAGAGATTTAAAATAATCTTTTTGCAACTCTTTTAAAGTCATTATTATAAGATCAAAATTCTTTTTCCTCCAGTCAATTCTTTTGCAGACCCTGTTATTCGGTTTAATTAAACTAAAAATTATATTATAATTAAGTGATAATATTTAAATAATTAGGAGTAATTATGACATCAAAAATCATTCCAACAATATTATCAGCGAGTCGAGAAATTGGCGTGCGCGCCCAAAATGGCTTCTTTGCTGTCCAAGAGGCGGTCAACACCATCGTTCAATTTGCTTTAGCAGGTATCAACGGTCAAGCCGACCTTTATACCTCTGTCCTCACCGGCGGAACGAAATCGATGCACCTAGCAGCTGCTAACCAAGAAACCGGCTTTGGTAAATCTCTCGGCAAAGTCTATCTTTACATTCTGAGAACTATCAATCCAGCTGCGAAAAAACTAAAAAAAGAAGGCTTAGGACACCGAGAAGCTTTTGAGTCTGCTCCGGGGTTCTTACCCTCTAAGCAAGTTCCTGTTGGGTTATATACGGTGGCCCAAAAGCAGCAAGCGATTATCAATTACTTTGTCCATTCATCCTGGTTTATCAACCGTCAGCTCACTGCCCGCCTTGTCGCTCCCCTCACTTCTATCGTGGGCATAGCCGCTGGAATCGGCAATTTAGCTTACGGAGCTTTGCACCTAGCTGCATCGATCTTTACCTTAGGGACAATGCCGACTCCCATCACCCAGACTTATCAAAGCTTGAAATCGACCGGTTGGATGCTCAATCAGTTGCGACAAGGAATCTTAGGCATCTACCGCCCAGCTCTCTTGAGCACGCCAGCTCCAAAACCTCACGCAGAAGCTCAGATTCCCTCGGAGAAAAAAGACCGCCCCGAAAAAGTTGAAAAAACTAATTAACTCTTCCATTTGAACCCAACCCCCTGCGGGTGGGTTTATCTATATTTAATATCTTGCAACAGCATGTTCGAAAAATGACTTGACGCGAAGTTGTTGATCTCTTGTGTCGCGGGTAACCTCCCTCTCATCGCCTTTTGCAATCTTGTCTGCACTTTCTTTGTACATAACATTGATGTGCTCAAGCCAAGTTTTCATCCAAGTTCTTTCCATCAGAGCTACAACACTGAGCTCAGAACTTTTAGGCTCCTGGGATTCTATATTGGAAGGAGTGATCCAATAGCCCCATAGCAATCCCCCAGCAGTTCCGAGTAAGAGATGAGATTTAACAGGCTTATAAGCCGAAAGAGCTGTATAAGCTACAAACAGTGCAATAGTCACAGTTATCGTCGTGGTAAAAGCTGTTTTTTTAAGAAGTCTAATAGAGTATGCTGTCCAAGTATTTTCATTGCTTTTCGCTTCACTCTCTTTTCGACCCTTTTCATTATCTAAAGCTCGCTGACAGGCGAGAGCAAGTTTTTCATGGTCTTTTTCTAGTCTTAAAATGAAAGGCGTGCATTCTGCATCTTCTAAAGCTAAGCGTTTTCTTAAAGGATAGGTGCCTTGTGTCACATAATCATAATCATTTCTTGGAATATAAAAACTTTTTACGGTGGCAGCTGAACACATGATAACCTCTTCTAAGTTTGGGTTAAAAAGCTCGTCAATCGTCAAAGCTTCTACCATAAAATAGGTTTTATCAACATCAATTTTGCAGTCTTGAGACTGTTTAGCTCATAGAAAATTCTATAAGAAACCTCTCATCAAGAATCAGGTGAATTTATTTGCCTAGAATAATTCATTGCCTTAAAATTTAAAGCAAACAAAGGTAATTAAGATGTCAAAAGTTGCTTTAATCTCTAATTTAAATTCACAGTTTTTGGCATCTTTTCAATCTTTTCAGAAAATCGACTGGAAGATTAAACTCTGCGCAGGTTTGGTCTTAGGAGCTGCCAGCCTAGTCACTTATCAAGTCTGCAATAGCCGTTCTTTTTCATCGAAGACTTTCCAAAATGCCCAATTAAATTTTTCCGACGTAAGACTAAGCACCAGAATTACTTTTCTTCAGGGTACAACAGGTGAAAAATACGAAGGACGATGGACACCTCAAGCAGTAGCAACATACAAACCTGTGTTGATCACATTGGAATTCCAGGATGTTTTAAGTCAAACTCTTAAGATTCTCGATGAAAATCACAAAAGCGATCTTCCTCAAATCATCTTATCCTCAGACAACGAAAGTCACAAAAAAATCTTTGAATTTTTAAACCTTGGAGTCAAGGGGAATTACAAAAACAATCCTGACACACAACGCTGGATTTATATCATTTTATCCCAACTCAAGAAAGACCATTATATAGCTAATTTCTCGATCTCTGAAGACAAGATCACCATCGATAAAATAGTTAAATAGACCCTCTATTCTTCCGAGAGGGTTATCAGTTAATCCTAGTATTTTAAGTGAGTTTCGACTAGTCTTATCAGACTATTTATGTATACACCAGATAAGATCCGCAACATTGCTATTATTGCCCATATTGACCATGGGAAAACGACGCTATTAGACCAACTTTTACGTCAGTCGAACGTCTTCCGTGATAACGAAAAAGTCCCCGAACGGGTCATGGATAGCTACGACCAAGAAAAAGAACGGGGCATCACGATCTTCGCCAAGCACACTAGTGTTTTTTACGCAGATTACAAAATTAATATCATTGACACCCCCGGCCACGCCGACTTTTCTGGAGAAGTGGAACGGGTCCTCGGCCTCGTCAACTCCGTCCTTTTGATTGTCGATGCGCAAGAAGGGCCGATGCCGCAAACCCGCTTCGTCCTGTCGCAAGCGCTTAAAATGGGACTTCGTCCGATCGTCGTGCTCAATAAAGTCGACAGACCTCATGCCAACCCCGACCGAGCCCTTAATCTCACCTTTGATCTTTTCGTAGAACTCGGCGCTAACGACGAACAGCTCGACTTCCCTGTCATTTATGCTTCAGGACTCCAAGGCATCGCTGCTAAAAATCTCGGCGAGCCCATGGTCGATCTCAAACCGATGTTTGAGATGATCATCGAGAAAGTTCCCGCTCCTCCGGGCAACATGGAACTCCCCTTCCTCATGCAAGCCATTACGCTTTCCTATGACGACTACGTCGGAAGACTCGCGTGCGGAAGGATTTTGGAAGGTACGATTAAAAAAGGGCAAACAATCACCCGTGTCGACAAGAATGGCCATCCTACACAACACAAAGTCGTCCGTATTGAAGGTTATCTCGGACTGAAAAAGGTCGAGATGGAAGAAGCAGGAGTAGGCGACATTATCAACATCGCTGGAATCCCCGATGTCACCATCGGCGATACCCTTTGCGATCCTAACCACGTCGTCCATTTAGAACCGATCCACCTGGCAGAGCCGACACTGGCTATTGAAGTGATGGTCAACAACGGACCGTTTGTGGGCAAAGACGGCAAACATGTCACCATGAACAAGATCCGCGACCGTCTCCTGCAAGAGAAACGGGCCAACATCTCTCTCAGAATCGAGCAAAAGCGAGATGAGTCGATGGAAGTCTGCGGACGTGGTGAACTCCACCTCGCGGTCCTTTTAGAAGCGATGCGCCGAGAAGGTTATGAGTTCTTGATCTCGAAACCGAAAGTCATTTTAAAAACCATCGATGGCGTCGAATGCGAGCCCATGGAGAATGTCCACATCGAAGTGCCTCAGGAATATTCCGGAAATGTGATCGAAGAGCTCTCCCGCCGCCGCGGCGAACTTCGCCTCTTAGAGACCAACGAACACAATATTACCACCCTTCAATTTCTTCTTCCGACACGAGGACTCATGGGTTACCGCGGAGAATTCCTCACCGTGACACGCGGTCTGGGTATTTTAACTTCGGTTTTCGATAGCTATGGACCTTGGAAAGGAACGATTGTCGGCCGCCAAAAAGGAGTCATGATCTCTGGGAACCAAGGAAAAACAACAGGCTATGCTACGTTTAGCTTGCAAGAACGAGGATCGCTTTTTGTTTCTCCCGGCGATGAAGTTTATGAAGGAATGATCGTTGGAGAGCAAAGCCGAGATAACGACCTCGTCGTCAACGTCACACGTGAAAAACATCTAACTAACATCCGCGCAGCGGGAAGCGATGAAAATATCATTCTTACACCTCCTAGGGAATTTACGTTAGAGACGGCGATCGACTATATCAATGAAGATGAAGTCGTGGAAGTCACACCGAAGTCGATCCGCCTGAGGAAACGTTTTCTCAAAGAACACGAGAGAAAACGAGCCCAGAAGTAGGTTGAGATGGTGATGCGAGTTGTTGCTTGCCGCAGACCTGCCTGTCATCGACCTCATGCCACACGATCTGCACCTTCAGCTGCTAGACGTATTCCAGTTCGACACGTTGCCTCTAAGCCCCTTTTAGCCTATCATATGGTGAAACTTCCCTCTGCGGAAGTCTTGCATGAGAATCTAACCCAGCATCTCCCCACCCAAGCCATTGTCGAAGATCCGCATCTGCATCAAATCCGACTTATCCCCCATGTTCTGGAAAATTTTGCTGATCGAGAAATGTTGCACGGGATGATCAAAGTGGAACTCACGATGATGCTATGGAGTTATAAAGATTTAAATCTTCCCGACCACGTCGTTAAATTATTAATTGAGAATTTGTCGGATTCTCTTTCGAACAGCACGGTTCGAGAGCTTCCTGAACATCTTCGTCCATTAATGAGGGAAAATCTGCGAGAAACCAAGAACACTTCTCTCTTGAGTGCAAGACCTATTTGAATCTTTGACTATATTAAAGCCGTACCCTAGAATCGGCAAAAACGAGAGATCATGTACTTAAAATTTCTGACTGACCGTCGTTCAAAAATTCTCTTTTTCTTGATGCTGGGCATTGTTTGCTTGCTCAATATTAATTACGGTATTTTAAGAAGCGCCCGCAACGCGCTCGTTGTTGCCGACCTTGGCAAAGGCGCAGGTTCCATCCCGATCTTTGAGCTTTGCGGAACCATGCCCGCTGCCGTCTTAATGGTCTATCTCCTGACACGGCTCCTCAACCGGTACTCGATCCATAAAGTTTTCATGATCACCCTCGCGTTCTTCTCAGGATTTTTTCTCCTGTTCGCGATGGGCGTCTACCCTTCTCTCTCAGGATGGGAAGCAAAAATTGTCCAATGGACATGGCTTCCGGGGCATGCCTCTTTATCGGTCATTCTGCCTCAAGCCTTTTCCATGCTCTTTTTTGTGATGGCAGAGCTCTGGAAAATCGCTCTGCTGACTGTTTTATTCTGGGGGCTTGTCAACCAATACATTCCTTTAGGAGATGCCAAAAAATATTACGGCCCCTTAATGCTCGGTGGCAGCATTGGAACCATACTTGCAGGGCCGATTGTCTCTTTTTGCACTTCTGATTTTGCCTCCCGCCAATCCTGGTCGCAATCTCTCACTTTAATGATGGTCTTCCTCTCCCTGATTGGGATCTTAACAGCCTGGCTTTATTCCAAACTTTGGAAAGAGTTTGCAGGGCCTAAAAAAGAGGAAGAAGAGGTTAAAGATACCCTCTCCGTCTGGGACAGCATCCGTCTATGCGTCAAATCGAGCTACCTAGGACTTCTCGCCTGGATTACTATTGCCGATTACGTCGCCTACGCCTTGGGCGAAGTCATTTTCTTAGACGTCCTCAAACAAAGATATCCCGATCCGCGCGACTATTGCGCCTATATGGGCCAGCTTTCTTTATGGAGCGGGATTTTGACCGCATTCAGCGCCCTGGTGATCACCCCCTATATTTTAAGACGCTGCCGCTGGGTGGTGGCTTCGCTTATCACCCCTGCTTGCCTCCTCCTCACTGAAGGGGCTTTTTTTATCGCGATTTGGCATCCCGGTACTGCTCAACAGCTCGATCTTCTCGTCTTCCTGGGAACCCTCTTCTTCTGCCTCGTCCGTGCCGCAAAATATACACTCTTCGATACCTCGAAAGAGATCTCGTTTATTCCTCTGCCCCCTCTCGAGAAAATGCAAGGCAAGCTGGTCATCGATGGCATGTGCTCCCGCTTAGGGCGTGGCAGCGCTTCCGTGGTCAGCATTGGCCTTATTTCTATCTGTGGAGGGGTCTTGGCCAGCGCCTCAGCAGCTGGACTCATTGTCCTCAGCATTGCCGTCAGCTGTGTGATGTCGACCTTTAAGCTCGGTAAACTGGTCGAGAAAAAATCGGCAGGCACCAAAGCCGATCCGGCTCCGCATCAAGCCACTTGATATAAACTTAAAATTTTAAATTTACTCCAATGTGAGGTTGTTATTTTTGTTTATAACTGTTATATTTTTCCTTCAAAAGGAGAATTATGACAACTTATAGGGTCCAATTAGTTCATCATGGTTTCAAAACACACAAAAGCGTTTTAAACTTACCAGACCTACGCTTTCTTAATTCACCCTGGATACGATGGACTGTAGGTTGTATCGAGCCTAGCTTTGCTTTTCCTGTTACCCTGGCATTCACCGCAATTGCTGCTATAGGAGCAGCATTCAACTATCATAAGAGGGAAGAAAATAAGAAGTTATTCTGGACGTTCTCCGCAGCTACGATTGTTGGATTAGGGATCATGGCTTTGACTTTCGCAGATTACGTTGCATCATCTAAACGGTATAGATAAAGGAGAAACAATGTCAATAATACTTTTACCTCGGACTGGTTTTTTAACAGCAGACCAAAGATGGGCTTGGAACACGGGAAATAAACTAGCTTTCGCATGTATGGCTTCTATCGTAGCTGTAGGAGCTTCTATGGTTGGATTTCATTCTACTAGTAATTTTGGACTTCCTCGCGAAAAACACGGCGGCAAAGTGAACAACATTGCGCATAAGTTCTTTGCCTTAACTTTGAGTCTGAGTGGAGTAGCTGCAGCCGCGAGTTTCCTGGGTGCAGGCTACTGTGGCTATGTCTACAATAAGATTAACTGATCTTATATGAGGTTTTAGAAGGGAAGCCATCGGACCTTTGGTATATACGATCAAAGTGCCTGATACAAAAAAGCCCCATTTAACCCTTGATGACGAGCCCATTCAATCTTAGATTGAAGCGTCAAGGCATCGTCAAACGATATCCAATCTCCCGTCTCGGAGTTATAGATAAACGACTGGAAGCATCCCTGCAGCGACGTATAGAACACTTTTGCTGCCGGATGAGCCTCTAGATAGTTATCGATCTCCGTAGAGCTCATTTGCGGATTTTTCAATTGCTCTCCTTCAAAAGGCTGGGCATAGCCTGTACTGTACATGCCAGGAGAAACATTTTTGAATAGGATCCCCCAACTCGTCAGTCCCAAGTTCACCCTGTTTAAAGCGATCCCATGGTCGTGCAAGAATTGGAACGTTTGCATGACGGAAGGACCTTCCCAAGCAAAAAGCACGGAGTGAAAGTTTGTCCGTGAGCTGGTAGTGGGATGGACATAATCAAAAGCCATAAGATCGATCTTCACATCCAGCGAAGAGAGTGCTCTAATGTCAAAAGAGTTGAGCAATTCTGGACTGCAAGGCAGAGCAACTCTCACTTGAAATCCACAATCTAATAAAGTTTGGCACTCTTTCTCAAGATGCATGCCTTTATGAGCCATCAAAGTCACCCTTTTTAAACCCGGCTGGACGGTTTTTTTATCGAAGGCCAGTGAAACATCGATCTGGGGATGTTTTTTATGAAAAGCTTTCCATTCTTCCGATGTAGTTTTGAGAAACGTGACATGATCGATGCCTGTCACATCTATCTCGTTGAAATTGTGATAATAAGCCCCTATCTCAAATTTCTGACTCATGTTTTCACATTGCAAAAGTAGTTTTTAATTTTCAACTTGTGATACAACAAACATTTACAAATTTATGGAAAATCAACAACCTGTGATTCAAATTTTCGACGAGATTGCTCCGACCTACGATCGGACCAACCGGATTTTATCGGGCGGCATTGATCTCTATTGGAGACGCAAGATGGCATCGCTCCTTCCCCAGACCGATAAAATCAAGCTGCTGGACTGCGCGACAGGGACTGGCGACCAGCTACTCTCTTTACTGAGGCACTCGCCTCGTATCCATCAAGCTATAGGGATCGATCTGGCCGAAGAAATGCTCAAAATTGGAAGGGGAAAACTCGAGGCCTACTCTCACCGAGCATCCTTGAAAAAAGCCTCTGCCACAGAAATCCCCTACTTAGATGACACCTTTGATTGTGCGACGATGTCTTTTGGAATACGGAACGTCGATAATGTTCCTCAATGTTTAAGTGAAATCCGCCGTGTGCTGTCTGCGGGAGGCAAGGCCCTCATTTTAGAGTTTTCTCTGCCGCAAAACAAAGGGGTCCAAAAATCTTACCTTTTATACCTCAATAAGGTTCTTCCTTTGATCGGCAAGCTGATGTCGGCCCATCCGGAAGCTTACACTTACCTGGCCCGTACCATCCAAGCATTTCCTCACGGGGAAGCTTTTTGTCAGCTGATGAGAGAAGCAGGTTTTCATGCGGTGAAGGCCCATCCTTTGACTCTCGGCATTGCCACCATTTATGAAGGAGTGAAATGACGGTGCTGCTGAATTTTTTGCAAGACGGAGTGCAGTTTCCTAAAATGTATTGGAAATCTCGAGGCAGCGATCTTGCTTTCGCAGGTTATGGCGCAGGGCAAGGTGTAGAGACCCACTCTCCCCTGACTTTCGGAGGGCAGTCTTTTTCTCCGCAATCGTGCAAAGGAGTCTGGAGCTCTTTTCCTGCTTCTCTTTTTTTCTCACCCCTCACTTTGAAAAAGCAGCTCTGGGATCCGATTAAACTTCCTTTTTGCTTTCCCAAGCTGCTCTCACGAAAAGACTCCCCAACATTTGAACAGTGGTGGATGATGGTGAGCGACGCGCTCAAGAAAATTGAAAACGACCAGTTAAAAAAAGTTGTGCTAGCGCGTCAGACCACCTTGATTTTTGATGGTAAAGTAGATCCTATCCAAGTCTTGCGCATGCTAAATCCCTTGGGAAAAGAAGCCTCGCTTTTTCTTCTTCAGCTCGATGCAGACACGGCTTTTTTAGGGGCAACGCCGGAAAAGCTTTTTCATCGGCAAGGCAGAAAAATCGTCTCGGAAGCTCTGGCCGGGACGAAAGATCAGCATGAAAATTGGACTTTCAAAGAATCGTCGGAGGTTGAAGCTGTCCAAGTTTTTCTGCATGAGAAATTCATCAAGTGCTGTCGAGATATCGAGTGGCACCCTCCTGAGCAAAAGTCGTTTGGGAATCTCAATCACCTCTATCAGAGTATGCAAGGTCAGCTCAAAGCCGATGTCTCCGATCAAGAGCTTTTCTTGCATCTGCATCCGACACCGGCTCTGGGAGGTTTGCCTAAAGAAACTGCTATCCCTTACCTCGAAGCGTCGGAACCTTTTAGCCGAGGTTGGTACGGCGGACCTTTCGGCATGGTCTCCCCTGAAGAGACCGATATGGCTGTAGCCATTCGCTCCGCCCTCATCCGGGGCCGCGAAATGCATCTTTTTGCTGGGGCAGGCATCGTCAAAGGCTCCCAGCCGCAAAAAGAATGGGAAGAACTTGATCGAAAAATCGCACATTATCTGAGGTTTATGCATGAATGATGCCTACGCAAAACAAATCGTCCATCATCTCGCTTTGCAAGGAGTGAGGCGGGTATGCATTTCTCCGGGCTCCCGCTCAACTCCTCTAGCTTATGCATTTTCACAAGAAGAACGTCTCGAAAAAATCATCCATTTTGATGAACGGGGAATGGCTTTTAATGCCTTCGGATATGCGAAAGGCTCTAAAACCCCTGTGGCGCTCTTAGTCACATCGGGGACGGCTGTCGCTAATCTTTTTCCCGCCATCATGGACGCTTATCATGAGGAAGTTCCCCTTATTGTCATCACTGCTGACCGCCCTCATGAACTGCGGGATGCAGGTGCCAACCAAACTTCCGATCAAGTGAAAATCTTCGGGACGCATGTCCGTTGGTATTTTGAGATTCCCTGCCCTGATGCCGCCATTCCTGATGGATTCATAGGATCGACGATTGCCCAGGCCGTTTATCGCGCCACCCATTCTCCGAAAGGTCCCGTCCATCTGAACTGCTTATTCCGCGAGCCGTTTTTATCGGAGTACGAACCTCCCCTGATTCCTTCCACTCACTATGAAACCACCCATCACACCCTTTCCAGCTCCTCCGTTGAGCAATGGGCAAAAAAATTGAGCCTGTGCGAGCGAGGAGTCATTGTGGCAGGGTCGATGAAAACCTCTCGCTCGCTCAAATCGATCTTTGCGCTTGCCGAGCACCTCGATTGGCCGATTTTGCCCGATATCATTTCCGGCCTCCGTTCAGAAGGAATGCACCAGAACGCTATCCCCTATTACGATGTCGTCTTAAAGTTCGCTTCCCACTTCCGTCCCGACTGCATCTTGCATTTCAGTGACAGGTTGGTCTCTAAGCCCCTCTTGCAATGGATCCAAAAATGCACACCTTCGATCTATGCCATGGTTGCCGATCATCCCGAGCGGCACGATCCCACGCATACGCTGACCCATCGGATCCAATGCGATCCCACGGTATTCTGCGAACAAGTGCACCCTTGGCTTCCCCGCCGCGTCTCTTGGCTTGCGCATTGGAAGGCCATCAGCCAAACCGTCGAAGGACATATCGATGAGTTCATCCCTTCGGCTTCAGAGCCAGGCCTGATGCGCTTTTTGCACCACCACCTTCCGCCGCACTACGGTCTCTTTCTTGCCAATAGCATGCCGATCCGCGATGCCGACCAATTTTTCTTCCCGCGCTTTCACCGCGGGCCGATCTTCGGCAAGCGTGGAACATCCGGCATTGATGGGAACATCGCAGCGCTCATCGGCCTTGCAGAAGGGTCCCAGCGACCCCTCGTCGCTGTGATCGGTGATCTCACAGCTCTGCATGATATCAACTCCCTACCTCTTTTAAAAAGATGCAAAGTCCCTGTTATCTTGATCATTGTCAACAATCAAGGCGGCGGGATTTTCTCCTTCCTTCCGATCTCTCAGAAAAAAGATATGTTCGAAGAGTATGTCGCCGGATCCCACCCTTGGCACTTTGAAGAGGCCGCGCAGATGTTTCATATCCCCTATCTCTCCATGACCGACCCTTCGCAGCTGACACGCATTCTCCGCGAAGAGAAATCTTGCCTCATTGAATTTAAAACAAACCGCGTTGAAAACCGCGCGCTGCATCACAAATTTGAAGAAAGCATTAAAGAAAAAATCCTTGCACTAGCGGGTGCAATAACATAAGAGGGTGTTTAATAATTTAGTTTTCAATCGATCAAAAATAAATTATTTAAACCCCCTCTAAAGGACTATCATGACGATTGTTGCAACAGAGACTCTTTGGACTTCCTGCGGCTCCTACACGGATATTAAATATGACAAATATAACGGCATTGCCAAAATCACGATCAACCGTCCCCACGTCCGGAATGCCTTCCGCCCTCAAACTGTTGACGAAATGATGCATGCGCTCAATGACGCTCGCTACGACAGCTCCATCGGTGTCATCATCTTAACAGGCGAAGGAAAAGAGGCATTTTGCTCCGGTGGAGATCAAAAAATCCGCGGCGATGCCGGCTACGTCGATGACCAGGGGCAAGAAAGGCTCAATGTCCTCGACTTCCAGCGGCAAATCCGCACCTGCCCCAAGCCTGTCGTCGCGATGGTCGCCGGCTACGCGATCGGCGGCGGCCATGTGCTCCACGTTGTATGTGATCTAACTATCGCCGCCGATAACGCCATCTTTGGACAAGTCGGACCCAAAGTCGGCTCGTTTGACGGAGGATTTGGATCGAGTTATTTAGCCCGTATGGTGGGTCAGAAAAAAGCCCGCGAGATTTGGTTCCTCTGCCGCCAGTACAATGCCCAGCAAGCTCTCACAATGGGCCTTGTCAATTGCGTGGTCCCTTACGAACAGCTCGAAGCGACAACTCTCCAGTGGTGCCAAGAAATGCTCCAACACTCCCCTATCGCTCTCCGCTGCCTCAAATCAGCCCTCAATGCCGACTGCGACGGGCAAACAGGGCTCCAAGAACTTGCCGGCAATGCCACGATGCTGTTTTACATGACCCCCGAAGGGCAAGAAGGCCGAAACGCCTATGTCCAAAAAAGAAAGCCTAACTTCAAGCAGTTCAAACGGAAGCCTTAAGCTATTGACAACAGCGATATCCAGTCGTAGCAGGATTTAATTTGCATCTCCGCTACCGCGGTGACGATGGAACTATGGCTTTCCCCGTGAATGAGGTGATAGGTTTTATCATGGTTTATGTGAGGCAAGGTAGAATCTAGGTCGGGAATCGTCAAATCTTCCGTCGTTGCAAAAAACTCATAGGTGCGATGAGCGCAATTTGCCGGCAAAGGAGTATTGATCGAGCTCAGCAATTCTTTAGCTTTAGAGCTTGAATACTGTAGCTCTTGACGAAGGGCTGCGGGATAGAACCATTTGCTGACTTTTAATTTTTCTAACAAATCCATCCGCTGGGATCCCAAATGGACCCCGGCAATATTCGAAACTTTGACAGATGTTTGGGGACTTGCCTCGCGAAGTTTTGTTTCAAGCCAAGCCGTCACCCGTCCTCCGTTAGAAGTGCCTATCAAGCAAAGAGGTTTGCCGGGATTTTTTTGAATATAGTCCAAAAGTGTGGGAAGCAAGGGACTTGCCGCTTCTTCTAAAGAACAGAGCCCTCTCTTAAAAAGCTCGGGAGCAAACACATCAATCGTCTTGTATTGGCTCAAAAGAGACAATTGCGAATACCAAGATGAAGAGCTATTGCCTAGCCCATGGACTAGAACAACCAACCCATCACTGGCGGGTTTCCATTCTAATTTTCTATCTTTAAACGGTCGATCTGTACGTAAATGCCAATGCAAAAAAACGGCTAAAGAGTATCTCGCTTGCTTCACCAGGCTAACAACTAAATGGACTGTCCTTTGCAGGGCCGAACGACGATCGGTAAAAATAGCCCTTTGAGTTTGATCTGAAACTAAAGTGATGGCTGCCATAATGCAGATATATTAAAGAATTATCGACAAAAATACAAATGCTTATGAGTAGTAATGGTCTTCTTATTAGAAAGGACGTGTATGAAAACCAAGAACTCAAAAAGGTCCGAATCAGGTGTAAAATATTTTTGGTGGCCGCAAAAAGTTCTCCAGCTTATGCTTTCGAAAAATAACTTCTCTGGCTCGGGCGCATAAATGCAGAACGAAACAAGTCTACTCCAAAATAAAAAGCGGACAGGAGCTTTTGTGAGTTCCTATCTCATCTTGAAACAAGATGATAAAGTCTTACTTCTCTTGAGGCAAAATACCGGATATTGCGATGGGCAGTATGGGTTAGTTTCAGGTCATGTCGAAGAGGGAGAATCGGCCACCGTAGCTATGATCCGAGAAGCGCAGGAAGAAGCAGGGATTGGAATTTTACCTTCTCAGTTGAAAGTCTGCCATATCATGCATAGAAAGTCAGGACGGCTTAACATCGATATCTTCTTCAAATGCGAGGACTGGCAAGGCTCGATCATCAACCGAGAACCTGAGAAGTGCGCAGCCTTAGAATTCTTTCCTAGAGATCAGCTTCCAGCAAATACTATTGACTACATTTCCTATGTTCTTAAGACGAAGGATTTTTATTCAGAACAAGGTTGGGAATGAGGATTCCATATAAAGAAAGGAGGATGGTGTGAAACCTGTAGCTATTTGGCTCGAAGCGAGCCGTCCCAAAACTCTCATAGCAAGCATCAGCCCGGCTGTGCTGGGCACCGTCTTAGCTTGGAAAAGCGGATCTTTTTCTTTTTTGACCCTTTTATTGACCCTTTTGACAGGCGTCGCCATTCAGATTGGAACTAACTTTTCCAATGACTACTTTGATTTTCTGAAAGGCGCCGATACTTCTGATCGTAAAGGCCCCCGCCGCGTGACTCAAGCCGGGCTCGTCTCTCTGCCTGTCATGAAGCGGGCGATTTTTCTGACTTTTACCTTCGCGGCTCTTTTTAGCATTTATTTAGCGTTCCAAGGCGGACCTATCATTAGCCTGCTGGCTGTTTTATATATCGCCCTCAGCCTGGCCTATACAGCAGGGCCTATGCCGCTAGCTTATTTCGGGCTCGGAGATTTTTTTGTTCTTGTTTTCTACGGCCCGATTGCCACCCTCATCACTTATTATCTTCAAACGCATCAGCTTCCTCTTCATGTCGCACTCTTAGGTCTGTCACCCGGGCTTATTTCAACAGCGATCCTGACAGCTAACAATCTCCGCGATGTCAACGAAGACAGACGGTGTAACAAAAAAACACTCTGCGTCCGATTTGGAGAGAATTTTGGACGGATAGAGTACACGCTTTGCTTGATCGCGGCAGCTGCAATTCCAAGTTTTTATGGCTATTATCTTCCTTTGCTGATGCTGATTCCTGCCTTAATTCCTATCAAAGCTTTTTGGACCGTGCAAGATAAAAAACTGCTCAATGTCCCTTTTGCTCAAACGGGCAAGCTGCTACTCCTTTTCACTGTCCTCATGACATGCTCGATCATCTGGAAACATGGACTTTAAGATCTACCATTTTAAAATCTATCAAGAGGCCTTTGGACCCAAAGAAGGTCTTTTACTGCAGCAAGAGAACAGATGGAGCGAAGTCTCTCCTCTTCCTGGCAGAAGCAAGGAAACCCTTGATCAGGCTCTGCAGCAACTCCGAGCAATCCAGCAAGGATACCAAGGGCCTTTGCTTCCTTCGGTTGCTTTTGGTTTGTTTGGACTCACTGCTCCTCGAGTAACTCAGGCCCCTGTCTGTTTATTTCTGATGGGAACCCCTCCAGAGATTTTAAAAAAAGCCGAGCAAAATTGCGGCTGCAAGACAGCAAAAATTAAACTCGGTTCTTTCGATCTGGAAACTGCAATCTCTTTAGTGAAAACATTGAAACCCCATCTTCGGCTACGGGTGGATATCGGAGGGCGTTGGAGTCCTCAGCAAGTGATGTCGTTTTGCTCTCATTTTGAACCGAAAGATTTTGAGTTTATCGAAGATCCAGGACAAGATGTTTCTCCGTTTGCCATGGCGTCGGATGAGGAAAGTTGGGGATCGACGGTGGTGTGGAAGCCGATGGTCAAAGGCATCCCTAAGAAACAAACGCCTGTGATTTTGAGCAGCAGCTATGAGAGCGGCATCGGCCTCCATCAAATCGCTTCTCTTGCAAAAGCAATGGAAATTCCCGCTCATCCTCTTGGCATCGGGACTTTTATGAACTTGCAAGCCGATCTCCTTGAGGATCCCCTGGTGATCCGCGCAGGGCAGGCCCACTTCCCTGCTGAACTCCGCCTCAAAAAGGAGATGCTCACTTTATGTTAATCACCGATCATCTCTCTTGGGAGGATGAGACCTTTGAAGCCTATGTGGAAGGAATGTGCCGGCAAATCGAAGCTTTTCCCTATCAGCGGGTGGCCTTCTGGGCTCCTTCGACGCCGGAGGTCATCCTCACCTTTTTTGCCTGTTGGAAGATAGGCAAGATCGCCTGTCCTTTGAGCCCGCGGCTTCCTTCGGCTCAGCCTGCCTTAGAGGAACTGGAAACAGAACTTTTCACCCCTTCGATGCCGCATCTTGAAACACCGAAGCCACGAGAATGGCAGCTCGATCAACTGGCGACTTTTCTTTTTACCTCAGGTTCTATGGGGCGACCCAAAATTGCTTGTCACTCTTTAGGAAATTTAGTGATGAGCGCCCGCGGCTCTAACAAACTCATTCCCCTGGAGCCTTCCGATCGATGGGCGCTTACACTCCCTCTTAACCATGTGGGAGGCCTAGGTATTTTAATGAGATCGTATCTGGCTAAAAGTTCCGTTTTGCTTTCAGCCGATTGGACGACTGCAACTCATCTCTCCCTAGTGCCTACGCAGCTCTATCGTCTAATGAAAAATCCGGCAGTGCTTCCGCATTTAAAGACGATTTTGCTGGGCGGGGCTCCTTTGCCTGACCTTGAGACACCCTGGGAAACACCTTGGCACGTCCTCCCCTCTTATGGTATGACGGAGATGAGTTCTCAGATCGTCACAGGCCACCATGTCCATCCGTTTGCCGAGATTAAGATAGCTTCGGATCAAGAGATCTGGGTCAAGGGCGCGGTGCTTTTTCAAGGGTATTATGAAAAAGAAAAAGGAAGGGTGCTTCCACTGCAAGACGGTTGGTTTGCTACGAAAGATCTAGGCTGTTGGAAAGAGGGAAAATTCTATATCTTAGGAAGAAAAGATAATCTGTTTATTTCAGGCGGAGAGAATATCCAGCCTGAAGAAATCGAAGAGGTCATACGGCGCGTGTGCGGATTTCAGGAGGCCGTGGTTGTTCCGATTGCCGACGAAGAATTTGGAGCCAGGCCCGGAGTCTTTCTACAAGACCCTCTTCAGCTCGAGCATCTGCAAAAAATGTTAAAAGAACACCTCCCCAAATTTAAGATCCCGATCAAAGCTTTTACTTTGCCTGAGCAGATGGGACTGAAAGTCAATCGAAAAGCCCTCGCTGAGAGGGCTTTTCACGGATGATTATCTTTTCTTAGGAGGAGTTAAGCTCATAGGACCTGAGCCGAAATAGGTGATGAGCAAAGCGGCTCCCAGCATGGAGAGGTTTTTCATGAACATGGCTTGTTGAATCAAACCCACATTTTGCTCTGTGATACCCCAGAATCTATGCATCATAAAGGTGACAGGGACTAAAAAGATCACTATCAACCAAGCTCCGATACGGGCTCTATAACCGAGCAGGATGCTGATTCCGCCTAGTAAGGCGATAAGTCCTGAGAACGGCACTAAAAACCCTGCCATAGGCACACCGGCCATCCGAGCGTACTCGATCGCAGAGCTGGAAAAATGTCCGATACCAGACCCAATAAAAATCGCCGAATAAAAAATTCTTCCGAGAAGCACTAAATATTTCATAAGGATTCCTTTCTTTTTTGAGAAAAAATTTATCGCAGGCTTGTCTTAAAACGACCCTTTCCCGATAATTTTCATCTTATGCTGAAAAATATCATAATCCTTTTTTTATTTCCCCTTTTACTGTTGGCAGGGGAACGGAAAAAGCAAATCGACTTAGTGCACGACTGGCCTATAAACCCCAATGATCAGGGCATTATCCATTCATCTTGGTTAGCCCCTATTCATCAAGCCCTGCAGGAAAAAAATATCCGCTTCCTTGCAACAGACCTCAAAAACGAAAAAGACCACAATGAATTAGCCTATATTGTTGTTTGGAACAAGCCTCCTTATCTTCAAAAGGGCGCTTTAAAAAAATTTGCCCCAAAAAAATTACTTCTCTTTGCCTGGGAGCCGCCCGTTTATCTACCTCAACTCTACAGCGCTGAATATTTGAATCAATTTAAAAGGGTTTACACCTGGGATGACGACCTTGTCGACAACAAGAAGTTTTTCAAGTTTTATTATCCTGTTCTTCAACCCCTGGAGAAAGAATTAGTTCCTTTTGAAAAAAAGAAATTGCTGACTCAGATATCTTCCAATAAAAAAAGTAAGCATCCTAAAGAGCTCTATAAAGAAAGAGAAGAAGTCATTCAATTCTTTGAAGACAAACCTGATGTTTTTGAATTCTATGGATTTACTTGGGAGAAAAAAGGGTATAAAAACTATCGAGGCACAGTCGAAAATAAAATCTCCACCTTGAAAAACTACCGCTTCAGTGTTTGCTATGAAAATATGCGTGATGTCAAAGGGTATGTCACCGAAAAAATCTTCGATTGTTTTGCGGCTGGAGTCGTTCCGATTTACTGGGGAGCCAGCAATATCACTGACTATGTTCCCAAAAACTGCTTTATCGACCGGCGCGACTTTCAGAGCTTCTCTGAGGTCTACGCCTATATCCGGAGCATGGATAAAGAAATTTATGAGAGCTATATCAAAAACATTCAAGATTTTCTCTGCAGTGATAAAGCAAAGCTTTTCTCTCAGGAGATGTTTAATGTGATTTTTTTGGAAGCTATCCGCTTTCCTTAATTTTCAAAGAAAAAACATTTTTATATCACACTAATAATTAATTACTTAAATCAGTTATTACTCTTTTTAAAAAGGGTAATCGATTGTGCTAAATAGGGGCCTTTTCTATAATCCGGCACTTAATAAATTGGACTCCCGTGGATTGAACGGGAGAGAACAATAGAGATTTAAACCGAGAGTCCTATGCTGTCTGACAGATCTCTTTTTTCAGCTTATCCTGAAGGGCAGAGCGATTTTGTCATGTCGTATTTAGCCCAGGGTGAACTGGCTCTCTTGAAGGGAGATATTATCGGTTTGGAACTCTTTGAAAAAGCGGCTCAGCTGGAGCCTTGCAATGCGGAGCTTTTTTATCGCCAGGGCCTGGCCCTTTTTGAATACGGGTCAATGGACGGAAAAGAAAAGGCTCTTCTTCTAGCAGCAAAAAAATTTAAAATTGCTACCCATATTTCTCTTTCCTACTTTGATGCATGGCACGCCTGGGGAAATACCCTCTCTTTACTCGGCCTGAGGTTTGGCGAGCACCATTATTTTCTAGAAGCCGAAGAAAAGCTCAGAAAAGCTCTTCACCTGATGGAAGACAAAACTCCCGATCAATACGTTGAACTCTATTGGGACTATGGAAAAGTATGGGCCGAAATCGCGCGCCATTCAGGCGAAGCCGTCGATATTCAAAAAGCGCTAGAGGCTTTCCAAAAAAGCAGCGATGCTGGCGAGCAACTGCCTCAAGAATTCTGGAATGATTTTGGCCTAGCAGCCTTAGATCTGGCAGATCTTGTCAACGACAGGCGCCCGATTATCAAGGCGATTTCCTGCTTTAAGCAGGCTGTCTCTCTGACCCTTTCTTCTTTCGAAGGATGGCTCTCTCTTGCAAGAAGCATGAATATCCTCTATGCCCACACCCATGACGAGGATCATTTTACTCAAGCCCACGAATGCTTTTCTGCTGCAGCCCAGCTCCGTCCCTATAGCTTGGAGCTTTGGCATGAATGGGCGCTCTTCCTCCTGGAATCAGGACGTAAGACCCGCGATCTCAAACGGCTCCGGGCTGGTCTTGAAAAATGCCAGCGGGGTTATGTCTTCAATGCGAAACATGCCGAGCTTCTGGCCACTTGGGCTGAGACCTTGGCGCTCCTCGGAGAGCTCACCGACAGGATCGATCTCCTCTATGAAGCGCAAAATAAGATCACGGAGGCTTTAGGCCTTTCCGATGAAGAAGATCCTGAGGTTTGGCATTCCTACGGAAAATGCCTTTTCTCTTGGGGGATGTACTTCGATGATTTTGACTATTATTACCAGGCCATTGAGAAATTCCAAGAGGGGCTCTCGCTGGACAGAACCCGTCACCAAGATTGGTACGGGATTGCTAAAGTCTATACCCGTGTCGGCGATACCGAAGATGATGTGGATGCTTTTGAAAAAGCGGTCCGCTTCTATTCCAAAGCGATCGATCTCAAACCCCTTGTCGGCTATTATTTTGAATACGCCTTTGCCCTTTCCCGCCTGGGAGAGATGAAAGAGGAGCCTCAACTCCTTCAGCAAGCTGTTTCCTATTTTGAGTATGCCCTCCAAGCTCAAAAAAATGCCCTGTATATGCATCCCGAATGGCTTTACCACTATGCGATCACCTTAGACCTGTTGGGAGATTTAAGCGACGATGAAACCCTCTATCAAAAATCGCTCGATGTTTTTTCTCAAGTCCTCATGATCGATCCTGATTTTCCTCGCATCCATTACCGCATTGGCCTTGCTTATTCCCATCTCGGAGAAGCCCTGGGCGAAATGGACAACTTCTATCGAGCTCTCAATCATTACCG
Source organism: Verrucomicrobiota bacterium (assembly GCA_018239715.1). Lineage (GTDB taxonomy): Bacteria > Chlamydiota > Chlamydiia > Chlamydiales > Rhabdochlamydiaceae > PALSA-1444. Next base: position 58,787 of record JAFEGW010000005.1, read on the forward strand.
CATTGCCCTCAAGCATGAAGAAGAAAACGATTTTGTCATCCTCGATTGGGGCATTACTTTGATCAATATTGCCGAGCATACCTATGATAAAGACCTCGCTGACCAGTGCCACCGAGAAGCTGAAAATAAGCTCCTGCAAGCCTCGCGCCTCGGGAATCAGCAAGCGTTCTATCACCTCGCTTGTCTCTATTCCCTCTTAAAGCAATACGATAAATCTCTGTATTTTCTGCAAAAATCTCACGAAGCTAAATCTCTTCCCTCTTTGGAAGAGCTCTTGGATGACGACTGGCTGGAAGGGCTCCGCCTAACCACCTCTTTCCAAGAATTTCTATCCCATCTTCAGCATTAGTAACCCTAAAGATTAGCTGGAATCCTGAGAAAAATTTACTAATTTTACACAAATCTATTTGATTCGCAGAATAGCCAAATGAGCATGCGTATCACATCTTAATCCATCATCTTTCATCAGGAATAGCAAGTGAAAGATATAGAGAGCAGGGATAGGCATCTATGTTTCCTACAATCTCTCGATCTCCTACGTCAATGCTTTTTATATAACCTTTTACTCTGTAGCAATTTACTCTTTGATAATAGCTACATTTCTCAAGATCATGATCAAAGATGGTAAGACTAAATTCACAAGGTACATCATCCATTAGAAAATAGCTTGCTATTTGTGCAAATTGTTTTTCGTGAATGGCATCTAACAGGGTAGGTCTATTCAAATCCGAAACATGCATAGATAAAATACATCGAAAATGAGATAAATCTAAAAAGAAATTTGACAGAATTCCTACAGCTCTCCAATTGCTATCATTTGTAGGCGACTGCACATTGAAATCACCCTTAAATTCATGACAGTTTACCCTCAAAGAATTAATAAATCCTATGGGACCCCTATCACCATATCGACTTCTGAAAATATCAGACACGCTACATCTTATTTCAATTTCAGTGCGGTCACGGGTTTTTCTCCTCAATTCAAATTGTTCTTCCAGCCAACGCTGCTGTCCATTGGAAATTCTTTTTTTTTCGTAGGCATTATTAATGACTTGAAATTGAGAAAGCTCATCTTGAATGATCTCTACAATTGCTTCCTGCTTCGATAATACAGCTTGGAATTCGAGAAAAGTCAAAATTGCACAACTATTTTGCTTCTGTTGGCGGATACTTGATGATCCTAGCATAATAGTTTTAAAAACGGATCGCATATCCATCTTGATGACATCTAGCGAAAAGTTATTGAGCAAGCTTTCCATTTGGACCCAGTAAACAAAATTAATTCGCCCGATCGCACATTCTTTCCATACTCGGCTTACACGTATGCAATGTGTCTTTAGCTGTGAAGGAGAAAGATAAGGAAAAATACAATTTTTCAGAATATCTCGGCAGTTATTCCATGTTATTGACATACAATTCCTTAATAATTTCTATAAGTCTATCAAAACATTCCTTTTTTAAAAAATAATTTCGAAAGATTTTCTATATAAATTATTTGCAAAGCGTTTGAACATTAAAAAGTTATTAATTTATTAACAATATTGATATAATCAATTTATTATGGGAATTAAAACAAATTATCGAATATTTAATTCATTTACAAATGAGTTTGAATCAGAAACCTCTTTATCTTCTGATGCAAATCTATTCTCAAATATAGAAAAATATCTTGATCGCGTTGTGATGAATACGGGATCCTCCATCGAAATAGATCCTACATTTCGCGAAGTGATCAAAGGGACAAGCTCGATTTTTTCTAGCCTTTGCACGACGCCTATTGATCGGATCGTGGCAGCCAAAATGACAGGAAAAAAAATCACACGCACTTATCTCTGCGAAATTGCTCATCAACCATTTTTAGGCGCAGGCCCCAGGCTTATGAGCCAATCTCTCGGCACACTTTTCACCTTCGGGACTGCTGCTGCCCTCTATGCACCCCTCGAGCAAAACTTTCCCCATCATCCTATTGCAGCCTCCTCTCTTGCCTTAGCAGCCGGAACTTTGCTCGATAGGATAACGACCTCTCCTATGACAACACTGGGATTTCGGATGCAAACCCAAGAAAAGCGCCTGGGGGAAGTCTTCCAAGAGATCCTCAAGACAGGCAGGCCCTGGAGATCCCTCTATGCAGGGACGCTGACTCTCATGATCCGAGATCTTTGCTATCTTCCTATCTGTATTCCGCTGGCTGAATACATCAATCGTTTTTTTGCGAAAAGAAAAGAACCTTCTTTAGCCTTATCGACAGCTACCTTTATTGCTAGCGGGACGGTGGCTTCCTGTTTAAGTTACCCCTGGCAATACATTGGGATGATCCAAAAAGATTCTTTAGTTCCTATCTCAGCGATGCAAGTCATTAAAAACACTTGGACCCAGCGAGGATTTTTAGGCTTCTATCAAGGCTTTGGCATCAACTTAGGCCGCCTGGCCTTTTTAAATTTGGTATTTGGCGCCAGTGTCTCTTTAGTGGAAAGTTTTTTAAAATCCCTTAAACAAAGCTAGTTGTTTTCCCGTCCCTTTGCTAGAATCACCCTTTTATAGAGGATGTGTTCATGGACAAGCGGACGATTATTTTTGTAGTTTTGATGACAGTGACTTTTTATGCGGTGAACCATTTTCTGTTCCCGCCTAGGGTCGCGACTCCTAGCGCTTCCGAGAGCGCACCCGTTGTCCAAACCGTCGAGCCTCCTGCTACCGCCCGCTCGGTCAAACCGACAGAAGAGCTGAAATATGTCATTCAAAATAAATACCAACAGCTGGTGGTTTCCAATATCAACGGGGCTCTTGCTGAAATCAACCTTCCTCTTCAAAGCCAAGAAAATCCTGCTAGCCTTGTCAAAAAAATCCGGGTCGATACTCTGTTGGAAAAAGAAGCTCCTCAATATGACCATTTCCCCGAAGGCCCTTACCAAACCTATGAAGGGTCGTTTAATCAGGGGCAGCTCGATGGATACTATCCCCTGCTGCGCCGGAATGTCGCTCCTCAATACTATGCAATGGCAACCTTGACCGATGATCCTCAAAGCGCGAGCACCGTTTTTAAAATCAAGCGGCTGGAAAAAAACCTCGTTGAAATGGAAGGCAAAACCCATCAAGCCCGCATCACAAAAACCTATCGATTGCCGGAAGATCCCTCTTCAGCCCCCTACTCTTTTGAGGTGACAATCGAAGTGGATGGAAATAGCCAAGGGTTGACATTGGCAACCGGAGTTCCTGAAGTTGAAATAGTCTCAGGAAGCTCGACTCAATCGCTCAAATACCGCATGACCCGCAATCAGAAAGGCGTTGTGGAGCAGCTTTCGCTTCCTAAAACCGCCACGAATATCTCTTCTGTCGAGCCCGATTGGATCGCCAACTCAAATGGCTTTTTTGCGATTATCTTAGATCCCCAGAGCGACATGAACTCGGGTTTTACAGCCTATAAAATACCAGGGACTGATGTTCCGACACGTCTGACAGCCATTGATGCCGCTTATAACCTTTATCCTGCTGGTAATTATCCCGGCTACGATATGCGCCTTCCCTTTAAAAGCTCAGGAGGAACCTACAACTTTAAAGTTTTTGCAGGGCCCTTAGCAGAAAGTGTTCTCGAGAAAAACGACGCTGTTTATGGCGGCGATTATGTCGCTGTCAAGAGTTTCCACGGATGGTTTGCATTTATCTCCGAACCGTTTGCAAAATTTCTCTTTTTCTTGATGAAGATCTTCTACGCGGTCGTCCATTCTTGGGGCTTTGCTATCATTCTTTTAACGATCGCCCTCCGGCTCATGCTCTATCCTCTCAACGCCTGGTCGATCAAATCGACGGTCAAAATGCAAAAACTAGCCCCCAAGCTCTCTGCGCTTCAAGAGCGGTATAAAAAAGACCCGAAAAAAGCCCAGATGGAAATCATGGGATTATACAAAGAGCACGGTGTTAATCCCCTGGGTGGATGCTTTCCTTTGCTCATCCAAATGCCGTTCTTGATCGGAATGTTTGAGCTACTTAAATCTACTTTTGAGCTGCGCGGCGCGAGCTTTATTCCCGGATGGATTACCAACCTGGCTGCCCCCGATGTGATCTTTTCTTGGCATACGCCGATCTGGTTTATTGGAACTTCGTTCCATTTACTGCCCCTCCTGCTAGGTGCGACAATGTTCTGGCAGCAGCGTATGACAGCGACGACTCCGAAAGACCCCAAAAATATGACCGACCAGCAAAAGCAGCAGAGGTTCATGGGCAATATCATGACCATTGTCTTCACAGTGCTGTTCTATAATTTCCCCTCGGGTCTTAACATCTACTGGCTTTCTTCGATGCTTCTCGGTATTCTCCAACAATGGTGGATGACCAAGAAAATCAAGCTTAGAACATGAAGGCATGGGAAGATTTCCTTCAGGGCCAAGTGAAAGATCTGGGCTCTGAAGCTATAGATAAATGGGCCAAGACGTTAAAAATCGTCGATTTTGATGCGGGGAATTTATATCTCGAAGCACAAGACTCTTTTCAGCTGAGCTGGTTTGAAGAGCATCTTCGCCCGGCGATCCGGAGCTCGCTGCGGAACAACAACCAGCGGCCCATCAAAGTTCACCTCTCGCTGTCAAATGCTCCCTCTTCGAAAGATAAAAAAATCTGGAAGCCGGTCCTCAATCTCGTACCCGACGGGCTGGATCCCGCCTGCACCTTTGAGACATACTTCCCAGGGTCGACAAATGACATTAGCTTCTCTCTTTTGAAAGATGCTTTAGAAAAATCGTCCTATAACCCAATCTATTTGCATGGGCCGGAAGGCAGCGGAAAATCCCACCTTCTCATGGCCTGCGCTTTCTATCTGACTTCCTTGAAAAAACGCTGCTTTTATGTGAAGGCGGCAACCTTGACCCAACATATCGTAGCCGCCATGCGTACCGGCGCCATGCAAAAACTCCGAGACCTTTACCGGCAGCATGATGTCTTGCTCGTCGATGATATCCATGAGCTGGCCCACCGCAGCGCCACGCAAGAAGAGCTTTTCCATACGTTCAATGCCTTGCACGTGGCTGGCAAACAGATTGTTTTAGCCGGCAGCAGGCTTCCTTCCCTGCTCGAAGGCATAGAGCCCCGGCTGACCAGCCGCTTCGAATGGGGCCTTGTTCTTCCTTTCCAGCTGCTCAATGCCGAAGAAAGAAAAAATTTTTTTAAACAGAAAATCGAGCAGAGACATTTGCAGCTATCCCCTCAGGTTCATTCCTTTCTCTTAGAGCAGCTGCCCCATGCCAAATCCCTGATGCGCGCCCTCGATACCATTCATCTTCAAAAAAATAAAACCGATGCATCCTGGATAGAACCTTTATTAGAAGAGCTCAAAAGAAAAGCAGTGACGGCCGAGAAAATCGTTCAAACGACTGCGGAAATTTTTGAAATCCAAGCCAGCGATATCTTAAGCCGCTCGCAAAACCAACAGTGTAGCTTGCCGCGCCAAGTTGCCATGTACCTATGCCGGCTTGTCTTGAAAATGCCTTTTTTGAAGATAGCGGAGGTCTTTTCGAGGGATCATTCGACTGTCATGACAAGCGTCAAAAGCATAGAAAAACGAATCGGAGAGCAGGATGAAAACCTGCTCTCGATTATCAATTTGATCAAAGTTAAACTTAAATCTTGATGAAAGGAGCTCCCGGCTTGCCTGGAGTAGGTCCTGGGGGTATAGGATGCTGAGGGTGACGTTGTTGCCCGCCGCCTTTGCCATCATCTTGAGGATCACGTCCTTCACTGAGGTCCTTCGCTTTCTTTCTCCATCGCTCGACAGCTTCCACGAAAATCGGAGCAAATCGGCGCAGGGCAGAAGGATCGGACCCGATTCCCATTTCAAGCACGCAGTGCATTAGGATCAGCTCTTCATTCACGGCAACTCCAATGCCTCCTCCGGCCATTTGACCTCCCAGCATGGAGCCTTCCAAGAGGGCTTCATAAAGCTTCAGGCGGTTCCCTGAATCCTTGGGAAGGCCATCGAGAATAGGGGAATACAGATAGAGACGGTCTGAATGGGGCTCATAGGTCAAGTGTAAAGAAAAAGTATTATCGATCCCTAGAATACAGGTATGGTTCTCATCAAACTGCAACTCAAGATTAAGTTCTTTGCCGAACTCTTTCAGGTTTGCCTTTGCGTTCTCATAAGACATTGAAGGTTCTCCTCATAAATTCTCTGGATTAGAACTTTTCCATAAAGAAAAAGTTTATCCATGTAAGAAAGCAGTTTCTCAATTTATCAAAAAAATTGCAAATACAATCATCCTTCGGTATTAAGAAAAAATACATGGAACATAATTTTGCTACCGAGCCCGGGAGCCCCTCTCCCCTAGGAGCTTCAAAAGTCGACCACGGTGTGAACTTTGCTTTTCACTCTTCGGCAGATAACGATGTATCCCTGGTCCTGTTCGCTGCCGGCGAGAAGGTACCTTTTGCCCATTTTTCACTCGATCCTGAGCTGCATCGTACAGGGCAGGTCTGGCATATCACCGTTAAAAATCTCTGCTCTCTTTTCGATTATGGGATCCAAATAGGGAAAAAGCTTCTAATCGATCCTTACGCGAAATGCTTAAGCACCTCCCATGAATGGGCTGACTCCTTTTACACCGAGCATCAGCCTTTGGGACGGTACCAGGCTCAAGAAACTCCTTTTGACTGGGAAAATGACACGCCGCCGCTGATTCCTTTTCAAAATTTAATTATCTATGAAATGCACATACGAGGTTTTACCGAAGATCCTTCCAGCCATGTCCAACACCCCGGGACCTTTCTGGGGATGATCGAGAAAATTCCTCACCTCAAAGAACTCGGGGTCAATGCGGTAGAACTTCTGCCAGTCTTTGAATTCGATGAATGCGAAAATCCCCTTACGAATCCGCAAACAGGCAAAAAACTTCTGAACTATTGGGGCTATTCGACAGTGAATTTCTTTAGCCCGATGAAGCGGTATGCGACCACAGGCGAGAAGTGCACCGTCATTGAAGAGTTCAAAACACTCGTGAAAGAGCTCCATAAAAACGGGATCGAAGTCATCTTGGATGTCGTCTATAACCATACGGCTGAGGGAAATGAAGAAGGCCGCAATTTTTCCTTCCGCGGGCTCGATGAAAAAACCTACTACATTTTGGGCCCTCATGGAGAATATTACAACTACACCGGCTGCGGCAACACGTTCAACTGCAACGATCCGGTCGTCAGCAATCTTATTGTCGACTCGCTAAGGTATTGGGTCACGGGAATGCATATCGACGGCTTCCGTTTTGACCTAGCCTCCATTCTAACCCGAAGTCCCGAAGGTCATCCTCTTTCAGATCCTCCTGTTGTCCGTAGGATCGCTGAAGACCCGCTGTTGAAAAATGCCAAGTTGATTGCCGAAGCTTGGGATGCCGCTGGACTTTATCAAGTCGGCAGCTTCCCCTCTTATGGAAGATGGGCCGAATGGAATGGAAAATACCGTGATATTGTAAGGAAATTCATCAAAGGCACGGATGGAAATGCCGGACCTTTTGCGACTGCCCTTGCAGGCTCGCAAGATCTCTACAACTATGAAGGAAAGCCGTATTTTAGTATCAACTTCGTCACGGCCCATGACGGATTTTCCCTCCGAGATCTTGTCAGCTACAATTTCAAGCACAACCTAGCCAATGGCGAAAACAATCAAGATGGGGCCAACGACAATGAAAGCTGGAATTGCGGACAGGAAGGCCCCACGACCAATGCCAAAATCCTTATGTTCCGTCAAAGGCAGATGAAAAATTTCGTGGTCGCCCTCATGGTCTCCATTGGAACACCCATGATGCTGATGGGCGATGAATATGGCCATACCCATGGGGGCAACAATAACACCTGGTGCCACGATGGCCCCATCAACGCTTTTCTCTGGAATAAGCTCACCGAGGAACAGGAACACTTTCGTTTTTTCAAATCGATGATCGCCCTCCGGAAAAGCAATCCTCTCTTACGGCGTACCGAATTTCTTCATCCAGCCGACATCGATTGGCATGGGCTCGATGCTTTTCATGCCGATTGGAGCGGTCCCAGCCGCTTTGTCGCCTATACGCTCAAAGATCCGATCAAAGAAAATCATCTTTATATCGCCTTCAATGCAACCCCTACACGGCCCACTGTCCATCTACCCCCGGCGCCCGCTCATAAAAAATGGTACCGTCTCGTCGACACCTCTCTTGCCGCTCCCCATGACTACATCGATGATCCTACCCATTTTCCTCCCCTTAAAGTCATCTGCAAAATGGAAGCCTACTCCTCTATTATTCTCGTTGCCCTTTAAGTAATTTTCTAAGTTTTGCCAGTAACAAAGCAGATCATTTATTTCTTGTTTTTTCCTAACATATCCTGAATATTAGTGTTGCTTTTATAAATCCCTATCAGTTGTAAATTTGGACCTACTTGCAATGTCCCCTCTATTGAGATAAATATGACACTTACATTTAGGCAGATTCATGCTGGACTTCATCAAGGGCATCCCTTACCGCCTATATTGTTAGATTTATGTCCATTGACTCATTGGGTTGGAAGAAACATTAAGCAGCTCAGCTTATTGTTTAGCAGTGATCCTGCTCGAAGAGTTTATCAAAATAGGATAGAAAGGGCCTGTCAATTTATTTTGGATCTTGCAGCTGAACCTTTGTCAGCAGCAGATACTTATTCTTCAAATTTCCATCAACGGAAACTGACGATCCTAGAAAAAAAAGGGTGGGAAGATTTTTGGAGCCATTATGAATTTCTCACTAAGACCTTAACCACCGTCGATGAAATCGCTGCATGGGGCTCTTTCCCTCCCATTTTTAAAGAGACGCTTAATTTATATTTTTCCATGTGTCGAGTGTTTTCCGTCAGTGCAACCAGTATAGAAAAATGCCAAAAAGTCTTGGAAAGATTTAAACATTATCAGGCTGCTGAAAAGCATATTACGCCGAAACATCTGAATTCCCTTCAACCCTGGATCTCCTTTTTTTTGCCTTCTCAAACAGACTTTCATCTTTTCCGTCTCTATGTCTGCCGAGAAATTAAAGTGGTGATTGAGCAAGGTTTAACAAATCGGTTCGTTTTCTGCCCAGCACAAGCTCATCGGATGCCTTTCTATGATTTTGAAACAAGATCGACACGATATTTCCTCCCTCCTCCTTTGCAGATCTATTATAAAAAATCTTCCGAGCCTATCCCTAAAATGATGGAACTCTTCGTCATTTTGCAAGGAAGTCTTATAGGCACAGGGGGATATAAAGAAGTCTATGTAACGCTTTCACTTTACTTCCAAAAAAAGTTCCATCTCCCTTTAAAAGTAATAGGTCTTCAATCTGTTATTGCAGTGATTCATGGAAATGGCGCCATTGCTCAAGTCAAGATAGGCCTTAAAAACCAAGAAGCCATTTTAAAGCGCCTTCCTGCAGAAAAAACAAGATTTTTTGCGCCGCTTCCTATGTTGATCGGACAAACGAGCTCCACCACTTTTCAATATTTGCAATCCTGGTTTCCCGGTGATCTTTTAACAGCAGCGGCCGAAGGAAAATTGCCAGAAAATATCTCTCGAACATCTTTCAAACCGTTAAAGCTAAAAGATTTTCTTGCAATTCTTCTCGATGTCTGTGAAGCGTTAATAGCTCTCCACCGTTTAAATGGGGTTCATCGAGATGTTAAAGCAAAAAATATTCTTGTCTATTTTGACCGAAGATGGAGAGGAGTTCTTGCCGATTATGATTTATGTGGAAAAGAGGGGTATTACTCGGATGGTTGTAACTATCAATATTGGAGTAAATGCGCGCAAAATGGGATTATCTCTTTTGAATCAGCAGACGGATATGGTCTCATTATAGCCTTAGGAGAAGTCTTCTTTTTAGATCATATTAGAAAATTTATCGAAGATAGAAAACTCATTCTTCAGGATGAATACAATCAGTTGCTTGTTGTTTTTCTTAAGAAACATACGCTAAAATTTCTCTCACAAATGACCCCGCCAAAGACATCCATCATGATCGACAAAGTTATAGAACTCGTAGGTCAATTACCTGATACGCCTACAGGTGATAAGCAGTTATATGATTATCTTTCTCAAATTATGCAGCATGAAAAGACTAAAATCTATCATCCTAAGATTAAACAGCTTTTAGTTGAACTTAACATGTATAAAATGATCCATAGCTTTATCAAAACATGCATCGAATTTGATACAAAAATATACAACTCTGTTATTTCAGATCCCGATCTGAAGCATTTCAAATCTAACCTTATAGTTGCCCCCGCCTTCTCTTTCAAAATTCGAAAACAGCTCGAAGACGGCAAAGGAGGAAACATGTTCGCTATCCATTCCATCCGAGAAAAAATTAAAATAATGTACAATACATTAGAATCCGGAGAGGCGGGAAAAACCTCTGAATAACTCACATTGTCCAAGAATTCGTGTTCTGATATTTTAAAGATTGAACAAATTGCGGAGGTTTCGATGCGACGGGGAGCGGGATTGTTATTAGGACTCACACTGGTCTTAACCGGATGTTGTGATAAAAAATGTGATAATTCCACGGCTTTTCTAGAGGCAAAAGCTTCCAACCGGCCTATTGTCGCTATCGTACCCATGATCGACCATTCCCGCAGCGATCTCAATTGGAATGTCTCTCAAGAACTCTCTCAAGCAATCCGGGGAAGGCTTTCTCAAAAAAACCAAGTGTATGTGATCAGCGAAGATACTTTTGCAAATAAAGCCGAAAAAGCCCTTTCTTCCCACGATCCTTTCGATCCCGATATTTCCTGGGTGAGAAAAACTTTTTCTCCCAATGAGTTTGTCGTCTTCATGGAACTCATGGACCACAATGAAATTCCTACCACTGCAGCGGAAGACTCCCCTGCAGAGCTGACTTTATCCGTCCGAGTGCGTGTTTTCGACCTTCGCGAAAAGACAGCCAAAGTCGTCTTGCAGGAAATTATTCAGCAGTCCCACCATATCCCTCGGCAATTTACAAAAAACAACCTGAGCCAAGTTGCTTGGGGACATGAGACCTTCAATGCCTCTCCTTTAGGAATTGCGCATGACATGCTTTGCAAGGAACTCGCGAGCCGCATTGAAGATTACATCCTCATTTCAGGCGGCTAATGATTTCTGATTCCATTTATGTCCTCCTAATTTTCGGCTTGCTGGGGCTCATCACCAACAGCATTGCCTGGAAAAACGGATTTTATGAATGGCATCCGTTGCCCCCTCCTCGGATTTATTTTAAGCAGGTTGTCAGTGTTTTTGCTATTTATGTGGGCGTGACATTTTTTTTGTCTCAGTACTTCGTAGGACTGCTGCAAAGACACTCGACCGCACCGGTGAGTTTGGGACTCAATATCACGGTTCAGTTTTTGATCGTTGTCTCCATGGTCGTTGCGCTCATCCTTTACGGGCGTACGCAGTCCCCTCTATTTGAAAAAATTTGGAAAAACCCCGCTCAGGCTACTGCTACATCGCCAACTTACGATTTTTTTCTCGGAATAGCGACCTTATTCGCGGCTTTCCCCGTCGTGATTGTCGTTGGTCAATTTTTTGACCTCCTGCTCTACCTTTTCTTTCAGCTGGAGTCTTATGAGCAAACAGCCGTCCGGTATCTTAAAACAACCCTCGTCTCCCCTTCTCTTACTATGCTCGCCTTGATAACTATCGTCGTGATTGCTCCTTTCATCGAAGAATTTCTCTTTCGCGGAACACTTCAAACTTATTTTAAACAGCGGCTCAGCGCAAAAAAAGCCATTATTCTCACTTCCCTTTGCTTTGCACTATTTCATTTTTCCCCGGAACAAGGGCTCGGCAATCTTTCCCTTATACCTTCCCTTTTTACTTTTGCCTGCTTTTTGGGATATGTTTATGAACGGCAAGGCTCGCTTTTTGCCTCGGTCGGTTTGCATATGGCGTTCAATTTTCTCAACAGCCTTAGAATTATCTTTCCCTCGGAGTAAAGATGAAAAAGCTCATTTTATTAGCCCTCTGCTTCTTCTGCCCTATCTTTGCTGATACCCCTCTCGATGGCATCACCAAGTTCGGCTGGGATCTCTTTCCCCTCGCCGCTAAAAATGATAAGAATACGATCTTTTCCCCTTACTCGGTTTATTTAGGCATGGCCATGACCGCTGCAGGAGCTCAAGGCGCTACGCTGGCAGAAATGAAAAAAACGTTCTATCTTCCTTCCAATCTTGCGGATGTTGCCCCTACCCTTACCTCCCCATTTTCCCAAAAAAATTTAAAGATTGCGAGCAGCCTTTGGATCGCCCCTCAGTTCCCTGTTCTCGGAGCTTTTCGCAAAATGATCGAGGATGATTTTCATGCCTCTGTTCAATCGATCGACTTCAGCAAGCCTCAGGCTGCTGTCACGACCATCAACAAATGGATTGCTCAAAACACCGATCAGAAAATCACTAACCTTCTATCTCCTACCGATCTTCAAACTGCCACGCGCCTCGTCCTCACTAATGCCCTCTATTTCAGTGGAAAATTTTTAAAACCTTTCGATCCCAAGCTCACCGCAGCTCAAAATTTTTGGGTCGATGATCAAACGACTGTAGAAACACCCACGATGGAGCAAACGGCTCTTTTTTCTTACGGGGAAGATGCTAACTTTCAAACAGTTGCTTTGCCTTTGGAAGGGACGCAAACTGCCCTCGCTGTCTTTCTGCCGAAACAAAAAATATTTTCCGACCTTTCTTCTCTGCTGACCTCGGAACAATTTCAATCGGCTTTGGCCCGCTTAAATTCTCAAAAAGTTCATGTGAAGCTCCCTAAGTTCACACTCCAGCAGCATTTTGATCTCAATACTCTTCTAACTCAGTTAGGCCTTCAGACGGCTTTTACATCTAAGGCCGATTTTTCCGGGATCGATGGCAAGAAAGATCTTTACCTCAGTAAAGTGGTCCACGAAGCTCTTTTTTCCGTCGATGAAAACGGGATTGTCGCTGCCGCTGCAACAGCCGCTTCCATGAACGTTATCGCGACACAAGGGTCTCCACAAGAATTCAATGCGGACCATCCTTTTATCTTCGCTTTAGTCGACCTGCAGACGAAAATCCCCCTTTTCTTAGGAGAGCTGAACACACCTCCATGAACCTCATGCTGCCTCTCATAGAAAGCTTCGGCATCTCTGATATTGGAACCTCTCGTGCCAACAACGAAGATGTTTGGGCTGAGCTCCCCGACGACCACTTTTATGTTCTAGCCGATGGCATGGGGGGCCATCTCGCCGGCGAAGTTGCCGCCAAAGAATCGGTCCTTCATTTATGCGATGGAATCGAAGGATATCTGCGAAGACACCACCACCCGACGATGGCCGCTGCAAAAGTCCAGCTGAAGGCAGGATTTGTCGAGGCCAATAAATGGATCCGCTCCCTCGCTGGAGATCATCCCGACTTGAGCGGGATGGGAACAACCCTTTGCTGCATACTCGTTCTCGGCAATGAACTCCTTTATGGCCATATCGGAGATAGCCGCATTTATAGGCTGCGGAATAAACTCGAGCGTTTAACTAAAGACCACTCTCTCCGGGAAGAGCTTCTGGCACAAGGAGAGCTCGATGAAAAAACTGCCGCCGATTTTCCCTACAAAAACGTTTTGACAAGAGCATTGGGAATTTCTTCGAGCATAGAACCCGAAATCCAACAAACAACGCTGCAGCCGGGCGACATCTATTTTCTTTCGAGCGACGGGCTCCATGATTCCCTTTCCGATAAGCAAATTGAATCGATCCTCCGCCAGTCTCCGAACATCAAGCAAGCCGCTATCGAACTCGTCGAAGCGGCAAAAAATGCCGGCAGCACCGATAATATCACCATCCTTATCTTAAAGATGTCATCATGAGAATCTATCTAGATAACAACGCAACGACAGCCCTCGATCCCGGCGTCATCTCCGCAATGCAGGAAGTGCTCACCCCTATTCCCTTCAACTCCTCCAGCATCCACTCGTTTGGGCAAGAGGCAAAAAAGCTCCTCACCGGTTGCCGGGATACGATCGCTCACGCTCTACGCGTCAAACCCCAAGAACTCATCTTCACCTCAGGCGGCACCGAGGCACTCAATTTTCTCATCCGCGGCTTTTACACGTCCGGCTGCCACATCGTCACTTCCAACGTTGAACATCCCGCTGTCCGCGAGACGCTGGCTTCTCTTGCCCAGGCTAAAATCACCTATCTTCCTGCCGGTCTCTGGGGCGCTATTCAACCTCATCAGCTCGAAGAGGCCCTCACTCCTGAAACCCGCCTGATTGTTCTCATGTCTGCCAATAACATCACAGGTGTTAAAACCGATATCGAAGCGATCGCCCACATCGCCCACCAGCGCCATATTCCGTTGATTGTGGACGGAGTTCAGCACCTAGGGAAAGAGCCCCTCCATATTCCCCAGGGAGTGGCGGGGATGGCGTTTTCCGGCCACAAACTTCATGGCCCTACCGGCGTTGGCTTTGCCTTTGTCCGCTCCGGCCACAAACTCTCCCCTCAAATCACCGGCGGATCCCAAGAATACGGCCGCCGCGCCGGCACTGAAAACCTCCCCGGCATTGTGGGTCTTGCCAAAGCCATCGAGCTGCTTTCCACGGAACTCCCTGCAGCAACTGAGCGGATGCAAAGACTCCGCGACCGCCTCACGGAAGGGCTCATGAAAAGCCTCGGCAATATCGTCGTTCATGGCCAAGGCCCGCGTATCTGCAATACGGTCCATATCGGCTTTCCTGGCATCGATGGCGAAACGCTTCTTCTCCAGCTTGATCTCAATGGCATCGCTGCGAGCCACGGCTCCGCCTGCACTTCGGGCGGCCTAGAGCCTTCACCCATCCTTCTCAATATGCAAATCCCCCTTTCTCTAGCTCGCTCCAGTATTCGGTTTTCGCTCAGTCGAAACACCACCGAGCAAGAGATTGACACCGCCCTTGAGCTGATCACTCAGCTCGTCCAAAAACAAAAAAGACTGTAATTAAATCACCGAAATTTTTAGCCCTGACTTAAACAATCAATCTGTCAACCATTCCACCAAAAAAATTAACAGCTGCCATGCAACTTCTTTTTCTTTCGGAAAATTATTATCGGAATTAAAATTAATTCTCAAAAGGAAGAATTATTTCAATTAAGAGGTTTCGAATGGCAGCTATTGATAAGCCAGCTTCAAAAACGGATCAAATGGTCAAGATACTATCCCCTCTTATTGCTGCAGATACCGAGCATAATTTTCCAAAATTCACGTGGATCCTAGGAAAAATCCTTAAAGAACACCCCTTCACTTTTCAACAAGTCGAAACTGTATTAAGGCTAAAAAACTGTAGGACTTATCTGATTGCCCGAAAGCGAAATGAATCGCAGGGTCCGGGCTTAACATTTGCATACCCTGCGGGAACTCTGAAAACTTATTGGTTATTTACAACCATGAAGTCTAAGGAGATTGCGATGCATCAACTATTAGAAGAATCTGATTCTTATGCTGACAATTTCAAAAAACTCAGCGATACGGGTTTCGTGGTAATTAACGATCATATTCCCCTTCCGCAGCAGTTTTTAAGCGGTAAGACATATATAACTCAGGAAACCTTAGATCATTTTGGTTTAAAGGATCCTTCACAGCCTGTTACCCATATCAATCCTACACCTACAACATCGCTTGACGATCCTTAAATTAGAAAAGTATTACAATAGCCGCGTAGAACAACTTTTGAGCTTATTATTTTATCAAAAATTAGCGATATTTTATCTTACTCTCTAGCGCCCAGCTTTTTCAAAACGTGTAGGGTCATTGGACTACCTATTTTGATAGATCAGGCGATTTTTCGTGCATTTAGAGATCGCCATCAGCATGCCCATGTCTTAGCTGTCGGCACACTAGCAGGTCTTGCAACAGTTATACTACTGAGCAAAGAGCCTCTCAAGGGAAGCGCCTTTTTTTTGGCTTACAAAATTTGTTTACTGATCATGAGAGCTCGCCGCCTCGCTCAAATTAAGCAAGAAATAGCCGAGCACCTCAATAATAACGGATTTAATCTTTTAAACTCGGATGATCAGCATAAGCTACAATCGCTTCTTTTTTTAGATAAATTTAGGAATTTAGGGTTCATCAATACAGTAATCACCCAAGTTATGCGTGACCATCAGTTAACATTTCAGCAAATCGAGCGCTTTTTACGTCAAAATAATTGCTATACTTATCTTATAGCGAGAAAGCGTAACTGGGCTCACAGCACCCATTTGCGATTTGTTTGTCCTCTTAGTCATGAAGAAAAAAAATATCATTTATTTATCTCAACTCGAAATCAAGAAGAAGCGCTCTCGGAGCTGTTAGAAGAATCTTCCTCCTATCAAGAAAATCTCGATAAGCTTAAGGATACGGGAGTCATGCAAATGCAGGAGCATTTCCCTTTAGCAGATCATTTTCAGGGTGGAGCAATCGTACTACCCACCGGCGAGGTCATTCAAGTCAACGAAGATCAATAAATCGTTCGGACAGCGATCGACTTGGCGCCGCCGAGGAGCGTCGCTTCTTCTACCGTGAGCTCAAATTGATCAATGCGGATAGATTCTCCTAGGGCTGGAGTATGCCCTAAGAGCTTGGTCACCAGCTCTTCGAGGGTTTCGACTCCATGAGAATCGAGATGGACATGGTAGGTCTTATTGAACTCAACGATTTTCGTATCGCCAGGGAATGTACGATCGACAACGACGTGATGAGCTCGGGGCACCATCTCTTCAAACGACATCCAGCTATCAGAAAGCCCAAAGATCTCATCAATAATCTCATCGAGAGTCAGAATGCCGCGGGCAAGACCTGCTTCATTGAGGACTATGGCCACGCTTTGATTATTGCGCCGGAATTGACGCAAAATAGTCATGATCGAATCTTTTTCCGTGATAAACCAGGGAGCCCGGGCATGCTCGCGGACTTTTTTGCTTTCTTGGAGCCTCAAAAGATCGCGAGGATAAGCGATGGCGATAATGTTCTCAGGCTGCTTGTGGTAGATCGGCACGAAGGGATAATAGCGGGAGTTCAGCAGGGATCTCATTTCAGAGACGGTGCAAATCGAGGGAATTAACTGGATGCTGCTAAGCGGCTGCATCAGTTCTTTGGCCGTCATATTGCGGAGAGAAAAGATATGAGCAGCGATTGTGTTGAATTCCTCTTCATCTTTTTGCTCCAAAATCTTTTGAAGCTCTTCACGGCTTAAATAGAGGCCGGCTTTTTCCGAAGTCCCTAAAAGTCGATGGACAAGGCGACAAAAACTATCAAAAAGCCAGATGATAGGACGGAGCATAAAGGAAACCGCATAAAGGATCGGGACGCTTAGCATCGCGGCATGCTCTGCATATCTGCGACCAGCAAAAAGCGGAGCGATTTCAGCGAAAATAAGAACAATGAAGACTTGCGAGAGCGGCGCCCAATCAGGACTTAAGTGGACCGATTCATAAAAGCGGCGCGCAGCCTCGGAACCGACCAGCAAAGCGGTATTGATACAGATAAGAGCGGTACCAAAAAGACGGCCAGGATGTTGAAGAAGGTCATTCAGCCATACCGCACGGCGGTTGTTTTTGCTGACATAGTACTGGAGGCGGACCTTATTGAAAGAGACGCAGGCCATCTCTGCCATCGCAAAAAAACCTTGGACGATCAGGCAGCAGACAATGATGAGGAGGAAAAATTCCCAGGAATGATGACTCATCTTTTCTTCCTTAATCGACGTATATAAACACGGCGCACACGGGTCGGCTCCGCGGCCAGGACATGGAATAGAAAATCGTCGGTCATATACTTGCTGCCGCTTTTAGGGATATCCCCCATCTTTTCGGTGAGGTACCCTCCAATCGTGACCATGTGATTTTCAGTAGTGAGGGAAACATCGAAAAGTTTTTCCAATTCAGCCAGCTCCATTTTGCCGCTGGCAATAATGACATCCTCTCCCGACAGGGTATAGAGATTTTTTTCATCCCGTCTGTCGACGATTTCTCCAATCACCATTTCAACAAGATCTTCCAACGCGACAATGCCTGAGACAGAGCCGTATTCATCTACGACAATGGCAAACGACTCCTGCCGGTCATAAAACTGCCTCAGTAAGGTCTTTGCTGGCACCGTTTCAGGGACAAAAAAAGGTTTTTCGAAAATAGTCTTCAGATCCTCCATCGTATGGATCGACTCTCGATGAAGAAAAAACAGCCTGCTGGTGACAACACCGATGATCTGATCAAGCCCTTTGTTGCACACGGGGATGCGGGAGCATTCCTGATCGACAAAAAGATGCATCAGTTTGGAAAGCGGCTCATCGAGATCAAAATAAAGCACCTCTTCGCGTGGTCGCATCCGTTCTTTAACCGTCGATTCTTGCAAAGCAAGATAACCGCGCACAAGCTCCGCTTCATCTTCGTGCAAAACGCCGTATTTACGAGAAGTCCTCAAGGCATGTTGAAGCTCATCGATAGAGATCTCCTGCTCCTTCCTTAAAAAAAAGAAAAGGACCCTGGAAATATGACTTGTGATAGTCACAAGTACCCGCCTAATCGGCAGCAGAAGGGTTTGCAAAAATTGAATAATAGGAGCCATGCGGTACGAGATTTTATCGTTGCTCACCAAACCGAGCGACTTCGGGAGGACTTCCCCCACGATCAAGGTTAACGCCAGCGGCACTCCCACGTTGATTACCCAACTAGACATCCCTCCAAAAAGGGAGGCAAAGACGTTTTGGATGAAAATATTTACCGCCACGTTGAGCATGATGATTGTCACTAAAAGATCACGGGGTGAAGAGAGAAGCTGAGCAATGAGCTGTTTACGGGGATCCTTATCTTGCTTGTAGGTTTTAACCTTCAAAGACGAAAGAGAAAAAAGCGCTGTTTCAGAAGCCGAAAAAAGGCCCGAGAAAAACAGAAGAACAGCAAGTATTAAAATCAATACAGCCATAGGACGCAGTATATCTGACTCAGATTAATTTTGCTTTCTGTATCTCTTTGCTGGCGTCTGCACAGATCGTATTAGCCTCGGCTAATTCTTGAAATAGACCTTGGTCTGCCCTTCGGGAACCATCCCTAGGTTCGCCTTCAGTACCATTTCTACCCATGCGGAGTCGGATTGGCTATGGATTTGAAGAAGTAATTCTTCCTGCTGCGTCAAGACCTCAGCTTTTTCTTTTTCTAAGGCACGCAGACTCACAGCCATCTCTTGAAAGGAATGGTCTTTCTGACGCATGGCATGAAGATAAACGAGGGCACAAAGACCGATAAATACCATGACCCACCAGTTGCGGTGCAGCCAGGAAGCCTGACCGGCGGCTTGAGCGAAGGGGTGTCTAACATGAGCCGTGTTAAGTTTAGCCATCTTAAACCCGATTGTAGGGAGAACTTTTTTTTTGCGAAGGAAAATTTTTTAAAGTCGTATATTATAACGCAAAAAGATTTCCGACAAGGATTTAAATTATTAAGACTAAAATAGTTATGCGATAGGTAACGTAATGCTTGTCTGGCCCATATATTTACCGCCACGGTCGGCATACGATGTTTCGCAGACCTCGGCAGCTTGATAAAAGAGCACTTGAGCAAGACCTTCGTTCGCATAAACTTTGGCAGGAAGAGGGGTCGTATTGGAAATTTCCAACGTCACGTGCCCTTCCCATTCTGGTTCAAAAGGAGTGACGTTCACGATGATTCCGCAACGAGCATAAGTCGATTTACCGAGACAGACGGTCAAAACATCCCGTGGGATACGGAAGTACTCCACACTCCGTGCAAGAGCAAACGAGTTAGGAGGAACAATGCAATAGTCGCCTTCAATATGGACAAAAGCATCTTCGCGGAAATTTTTCGGATCAATCAAAGAATTGTTGATATTCGTGAAGATTTTGAATTCCCGAGCTACCCTCAAGTCGTAGCCATAGCTGGACAATCCGTAGCTAATGACTTTTTGCCCTTCACAATGACGGACTTGCCCATCAATAAAAGGTTCAATCATCCCGTGCTTTTTAGCCATTTCGCGGATCCACTTGTCTGACTTGATGCTCATATTTGTCCTTATTTCTTTGGAGCCTCATTTGATAACAAAATCGGCCCTTTTTGAAAAGGTATAGCTCGGCAATTCGTTTTTTGCTAGAGTTTTGTAAATGGCGACTGATAAATTAATAGAATCCTCTTTGAAGTCCAGCTGGACAAAATCCGACGAAAAGCTGGAAACAACTCTTCGACCCCAGTCTCTTTCCGATTTCCTGGGGCAAGAAGCCGTCCGTCAACGGCTCAATGTCTTGATGTCAGCCGCCCAGCAGCGGAATGAACCGCTGGGCCATTGCCTGTTCCATGGACCGCCTGGTGTAGGTAAAACCACCCTTGCTCATGTAATCTCTAAAACCATGGGGACTAATCTGGTTGTCACTTCAGGTCCGGTGATAGAAAAAGCTGGAGATTTGGCAGGCCTTTTAACCAATTTGAAGCAGGGCGATATCCTTTTTATCGATGAGATCCATCGACTTTCCAAAACCATCGAGGAATATCTTTATCCGGCAATGGAAGATTACAGCTTAGACCTTTTAATTGACAGCGGCCCTTCTGCCCGCTCAGTACAGGTCAAGCTCAATCAATTTACGCTTGTCGGCGCAACCACCCGCGTCGGCCTCCTGAGCGGCCCTCTCCGCTCCCGCTTTGTTTTTACGTCGCGCGTCGACTATTACGAGGCCCACGTTTTAGAAAAAATCGTCCTCCGTTCCAGCCAGATCTTGAAAGTAAAACTGGAAATGGAGGCTGCACAGGAAATCGCTCTGAGGGCCCGCGGCACCCCCCGTGTCGCCAATAATCTTTTACGCTGGGTCCGCGATTTTGCACAGACACGCAAGCTTATGATTATCGATGGAAAGGCCGCCTGCCAAGCTCTTGAAATGCTTGCCATCGACCAGTCCGGACTCGATGAAATGGATAAAAAGATTTTAAGCGTGATCATTGATCACCATAATGGCGGGCCTGTCGGCGTCAATACCCTCGCCGTCGCCATCGGAGAGGAATCTGATACTATTGCCGAGGTGTATGAACCTTATCTGATCATGCAGGGCTTCCTTAAACGGACTCCTCGGGGTCGGGAGGCCACTAAACTCGCTTATACACATTTAGGAAGGACGCTTCCTCAGAAGTTTAATCTAGGAGAACTCGTATGAAAATAATCGCTACAATTTGGAGCTGCGTGCTGATGGTGATCGCCGTTTCAGCCTCTCCTCAAGCCACAGATTTTTCAAAAAAATCTAAACCCGCTACTGTCAAGGTGCTCTTGCACCGGCAGGTTTCCGAGCTCACCCTCGAGGCAAAGGGCAGATATAACATCTACTACCCTCTGGACGATACCAAAGTCGATTCAGGGATCAACAGCAAACGAAACCTCGTAACTGCCGGTGAATACGGCATTAAATGGGGTGAGGAATATAAGGGATACCACCAGCTCCGCTTCGTCCCTGTCGACTCTCAAAGCTACATCCTTGTCAACGGTATTCAATATAGAGGATGTATTGAGATTTGGAAGAATGACGGAAAACTCAATGTTATTAACGAAGTCGGTGTTGAACCTTACCTCAAATCGACTTTATCCTCAGCCTTCCCTCAACCTCTTCACCCAGAAGTGATGAATGCCGTCGCGATTGTCGCTCGTACGAAAGCCTATTTTACGGGTGAACGGAACAAACAAGCTTCTTGGCATGTGACCGCCTCGGAAGTCGGTTATCAAGGCGCCGGCATCATGCCTAAACAACATATCGATAGAGCAGTAGATAGTACCTATCATGCGATCTTGACTTACAATGATGCCCCTTTTGCAGCAGCATGGACTCAAAACAGCGCCGGAAAAACGGTTGATTTCGCTGCTGTTTTCCGCAAAGCCCTCAGCACGCCTCCCGGCGTTACTGCTCCGATTGCTGCAAAAGATCGTCAGAAAAGCAAATGGACTTGTGCCATGCCCAAGACTTTATTAGCCCAAGCGACAGACCTTCCGCTGGTGACAGGAGTAGATCTTTATGTCACTCCCCAAGCTGCGAAAGTCTATGCCGTCAAAGTCACAGGAGAAACCCATGTAAAAGACTTCGATTTCGAGACCTTTCAACGGATCGTAGGTCCTAATAAACTCCGCAGCAATGATTTTACCGTTGAAGCCAAAGGGGATGAGATCATTTTTACCGGTTACGGCGAAGGATCGGGAGTCGGTCTTTGCCTTTACAGTGCTAAAGCCCTGGCTGAAAAAGGAGAAAAAGCCTCTCAAATCCTCGAGGCTTTCTTCCCACAGACCAAACTGGAGAAAGTAAAATCTTGAAATAGCTTTAAACTCCCTTTCTCGGGTAAACTATTGTTTGCTGGGGACCTTATGAAATGAGGCAGTTCGAACCAGGTCAGGACCGGAAGGTAGCAGCCTTAAGAGCGCCGCTTTATGTTATGAGTCATCTCCAGCTTTTTTATTTCTAAGAAGTAAGAAAATTTTAGAAATCACTAAAAGCTAAACATCAAGCCGGTGGTCCAGCCGTAGACCAAAGCTTGTCCAATAGCCCGCACCCGATGCTTGTAGGCGGAATGTTTGTTGATTTGATTGGGAGCTAGCGCCACTCCGTTCAAGTAAATGAACTGATAAGCCGCATGGATGTTAATAAATCTCCACGGCTGATAAGTCAGCGACGCTACTCCTTCGACGAGAAGAGGTGTGGCGAATTTCGTAGCCCGAAAGTTGCGCACCTCAACGGTATTATTCTGATCTCCCAAAAAGGTATGCTGCCGGCACCAGTCAAAACCCAGCCCTACTTTGGCAGTAAAATCCCAGCTGAGCGTGGAAGTCGGATTCCAAACAAGCACTCCCCCTGCCTGCACAGCAGGCATATGATTCCAGACGTGAACCCGGTACGAGCTTTCATTGGAACCCTTATGAAATTCTATCTTCAGATTTTCTCGGAGGTCGATATAACGCAGACCTGCGAGCCACCCTGCAGAGAAATAATCCTCTCGGCGTGGAGTGTAATACCAAAAGTAGTTTGTTTCGGCATTTTGAAACTGGGAGTGGTAATGGGCCGAGGCTTTGTCGGCTCCTGAAAAGTCATTGGTAAGGTTAGGATTGCTTTCGGAAAAGAAAATAAGTCCTGCGCCGCTTTTATGGCAGGAACTTTCCCAATTTTCAACCCGTAAATATTTAGCTTCCACAATGGAACGGCGCGTCGTGTAGGCCACGCCCACTTGGAATCCAGGTTCGTAATCAAACTCATGAACGAGTTTTTCCGAATCGCAATGCTCAAATTTGCACCGATTGCAGGAAGAGCGATGTCCATGTCCTTCATCAAAGATAAGCCGTTGATTATTTCCCATGGCGCGCCTGAAATAAGCGAAATCGCCCCAAATGGCAAAGGAGCTTTTTTCTCCTTCATAAGAGAAAAGCGGCAACGTTAGCAAAGAACATGCAATAAATAGATTTTTTTTCATCAAGATCTGAAGATATCACTCCAAGTGAGCGGTGTCAATTTCATTTTGTTTCGATTCTTTGAGCAATTGTACGCATGGCATTAAACAGAGAGTTAATATATGATTATTCACAAAAAATTGACTGGGATCTATGGCAGCACCCAATGGCATTCCTCCATCACCCTCTTCACTTGCTCTGCTGAGTGCTTTACCTGTTAGATTATTAAATGACGATGCTATTTCTTCAGGGCCGATGCCTCCGCCTAGCGCTATTGCAGTTCCGCCACCTCTCCCAGCATTGCAGGGTCCACTTGTTCCAGCCTCTTCTGATCCTTCAAATTCTCCTCCCGCTGCACCTCCGCCAGCAACGCCTAAAGTCCTTTCTGTTCTTTCAGTTCAACCCGTTCTGCCTGCCACACAAGGCTCTCCTGCCTCTTCTGAACATGCAAGCCCTCCGCCGCCCGCACCTCCTCCTCCAGCTCAGGAAAATGCTGCTGCTAATTTTTGGAGGCAGCGCCCTTCTCTCTTGGAACAGCAAGCTCAGCTGACAGTAGTTCAAAAGATGAAGAACTATGGATCCCATCTATTCTGGGGGACGGTAGCATTGCCTTGGCGTCTGACCGCGGGGGCAAGAAATTTAGTCTCCCAAAAAGTCAAAACTGCTGTTACCCAGGCTCTCGTCGAAGAAGGTGTGAGTCGTCTTGCTCCTCAGGAGCCTAATACTCCTTTAAAAACCCTTGTCGATCTTCTTCAAGAGCTGCATGCAAAAGTGAATGCAAAAATTGCAATCAGTGAAGAATTAAAAAGCCGGGCCAGCGCGATTTTAGATGATTTTCTCTTAAACCAAAAAAAATACCTGGGCGAATCCCCTCATCCCACGACGGGATTTTCCACAACCTTGGACAGAGCAGAGTTTAGTAAGTTTCATGCTCTTTCTGAGTTTTTAAAAGGCGATGATTCTCTTGATCACGAGGGACCTTTTATAAAGACGCTTTGCAATATCCTCGAACCCCGATGGCAAAACCAGAAGCAATTTTACATTACAAAAAAGGCTAAACAAATCATAGGGCCCTCAACTATTGCCCCCTCTCGCCTACCTAATGGGCACGGGAGAATCGAAAAACCACCTGAAAGAAAACATTTGTTTAAAGTGTTCCACCCTCAGGCTGCTCTACCTCAGTCTTCCAAGAATCCCCTTGTGGACATCCAGCAGGAAATCGATACATTGAAATCTCTGGGGTTCAAGATTCTCCTGGCATTTTTGATTCTTCCTGAGACCATCCTTTCCGACGAAAAAAATGGAGCCCTGATAGGAGAATTGATTAAAAAATCTGAGAAGACGATTGATGTCAAAGACTCCAATCAAATCTTCCAAGAGTTACTTTGTACAGAGCTGGACAATTCTGATTTAAATTTTATTCATAAGTCCTGGAAAAAATGCTGCTGTCTGATGCTTGCGCGGCCGATCCTTTTCGTTTTAGACCATGTTTTTGAAAAAATGAAAAAAGACCTTTTTTACTTCCTAGGTATATCGACAGAGGAACGCATAGAACTGATTAATATGGTCCTCGTCACAGCAGCTTATGAGTTTATCAATAGGCTGGAAAGCGAATATAAATCTTTACCTGGAAGAAACGTGAAATCAAGCCCTGAAACAGCTATTAAAAAGGCGATCGCAGAGCTCGAGATCGATAAGCTAACAACCCCCAAACTTCTCTCTCGATGGGTCGATGCCCTCATGAACCGCTATGCCCCTGCTTTCAATTGGGCTCAAACTTCAAAGCGCCACTTTGATCGATGCACGCAAAAAGCCCAGCCCTTTCATAAAATCTGGTATTATAGCTGGGCTTTTCTTTCAGCAGCCATTGATGGGATCTCTGTGCCGTTCCGATGGTGCTTCACAAAGTTCATTTCCAAGACTATTTCAGCGGTTGCCTCGGCTAAGATCCATGCCTACTTAGTCGATCCTGAAAGAAAATATGGAAAACAGGCTTTGAATACTGTTTACAAGGTTTTGTACAACAAGTTGAACAGTAAAAATCAAGGGCAACCTGCAGGCAATCCGGATTCAGCAAGCCCTCAGCGACCCACAGCTATGGTGGATCGTATAATTCAAGATAATATCAGTAAACTCGTTAAAAGCTTTTTGACCATCTTGGAACTTCAAGGTTTGGATATATCTGGTTTAACGGGTTGGAGTCCTAACACTTTGATAACAAAGATTGAACCTATCGTCATTCCGAAAGCCAAAGAGCAAATTGCGGAAGGTCTTCAAACTTTTCTTCAAGGAGAGTCATTTCCTAAATTTGTTTTCGAAGCTTTAAGAGATCTAAATAACCAATGTTTGAATTTTAATTTAAACAAACCCAAACAGGGACTTGTTCCTCTAGAGCAGGCTTGCGCGAATGAACTGCAAGAGACAGTCAAAACTGCCATTGTAGAAACGATTGAAAAAGAAACGGATCTTTTAAAGCGGGTTCAAACAGAAGCCGATTCCTTTGTTGATAATTTAAAAAGCGGCATTCTTAACTTCTCAGAAAAATTTGAACTTAATTTTATAAATTTCAAAACTTTGAAAACCTCTTTCAAAATGGAAGCTGAGGGAGATTTAAAGCCCATGCTTTTCCTAGAACCTATTGACAATCTTGTAGAAGCCCATAACATGCTCTTCAAAAGTTTTCAACAGGGCGAAAATTCCAGCCATCAAATGCAAATTGATTCCTATAAAGAAAGTTTCTTTGCCCAAAGCCTCCCCGTGTCTGAACATATACAGACGCTCCTCAGCCATGCTTCCGAACTGAAAAAAGCCTATGAGTCCATTGGAGAGCTTCGAGAGCTTTTGGCATCCTTGAAAAAAACAAAATTCCCTTATGCAGAACTTTCGCTGACGCTCCAAAGAATAAAAAATAAAAACTATCCTACTCCCATTTCAGATCTCATTGGTAGCCTTGAACAAGCCTTTAAAAAGCTCACTTCCGAAGAGTTAATAAAATTTAATAAAGCTTTTTTAGAAGGCACCGTTAACACTCTAAAGAGCCAATTAGGAAGCTCTCTTACCGAGCAGGAAAGAGCCTTTGTAAAATTGCTGGAGCAAATTGCAAGCGAATATGTGGAGATCGAAAGACAGGTCCGATCTCTCGCGGGTTGGGCAGCAAAAGAGCTCACACATTTCACCTGCGAAGTTAAACCTGATCAGATGAGCGCTCTCAAGCAGCTCCTGCCCCAGCTTTTGACTCAATATTCCAGCTCCCTATCAGGCGGGATATCCCCCTTGATAATGAATCAGTTAGATGCATTCTTTGTCTTTATAGGCAAGGATCACAATATCTTAGGACTTCTCTGGCATATGATCTACGCTTCTCTGGATATTTCAGTCCCTGCAAAAGAATTCAACAAGGTTGTAAACTCCGTTGAGACCAAGCTGTCAGTTGAGGAATAAGCATCTCCCTAAGCTATTCATAATTAAAAACTTACAATTTAAGATTTCTATAATATAAATAATTTTAATTGCACTGAGCAATAGAATTAAATATCTAAATATTATATAATTAATATTAAACTATTAATAAACAATATTATGTCTGGGGATGTTCAAATACACGGAAATTCTTGGCTGAGCCCTGCTCGCTTATGGACCAGCCTACCCCCTTCTCCCTCTTTAGGGAGCATCCCTTCTATTTTGAAAAGAGGGTATTCTACTGCTACAACCACCATTTCTTATTGTCTCGGTAAGACTCTGGCCATTCCCCGAGGAATCTCTGCAGCTTACAGTCGCGGGAAAGAGGCTCTCAGAGCAGTGAAAGAAAGCATGAATACCCACCCTGAAATGTTCCTCCGCCTTTACATATTAATCGAGGAATTTGATAAAAAAACAACTCTCAAACTCCATGCACGCGAGGAACTTGCCGAGAGACTTGAAGACTTTATCCGAGAATTTCCTCTTAACACCGGTGAGAAAAAATTTATCGAAGAGTTTTGCCAGAAGCTGAGAAACAGCTCTGTAAGTTTTGATGCCTCCCAAAGAGACGACTTTCTAGCTCTTAGGGATATTCTAACTCCTTCGATGGAAAAGCATAGCGCTTACATCATCTCCAAAATCCATGAACGCCATGCCTTAGAGCAAATGCAAGGTGTCGCCATCCAGCCCGTTGACAAGCCCTCTAAAGAAAAAACCGTTCAGGGCATCGAAGAACAAATCGATCTTCTGAAAGCCAACTCCCTCAAGCTGGTTTTGGGGTCCGTCATCCTTTATTCAGCCTTAGGCCTCAAAAAAGTCAAAGATATCCCACCTGAAGCTAAAGAACGTATCTTCGCCAAAATCCCTAACATGGCTCCTATCAACGGAGAGGACGATCTGACGAACCTCTTGATCGAGGCTTCCAACAAGTGGGAAATCCCAGGAAAAAGTTCCGAAGAAGTTTTTGAAATGCTCCTCGAACGGGTCATTGATCACTCGGATAAAAATATCTTCACTCGCTATTTTGCTAAGGCCCAGTGCAAATCGATGTTCAAATTGCTCTCATCTTATCTCACGAATTTATTCGATAAGTTGAAAAGCTCTCTCGTCTACTTTGCCCATCTACCTCCTACAGAGCAGCTCGAGCAGATCATCGCTTTATTAGTGAGTCCTTTAGCAGACCATTTGATGCAGACCGAGCAAGGTTATGTCGATATAGCTAAAGATAAAAAATCTCTTCAGGGGCATCATTTGAGGCAAACAGGATCTGTTTCCCAGCTACTATCTGCCCTGCTCCATCAAAAAACTAGAGGGGGAGAATCTCCCGACCAACTTCTCGATCACTTTATTGAAGTATTCCTCAATCAGTTTATTGATCCTATTCACCAGCACTGGACGCGTCAAGCACGCGGCTACTGCCTGGAGAGAGCCTCGCGATCCCATTTCTGGGGCCGATGGACATTTAATACCTTAGCCGGCCTTTCTTGGGCCGCAGGGAAAGTCATTGCCCCTTTTCAATGGACGCTGAATGAGGCTATCCGCTTAACGTTAAGAAAGACGATCGTCGGTTTGTGCCCCGGTCTTTTCGGCTCTACAAAGAATGCTTTGGGAATTGGACAAGCTTTCTCTTGGCACAGCTTGAAGAAAAACCTTGTGACAATGCTGCGGCAGGTAAGGCTGTCTCGTTTTAAACCCAGAGATTCCAATCCTTATGAGCCCAAGCCTAATGTCTCTGATACAACTTCTCAGCGGTTTACCCAACTTGTGGATCAATTGCTTAAAGTAATGCTGCATCAAGATAGGCAGTCTAAGGGAAAAGATGAGCATGATGCACCTCTCTCGTTTGCCATCGTCGACCTCCTCGATCTTCTCATTAGAAAGCGCTCAAAATTGTTTATCAACAACGGCTCAGATCTTAAACAATTAGCCGATATCCTAGAAAAAGATGAGAAAGACCTTATTAACCATGTGCAATACCAGCTGCATGACATCCTAAAAGGCACTCTTTCGGAGCTTGTCGTGAATATGTGCTCTCAAGAAGGCTTTTTCAATGACACCATTTTATCCTCTCTTGTCAGCACTAATGCCAACAGTTTTTCCCCTCAATCCGTTGTCGTTTCGGACGAAGAAAAGGCAAGAGTAGAAAACGAATGGCAACAAGAGCTAGCTCTTTTAGGTGAGAATATTCTCAAAGATTTAAAAACATCCACGGCCGATAAGAGAGATCAAACAGCCGCCAATGTTTATGTGAATACTTTGAAATCCCAAGTGAAAGCTTACCAGCAAAAGTTTTCGGAGCTTCAGCGTTCTCCAACTCCCCCTTCTCTAGCTGACTTTAAATCCGTCTATACCCAACTTGTACAATCGATGGAAGATTTGAAGAAAAAAATTCACGCGAATGTCGATGCCTCGACAGAGGCCCTTTTGGATCCTTATATTACCCACTGCCTCTCGGAGGCCCGGCAAGGCTTAAGAATACTTGAGCAGCACACAAAGATTAAAGATGTATTAGACAATCTTGGTATGCATTTACAAAATCCTTTGGAATCCGAGGAAGAGATCCTTAAAACTTTGCAAACACTCCGAGCTATTAATCCCTCAACGGCAGCTGAATTAGAGGCCGAGCAGAGGAGACTCATGCAAACTTTTGAAAGGCGCCTATCGGAATCTCGTACAGCAGGGAAAGAAAAACACCCTAAAGCTCACTTCCAAGGACTTATCGATAAGTACAAAAAAGCGCTCCATCAAGAAAAGAAACATCGAATTCAATGGTGCAATCACCATCTCGCTTCTCTAGCAGATTGGGCTAGCAAACTATCGTACGTGAAAGTCACGACTAAGCCCTCCCTCCAAGATGCAGGACTTGCCCTCGTTTATGAAACCCCTTTAGCTAAAGCCGCCGCCGCTAATCTGCTTCAATCGTATGGGAATAACTTCTTCCACTTGATAGGACAGGAATGCCACATCGACGGCATCGTCCAGCGGGTGATGAAAGCTTATATTCAGAAATCGCCCATGCGAAGACAGCCCGCTTTACGACCTCTTCCTCAACGAGTACGACGCGCACTCCAGGGTCCCAATTTCCAAAGGCTGACGGCTGTCGACTGGGCCATTTTGTCTATTTAAGCACTTCTGCTAAGATGTCGGCATGGAAATTGAAAAGCATTTTACAGCCACTGCTTATATCATCGATCAAGGCAAAGTCCTCCTCCTCATGCATCCCAAACTCCAAAAATGGCTTCCTCCCGGCGGGCACCTGGAAGCTAATGAAACCCCTCCTGAATGCGCTAAACGGGAAACTTATGAAGAGACAGGCTTGGAAATCGAATTCATCCTGCAAGAAAATCTCTGGCTAGATTTTTGGAATGCTAGCAGCATCCATCGTCCTTATCTTTGCCTTTTAGAAAATATCCCTGCTCATGGCGATAAGCCTCCCCACCAACATATTGATATGATTTTCCTCGCAAAACCCGTTGGCGGTACTGCGCATCCTAGCACCCGCTGGTTCACCTTGGAAGAAGTGGAGCAGCTGGCCGATGATGAAGAGATTTTTGGTGAAACCAAAAAGACGATCCGCCATATCTTGAGTCATGGTTAAGCATGCATACTATATTGCCTCCACAGGCCAAAATGTGGGAAAGACCACGGCTTGTTTAGGACTCTTTTCAGGGCTCAGAAAAAGATTTAATCGGGTTGGTTTTCTCAAGCCGGTCGGACAGGAACACATCGAAACTGGCTGCGGCCATCATGTTGATAAAGATGTCATTCTCTTTAAAGAACATTTTGAGCTTTCAACTCCCTATGAAAAAATGAGCCCCGTCCTTTTTCCTTCAGGCTTCACTCGCGATTTTCTCGACGGAAAAATCTCGGAAAAACATCTTAGAAAAAAAATCACCGACTGCTTT
The DNA here is from genome assembly GCA_018239715.1 of Verrucomicrobiota bacterium. GTDB lineage: Bacteria > Chlamydiota > Chlamydiia > Chlamydiales > Rhabdochlamydiaceae > PALSA-1444. The sequence goes on from JAFEGW010000005.1 coordinate 89,539, forward strand.
GCCTCGATGACTGCAGACCACGATTTTACCTTGTTGGAAGGGACAGGCCATACGGGAGTCGGATCGATTGCCCACATCAATAATGCGCAGGTGGCTGCTCTCCTCCAGGTTCCTATGATCCTGGTGGCCTCGGGAGGGCTCGGCTCTGCGTTTGATGAACTCTCTCTGAATAAGACTCATTGCGAGCACTACGGAGCTCGTGTCGCGGGAGTCATCCTCAACCGCGTTCTTCCCGATAAACGAGAGATGGTAATTAAATATATGAACAAGGCTCTCGCTCAGTGGAATATCCCCCTTGTCGGATGCATCCCCTACGATTCTTTTTTAAGCAATCCGACGATGAAAGATTTTGAAACACTCTTTAAAACCACTTTACTCAGCGGCGAGCAACACCGCATGCGCCATTTCAAACAAACGCGGCTTGTCGATACCTCCCTTGAGAATTACAGAGATTTGATTGCCAAGAGTCAATTGATCATCACGCCCGCCAACCGGGAAGATATCATTTTAGAAACACTTTCCTACCATTGGGATATGAAAATCGCCCATCCTCAAACAGATTCGGAAGCGGGAATGATCCTGACGGGGAATATCCCGCCCAAAGCATCGATTGTTGAAGAGATCAAGAAGGCGGAAATTCCCATGTTATACGCCCCTCTTAACAGCTATTCAGCGATGAAACTGATCACTTCATTCACAGCCAAAATCCGCCGAGAAGACGTCGCCAAGGTACAAGAAGCTATAGAAGTCGTCGAAAATCAGATCAATTTTGATTTTTTTACCAAGGGCAGCTGAATTAAAAGCTGATCGGCAGAAGCAGATTTTAGACAAGCGCCTGTTTTGCATGTTCTCAGCTCCGGGCAGCGGGTAGTAAATTTTTGTCCATACGGGCATGTTCCTTGCCAAGCCACATGGTGATCGCCGAGAGGTTTATAGACAGAAGGCATAGAGGGACCAAAAAAGCTGAGCGAAGGAGTGTCTGTCGTGCCGCAAAGCGCTAGTGCTGCCGAGTCGACAGCCACCACTAGGTCCATCTCGCGCATGAGCGCCTGCCAAAGGGGAAATGAAAGGCCCCCTAGAGATTGGCTCTTCTCAGGGAAAAGGGCATGCAGCCGATCGGCTATCGCTTTCTCCCCTGCGCTGCCCCCAATAAAATAGAAGTAAGGTCTTTCTTGCTGAGAGATTTTTTGAACGACTTCTTCGAGAGTTTTTTCAGTGAGTTTTTTATTGACCCATCGCGATCCGCAAGCAATCATGACCTTAGGCCCCTCTGAAACGAGTAAAGAAGTTAACTCTGTCTCATCTTCGGGGCTGAGCCTCAAAATAACACCCTGTGGAATGAAAGAGCCGGTATCTTCAAAAAATTTCTGGACCACTTGCAGGTATCGTTGTTGAACTTGGAGCGTCTCCTCGATATCAATATGGCGCCGTGTCGCAAAAAAATTTGGAAACTCCGGCACCGATTTCCAGCCGAGCCCGACTTTTTCTCTCGATTTGGCTAAAGCCGTGATCACGGCCGATTTCGTATTGCCTTGCAAATCAAAAAGAATATCGTAGTTTTCTTGGCGAAGACACGCTGAAAACTCCCTCATTTCTTTCCAAGTACTCAGAGGAAAAAGAGCTTTTCTCCAGGTGCGGGAGCTAAAAGGAATCGCTCGGCGGATATCGGGATGAGCCTGAATGAGCCCTAAATATTCTTTTTCAATGACCCAATCGATATGAGCATCGGGATATCTCTTCTTTAAATACTCGACAACCGGAAACGTCTGAATGACATCTCCTATAGAAGAAGTTTTGACAATTAAAAAATTCATAGATTGGCAACGATTATAGCAAAATAAAACAATTTCAGATAAGGAAAGAAGAAAGGAACAAACTATGTCTAGGCATCCCAAGGAAATGTATTTTTTATCTTTTATTGAGTTATGCCAGCGGTTTGCGCTCTGGGGCATTGGGAACCTCCTAGTGTTGTTCTTAGTCCAAAAGCATCAATTTTCCGATGAGAGTGCGACCCATCTCTATGGACTTTTTACAGGAGTTGCCTTTGCGCTGCCTTTATTAGGCGGCTTTATTGCCGACCGGACCAGCTATCGCGCCGGTGTGATTTTTGGTTGTATATTGACTGCTATCGGATGCTTATTGCTAGCCACGGGAAACACTTTTTTACTCTATGTCGCCCTGCTTTCTGCAGCCCTGGGGGCAAGCATTTTTACACCGAGCGTCTATACTATTTTAGGGCACCTCTATCAAGGCCAACACGACCTACAGGAAGGAGGGTTTACCATCTATTACTCCGCTGTCAACATCGGGACCTTTCTTGCGACTTTTATTCTCGGAGCATTGGGACATGCCAATTTATGGGCCTGGGCCTTTATTGTAGCGGCAGCCGTTCAAATAGTCGGCCTATTGGTATTTTTGAAAATCATGAAAAAGCCGACTTTTGCGCAGGTGCATCTCAGACAGCGTACAACAACAGTTGAAAAGAAAACTTCTCTGAATAACAAGGAAAAACAACGCATTATCGTGATCTGCATCCTGTCGCTGATTTCCATCTTGTTCTGGATGTCTTATAACCAAGGCTGGTCTTCGATGAGTATTTTTGCCTTGCGATTCACCGACCTTCAGATCGGATCTTTCAATATGCCCGCCTCTTGGCTGCTTTCCCTGGAAAGCCTTTACCTTGTCATTTTAGCTTTCCCGCTTGCATGGCTTTACAGAACTCTTGCTAAAAGAAAACTCGACCCTTCCCCTTCTCTCAAAACAGTCTACAGTCTAGTTGCCATGGGCCTGTGCTTTTACCTGATGCAAGTCGGAGCTAAGCACATTCCCGAGGGAGCGCAAGAGGCCGCTGTCAGCCCCTTTTATCTCATCGGAGCTTATGCTTTCATGGCGCTCGGAGAGATGCTGCTAGCGCCGATTGGTCTTTCGATGGTCACCCGCCTCTCCCCTCGCCGTTATACCGCCTTTCTCGTCGGGGCTTGGTACTTATGCGTAGGAGTTGCTTTTTATGCCGGCGGATTGATAGCAGGGCTTGTCGCGACGATGGAGCTATCGCGTTTTTTCAATATTTTCGTCCTAGTGTCGTGGATTCCGGCGATCCTGCTCTTTTTCGGTGTGAAAAAGCTGAAGAAGATGAGCCATACCCACAGTCTCTAGAGCCTCGATGAAATCGCGCGGAACTTGCGCAATGATCTCGATCTTTTCATGGGTCGTGGGATGAGGAAAGACCATTTTGTAAGCGTGCAAAAGATGTCTTTTGGCCTCATAGGGGCATTGAAAAACCCTTGTATACTGATAGTCCCCTACAATGGCATGGCCCGATTCTTTGAGATGCACGCGGAGTTGATGCGTCCTTCCTGTGATCGGCTTGCAAAGAAGCAAGGAAGATTTGTTTCCAACTCCAAGGAGTTCCCACTCGGTGATCGCTTCCTGGCCTCCAGGGCTCGATCCATAGAGAGTCTGTCCTTGGTAATGATGCCGGGGCGCTAGCTTAGAAATAATCGTCTTTTTTTTATCCCGTACAAGTCCATCGACAAGGGCGAGATATTCTTTCTGCACTTTTTTTTGTTTAAAGATCTCGATCATCTGCTGGAGAGTTTTCTCGTTCTTCGCCACCAGGACAACACCCGATGTCTCTTTATCCAGCCGATGGACAAGCTTCCCCGGAAAGGCTTTTTGTTCGCAGACAACCCCTGCCGGCTTATCATAAGCGGCTAAGACGGTATCTTCCCAGAGGAGCAACGGTTTATAAGTGGCAGGAGTTTCTCTCTCAATTTCAATCTCCACCACATCTCCTGCTTTGAGGATATGGGTCGAAAAGGTTTCTATCCTGCCATTGATGGTGCAGTTTTTACTCTCGATGCTCCGCTTCAAGGCTTTGACAGAAGGAGCGTCGGGGCATTTCTCCCGCAAAAAAGCGAGCAGCCGTTGCCCTTTTTCGCGGGAGGAGACTTTAAAGGTTCTTTTCATGGCGGCTTAAAAAATCAATCAGAAGACGGACACCGACTCCTGTGGCGTTGGTTGTATGGTAGTGGCGAGGCCCTGATAAAAAAGCAGTCCCCGCAATATCCAAATGAGCCCACGGAGTTTTTTTAATATACTCTTGGATGAACAGCGCGCCCATTATGGAAGAGGCCTTGCGAGCCGGCGGAGAGTTCCTCATATCGGCAATCGGCGACTTCAATCCCTCTTTGTATTCGCGGTAAAGAGGAAAGCGCCAGAGCCTTTCGTAGGTATGGTTGCCTGCCTTCGTTAAATCTTCCGCAAGCCGGTCGTCATTGGAAAAAAGCCCTGAAGCTTCTTCTCCCAGGGAAACGAGGATACCTCCGGTCAAAGTGGCGAGATCGATAATCCGGGACGGCTTGTAAGTAGCTTCAATATAGCTGACGGCATCGGCCAGGACCAGCCTTCCTTCGGCATCAGTATCTGTGATCTCGACGGTCTTTCCGCTATAACTTTTATAAACATCCCCCATTTTATAGCTGCTGGGCCCGATGGCATTTTCGGTGGAAGCAATCGCTCCGACAATATTCACTTTAAGACCTAAGGCTGCGGCGGCTTTGATCGTTCCCAAAACGGCAGCGCCTCCGGACATATCGTCTTTCATCGTCTCCATGCCGCTGGTCTTCAGATGAAGGCCTCCCGTATCATAGGTGATGCCCTTTCCCACGATCGCTGTTAAATCGGACGATTTAGGATTGCCTTTATACTCCACAATCATGAATGCAGGGTCGCGCGTCGAGCCTCGATTGACGGCCAATAAAAGGCCCATTCCGAGCTTTTCTATCGCTGTTTTGTCGAGAACTGTCGTAGAGATCGCCTTAGACTCTTTTGCAAGTTCCCGAGCTGTCTTTGCTAGCATTTGAGGGGTGACATCGTCGGCATTGCCATTGATCAAATCCCGAGCAAAGTTCACGGCCTCCACAATTGTGCGTGCCTCATGGCATTTATTCAGCGTCTCCTTATCAATCCCCACCAAGCAGATTTTCTGGATTAAGGGGCACGCCTCTTCTTTAGAAAATTTCATCTGGTCAAAAGCATAATTGGCCATTAAAAGCCCTTCTGCTACAGCATAAGCCGCAGGAAATCCTGTTTCGGGAAGAGCAACAGAGAGCTGTTTTAATTTCTTTTGGCGGCACATTTTGAGAGCTGCCGCATACGCTCTTCGGAGAGTTTCCGCATGGCACTCTGCTTGTTTTCCCAGCCCCAATAAAAGAAGACGGGATTCTTTGCCTTCCTTTTTATAGAGAAAAAGGGTCTCCCCCTCTTTTCCCTTAAAATCCTCTTCTATCGCAGGCGCATAAAGAGATCGCAGTTCCTGTGCAGGGCAGGCAGGCTCGGCTTTTTTTCCTTCTTGCCAAAAAGGCAAAATCAAAACATCGGATGCCGGCCTTGCAGAAAACGAGCTTGCAGAGTGAAGTTGCATCAGAACGGCACCTCATCATCAGAAAATGCAGGACCACCCTTGCCTTGTCCATGGGCAATCGGTTCCGCTGCATTGGCAAAGGCTGTCTCACCATGCGAATGATGGGAAGAATGAGAATCATGGCCGCCTTCGGAGCCGCCGCTGTCAGGACGTCCGAAGGGACTAAAGGAGATATTGTAAGCTGTCAAGCTCATCGAGACTTGAGGTTTCCCATCGCGATCGGTGAAAATTTCAGGTTTATTAAGCTCTCCCATGACGAAAATCGGACTTCCCTTTTTGAAATAAGGAATCATCTTGTCGAATTGATCTCCCCAAATGGTCACTTTCCACCAGATGGTTTCATCTTTTCCACTGCGGCGCGCACGCGCAGCGACACGCAAGGTCGTCACTTTTTGTCCTGAAGATGTAAAACGGACTTCGGGGTCGGCTCCTAGATGTCCGCCGATCATGGCATGGTTCATATTCCCTCCTAATGGCAAATTGTTTATATTCTTTGACGCATCATAACAAGGATCCCTCTCATGTTCAAGATTGAATCTGAAAATGCTCCCAAAGCCATAGGGCCTTACTCGCAAGCCGTCCGTGCCGGACAGCTGCTCTTTGTCTCGGGCCAGCTCCCGATCAACCCTGCCACCAGCAAGGTCGAAGAAATCTCTATCGAAGGGCAGACCCGCCAAGTCCTCGCCAATATCAAGGCTGTCTTAGAAGCTGCTGGCTGCGGCTTTGAAAATGTCGTCCGCGCTGAAGTCTATCTCAAAGATCTCGAAGATTTCGCTTCCATGAATAAAATCTACGCAGAATCTTTCACCTCGGAGGTCAAACCAGCCCGGCAAGCCCTGCAGGTGGCTAAACTTCCCCTGGATGTCCGGGTTGAAATTTCTTGTATTGCCTACATTGAAGAAGATGAAGATGTCTAAAAAATTTGGATGATCGCTATTGTTGCTACCAAAAACTGAACTCTAAAATTGACGACGGCGATTTGAAGGTTTATTCTATCTGCAATCTAAATAAGGGGACAAATGACTATGAAAAAGATTTTTTTGACTCTGGCGCTCACCTTCTCCTTTGCACTTGCTGCTGAGGCACCTCAAGGATGGGAATTGGGATTTTTTGAGAGGTTCGATACTGCAAACCCCATCCTCTATCCGAACCCCGAGTCGCATTTTTATTGTCCTGTCCAAAAGAAAGAAGTCCCCTGGGAAGGCGAACATACCTTCAACCCAGGAGCCGTTGTCCGGCATGGCACGGTTTATCTCTTCTATCGAGCTGAAGATAACTTTAGCCAAGGAATAGGCCAACATACCTCTCGCTTAGGTTTAGCCGAAAGTTTTGACGGCTTTCATTTCAAACAAAAAACTTTGCCAATATTTTTCCCCGACGAAGACAGCCAAACAGCTCATGAATGGCCGGGAGGTTGTGAAGATCCCCGCCTTGTCGAAACCGAAGACGGTATGTATGTCATGACCTACACGCAGTGGAATCGAAAGGTTGCGGTTCTAGGTGTTGCGACTTCAACTGATCTTATGCATTGGACAAAGCACGGCTATGTCTTTGACCATGCCCATGAAGGCAAGTTCGGAAGGCAATGGTCCAAATCAGGATCGATTGTGTGCCGCTTAGAGGGAGACCGGCTGATTGCCACGCAAATCCAAGGGAAATATTGGATGTTTTGGGGTGAGGGAACTGTCCATCTGGCAACATCCGATGATTTAATTTCTTGGCAGCCTCTTGTCGATCATAGCGGCAAACCTCTCGTCATCTTAGCGCCGCGCCCCGGAAAATTTGACAGCGCCCTCGTAGAATCTGGTCCGCCCGCTCTCCTGACCCAGAAGGGAATCGTCCTCATCTACAACGGGAAAAATGCCGCTGAAAACGGCGATCCTACCATTGGGCCTGGGGCTTATTCTGCAGGACAAGTCCTGTTCGAAGCTCATGATCCCACCCAAATTCTCACTCGTACAGAAGAATGCTTTTTCCGACCCGAAAGACCCTATGAAACCCGTGGACAATATGTCGATGGAACAGTCTTTGTGCAAGGGCTGGTGCACCATCAAGGCCGCTGGCTCCTCTATTATGGAGCTGCCGACTCTGTCGCCGGTGTCGCCTATTCAAATAAATAGTCGATCACGACCCCTTACTTCGGGAGGAATTGGAGAGCGCCGGAGTTCATGCAATACCGTTTGCCGGTGGGAGGCGGCCCATCATTGAAGACATGGCCTAAATGGCCATCGCATCGGATGCAAGAGACGGCAATCCTTGTCATGAGTAGGCTGTGATCTTCGGTTAAATAGACATTCTCCGGGCAAATCGGCTGCCAAAAACTCGGCCAGCCTGTCCCCGAATCAAACTTTTCCTCGGAGCTGAAAAGCGGAAGGCCGCAGCCTGCGCAGAAATAAATCCCCTTTTCTTGGTTATCGTAATAAGCGTTGCCGAAAGCCGGCTCCGTGCCATCCTTTCTTAAAATTCGAAACTGATCCGGGGGTAAAACCTCTTCCCATTCCTCTTCGGATAAAATGTACTTTTTTCCATCAAAACGGTAGTCAGGCATGTAACCCTCCTGGGCAATGGCGGCTAGAGGCATCCAAGCAAAAAGAAAACAAAGGATCGATTTCTTCATAGCTTTCATGATGATGCGTCTTGCTGCCTCTGTCAAGACAAAATCGGAGCTCAGAATAACTGTAAAAAAAACATAAAGATTTTTTTCAAAAAATATTGAAGAAAAAAGCAGCGGTGGGATAAGAGGGTTCTCATGGGCGAAAAAACGGCAACCCCCCATACACAAGGGTCTGAGGTCATTGCCGATCCGTCGTCTGCAGTAGCTACCGCGCTTTCCCATCCTATTGATGAGTCTCCCGAACTTCATGATCCCTATTCTGAATTAAATCTCTTTCTCACTCGCAAGGTCAAAGAAGAATTCAAAAATGCCGGCACTGCAAAAAAATGGTCGGTCTATGTACAAGAAAAGCTCATCGAAAAGATTTCTCCTGAGTTCCGCCGTTTATTTCCTCATTACCGCTTAGGAGTATCGGCTTTGAAAAAAATCTGGGAAAAAGTTGCGTATTTTTCCCAAGCTTTCGAAAATCAAAAAGAAGCCCTGACACGCGATGGAACGTTGAATCTTGGTTTCCTGATCCGAGAAAATCTCAAACAGTTTCTCGGAGCTAAGAAGAGCTTCTCTTTCCATCCCTATCTTCTTGCCCAACAGCTGGCAATGAAAATCAGCGAATGCCTGGCCGCCTATGATGGAATCCGGCCGATGCTTAAACACATCACAAAGACCATCTGGGCTGTGGAAAGACACTTAATTCCCCCTGTCCAAGTGCCCCCCATGGTCAATCCTTATGATGAGTTTGATAGTTGGGATAAATTGATCCTCAAATTGATGCTGGAAACCTCTGGGAAAAAACCCCTCCTTTCGCAAGAAGAGCTTCAAGCAGAGGTCCGCGAAGGGCTTTATTCTCTCAACAACATCGAGCAAGAGACCGTTAATCTTCTCATCGATAATCCTGACCAAGGCAACGAGAGCGCCTCTGAAACAGCCGACCAGTTCTTTAAAAAAGCTCAAGGAATGGCTGCGTCCGCCAACTGGATTGAACTTGAACATAAAATCAACTTCTGGACGCTGCAAGGCGATCTCGTCTATCGGTGCCTCCGCATCGAAAATAACAAACTGCTCGAGCATCTCCGCCGAAAAGGAACTGTCGAAGAATATATAGAAAAATATCCTGCTTTAGCAGAATTTGCTCCCTATGTGAGAGTGCGTGCAGAGATTCTTACTAAGTTTGAATGGTACATATCCGCACCAGCCACACAATCGACCGTCGAACGGTTCTTGGAATGGCATAAGAAACTTCCGATAGAAGAACTGGAGCAGCTCTGTAAAAGGCAGCTTCCTCTTCTTCCTTTTGATCAGAAGCTATTTTCTCAGCACCAAGTATAACCCGAAAAGAACAAACGGAATGCTGAGTAGCTGCCCCATAGTCGTGGGTGATCCGTAGAGCCACCAGCTTTGCTCTTCTTTGAAAAATTCCACAAAAAACCGGAAAGTAAAAATCATGATCAGAAAAAGGCCGCAGAGCCTGCCGTCTTTCCAGCGGCTCCATTTCTTCTTCAGCACCCAAAGTACCACAAAAATTGACAGATAATAAAAGGCCTCATAGAGTTGGACGGGATGTCGGGGCACCGGAAAACTCCCATCCGCGGGATGGCCAAAAATCACCGCCCAGGGTACGTCCGTAGGCTTTCCCAAAATCTCTTGGTTGATGAAATTGCCGATCCGGATAAAAAATGCGACGACAGCAGCCGGAAGCACAAGGAGATCCAGAAGATGCCCCCAGGAACAGAACCGATGCCTTTTTTGAAAGATTGCCAGCGCTACCAGGATGCCCACCACACCGCCATGGCTGGCAAGTCCTCCTTCCCATACTTTGATCACAGACCAAGGATCCGCTTCAATCGCCCTCCAGTTCTCATAGAATAGGACATCAAAGAGTCGGGCACCGATGACAGCACCTAAGATGACATAAAAAGTCAGATTATCGGCAATTTTTTTGCTATTTGCTTTGACCTCTTTTGCCTTCTCGTGCCTTAATAGAGAATTTAATAGACTGAGGAAAACCCCATAAGCGACCAAAAAACCCAGGGCAAACAAAAATCCGTACCATAAGAGGGGCCTACCCAGCAGAGGCAGGTTCCAAGGGATTAAAGCTTTGGACGGGTCCCAATAAAAGTAACTGAGCATGATCAAAATTAAAATCCTCACGATCGGCAAAAGTAAAGAAAACTGGCTTCAGGAGGCCCTTGCCGAATATGAAAAACGGCTGAGGCCTTTTTGCACCTTTGAATGGATTTTAGCAAAAAACGATGTTCAATTAGAAGAGTTTTCCAAGAAAGAAGGAAAGTTCATTGCTTTAGATCCTCAAGGGAAGTCGATGACCAGTGAGAAATTTGCTGCATGGCTCTCTAAAGCTGCTATCAACTATCATTCCAGGCTAGCCTTTGTGATCGGAGGAGCGGAAGGTCTCTCCCCTGCTCTAAAGGCCCAGTCCTCGTTTCTCTGGAGCCTCTCCCCTTTGACCTTTACTCACCAAATTACGCGACTCATTTTGCTCGAACAAATTTATCGAGCCTATGAGATCAACCGCGGAAGCGATTATCACAAGTGACGCTTTTCAGGAGCTAAGACATGTCTAAAATAGAGCATAGCGCCGTTGATCAGCGCTGAACCGATGGCCACATCGATTCCTCCGTGGATATCTCCTGGGATAGGAAGCACGCGAAATAACATGCCAATCCCCATCATGAGACCCAGGATAATCCAGTATTTTTTATCGTAGGCTTCTTTCAGAGTTAGGCCCTCGGGATGCAGGTTGATACGGCTAGCGATGCGGCTTACGGTCTTGGCCAAAATCACGCGCCCTTTGATAAAGCCGATAAAAAGACTCAGGCAAATAATCAAGAGAGCGGCTTGCTGCCGGCTGCCTGCTAAGGAAACAAACATGTTTAAGAGCGGAGCCGCGCCGGCTGCCTGCTCAGCAGCAGCGACCGTTAAACGGAGCCCTTTCATGAGCAGCATAATGCCAATGCCCAGCCACGAGATCGTCGAAATAATAAACCACGTACGTTTGGATAAAATCATAAAGCTATTCTGGCAAAAGGAGATATTAAAAGCGATAGAGCTGTCGCGACTTGCGTCGCGACAACAGGCTCAACCTTAGAAGCAGATACCATATGAGATCACGATAGCAGGGAAAACTCCTACCCCGTGAAAGTGCTTCTTTTTATGAACTTTGTTCAAGTCCAAGAAGGCAGGATCAATCTGGGCTTGGAAATACCGGACGTCGCCTGCTTTATTGGTATATTGCTTTCCTAAAACGACTTGAGGAGAAAGAAACGCCTGTAATCGGCCATCAGAAATCACCTCTGTAACACCTATTCCGCCGCCTGCATAAAACTGAGAATCGAGGTTAGGCTTGAAGTAATAGAGATAGTCGAAGTTTTCTTTCGCAATTGTAAAAACCTTACCCGAGGTGAAAAATTGAAGTGAGCCATCAAATCCGTGATGCCCATTCTGATATCTTCCGCCTACACCCATGAGGGGTAAAGGAATCGGGAAAGGGCCCAGACCCAAACTGACATATCCATAGGAAGCTTTAACAGATTCTGTTTCGTCTGCAGGCACAGCTAGCATTGTCTCCGTGTTAGGAGCTTCATCCGCAAAAGCGAGCGAAGAAGCAAGAAGACCAAGAGTCATAAGTTTTTTCATTTTTTCTCCTATGTGGAAAAATTATTCATTCCACGCAGGGAAGTTTAATTTCATCTACAATAAAACAGAACTCAAATACAATTGATTTAATATCAAAAAATTTAAAGCGATTTTGTTTTATTAAAAAACAAAATTATCTCGCCTGCGGATGAAGAGCTGCCTTTTCTCTGAATAATTTATCTATTTTGCCCCCCATCCAAATAAATCCAACCTTAAACTGCAAGACATAGAAGCTTGTCCAAAAACAATCTTAAAGGTAGACTCCCTAAAAAAAGGATTTTAATAGCTTATGAATATTTCACTAACTTTTTTGAGAACTTTTTTTGTTATTCTGAGTATTATTTTTATGACGATCTACATGCACTCGACACCCGGAGGCCATACGTTCGGCAACACGGTGCTCGGCGTGCTGCTTGGAGTTGTTTTCGGCGGCATCTTGATCGGTTTTGATAGGCTTTTCCGACGGTTCAATTTGCGGTCTTTCAATATCGCGATCATCGGCATTTTCATCGGCTATTTGATGGGGCAAGCCCTTTTGATTGTCTTCTCTGCAATTTTAGATATCAGCGGAGCCTCGATCATCTTACAACCAAAAACCCTCGAAATCATCAAAATCGCCATTTTCCTTTTCGGAGTTTATTTAGGTACCATCATGACGCTGAGATCGAGCGACGAGCTCTATGTCAGCATCCCTTTTGTCCGTTTAACCCAAGCCGCACAAAAGAAAAAAGACCTCGTCGTCGATGTTTCTGTCTTAGCGGATCCTCGCATCATCGACCTGACCTCCACAGGCCTTTTAGACCACCAGCTGATTCTTCCTCGCTTTGTCATTAAAGAACTCTATGCACAGGCCGAGATGGGAGACGAACACTCGAAAGGCAAAGCCAAAAGATGCCTAGAAGTCATTAAAAAACTCGAAGCTGTACCTCATCTCGAACTCAAGTACAACGATACCGATTTCCCTGAAGTCAAAGATATGATGGGAAAAATCGTCCGCCTGGCCCGCCTGCTTGACGCCAACATCCTGAGCGCCGATATCAGCCGCGTTCAAATGGCAACGATCGAAGGGATCACCGTCGTCAATATCCATGCCCTTTCCAATGCTTTAAAACCGCTCATGGAAGGCGGCGAGCTCATTAAGATCAAAATCCAACGGTATGGAAAAGAGCCTCGTCAAGGGGTGGGCTATCTCGAAGACGGCACGATGGTCGTGGTGAACGGAGGAGGGGATTATATCGGCGAAACGATCGAAGCCCGAGTCCTCTCGGTCAAACATACGACTTCAGGCCGTATGATTTTCTGCAATGTGGCGGATGAAGAGGGACATATGCCTTATGAAGAACCTATCGATGAGGATGAGGACCAATAATGTCCCCAAGCACCATTTTGGGTCTTGGCAATGATATCCTAGAGATCGATCGGATCCGGGAGGCCATCGAAAACCAAGGCGACCGTTTTATCGAGAAACTTTTTACCAAGCGCGAACAAGCTTACTGCTCGAAATATTCCGATCCGATGCCCCATTATGCCGCCCGCTTTTCTGCAAAGGAGGCCATTGTCAAAGCCTTGGGCACAGGCTTTGGAGAGAAAGCCTCTTTCCTCGATATCGAAATCCTCAACAACGAACAAGGCAAACCTGAGGTCTTTTTCTCCGATACCTTGAAGAGCAAGCTTAACCATCCTGAAGTTCTTCTGTCTATCAGCCATTGTAAGAATTACGTCGCTACGGTTGCCATCCGCATCAAGTAATTAATTCTCAATTATTTGCAATTTAGTTGCAAGTTTATAATAAATAAATATTTATTTGCTAAATTAATATCGTCAGAAATGGCATAAATAAAAGAGGCTTTATGAAAATAATGGAAACAAAATATCACAAAAAACTGAAAAGAAAGATCGCGCAAAAACTCAACCAGTTTTCTAGAGAACTTAAAAGGCTGGGCCGCCGTATCAAGTTTTTTTAAATCATAAAAAAGGGATACCGTTATGCATAAACCAAGAAAAGGGCACTTCGAGACTAAGCAACATAAAATGCGAAGACACAAACTGTCGCAAAAGTTGAACAAATTATCTACCGCGCTCAAAAGAATGAGCCGCCACCTTAAATCCTTATAACATTTCTTCGAGGCCGGCATACGCCGGCCTTATATGGATCAAAATAAAGAAAACGGCAGCATATAACTAACCGTAAAGAAATTCACCTTTTCTGGAAAGGATTTAGCATACACCCGCCTTGTATAAGCAAAGGACAATGTTCCCCAGATTTCAAAGGCATAGGTATATTGAAGCCCGATATCGATGCTACGATGCCGAATGAAAGCATAGCCATGAAAATGATCGACACGAACCTGATCCTGATTGCCAAAACCCATATATCCTTCAGCAAAAGCCCCTAGGCGGTGAGCGTGACGGAGATTTCCTTCCAAGGTGATAAAGGCACGTGTCCAAGGGTATCCTTGATTCCCCATCCCCACAGCACCGAGACCGTAAATCCTGGTATGCCAATCAAAGCCTTGGTCCCATTCCTTGCCGATCGAGGCATTCGCCTCGAAGTTAGCATGAGAATGATAAGGACAGCTGACATCCCTTAAGCTACGGCCCGAGACCGCGCGGGCGCTCAGGCCCGTCGTCAGGGAAACGGGGTCGCCTTGCACATCATCTAACCATAAATATCGCGCTTGGAAGGCCCCGCTCCGAGCACCCATCGACTGCTGGGTCGTGTCGGCAAACTCGACATCGGCATTCAGCTCCCAATTTTGTGACGGAGGGACAGCCAGATCAAACGCCAGGATATGTTCATTGAAGGAGCTCTTCAGATGACCGTTTTGAACCTTATGAAACCGGCCATAGGTATAAGAAGGGGTGAAGGTAAATTCCCAGATATCGCAAAACCAGGGCTCGATCTCTAGGGCGCAAAGCGAGACCGGCAAGCAAAAGAGCCAAAATTTACGCATGCGCATGTTCTCGGACAGAGAGCCAACGTTCGGCGTCTAGCGCAGCCATACAGCCGCTTCCGGCCGCTGTAATGGCTTGGCGATAGACAGGGTCTTGCACATCCCCCGCTGCAAAAACGCCTTCGATGTTGGTCTGCGTGGTACCCTTAATGACTTTGAGATATCCGTTCGGCTCGACTTCCAATTGACCTTTCAGGAACCCGGTGTTGGGCTCATGCCCGATGGCAAAGAAGACGCCGGCGGCTTCATGCTTTGTCTCTTTTTGGGTGTTGACGTCTTGCAAAGTGATCGAACGAACGACTTTGTCGCCTTCCACTTTTGTGAGCACATGGTTCCAAATGATCTCAATCTTAGGATGCTTCAGAGCCCGCTCGGCCATGATTTTGGAGGCGCGCAGCTCTCCACGCCGGTGGACAATAAAAACTTTACTGCCGAATTTGGTCAAGAAAATCGCCTCTTCGACAGCGGTATCTCCTCCTCCAAAAACATAGAGATGTTTATCCCGAAAAAGCGGGGCTGCCCCGTCGCAGACAGCGCAGGCGGTCACGCCTTTTTGCCAAAATTCCCCATCTTTGGCGCCGGGCACTTGTAGGCGCCTGGCAGTCGCCCCTGTGGCAATAATAAGGGCTTCTGCCTCCGCAATGCCGGAAGGAGCTTCGACCTTGAAAGGATGGCTCTGAAGATCGACATGGGTCACATCTTCCGTGATAAAAGTGGTGCCGAACTTTTGAGCTTGCTCTCGGAAAAGGTCCATGAGCTCTGGGCCCATAATCCCTTTGGGAAAACCAGGATAGTTTTCGACTTCCGTTGTTGTCATGAGCTGGCCGCCAGGAGGACCAGCATTAAAACCTTCAAAAACTAAAGGTTGAAGGTTGGCGCGAGCCGCATAAATGGCGGCTGTATAGGCAGCAGGACCAGAACCAATAATGATTAACTTGCGTTTTTCCATAAAGTTAGGTTATTTGTATCAATTTATGTGGAATAAAATCCAGAGTCCATTAAAATTTTCGCCATGCGCAGTATAAAGCTCGATAAGCTCAAAAAGTCCATTAGCGGCGGGATGATCATCAATGATATCAGCCTGACGATCCCTGCGGGGAAATTTTTCGCTCTTCTAGGCCCTAGCGGCTGCGGGAAGACGACCTTGCTCCGCCTCATCGCCGGCCTGGAGAAGGCCGACGACGGCAAAATCTACCTGGGAGACGAAAATATCACCGATGTGCCGATCCACGAGCGCCCCATTAATATTGTTTTTCAAAACTACGCCCTTTTTCCCCACCTGGATGTCTTCGATAACGTCGCCTACAGCCTGCGCCTCAAAAAACTTCCCAAGATCGTCATCGAGCAAAAAGTTTTTAAAATCCTCGAAGCCTTCCATCTCGAGAACCATATCTACAAGTCGCCGAGCCAGCTTTCCGGCGGACAGCAGCAAAGGGTGGCTCTGGCCCGCGCCATTGTCAATGAGCCCGATGTACTCCTCCTTGACGAACCCCTTGCAGCCCTAGATTTCAAACTCCGGGAAAGAATGCTCATCGAACTGATCGAGCTTCAAGACAAGCTTAAAACGACCTTCGTCTATGTGACTCATGATCAATTCGAAGCGCTAACCGTGGCCGATCAAATGGCCATCATGAACTCCAAAGGAGAGATCGAGCAAATCGGTACCCCTAAGGAAATCTACGAATTTCCCCATTCCTCTTTTGTGGCTAAATTTGTCGGGACGACCAATATCCTCAGCGGCATTTTGAGACATCTGGATACGGCCGAGCCCGAAATCGAAATCCCCGACCTCGGCCACTTTAAACTCGACATTGCTCAAAAAAAGCCTTGGATGTCGGAAGGTTGCGATATTCTTATCAGCATCCGTCCCGAAAAAATCTTCATCTCCAAAAAAGAGGTTAAAAACTTCTCGAACAACGTCAAAGGAGTTGTTCAATCGATCGTCTATCACGGCCGCTCCACACAATACAACATCCTCCTCAAAAACCATATGAAGCTCCAGGTGTTCGAGCAAAACGAAGAACATTTTCCCCAGCAGGTCATCGATTACGACAATGAAGTCAACCTCTACTGGCAGAAAGAAAACGTTGTGATACTGGAAAAATGAGATAGGAAAAATGAAATTTTTGCGTCCGCCTGTCTCAGACCGCCCCTTTGCCATTGGCATCCCAGCCTTGATCTGGCAGATCCTCTTTTTTTACATCCCTCTCATAATTATCGCTGTCACAAGTTTCTTGAAGACTTCTTCTGCGGGCCATGTCAGTATCACATTTGAGAAAATCGCCCACTTCATCAATCCCCTTTACCTAAGGGTCATTGGATTTTCGCTTCTGCTGGCAATTGTCAACGTCATCATCTGCTTTTTGATCGCCTATCCCCTCGCCTACTTTTTAGCTTTTAAAGGAAGAAAAATTAAAAACTTTCTTCTCTTCCTCTTGCTCATACCTTTTTGGACTAACTTCCTTCTACACGTGTATGCCTGGTTTTATGTTCTGGAGCGGCACGGCTTTCTCAATAATCTTCTTTTACATCTAGGTGTGATCAAACAACCCGTGATCTTGCTCAATTCCCCTTTTGCCATTATCATCATGATGGTCTACTACTATCTTCCGTTCATGGTACTCCCGATCTATACTTCGCTGGAAAGGTTTAATACCAGCCTGATCGAGGCGTCGTTTGACCTGGGCGCCACTTGGCTGCAGACGTTCCGACGGATCGTTCTGCCCCTGACCATGCGCGGTGTCAGGGCCGGTTTTTTTCTCGTCTACATCCCTTCGTTTGGCGAGTTTGCGATTCCTGCCTTGATGGGCGGAGATAAGATCATGTTTGTCGGCAACGTCGTCTCGGAATACATCCTCGGGGAAGGAACAGGCTCGCTCGGCGCTGCCTTCATGGTCGTCAGCTGTGCAGTCCTTCTTGTGACGGCTGTTTTCTTCTATTGGCTTCTGGGCCGCTTTACTGAACCTGTGAGGGACCGTGGCTGAGAAAAGAAAGTTTCATACGCATTACCGCCGTGCGATTTTTGGAAAAGCTGGGCATGCTCTGCTGATTGCTTCGACTTATTTATTTCTATGGGTGCCGATTATCGTGCTGCTCGTCTTTTCGTTCAACAGCGAAGGGTTTCCTTCTCCTTGGACAGGCTTTACCTGGAAATGGTACGGCGAGCTCATCCACTCGGTCTATCTTTGGAAAGCCTTCGGCAACTCGCTGATCGTCGCCCTTTCTTCCACCTTTATCTCGGTGATGATGGGAATCTTCCTCATTTTCTTTGCCGCGCAAGGAGGCCGGGTCGGACGTTACCTCAACCTCTTCTACGGCAGCATTATCATCCCTGAAACGGTTCTTGCAGTAAGCCTGCTCGGTTTTTTCAGCCTCATCTCGATTTCATTAGGACTCACCACACTCATCATCGGCCATACGGTGTTGGGCCTCGGGTTTGTCATCCCGATGGTCTACGCCCGATTTTTAGACCTGGATTACCGACTCACCGAGGCCTCGCTCGTCCTGGGCGCAACGCCGATCCAGACCTTCTTTAAAGTCACGCTCCCCATGCTCCGTCCTTCGCTCATCACCAGCGCGCTCCTCGTCTTCATTATTTCGTTTGACGACTTCATCTTGACCTACTTCTGCGCAGGCAGCTCCGTCCAAACCCTTTCCCTTTATATCTTATCGATGATCCGTTCAGGCGTCTCTCCTGTGGTGAACGCGCTTTCCGCCCTTCTCCTGTTTATCAGCAGCCTGATAGCTCTTGTCTATTTCCAACTTAGCAGCAGGAGTCGCATTTTCCTATGAAGCTCAAGAGGTACTTCACAAGGTCTCTCATTGTCATCTTCTGGATCGCCTTGATCTTCGGCATTCTCTATTGGCCTCAAGGCTTATTTTTCCGAGAGAAAAAGAGCATCAACGTGTTTGCCTGGGGAGACATCTTAGATCCTTCCGTGGTGGCAGAGTTTGCAAAAAGTACCGGCATCAAGGTCAATCTGAATTTTTATGCCTCCAATGAAGAAATGATCGTCAAGCTCAAAGCCACGGGCGGCGAAGGCTATGACTTGATTATCCCTTCCGATTACTCGGTACAGATCCTCGTGAAAGAAGGGCTACTCAAAGAGCTGGACAAAAGTAGATTCTCGTTTTATCCCCGCCTCAATCCCCGCCTTCTCAACCATGCTTTCGATCCTAGCAACCAATATTCCGTCCCGTTCGAATGGGAACTCTTTGTCCTGGGGATCGATAAAGATTTTTTCCGCGGCAAGAAAATCAATCCTAGCTGGAGAATGCTCTTCGATCCGGAGGTGATCAACTATAAGATCACCATGTCGAATGATCCCATTCAAACCCTTGTCTTAGCCTCTTACTATCTCTATGGCTCCCTCGATCAGCTGACCGACCCTCAGCTTCAAAACATCACCCAGCTGCTGATCAACCAAAAACAGTATGTCAATGCCTACGCCGATTTCCGGGCTGATTATTTTCTTGCGACCAAAAATAGCGCTGTCGTCGCCTCTTCCAGCTCTTATATCTGGAGGACCATGAGAAAGTTCCCGTTCGTCGGCTATGTGATCCCGAAAGAAGGGACGTTTGTCACCATTGAAAACTTCTGCATTCCTAAGAGCAGCGAGAAAGAAGACCTCACCTATCAGCTGATTAATTTCCTCTACTCCAAAGCCTCGATGAAAACTCACTTTGAGACCTACGGCATTTTCCCTGCTACCCTCGATGTCCTGGACGACCTTAACCTCGATGATCGCACGCGCGGTTTGATCTCCATGAACTCCCCTGAGCTCTCCTCGCTTCACTTTGCCCGCCTCCTCACCTCCCAAGAAAATATCCGCGACACCTGGGTCCGTGTGAAAACCGAGTAGAAAAGCTTCCTCCCTTACTCCATTCCTTAGATTTTTAACGGCTTCCTATAAGCAGACTTGAATTTTCATTCCTTACTCCAAAGCACAAGTATCTTTTACCTTCCTTTGAGGTTTCCCCACCTCTCACCTAGAAAACTTTATCGTAAACAAATTTTACCTTTACATTTTATTAATTTAATTAAAAAATAATCTTGTTTTCACAAAGGAGTCTCGCATGGCAACCAAACCAGTAGGACTATCGGAGCCCGTCAAACCCTTATCCGTTGCTTGTTCTGAAGACCTTATCGATAAAATCCAACAATTCATCAAAAATGAAAAAAAACTATCTGTTGAGGAATCTCAGGTAGCTGCAAATGACCTGATAGCACAACTTAACAGACTAGCTAAAGAAGATAATCTCGCTGGAGCTAGGCAGGGATTTTGCCTTCTCTTAGCTACCAGCATAGAATCCATCCAAAGGAAGGTTATTGCCAACTTAAAACCTTTATTGCATCTCCGTTATCTCGCTAATGATGCTAAAAGCAATCAAATCCCCTACTTTCTTATTTTAGAAAATAGCCTTAGCAATGCCCTTAATTCGTGCTCTAGCGCAGAAGCATCTGCAGCTTTAATCGATCTTTATCAAGATTTGTTGGAACGTTTGTGGCTTTTACCTTATCTTGTTGGAGATCCAAGCTATATTTGCATCGTTCAAAACAAAGGAGAAGAAATCAAGAATGTAGCAAAGGCTTGGCTTGAACGGCTAGCAAAAGAATTGGAGTCTAACAAGCAGACCAAATTTCTTTTAAAAGACGTAACAAAAGCTCTTGAGAGAGTTTATCAACCATCGCCTGAAGTAGTTAGGGAACAAATTGAGGCGATTAAAGAACAGCTTGCTGCAATTCGTATCCCGGGGTTGGTCGGAGAAATCTGCCTATACGTCGGAGATACACGGCGTGCGATTAACCACTTTCAAGAAAGCTTGCGCTGGCTGAACTCCCCCCATTTTCCAAAACTAGCCGACTTGCAATACCGTGATATAACAGAAAATGCTTTATATAATCGGATGGGAGAAGCCTATCTCTCACAAAATGAACCCAGCAAAGCAATTCCTTGTTACAACCAATGTTTAGAGATTGCACAAAAGCTTCATGATTGTGAGTTGCAAGCTGAAGCTTATATGAGTCTGGGAATCGCTTACAAAAAAGCGGGAGAATATGAAACGTCTATACAATCTCATCTACGATGTATTGAGATCGCCCAGAGTCTAGCAAATGAAGAATTAGTACAGAAGGCCTATGCCAATCTCGCACAAACCTATTACTCTCAAGGAACAAATTATCAACAAGGTATTGTTTATCTCCATAAGCGTTTAGCAATCATTGAAGATCAGGATGACCTTGAAGAAGCCAGACTTTATGCTGCTCTGGGAGATGCCTATCTTGCTACCGAAGCCTACCCAGAAGCAACAGGAGCATATACAAAATGTCTAACAATATCGATCAACATAGGTTTTTTCCCGGGTTTAGCATTAGCCCATGCAGGGCTTGGGAGTGTCTCTATGTCACAAGACAAGTACCCAGCCGCAAGAGAAAGCTTTAAGAACCTTTTGGAATCAGCACGCATTGTAGGGGATCGGTTAGAAGAAGCAAAAGCCCAGAATGCAATCGGAAATACGTATATCGAGGAAGGCGAATATCAACTAGCCCTTGCTTGTTACGAGCAAGCTTTAAAAATTCCTTTAGACGAAGAAGATCTAATCGAAAGCGCAAAAGCTTATAGTGGCTTAAGCGGCCTGTATACCCAGTTAGGTCAATATACAAAAGCACTAGAGTATGCAAAACAATATAAAAAGATCGCCGAAGAGCAGAACAACGATGCTGAACTTTCAACGGCTTATATTAATCTAGGAAATATCTATCACTCTTTGGGAGACAACCTCAAAGCCATTGATAAATGCAAACTCGGGGTAAAGATTGCTATAGATCTTAAAGATAAGCGAGTAACTGCAGGAGGTTACATACATCTAGGAAACGCCTATTTTTCTAACAAGAACTATGATGACGCCTTCATTTGCTATAGAGAATCTTTAAGATTAGCACGAGACCTTGGTAGTGTTTGGCAAGAAGGGATCGCTCAGGGAAGTCTTGGAATGGCCTATCTGGGTATCCAAGATTACGATAACGCTCTCGAGCCTCTAAAGCTTTATCTCCAACTTGCATCGGATAGTCAAGACCTCCCCGGGCAGGAAAGAGCAAATGCTAATCTGGGAATCGTCCATTACTATAAAAAACAGCACAAAGAGGCTATTGGATACTATGAAAAGCAGCGCGATATTGCGAGAAACCTAGGCCACCGTTTTGGGGAGGCTGTCGCCCTTAATAATCTGGGATTTTGCTATTTAGCATTCGATGATTTTGAAAATTCAGAAAAAGAGTTTCGCTTCAGCATTGAACTCTTTTCCAATTTGCAAAGCGAGCTAGGAGACAGCAATCAATGGAAGATTACAATTTTTGAAAATCAAGTTCAAGCTTATATCGGATTAGAGAGAGTCCTGCATCGAAGAGAAAAACCCGACGAAGCACTTTTAGTCTCAGACTCTAGAAGATCACGTGCTTTAGTCTCTGCTCTTTCAAAAAAAGTGCCCTCACTGAGTGCTCAACCGGAAGAATTCAAGTCAGTTGAAGAGATAAAAAAGCTTGCCGGTGATCTTAAGACCACTTTTGTCGTCTATTCACTAGGCTCCCTTTCTGAAAAAGGTTTGGGCGCATGGATTGTTCCTAGTGAAGGAGAAATTATCTGGAAACCCTTACCGTTCAACAAGTTATCCGATGAAATGAAAGAGGCCAGCAAAATATTTCAATCTTATCCTTTTATTAACCTTCCTCCTCCTACAAGACCTCCTAGACAATCTAAACTCTTAAAAACCAACAGAGGAGAAGGCGACCTTCTTAGCATGCCTTTATCCCGACCTCTTCCGGTTTTAAAGGAAATGCAAGCATTGACTCGAGGAGGACCTGCATCATCTCAGGAAGTGGCTATTTTAAAAGGGCAACTGTCTAAATGGCATGAGGTCTTTATAGAAGACATTGAAGATTTCCTTCCAAAAAACCCGCAACAAACCGTCACAATTATCCCTGATAGTTTCTTGGCACAGCTTCCTTTTGCTGCTTTACAAGGCAAAAACGGAGATTACCTAATAGACAAACACGCCATCTCTATTGCACCTTCGATCAGATCTTTACAATTACTTCGTCAATTACCTCGAAACGCTTCTATGACCTCTTTAGTGATCGGTAATCCCACAACTCCTAATCCAACCTTTAATAATTTAGGAGAGCCTAAAGAAGCGCAAGATATTGTTGCTCCTCTATTGAAAACCCCTCCCGAAAAGGTACTAGTTGGATTAGATTCGACTGTTCGTCGATTTTTAAAAGAAGCTCCTCAAGCCGGACTGATACATCTCGTTTGCCACGGGGAAACAGGAGACAAGCTCGAGGAAAAACCAGACCCTTATTCCGTATTCGAAGGTTTTTTTCGTCTAGCAGGAGATCCAGAGCATAAGAATGGTTATTTGTACGCTCTAGAGATCGCTTCGCTTTCTCTCCGAGCTGAACTCACCTTTATGAGTAGTTGTTTCTCTGGCAGAGGCAAAATACAACGGGAAGGCGTTATAGGGCCAGTTTACTCTTTCCTTGGGGCGGGCTCACGCTCAACTGTAAGTACCTATTGGCCGCTTCCAAATACTCCCCTCACGCTCGCAATGGTCAAGATATTTTATCGCCACCTTCTCGGCGATGGAGAGGCTAAGCTCAACAAGGCTCAAGCTTTACAGCAAGCAATCAAATTTGCAAAAAAGGAGGATCCAGAAAACATCTCACAATGGGCAGCATTTTTCTTATCAGGTTTAAGTGAATAAAGTTTTTTAGCTGGTTTAAAAATCAAAAAAGGAGATTTTTATGGCAAACATTTTACCTACTCTTCAATCAGTTACAGAAAAAGCTCGTGGCATCTGCGATTCTGTAACAGGCCTTAACTTTCGACTTCCGGAAGCAACTCAACGAACAGAAGCTCTTTATAAAGATGGTATTGAACTCGTGAAATCGGAAGTTGCCAATCAACCTACATTAAAAAACCAGGTTGTTTCTCCAGTTGTAGATGCTTTGAATAGTATCGTTGCATCATCTGCTCTTCAACATCAGGAACCTTTCCACCAAAGTCTAAGCAAGGCTTACCGTGTTTTTGTAGAGCTGACTTGGCATCAATGCTGGCGGCAAAAGGACAGGCCCACGTTTGCATCAACAAAACAGGAAATCATTGATAAATGCTCTCTCATTAAAAGTAATTTAACAAAGGATCAAGCCGAAGCAATTTTTGAATATAGCTGCGCTAGACAAGCGGGGAAATGTTTAACACCCTCCGAAGGTGTCTGGACAAAATATTTAGGACATATTCTCGAACTAGGCTCAGCAGCGGAAAGCAAGTCGGTTTTTGGAGTCCTCAAGAGCTTATTCGCCTTAGGTAAAGACTTGGAAAAAGAATGGGTTCGAGGATGGTATTTTCCTGTTTATCAACTGCGTTGGGAAGCAACTCGAATCACAAATGCCCAAGGTTTTGGTGAAGTCATCACTCCTCAATTACAAAAAACATTTTTTGAAGAAGGAGATCAATATACGCAATGTTTAGCCACCGTTTATAGGGACTTGATCAAAAGCCCTGAGGTGGATGTTCCAACAAAAAAAATTGCAGTTCAAGGTTTTATCGATCTTTTACGTCTAGAAGAAAGTGACAGAGTATCTCGACTTGTCACGTTAGTTTATGAAAGATTTAAACACCCTAGGAAGGTTCAGAAAAAGCTGGAGCATTTTGTCATTAAATCGGACCGTTATTGGTTGACTCGGTTCATGATCCTGCAATATATCGCCGAACTTAAACAAGAGCCCAGCTTTAAAGTTCTTCTTACTGACACTATTACTGCCTTACTAACAGTACAAAAAAAATCTAAAGTACTTTCTGAAAAGCAGGCTATCCGAGAAAAGCTCGATAGTTTAGCAGCGGAGGATAAAGAGACTGCTACAGAGATAGAAAAATGCAGGGCTTTTTTAGGAGTAAGAGGAGGCTCCGAGGCTCAAATCAAACAAACAGAAGAAACATTACAGCGATATTTGAAGGAACAAAACGACATAACCGAAGAATCCCAAAGACACGAATGGGCACAAAAAGTCCTTCCTGTGTTAGAAGAGCTAGATAAAGCTGAGCAGGAATATTTAACAAAACTACAACAGCTGTGACTCTGGAGCTTAGGAAAAAGACGGTGAGCTGAAGAAAACTTTAGCTCACCGCTTTAACCTCTATCGTATCTGCATCTTTTCCTTACCCCAAGACCCGTTCAAAAAAGATCTTATTTATCAGCTCATCAATTTCCACTAGTTTAAATCCTGGATGAAGGACGCACCTTGAGACCTACGGCATTTTCCCTGCTACCCTCGATATCTTGGACGACCTTAACCTCGATGATCGCACGCGCGGTTTGATCTCCATAAACTCCCCTCAGCTCTCCTCGCTTCACTTTGCCCACCTCCTCACCTCCCAGGAAAATATCCGCGATACCTGGGTCCGCGTGAAAACAGAGTAATGATATATTCTATCATTTCGATAGGGCACCATTCTGTTCCATGAAGCGCCGGTTTTCTAAGGAAAGAGTAGGAGTATCGCTTATTCTTGCTTTCTGACATAGGAATAGAGGCTGATGCACCCAAAGAAGTTTTGGTTGAATCTGATTGTTCTCCATCTTTTGCAGTTCCCAGAGATATAAACTTCCCTTAATATCCCCTGTATATAAGTATCGATCAACCTGAAGCATCATCGAAGAAATGTGAAAAGGATGAGGTATTTCAGCAATGGTTTTTTGGTTATCTAGATTGAGTACACTTAGACTGCCCGGAGTTTTAAACCGTTGTACGATCAATTTCTTTTCATCCGAAAAATGAGCAAAGGGACCTACAAATAAATCCGTCTCAACTTTAATTTCTTTTTTTCTGTCTAAATCGAAGTAATGGAAATAAAGATGAGAACCCACTGATGAACGCTCAGTAAAGACAATCTTGCTGGAGCGAGGAAAAAGTTGCAAATCAACAATTCCACCACCAATGAACATGCCGCCACTTTGTAAAGGCCCCCCATTCTGACAAAAACTGCCTAAATAAGGGCTCTGTTCGTAAACCACTTTAGGCTTGTCAATATGTCCTTTCTTTGTAAAATCCCAAATGAGAATATTACCGTCTAAAGATCCTGCTGAAATTAATTCCTTCTTATGATGATCTACTGCTAGTGCACTGACGCCTCGTTTATGTCCCATCCAACTTCTGATGGGTTCTTTTTGACCTAAGCGGAAAATTCGAATGTTTCCCTTACTGTCTCCTATGATCCATTCTTTTTGATCAGGGATTAGAGCAAACGCTGAACACCCCCTATTCCCATAAAGCTCTTGCTCGCCCGTTTCCACATTCCATGTTCGAATATCATCACTTGCTGAAAGAAGAGTTATTCCATCTGAAAAAAAAGCAACCTTTCTTCCAAAATCTTTTTGATTTGTAAGCTCTTTAACGACTGTTCCTTTCTCACTATCCAAGATTTTGATGTAGTCGTTAGTGGCTACAACCACTCTCTTTTTTTCAGGGATTAAAAGAAGAGAAGAAATAGTTGCTGATGATTTTGGCTGCTCCTTTGAATCCACTTCAATTTGATCTAATTTCCAAAAATGGATCGACTTATCTTCCCCTCCCGAAATACAAACCTCCCCATGAGAGGTCAAGACTAAGCTTTTAACAGCTTTCTGATGCCCAACCAATCTCTTGAGTTCATGTCCTTGCTCAAGATCCCAAATGCGAATCGTTGAATCTTCCCCACCTGAAATAAATCTTTTCTTATCAGGAAACAGAGCAAGTACATTGACAGTTCCCGTATGACCCTCATAGGTTCTAAGGGTCCTTTTGGGAATCACAATATGCATGCGAAGATCACATAAGGAAATTTTACCAAAACCATAATCTCCCAAGAGAACTTGCTCTTTATCCGGAATAAAAAGAACAGAGGCAATATCTCTATAAGAGAAATAGCGATAAATTCCTGTCTCGACATTCCAGAAAAGCATTTCCAAACGATGAGAACCCCCGGCCATTAACCTCTTCTGATCAGGAAAAAAAGTTAAAGAAGTAATCTCTGGAGAGAGGTAGGGCGTTCTTTCTTTGTAATCAATACCGTCTAGCATTCTTATGACTGTTCTATTTACCACATCCCAAATACGAACTATTTGATCCGTACTCGCAGAAATCACTCTTTGTCCATCTGGATGAACTTCTAGAGCTGTCGTGCGTGTCGTTTCTTTAGGATATTCCAGCTTTGTATATTTTCGTGTTTTCAGTACCCAGATATAGATAGCTTGATCGTATCCCCCGGAAGCTAATCTTTCGTCATCCGGAAATAGTTTTATTACTATTATACTTTCTGCATGCCCTTCAATTAACGATTCCTTGCCGGTCTTCAAATCCAAAACCATAATCGTTTTGCTAACAGCTGCAAATAGCCTCTCTCCTTTTTTATCCACGCAAAGCGCTGAAACAGGAGACTGACATTGGATCGTAGGTGCTTGACCTAATTTAGCATTCTCCATCTTTGCCCCTTCGAATCGAGCAAAACTCAATACAGCATTTGTTAAATTGACTCGCGTCAAATCAGCTTTTCGCAAATCTGCCCCAAATAAATTAGCCCCTTCAAGATAAGCTCCTGGAATGCATACTCTTTTTAACTTATTAAGGCTAAAAGAGTAACCTGTCTGGTTTAAGATAGAGATGGCATTAACTGCTGCTGTTATTTCGTTTGTAAAGTGTTTTGATCGCTTAACAAATTTAAAAAGCATCTCTTGTTCCTCATTGGGGCTTTCGCTGGCTTGGCAAGCCCCAGCATAAGATTGGAGGTTAGCTAGGGTCATCAACCTCTTATTTAAAGCTTCTAAACATTTTTTCTCTATTTCTGTTAGCTCATATTTTATCTTGAGAGTCGACTGCTGAACCGACAGAAAAGGAAGCTCCGTTGTTCGAGCAAGAGAGCTTGATCTAGAGACTGTATTTGAAGAAGACATGTTATCTCCTTATTTTTACCTCATTTCGCACCGTGCTGGATCATGAGCTGCCGATTGGACTCTGAAAGCCCTATGGCCTGAGAAACTTCTGTATTAGCACAACTTAGTTGCGGATTAGTTGCCCATAAAAGCTTGAATTTGATCTTATTTTTTTTCATTTGTAAGTTCCACATCCATAAGCTGCCTGATTCATCAACTGCGCATAACTGTTGATCATTTTTGAGTACCATTGCCTTGATTGGAAATGGATGATGTAAGACGACAACCTCTTTACCAATAGCTAAATCCCAAATGCGAATAATTCTATCTTTACTTCCTGAAGCTAACCTCATGTTATCAGAGAACACCGCTAAGGTGACGACTGACTCTAAATGTCCTTCAAGATTTTGAACATTCTGCTCTTTCTCCAAATCCCAAATACACAACGCTTTATCTGAAGTTCCGAAAACTAACTTTTTTTCTTCAGAAAATAAAGCTAAGGCCTCAATTGAGCCTGCGTAAGTTTCTTCTTTTTTTACTTGTCCTGTCTTCACATTCCACCTACGGATGATGCCATCAGAACTTCCTGATATTAATCTTTCTCCATCGGAGAAAAGAGCTAACTTATTAATAAATTTAACTTCTGTGCACGCAAATTTTTTAAGTTGTTCACCTTTTTTCCAATCCCAAATACGAATAATTCCTTCACGACTTCCAGTTGCCAACCTTTCTCCATCGGGAAATACCACTAAAGACACTGCTGATCCGTCAGGCGCCTCATAGCTAGCAATTTCTTCTCCAGCATTGATATCCCAAATTTGAATAAACCTATGCAAGCTGCTTGATATCAAACTTTTACCATTTGGAAATAACGCTAAATTATCTATCTTACTTGTAATCCTTCCAAATTTTCTGAGCTCTTTACTAGTTGTTGAATCTAAAATATGGATTGCACGATCACTTGCGACTACCAGGTTTAAATCAAAATCGAGTGCAAGAGCGCTCACTCGTATAGCTGAATCTTTAAGCTGTACAGGCTCTTCACTTATATCAAGATCCCAGATTCGAATAGTCTTATCATAACCTCCTGAAACCAATCTTTTCCCATCAGGCAATACAACCAAGGACTTAATGGTATCTGTATGCCCTTCAAGCTTTTGAAGTTCTTGGCCTGTCTCTAAATCCCAAACTCGAATAACCTTATCCGAGCCACCTGAGGTCAACTTCTTTCCATCGAGGAACAAAGCTAAGGCACTAATAAAGTGTGTATGCCCTACAAGTTGAAATCTTTTACCTGTGTCTATATTATCTATATTAATAGTTGTATCCTGGTTGCTAGCTGAAGCTATTTTTTTTCCATCTGAGGTTACAATTAGGAAATTAACCGACCCAAAATGCAATTTAAGTTTTTGAAGTCGTTTGCGTGATTCAACATCCAAAATATACACAG
Source organism: Verrucomicrobiota bacterium (assembly GCA_018239715.1). Lineage (GTDB taxonomy): Bacteria > Chlamydiota > Chlamydiia > Chlamydiales > Rhabdochlamydiaceae > PALSA-1444. The sequence goes on from JAFEGW010000005.1 coordinate 118,593, forward strand.
CGCTTAAGCACCCTACGGCTAATCTCGTTCCATTAGAAAATAGAGCTAATGACGCAATGTTGTTTTTAAATTTTTTGAGTCTTTTTAGTTTGATGCCTGTCTCTATATCCCAGATAGAAATACTTTCTCCGCATCCTAATAAAAAACTTTTCCCATGCGGAAAAATAGCAATTTGTTTTAATCCAGCATCAACTGAAAACCTTTTGATCTCTTGACCTGACTCTAAATCCCAGATACGGATAATATCATCAGCAAGGGGGACTAAAGCCAATCTTTTGCCGTCTGGCAATAGGATTAAATCACGTATACTCGTCCAAGGCGGGTGTCCTTCGAATTTTTTGACTTCTTTTCCTGTTTCCAGATCCCAAATATAGACATTTTCGCCTGCATATCCTATTAATCTTTTCTGATCATGAGATAAACATAAGTAACCGGCAGAATCTTTACATTGAAATAAAGGCCTTTGACCTAATCTTACACCCCCCATCTTTGCTCCTTTAAAACGAGCATCATTCATAACAGCATTTGTCAAATTGGAACCTGTCAAGTCTGCCCCTCTCAAATTTGTACCTACAAGGTTGGCTCCCTCAAGGTAAGCTCCTGGGATACAAACCCTTTGCAAGTTTTTACGACTAAAGGAATAACCTGTTTGATTGAGGATCCCAGTTGAATTTGCTGCTGCGAATTTTTCATTTTCAAAATACTTGGATCGCTTAACGATTTTGAAAAGAGTCTCTTGTTCTCCTTTAAGACTTTCACTAGCTTCGCAAGCTCCTGCATAGGATCGGAGGCTAGCTAGACTCATCAATCGCTTATTCAACGCTTCTAAACATTTCTGCTCTATTTCTGATAACTCGTATTTTTTCTTAAGGGTTAGCTGCTGAGTTGGTTGAATAGGAGACTCTGCTGCTCGAGGGTAGGAAATGGATTTTGAAATCGTATTCGGAAAAGTCATGTTTTCTCCTTATTTTTAACTCATTTAGTACCATGATGAGTCATAAGTCGTCGATTATCCTCTGCAAGACCAACCGCTTGAGATATCTCAGCATTGTATCAGCTAAAAGTGGGATGTGATACCCATAGTAGTTCAGGGTTAATATCATTTTCTTCGTAATGTATGTTCCACAACCATAAATTTCCTGATATTAGCGCATATAATAGTTGATCATTATAGAAAGCTATTTGCTCTACTAGGAAAGGGTGATGCAAGGTAGCCATTTTCTGCCCATTTTCTACATTCCAGATACATATAGTCTTATCATAGCTTCCTGAAATTAATTTTTTTTCATCAGAGAAAAGGGCTAATGTCGGAATCATATCCCCATGCCCTTCAAGCTTTTTAATTTCATAACCTTCTTTGCAGTTCCAGATACGAACAGTTTTATCAGCGCTTCCTGATGCTAATCTTTTGCCATCCGAGAATGCGACGAGGGAATGGATAGTTTTTGTATGCCCTACGAGTTTTTTGAGCTCTCTTCCTGCCTCTACATCCCAAATTCGGATCACACCATCCCAATCTCCAGATGCTAATTTCTTTCCGTCGGAAAAGATGATTAGAATCCAGACCCAATTTGTATGCCCTTCGAGTTTTTTGAGTTCTTGGCCTGTCTTTATATCCCATATGTGAATTGGATTATCATCATCTCCAGAACTATCCCAACTTCCTGAAGCCAGATATTTTCCATCTGGGGATAGGGCTAGGGTTTGAACTATATCTTTATGTCCATCGAGTCTCATGAGTTCTTCCCCTGTCTCTACCTTCCATAAACGAACAGTCTGATCTGATAAACCTGAAGCTAATTTTTCTCCCTTTGGACAAAAAGCTAAACTCTGAACAAAATCTGTAGGCGCTTCAAACTTTTTTAATTCCCTTCTGGTCTCTGAATTCAAAAAATAAATATTTCCATAACTCCCCAAAGCTAGTAAATTTGCCTCTGTTTGCAATGAAAAAACCCTTACTTTTATTTTTGATTCATCGAAAGAGTTGCTTTCTAAATCTAAATCCCAGATGCGAATAGTTTTATCTTCGCTTACTGAAACTAGTTTTTTTCTATCCATAAAAATATCTATGGCCGTAATTCTATCTGTATGAATTTCAAGTCTTTTGAGCTCTTTCCCTGTTTCGACGTGCCAAATGCAAATAGTGCTGTAGCTTGTTGAAACTATTTTTTTCTCATCAGGAAATAAGATGATTTTATCGATCGATTGGTTATATCTTGTAAATTTTCTGAGCTCTTGGCTTGTACTCAAATCCCATATTCGAATACTTTTGTCAGCGCTTCCAGAAGCTAACCTTTTTTCATCAGAAAATAAAGCTAGAGTAGTAATCGAAGCTATGTGCCCTTCTAGTTTATTGAGCTGCGTACCAGCTTGTAAATTCCAGATCAAGATCCTACCTTTCCAATCTCCAGACGCTAATTTTTGTTCTTTTCGAAAAGCAGCTAATACTGTGACTTCAGATTCATGTTCGTGAAGTTTTTTTAGCTCAATCCTTCTATCCATATCCCAGATGCAAATAGTCTCCTGGCTTCCTAAAGCCAGGCTTTTTCCGTCAGATAATAATGCTATAGCGGTCCCGTATGAAAGATCATCAAGTTTTAGGACCTCTTGGCCTGTTTCTAAATCTAAAATATGGACACTTTTACCTTGGCTTCCTAAAACTAACTTTTTTCCATCGGGCAATAAAGTTAGAAACTGAACTTTTATAATATCCACCTGTAGCTTTTGCAGCTCTTGGCCTGTTTCTATATTCCAAAAATAAATTTTTTTACCTGCGCTTCCAATTATTTTATCTCTTAGAAGACAAATTGCTCCAATTGGGTCATCACAATTAATTAAAAAATGCCCGAATTTTACACCTTTCATTTGAGCATGGTTGAAAAGTGCATAACTCATTATAGCTCGATTTAAATTTACTCCTGTCAAGTCGGCCCATCGTAAATCTGCCCATGCGAGAGTGGCTCCTTCAAGATAAGCTCCTAGAATACGAACTTTTCTTAAGTTTTTACGACTAAAAGAGTAACCAGTCTGGTTCAGGATAGAGATGGCATTTACGGCAGCGATACTTTCATTTTCCAAATATTTAGATCGCTTGACAATTTTGAAAAGAGTCTCTTGTTCCTCCTTGAGGCTCTCGCTGGCCTGACAGGCTCCAGCATAGGACTGGAGATTGGCGAGATTCATCAATCGTTTATTCAATGCTTCTAAAGAACTCTTCTCTACATCAGAGAGCTCATATTTTTTCTTAAGAGCTGGCTGCTGAATTAGTTGAACAGGGAGCTCTGTTGTCCGAGGAAGAAAACTAGATCTAGAGACCGTTTTTGGAGAAGTCATATTCTCTCCTTAATTTTTAGCTCATTTTGCACCATGTTGAATCATGAGTTGCCGATTTGCCTCAGAAAGGCCCACAGCTTGAGAGATCTCTGCTTGATCGCAGCTTAAACCCGGATGAGTTGTCCATAAGAGCTCTGGTTTAATGCTATTTGCTTGCAAATGTAACTTCCACATCCATAAACCTCCAGAAGTATCTCCAGCACATAAAATCTTATCATTGAAAATAGCTAACGAACTTAATGGAATAAAATGCCTTAAAACAAAAATTTGCGTTCTTGTTTCCAGATCCCAAAAGCGAATAGTTGTATCTCGACTCGCTGAAGCCAATCTTTTGCCATTTTTGAAAACTGCTAACCCAAAAATAGTATCGGTATGACCTATAAGCTCTCTCGTTTCATCTTTTCCTTCAAAATCTACAATGCTAATAATTTGATCTTGGACTACAGGACCTTCTCTCCCTCCTGCTAATGCGACTTTTCTTTCATTTAAAATTACAGTTAAAGATTGTAATTGTTGATGCAAAGTCCTTTCTATTTGTTGCAGCTTCTGACCTGTATCTATATTCCAGATACAGATTGTGGCATTTCGAGATCCAGAAACTAAGCGCTTCCCATCATCTATGAGAGTCAAAATGTTGATAGGACCTTCCTTATAGGTATTATTAAATTTAGGTTCTTGAATTTCTTGGCCTTTGTCTAAGTCCCAAATTCGGATAGTGCAATCTTTGCTTCCCGAAACCAAACGTTTTCCATTAGGAAGAAATATTAAAGCTGTAACGCCTGACCGATGCCCGTTTAATTGATGAATTTCTTTATATGTTTTAAGATCCCAAATACGAATGGATTTATCTTCGCTTCCCGAGGCCATTTTTTCCTCAAAAATAGAGCAAGTGTTGACAATACCTATATGTCCCTCGAGTTTTTGGAGCTCTAAGCCGGTACCTACATCCCAAACACGAAGAGTTGTATCGTAGCTTCCCGAGACTAGTTTTTTCCCAGTATTGAAAAAAGCCATGGTACTGGCGTAACCAGCATGTTCTCTAACCTCTTGCATTTCCAAACTTGTATTAATAACCCATGATCGGATAGTTTTATCCCATGAGCTTGCAGAAATTAATTTCTTTCCATCACTACTTATAGCTAGAAAATCCAAAAGTCCTTGATGTGCTAATATTCGGCTAACTTCTTTACCAGTTTTGAGATCCCAAATCTGGATACTTCCGCAGCTTGCCGTACTTAACCTCTTTTCATCGGAAAAGAATACTAGGGAGCGTACCTAAAAGAT
>JAFEGW010000006.1:0-68661 GCA_018239715.1 Verrucomicrobiota bacterium
TTAAAAGATTAACGGGATAGGTTCCTGATTAATGACCGAAGCTGCTACGCGCTTATTATTGAAGAAAATGGTCCTCGCATTAAGAATAACATCGAGCAATTGCTTAAGTTTCTATCTAAAGAAGAGCCGAAAGAGAAATTAAAAGCAATCATCCAAAACCTTAATAGAACGCTAAAAACTATTACTACCGTCTCAGCTAGACTTCAAGAAAGAATTGCTCAGCTAAAACCTGATCTTATCTCTTATCTGCTTTGGGCTAATGTTGGTGACATTTGTAAAGAAGAAGAAAACTATTATCGAGCTATTGATTATTATCATGAAAATTTGAATTTTTTAAATGAGAGTTCTCTAGAGCCAGAAACCTTAGGCGATCTAAGAGCTGATGTTTTAAGTCGGCTAGGGAATACCTATCATTTCCTAGGAAAATATCAGCAAGCGATTGAATACCATAAACAAGTATTGCAAATTGCTAATGCGCTACAAGATCAACAAAGAGAAGCAGCAGCTTATGAAAATATCGGCAATGCTTATCGCTCCCTTACGAAATATGAGGAAGCACTTGAATATCACACGAAGTGTTTACATCTTGCATTGCATATACCAGACAAAACTCTAGAAGGTAGAGCTCATGGTAACATTGGTATCGTATATAATCTTCAAGGGCTGAATAGTAAAGCGCTTAAATGTCATCAACGAGCCTTGGAAATTGCCCAACATTCAGAAATCCAAGAAGAAATAGGAAGAGCATATGGGAATCTTGGGAATGTGTTTGACTCGATGGGGGAATATCATAAAGCAATTGAATGTCATAAGCTAGATTTAAAGATTGCTCAAGATAACCATGATCAAGAAGCAACAGGCAACGCTTATGGGAATCTTGGCAATGCGTATTACTCATTAGGAGAATATGACGAAGCAGAAAGATATCATCAGGAGCACTTAAAAATTGCCAAGAACATACCTGATCGGGCTGGAGAAGCAAGAGCCTATGACAATCTGGGGCTTACCTATCATGCTTTAAATAGATATCAGAAAGCGATCGACTGTCACAAGATTGCCTTAGAAATCGCCCAGGAAATAGAAGATCAAGCGACACAAGGCAGAGCTTATAACAATCTTGGAGAGGTCTATGATTCGTTAGGGGAGGGCCAAAAAGCTATTAATGAATGTTATTGGAGAGCTCTGCAAATCGCTAGAAATGCAAAAGATCTGATCGGAGAAGCAGATGTTTATATTAGCTATGGTAACACGCATAGTTCTTTTGGAGAATACCAGAAGGCCATCGAGTATTATGAAAAAGCCTTGAACATAGCTATAGCTGAAGATGTACGAAATTTGGAAATAGAAGGAAAAGCTTATATCAATCTTGGAGATACTTACCGCTCACTTGGGGAATACGACAGGGCACGGGAGTATCATGAAAAGTATTTAAGCATCATCACAACGCTGGAAGATCGGGATGGTCAAGCAAGAGCATATGAGAATCTTGCAATCATATCTCGCTATCAAAGTAGATTTAGCGAAGCGATTGAAAACCATAAGAAAGCCCTGCAGATCGCCGAACCTTTAAAAGATCGGCTTCTCGAAGGAAGTATACATGGGAATCTCGGGGTTACCTATCACGGTCAAAAAAAATATGCCGAAGCAGAAAAAGAATTTGAAGCATCATTAAAGTTAGCCCAAGAAGTAAAAAATCGGAAAAGCGAGGGGAGAGCCCACGGAAACTTAGGAAACTTATATCGTTGTTTCGATAAATATGATAAAGCGATCACACATCTAGGGGAAGCTTTAAAGATTGCCCAAGAAACAGGCGAGCGGATAGAAGAGGGAAGAGCCTATAGCCATTTAGGACTTGCTTATGAAGAGCTTACTGATTTCTCACAAGCAGAAGATAATTTCCGTAAAGGCATCAAAAAATTTAATGAAATTCAAAATGAGCTTGGTAATAACTATCAACGGAGAATTACTATTTTCGAAGAACAGGCGTATGTATACATGGGTTTAGAAAGAGCTTTATTGAAACAGATAAAAGAAGAAAAAAAGAAAGAAGCACTAGAGGTTACAGATGCCCGGCGCTCACGCGCTTTAGCGGATGTTCTTTCAAAAAAAGTTAACTCACTTATAAAGGAACCAATTCCTTTAAAGTCTCAAGCAATGCAGGACCTTGCGAGAAAATTGAAAACAACTATCATCACTTATTCATTCTCTTCCTTATTTAAAGATGAAACCCGTATCGATATCTGTGTGATTCCTTCTGATGGTGACATTAAGTGGGAATCTATCTTTGTTCATAACATCCAAGAGGATATGAAAGAGGTGGCTAAAGTATTTCAAAAATACCCTTTTATTAGCGCCCCCCCAACAGTAAGGCCTCCACGAAATCGCAGTGTTACGAGATCTTTAGGTGAGCAAGAGATTCCTCCATCCCTTCCCTCCCTCCAAGGAATGCAAGAAATATATCGAGAGGACTCCAATGCCGCGTCTAATGAAGAGCAACTGAGATCTTTTAAAGAACGCTTATCTCAGTGGTATAAAGCCTTTATTTTCCCTATTGAGAAATATTTACCTCGAGATCCTGAGCAAACACTGACAATCATTCCTGATAGCTTCCTCTCCCAAATCCCCTTTGCTGCTTTCCGAGATAAAGGAGGAAATTATCTAATAGAAAAATGCGCAATCTCTATTGCTCCTTCTATTATGGTTTTACAGCTGCTCGATCAACTGCCTCGAGATTTCCCTGCTAGTTCGTTAATTGTTGCTAATCCTACAACTCCTAATGTATCAGATAATAACCTGCTAGGCACTGAAAAGGAGGCAAATATTGTTAAGGAAATTCTCACAACACCTCCTGAGAAGGTATTAAAGCAAGAAAAGCCTACAGTCCACCGTGTTTTAGAGGAGCTTCCCAAGGCCCGATGGATTCATCTTGCTTGCCATGGACTCCCCGGTGATAAACCTGGAGAAAAACTTAACCCTCACTCAGTCTTTGAAGGTGTACTCAAGTTAGCTAAGGATCCCGAAGATCTCGATCGACCTAATGGATTTTTATATGCTCAAGAAATTGCTGCGCTTTCTCTTCGTGCAGAACTCGTCTTTATGAGCGCTTGTTTCTCAGGAAAAGGTAAACTTCAACAAGAAGGTAGTGTCGGCAATAATTGGTGCCTTCTTGCTGCAGGAGCAAGATCGACGGTTTCAACTTATTGGCGAATACCAGTCAATGAACTGACGGAGTCGATCATCGATACCTTTTATCGCCATTTATTAGGAAAAGAAAGAGAAAAATTAAGCGGGGCCCAAGCCTTACGCCAAGCGATGTTAAGTGTGATTAAAAAAGACCGAGAAAACCTCCCTCAGGTATGGGCCGCCTTTTTCCACTCAGGACTCAGTGAAGTGGAGGTAAAAAATAAAGCGTGAAATTTTTGGGGCGTCATATTTAAAGAGCGCCCACATGAATTAAAAATTTAAGGAGGTTGTATATGACCTTAAACACCATCTCACAAGCAAGAAAAATATCCAACTTAGCACAAAGTCCTACGGATTCAAATGCCCTTTTAGAGAGAGTGGAAAAACTTGTGAAAAGCTATGAAGGCGGCTTAACTAATCCTATAGATGCCACTCCCAAAGCTTACTCTCTAATCGAGGAGTTATTCAACTTAATAGAAAAGGATCTTCCCTTAGCAAGAGAAGGGCTATGCAGACTTCTAAAAGTAAATATTGAAGAAGTTCAAATCAAATTAATCCCTTGTTTGAAACGCCTTTTTCACTTATCGCTGTTAGCTTACGATGTTGAGAACAATCAATCCCAGCAGCTTGTTGGATTAGAAAAACAGATAAGCGATATCCTCGCATCACATGTACGGTCCTCTTCATCAGAACTGCTTCTTGCTTTGGTCGATCTGTATCAAGATATTCTAGAGCGCTTTTGGCTTCTTCCTCATCTTATTGAAGATAGAAATAGTTATGGCATTATTGTCAGAGAAAATGGTCAGCGGATGATAAGAGAGGCAGATCGTTGGCTTCCTGTTCTTTTAAATGATAATACTCAACCGGAAGAATTCAAGCTGGCTTTAAAGAGTCTGCCTGGTATGTTTCAGCGAATCATAAGCTCTCCACCTGCTATCATAAAAGAAATCGAGCAGCTAAAACCGGAATTAGATTCGATCATGATTTCAGTTGAAATTGGAGATATTTGTCATAAGGCGGAAGATTATCAGCGCGCAATCGTTCACTACTTAGAGAACATAAGGCTAGTTGCTTCTATAAGAGATCAGGACCCTAAGCTGAAAAGGGATTTGGGAAATCTGACGTATGTCATACTGAATCGACTTGGGATTGTATATCACTCTCTAGGAGAGTACCGCAAAGCAATCGAGCACCATGAGAAATCCCTGCAGATTGCTCAAGAACTAGGTGATCGGGCTGGGGAAGGAAGAGCGTATGGGAATCTGGGGGATGTGTATCACTCTCTGGGAGAGTACCGCAAAGCAATCGAGCACCATGAGAAATCCCTGCAGATTGCTCAAGAACTAGGTAATCGGGCTGGAGAAGGAAGAGCTTATGGGAATCTCGGGAATGTGTATCAATCTCAGGGAGAGTATTACAAAGCACTCGAGTACCTTGAGAAATACCTACAGATTGCTCTAGAACTAAGAGATCGGGCTGGAGAAGGAAGAGCGTATGGGAATCTTGGGAATGCGTATTATTCTCTTGGGGAGTATCGCAAAGCGATCGAGTACCATAAGAAACATCTGCAGATCGCTCAAGCACTAGGCGATCAGGCTGGAGAAGGAAGCGCTTATGGGGATCTCGGGGTTGTGTATCAATCTCTGGGAGAATACCGCAAAGCACTCGAGTATCTTGAGAAACATCTACAGATTGCTCAAGAACTAGGTGATCGGGCTGAAGAAGGAAGAGCTTATGGGAATCTCGGGACTGCGTATGATTTTCTGGGAGAATACCGCAAAGCAATTGAGTGCCATGAGAAAACCTTGCAGATCGCTCAAGCACTAGGCGATCAGGTTGGAAAAGGAAGCGCATACGGGAATCTTGGGAATGTGTATCAATCTCTGGGAGAATATCGCAAAGCGATCGAGTACCATGAGAAATGCCTACAGATCACTCAAGAGCTAGGTGATAGGAGTAGAGAAGGAAAAGCTTATGGGAATCTTGGAAGTGCGTATTACTTTCTGGGAGAGTATCACAAGGGAATCGAATACGACGAGAAATACCTGCAGATCGCTCAAGCACTTGGTGATAGGAGTAGAGAAGGAAGAGCTTATGGGAATCTTGGAGTTGCGTATCGATCCCTAGGAGAATATCACAAAGCGATCGAGTACCTTGAGAAAGCCCTGCAGATCGCTCAAAAGCTAGGCGATCGGGGTGAAGAAGGAAAAGCTTTTAATAACTTAGGACTTACTTATCAGCATCTAAATGATTTACCACAAGCAGAGAAACATTTCTATCAAAGTGTCGCCATTTACTCCTTCCTTCAGGATATACTCGGAGATAACCATCAATGGAAGATCACAATTTTTGAAGAGCAATCAAGAGCTTACTTTAGTTTAGAAAGAGTTCTACTCAAACAAGGTAAAGCAGAAGAGGCCCTAGAAATTACAGATTCCCGACGCTCGCGTGCTCTAGTGTCTATGCTTTCGAGTAGAGTCCATACTCCTACCAAAGAGCCTATTTATTTAACCTATAAAGAAATACAATCTCTTGCTCAAAAACTTAACACAACCTTTGTTACTTATTCGCTTTCTTCCTTATCTGAAGATGAAAGTCGGATTCATGTTTGGGTTGTTCCTCCATCAGGCGGTATTGAATGCATACCTATCTCCTGTGATAAGTTACCGGATCAGATAAAAGAAGACATAGAAGAAGCCAGTAAAGTACTTCAAACATACCCCTTTATAAGTGCACCTCCAAGGGTAAGACCTCCACGAGCTCAAAGTGTTAAGAGGTCTTCAGAGGAAGAGATACCTCTTCCTTCAGTTCCTCCTTCCATCCAAGGAATGCAAGAAATAACTCGAGGGGATTCCAATGCGGCGCCTAATGAAGATCAACTGAGATCTTTTAAAGAACGCTTATCTCAGTGCTATGAAGCCTTTATACTTCCCATCGAGAAATATTTACCTCGAGATCCTGAGCAAACGCTGACGATCATTCCTGATAGCTTTCTCTCCCAAATCCCTTTTGCTGCTTTCCGAGATAAAGAAGGAAAATATCTGATTGAGAAATGCGCTATTTCTTTTGCTCCTTCTATCAAGGCTGTACAGCTACTCGATCAATTACCTCGAAATTCTTCTTCTAATTTGCTAATTGTCGCTAATCCTACATCTCCTAATGTCTCGGATAATAACCTACAAGGTACTGAAAAGGAAGCCGAGATTGTTAAGAAAATCCTCGGAGCTCCCACTGAAAAGGTATTATTGCAAGAAAGACCTACAGTCCACCGTGTTTTAGAGGAGCTTCCTCAGGCTCGATGGATCCATCTTGCTTGCCATGGGTTGCCTGGGGATAAACCTGAAGAAAAACTCAACATTCACTCAGTTTTTGAAGGCGTACTCAAGCTAGCTAAGGATCCTGAAGATCTCGATCGGCCTAACGGATTTTTATACGCGCAAGATATTGCCTCGTTATCTCTTCAAGCGGAACTAGTCTTTATGAGCGCTTGTTTCTCTGGAAGAGGAAAACTTCAGCGTGAAGGTAGCATCGGTCATAACTGGTCCTTTCTTGCTGCAGGAGCAAGATCGACGGTTTCAACTTATTGGCGAATACCAGTCAATGATCTGACGGAGTCGATCATCGATACCTTTTATCGCCATTTATTAGGAAAAGAAAGAGAAAAATTAAGCGGGGCCCAAGCCTTACGCCAAGCGATGTTAAGTGTCATTGAAAAAGACCGAGAAAACCTTCCTCAAGTATGGGCCGCCTTCTTTCTCTCAGGACTCAGTGAGGTGGAGGTAAGAAATAAAGGATGAAATTTATTGGTGTTCCTTTATGAAGAACATCCAAATGTGTGCATGAATTAAAAATTTATTAATTTAAGGAGGTTTATATGGCAACAATTACTCTTAAAACAATTACAGAGACGGCTCAAAGCATCGGCACTTTAATGACTAGACCTAATTTCGATCCCCCACATGCGATTGAGCAATCAGAAATATTATACAGGGAGGGCATTGAACTTGTCGCTAAAGAGGTCGAGGGCCAACCTATACTCAAAGAGGATATTGTCTCTTCTGTTGTAACGGAATTAAATGAGCTCGTTGCTGCGGAAAATATTCAAAATCACATACCGTTACATCAAACTTTAAGTAAAGTCTATCATATTTTTATAGAAATCACTTGGTATCAGTGTTGGCGTCAGCAACAGAGACCTGTCTTCACCACAACCATCGAAAAGATTTTAAATAATTGCGATCGTATTAGAAAAAACTTGCCAAAAGACCAAGCTGGAATATGGTTTGAATATAGTTGTGCTAAACAAGCAGCGAAGTGTCTAACTCCATCAGAAACAGTTTGGGGGAAGTATATAGATATTCTTCTTAGTCTAGGAGAACACATACAAGGAAAATCTATCTTTGGAATTATAAGAGATGCCATTGCAATTGGAGTAGAGGTAGAAAAGAGATGGATCAAGAGGTGGTATCTTCCCATTTATCAGCTACGCTGGTCTTCCACATTAGTTAGAACAAAAAGAGATTTTGAGACTCTTATTGGCCCTCAGCTTGAGAAGTTTCAAAAAGAAGGAGGAAAGTATACGCTATGCTTAGCTACTATTTATAGAGAATTGATACGAAATCCGGCTGTTGAGGAAGAGGCTAAGTTATTAGCTTCGAAGGAGCTTGCTGGACTTGTTCAACTTCAAGATGATAAGAGTATAGCATCTAATCTTGCTAATTATCTGATAAAGAGATTGCCCCATCTTAAGCCGATCAAATATCTAGCGATAAAGGCTGATCGGTATTGGCCAACACGGCTCATGATTACGCAATACGCTTTTGAGCTGAAAAAAGAGGGAAAGCTTCCCTATATTAGAGAAACTATAAATGCCTTACTAACATTTCAGAGAAAAACAAGAATTGAGGATGAGAGACAAGCTATTCAATTACAAATCGAAAAATTAAAGGCAGAAAGCACACAGACAAAAGAATTAATAGAAAAATGCCAGGCATTTTTGCAAGCTGCTGGAGCAGGAATTATGAAAGCAGGGCAAGAGAAAGATGTACAAGAAACAAAAGTAAATCGTGATAGATATTTACAAGAGCAAAAGGACATAGAAGAGGAACTTAAAGCAACAGAGCAGGCTCAACCGCTGCTTTCCGAACTCGAAGAGCTAGATAAGAAAGAGCAAGAGCATCTAAAAGAGTTAGCAGAAATTTGATTTTCATTTGCGAACTCCTTAGGAAGGCTTTATAAAAAACTTGCCATGAAGATCGTGGCAAGTTAAATTTTTTTTGAAAAGCCTCTTCAAAGGTCGCACTTAATGTATCACGGTTTGCCTGGATGTGGGAATTGTTTTATAATAAACCCTAATGAAGAAGAAACTGGGTTTAATCTTTTCCGTCCTCTTTCTCGATTTTTTTTCATTTTCAGCGGTGATCGCGTTTCTCCCTCTTTTCTTTTTATCTACGCCGCATAGTTTTTTTTCTAAAGCATTCTCTCCCGAGCTTCGCTATATTTTACTTGGAATCCATTCAGCTACCTATCCCATTGCTCAATTGATTGCAGCGCCGCTGCTGGGCCATCTTTCGGATAAAATCGGAAGGAGGGGCATCCTGCTGTGTTCTTATTTAGGAAACACCGTGGGATATGTTCTTTGCAGTATAGGCATTTTAACCACTTCCATCTTGCCTTTGTTTTTAGGCAATTTTGTTGCAGGACTGGCGGGGGTCAATCTTTCGACAACCAACGCCATCATCTCTGACATGAGTTCGAATGAAAGGCGCTCGAAATTTTTCGCTGTTTCCCATTTAATGCTCGGAATCGGCTTTATCTTAGGCCCTTACGTAGCCGGAAAAGTGGTCACTTTTTCTTCCCATGTTTTTGATGCTTGTTTTTATCTTTTTCTGGCCTGCGCAATTTTTTCGTTTTTTAACTTTTTATTGATTTACTTTTTTTGGTCTCCAGATGAAGACAAACTGGTGACTGCAAAACCGACTGAAATCCTCTGGAAAGACCTCTTTAGCTGCAATAGAGAGGTAAAGATTTTGCTCTTTGCGGAGTTTTTGATTTTCTTCGGCTGGTATTTTTTCATTAAAACGTTTCAGGTCTTTTTGATTGAGGGGATCCAATGCACAGAAGCCCAAGTCTTTAATGTCTATTCGCAATACGGCCTCTGGTTTGCTTTATCACAGGTGGTCTTCATCACATGGTTTCATCGGTATTCGAAGTCAGAAAAGTTTTTCCGCCACTTTATTACCTTCTTGGCCCTATCGATCCTGATTTTGTACTTTGCTAAAAGTTATGCGGCCGCCTGCCTCATTGTTCCTCTATTTACCTTTGCCTATGGAATGCTCATCCCTTCCTTAACAGGCCTGGTCTCTGACTATGCAGGTGCGCAGAATAATGGAAAAGTGATGGGCCTGCATCAATCGATCCAAGCGATCGCGAAGATCGGCGGCCCTCTCATCGCAGGATGTGTTCTGACTTTAACTCCGATGGCAACGGTGCTTTTGAGCCCGCTTTTCATCCTGGCAAGCCGAGCTTTTCTCCGTAAGAAAGAAAAGCTGCCGGAAGTTACTTAGCGATAGGGAATTTTTGAGAAAGAAGCTCTGCCCACTCTTGGGCATCTTTGAGAAATTGAGGGAATTCTTTTCCGAAATTGGAAGGGTGAATTTGTTGAGTCCAATGGATCGTCCCTGTGACGTTGTCGATTTCGACTGTCCCGACATTCTCCCATTTCATCTGCTCGAGAAGCTTTAAAGATTCGTTGAGCTCTTCAGAAAACTCACCTGAACCTTCTAAAATCGGGGTGGAGACTTTCCAGAGAGTGGAGGAGATCTTTTGGATTAAAACCTCACGCCCTTCCACCTCAATTCTCGTCATTGAGTTTAAAAAAAGATATATAAATGGGAACAAGTAAGACATGTACCGTATTATACAGTATTTATAATTTTATCGCCCCAATTTAGTTTATTAATCCTTTTATACTGCTCTTTATCTTTCTTCGTAATTGTCTTTTGCTCGATTCCGTTTTTAGAACATAACGTGATAAGTGTATGTCCTTTTCGTCTCAAAGGATCTTTTAACAGTCTGGAAAAAGGAGTCGGTAAAGCCTGTTTACTCATAATAATGTAAGAAAATTTTTCATCTTCATAGCCTAAAGAGCCTTCTTTGGCTAACCGATGACCCTCCGACCTTTCTAACCGCACGCCAAAATGGCACCACTCGGGTGTCTTTTCCCAAGGGCAAGCGTTAGAGTGAGGACAAGGAGCATAAACTCTTCCCTTTTGACCGATGCAAAAATCCCTTCCCTTGAGCATGCTTTGATACCCCCGCGGCGTTCCCGGCTCGACAAGGACTAAAAATTGCCGCGCGGCTTGCCATGCCCGTTCCAGCAGTGCTAAATTCAGGATCTCTCCCCACGAGTAAGAAAAAAGGACCAAATCATGCATTTCAAATTGCTCCAGCTTGGAGACATCGCTGCTGACCCATCGTACACGATCCGAAGGCGTCATCTTAGAACCGATCTCGATAAAGTCATTATCCCTTTCAATCAGGGTTGCCTTTAGGCCCTCCCAAATTTCCTGAGCTGCGAGCCAGGATGTCCCAGGTCCAGCCCCGATATCAAGCATCGATTGCACTGAGAACCCTCGTATCTCTTGAAAGACCCTTTGTAAAGCGGCTTTAGTTGCGGGGAGGCGTGTCAAAAGATAGGCATATCGATCCTGCGGAGTTCGCAAATAAGGTGTGATCCCTTGGCGATAGCGCTCAGATAAAGCTAGTGCGGCTTTTTTTAGCTCGGAGGGTGAAAATTCCATCCTACTATTATCTTATTTTAATCGAATTTTGGAACATTGTTTAGATGGTTTATTGTCAAAATTAAGATTGTGAATATTAAATTTTCCACTAACAAACGCTAGGAGAATATTATGGTAACAAAGGGCGCTATTTTGAAGAAATTTAGGTCTGCTTTTTTCGTCTCGTCAGGGTAAGCGTTGCTTCTGGATCCATCGTCAAGGTAAGAAGTTCTTTCTGACGAGGAGCTTGGTTAGGATTTGATTGGATCGTATACTGCTCGGTGAATGCTTCGATCAATGCCCGAATTTCAGCTAAAGCCAGAGGTTTCCCCAGGCAAACGTGTCTCCCTCTGCCAAAGGGATGCCAAGAAAGGGAACTCCTTGGACGAGATGGATCAAATATATGAGGGTTATCGTAGAGCACGGGATCTCGTCCTGCAAAATAAGGAGAATAGATGATGTTTTCTCCCTTCGGAAAGAGATACTTCCACTGAGATCCATCGGAGCTCTTTACACTAACTTCCAGATCTACTCGAGGGGTGCGATTAATCAAAGCTGTAGGAGGATGCATGCGAAGACATTCTTCGATCAACTTATTCATAGTTGAATCGGGATCTTGATGTGCCTGTTCAGTCTCTTTAAGAAGCGCATCCTGATATTCAGGATGTTGTCCCAATTGCCAAAGCATGTACTCAAGAAAAGAAGAAGAGGTTTCTCCTCCTGCAACATACATGAGAAAAAGAACTCCTCTTCTCTGGGCATCGGTCATTTCTGTAGTTTTAAGCACATCATTAAAAGCGCCTTCCGAATTGTAGATCGTCGCCTGCATAGTTTTCAGAGTATCCTGATAAGCTCGTTCCTGTTCCGCAGTCGGTCTTTGCCATAGAAATTTCAGGACGGCATGGTTCATACATACATAAATAGCCTGACTGATCGGTTGATAGTCGGCAAAATTTGCCGCTTCTTTTCCCAAGAGGAGATTTGAAATGACAGCTGTACTAAACATTTTGGTGAATTCTCTTCCCGAACAGCGGACAACCCCATCTACCTCTTGCCTTTTCAAATAAGCTAAAGCACCCTTCACAATTTCTTTTAAACGAGTTCTTATAAAAGGGAGATTACCAGGACCAAAAAATTCATGAACGACCTTTCGATAAATCTCAACTTGCTGGGGGTAGCAGGTGAATAAAAAATCCTCCAGACTCACTGCTTCTTTAAGAAGATCTTGGAGAAGGGGGAGGAAAAGACGAGCGTTATCGTCTTTGACGCCAATAGTATATAGACCTTCTTCATCGTTGCGGTAATCGTTAAGAATTGCACTAGCTAAGCGGGCTGAAGTAACAATATGTTGCCTCCCGAGTGGAGAGGGCATAAGATGGATGGCACGACCTACGATGATCTGTTTTTGAATGGGAACGATCATCTCCTGATGTTTGATGATCAATCCGACTGTATAAAGCATGTGAGGGATTTCAATAGGAAGCTGAACTATCCACTTCAGCCAACGAGCTACACGTGTACAATAACTCGAATCTACTCGAGAGATCGTAATTGTTGCATCACTACTAATGGGCTGATCAGCACCTGAACACCAACGACGGAAAAAGGCCATTTTTCCCCTCCCGGATTAAAAACAAACGATGAAAATTTATCACACGAAACTTTCGGAAACAAGGAAAAACTTGAGATCTTTTAAAGCCCCGTGATATAAATAGTGAGCACATAGACAGGGGTGGATCTATGACAAGCACTTTGTCAACGCCGGTACAAAAAAAAGCTGATTTGCATCTTTTCCCCAACGGCTGGTATCAGGTGGCCTGGAGCGATGAAGTAAAACCTAAAGGCATCAAGACGATACATTTCTTTGGCCGCGATTTTATCGTTGTGCGGGGAGAAGATCGGAAAGCGCACATTTATGATCCTTATTGTCCTCATTTGGGAGCTCATCTCGGTGAAGGCGGGAAAGTAACTGGAAACACCATCCAATGCCCTTTTCATAGCTGGAGTTACAACCTTGATAGTGGCCACTGCCAATCCATTCCCTATTGCGAAAAGATTCCTAAACGAGCCCAATTGAAGAGTTATCCAGTTATTGAAAGACACGGCATCCTATTCATGTACTATCATGCACAGCAGGAAATCCCTTCTCAGGATCTGCAAAACCTTCCCGAGTTGGATTCAAACGAATGGGTTTTATCCAAGAAAATGACACTGCAATGCCGCGGCATACTTCGCGATGTTATGGAAAATATCGCTGATATCGCTCATTTTAAGTATATCCATGGGGGAGATATCATCCCTGAATCGGACATCCAAATTGAAGATAATGTCTTTCATTGCAATCTGACAAATACAGTCACATATTTTGGCAAGACCCTTCCAGCCAAGACAAAATTAAGCGTATTACAGCCGGGGTTGTTATTTGTGCGGATCCTGTCTCCTATGGATTTTATGTTTCTTTCCGGTGCTACACCTATCAAGAAAGATGAATTCAAACTCAATGTAATGATCTTCTTAAGAAAATCAAATATTGCAAGCAGAGCGATAAAAAACTTGTTAATTTCGTATGAGTTGAAGCGTCAGTTGGAAGAAGACTTCAAAATCATTGCAAATCGAGCTCAACAACATGCTTCTTTATTTTGTGCTGCCGACGGTTCGTTGGTTCGATTTCGCAAGTGGTATGAACAATTTTTTAGTCCGATGGAAGAGATTTGATGAAGGTTGCAGTGACTGGCGCAACAGGTCACATTGGTCCCAACTTGATTCGAGAACTTTTATTGTCAGGATATAGCGTAAGGGCATTAGCGCTAACCAATAGCGATCTCACCTGTTTAAATGGATTGCCTGTAGAAATTATCTACGGAGATGTCTGCGATCGAAATTCATTGCTCCATGTTTTTGACGGAGTGGATGTTGTGTTTCATCTCGCTGCAAAAATCTCCATTGATGGAGACAGGCAAGGATTGGTTTATCAAACAAATGTTGAGGGTGTCAAAAATGCTGCCTGGGCTGCATTAAAAAGCAGAATACGGCGATTTATTCATTTTTCTTCGATCCATGCCTTCGATCCTTATCCTCTTGATGCGGAGATCAATGAAAGCAGACAGAAAGCCTATCATTCCGTTTGCACAGCCTATGAACGTACAAAAGGATTGGGTGAACTAGAAATTCATCGCGCGATTCAACAAGGTCTCGATGCTGTCATATTAAATCCATCCGGTATCATTGGTTCCGAAGATTACGCACCATCCCGCATGGGACGAGCGCTCAGAAAATTTTTTCAAGGGAAAGTGCCGCTGGTTCCCGCTGGCGGTTTCAATTGGGTGGATGTCAGAGATGTGGTGAAAAGCAGTCTTGTTGCTTTAGAAAAGGGAAAGACGGGGGAAAACTACATTTTATCCGGGCATTGGATAACAGCATTTGAAATGGGGGTCATTGCCGCTCACATTGGCGGTGTATCCCCTCCTCGGGCAATGATTCCCACTTATATTGCTCCCATTTTTGGATCTTGTGCGGCTCTTGTATCCCGTTTATCTGGCGGTGAGCCGCTGTTTACTTCAGAATCACTCTCAACATTGCATACTTATCGATACATCAACAATGAGAAAGCAAGAACAGAGCTTGGGTTTAATCCGCGCCCGCTGATTGAAACGTTAACTGATACATATCAATGGTTCTTGGCCCCTTCTCACGCTCTTTTACATCATGGTTAATATAAAAGAAGTGGATCTAGTTGTTGTAGGTTCGGGAGCAGGCGGGATGATGGCCGCCCTTACTGCGCATGCTGAAAACAAGAAAGTCCTGTTGATTGAAAAAAGTGTTCATTATGGGGGCTCAACAGCTTTGTCCGGAGGAGCGATTTGGATCCCCAATAATCCAACGCTGCTGCGAGCCCGTGTGAGAGACAAACAAGAAGATGTGCTTGCTTATTTGTCCTCTATTACTCATGGAAAAATACCCCAAAAACGGCTTCAAGCTTTTATTGAAGCTGGCCCGCATGCCATCAAGTTTCTAGAGGAGTCTTGCCGCTATTTTCAGTTTCAATACATCGAGGGTTATCCCGACTATCATCCCGAAGTCCCCGGAGGACGAGCGGAAGGGAGGAGTATTGAGGCGCTTCCCATTGACCTCAATCTCTTAGGTGAAAATAAGCAATGGATGAACCCGTCCATCATACCCATGCCGCCCTATGTTTGGTTAACTATAAAAGAATATAAACATTTGAATCTTAGTTTTCGATCTTGGAAGGGGGCTTTTTTCTCTTTAAAACTGGGATGTAGATCTATTTTTTCAATGATGTTGCGAAGACAAATGGGATCACTGGGGCAAGCCTTGGTGGCCCGATTTCGTCTTGCGCTGCAAGAGACAGGCGTTGAAATTTGGATGTCAACTTCCCTTAAAGAGCTCATTAAAAAAAACAATGCGGTGATAGGAGCCCTTGTTGAACGCAAGGGGGAAACAATAAGGGTGCATAGTAAACAGGGTGTTATATTGGCCTGTGGAGGGTTTGAGCATAACCTGACGATGAGGAAACAATATTTTTCTCATTTATCTAATTATTGGAGTACTGGATCTAAAAATAATACAGGCGATGGTATTCAAGCTGCTTTGAGACAGGGAGCAAAAATAGAGGCGATGGATAGTGCTTGGTGGATGCCCTCCATCCAATTACCATCTGGCTGCATTTTTCCGCTGGTTGCTGAACGAGCGATTCCCAGATCTCTAATTATTAATGGCTTCGGTGTAAGATTTGCCAATGAGGCAGCGCCCTATGTCAATTTTGTTCATCACCAATTAGCGCTCCACCAGAAAATGGGAAAACATATTCCTGCATTTTTCATTATGGATTCGGTTGCCAAAAGAAGATAT
This sequence comes from Verrucomicrobiota bacterium, assembly GCA_018239715.1. Lineage (GTDB taxonomy): Bacteria > Chlamydiota > Chlamydiia > Chlamydiales > Rhabdochlamydiaceae > PALSA-1444. Next base: position 15,834 of record JAFEGW010000006.1, read on the forward strand.
TTATTTGCAGGAATTACTCCCTTGCAATCTTTTCCTAAAGAGTGGTTTAAAACAAAACTCGCTTTCCAAGCATCTTCACTGCCTGAATTGGCGGATCAAATAGCGGTCTCTAGAGATAACCTTGTTGAAACGGTAGCACGATTCAATCGCTTTGCATTACAGGGAAAGGATGAGGATTTTAAACGCGGCGAAAGCGTTTATGATTGCTATTATGGCGATCCCTCCTTAAAAAACAGTTGCCTTGATCAAATCTCCCAGCCTCCCTATTTTGCTATTTCTATTGTCCCCGGAGATTTGGGCACAAATGGGGGGTTAGTCTGCGATGAAAATAGCGTAGTTCTTGCGCAAGATGATTCGCCTATTCAGGGCCTCTATGCCACAGGTAATTGTAGTCGCTCGGTGATGGGAGATGATTATGCTGGCGCCGGCGCTACTATTGGCCCAGCTATTGTTTTTGGTTGGATTGCTGCGCGGCATGCATGTGCTCGCGCTATGGCGCCATGACAAGAAGACCCTTGCTATAGCTTTTGGGACCCTTTCTTCGTGAGGAAGAAAAGAGGGACGCAGCTGAAAATCGTAATGATGCCGGCGATAAGTAGATTATCATCGATGGATTGAATGAAGATCTGTTTTTGCGCTAAGCCTATAATGACCTGTTGAGCGTGGACTGCAGCTTCAAAAATGTTTTTACCGCACTGAGTAAAGCCTGTAGTTTCTAACAGGGTTTGAACCCGATCGAAAAGAGGGCTTGAAGTATCGACAGTCGCTCCGATGGCGGCAGTGTGATAGACCTGACGGACCGTTAAATTGGTTTCAAAGATCGCAACCCCGAGCGCAGCTCCAATTTGTCTTTGCACGGTAAAAAGACCTGTGGCTTGGTAAATTTTCGATTCGGGAATCGTCGATAAAGTGATAGCAACAAGGGGGGCAAAAAGAATTCCCATGGCGATACCTCGAGCAATAAAAAGGCAGATCATCGTGTGTTCGGAAGTATAGAGTGTAAAGCGGGAGTTAAACTGATACGTCAATGCGAGTAAAATAATACTTCCCATGACCAGAAACATCGGCGGGACTTTTTTCGCCAGCCACCCGGAGAGTCCACCGAAAATTCCTTGGGCAAGCCCAATGGGCAATAAGATCAGACCGGTTTGCAACTGGCTATAATTCAATCCGTTTTGCATGTAAAGCGGAAGCAGAAAACTCGACCCAAACAGAGTGAAGGAAAAGATAAACAGGACGATATTGCCCATTAGAAAATTCCGGTCTTTAAAAATGCGCAGGTCGACAATCGGAAACCGTACCTTCAATTCAATCCAGATAAAAAAAATCAGGCTGACGAAAGAAATCAAAAAACAGAGTAAGGTAAAAAGGGAAGACCACCCTTCTGCATTCCAGGGGGCATTTCCACTCGAGATTCCCACAAATAGGGCAACCAGAAAGGTGATGAGGGAAAGAAGGCCTCCTAGATCAAAAGCATGGATGATTTTTCGAAAGGTTCTTTTCAAAATGACCCATCCCATAACCAGGGTCAGCGCCCCAAAAGGGAGGTTAATGAAAAAAATCCATTTCCAGTTGATCGTCTCAATCAGATATCCGCCGACACTGGGCCCGAGAGAAATCGCCGCTGCAATGGCGATCGAATAAAACCCTAAGGCAACTGTGCGCTTTTCTTTTGCAAACTCATTGGTAAAAAGAATCATTCCGACAGGGGTCAAGATTCCGCCGCCGATACCTTGCAAAACACGGAAAAAAATTAACGCTTCGATATTCCACGCTATTCCACAGAGATAGGAGCTGAAAATAAAAATGAGAAGTCCGATCAAATAGACTTTTTTCGCACCGAAATGCTCTGATAGCCACGCTGAAATGGCCAGCAAAACCGAGAGAGCGATCAGATAGGCCGTGGAGACCCACACGACTTGGTTGATCGTTTGACCAAAGGCTGCCATGATGGTGGGAATAGCCACGTTGACGATCGTTCCATCCAGAACAACCATGAAAGTGCTCAGCATCACTGTAATCAGGACGTACCAAGGATAGGTAGGATGGTGCGATGCCAGAGAGGGCAGCCATTGAATGGCCATGCGGCGCAAAAGCCCTTCGTGCCCTTGCGTCATTCTTACCTCGTGCGAATTTTGACTTTCACGGACATGCCCGGTCGAAGATAAAGAGCTTGCGCATGCTCCGGCTTCATAGAGATTTTCAGCGGAATGCGTTGGGTGATCTTGGTAAAGTTACCCGAGGCATTATTAGGTGGGATCAAGGCAAATTGAGAAGCCGCGGCTGCGCCAATAACCCGCACACTCCCTTGAAATTCGATACCCGGATAGGCATCCACGGTAATCTTCACAGGATCGCCGACATGAATTGTGGAAAGCTTCGTCTCTTCAATGTTGGCCGCAATCCAAATCTGCGAGAGATCCATGAGGGAAAGAACCGTTTGACCGGCTCGGACCACATCGCCAGGTTCATGCCAACGTTTGGCAATGACTCCATCGATGGGAGCTGTGACTTGGGCAAATTTTAATTGCAAGTCGATCGCATTCAGAGCGGCCTCTTGGACTGCGACTAAAGAGACAATCGATTGATGCTGCGCCTCTGCCATTTGATAATTTTTTTCGACGTGCTGCATCATTTCTTCAGAAATCACCCCTCCGGCAAATTCCACAGAGGCTCTTTTCAAATCTTCCTGTGCCAAATCGAGTTGAATTTTTTGCAACCTGACCTCATCTCTAGCATGGGTTAAGGCTGCAACTGCTTTTTCTCGCTCTACTTTCAATAAAACATCATCTATCGCAAACAAAAGATCGCCCTTTTTGACTATCGATCCATCCTCAACCACCATCGACAAAATTTGTCCCGATTGGAGGGGACTGATGGCATGGTCAACGCTTGCAATACTGGCATCTTCCGTCGAGACATAAGGATAGAGATAGACTCTCCACCACCAGAACGCAGCGATGCAGAGGATAAGAAAAATCCCTGCTAAATAGTAAAAATTGGTCTTTTCTTTGTAAAAAGGAGGCTGTTTTTCTTCCATGTCTTTATGTTTGCACCATAATGACAAGTAATTTTTTTAACAAGAAAAGGAAAAACTAAATCGTCTAGATCGGTATTTAGCCTGTTCAATGTCAATGGATAATCTTGCAAAATTAAGACATCTTGGGCTGCAAAAAGGTAACAGTAAAGGTGATCATATTTTCCCCAGCAGTTCTCACAACTCGACGTGGAGTTAAAATGGTCAGAGACATTTCTTTAGAAAAGTCTAATGGCTTATTTCCTACTTGAGGTTCATTATTACCAATCTTGTAGACATACTTTAATTGCAAGGAGGAAGGGCCTGCTTTTGTAAAATTGGAAGAACTCGTCTTCTCCAAAGAAAAACGCATCTCATCGATATGTTCTTCATTTTGACGAAACGTCAAATAATATTCCTCTCCATTAAGGGTAAAAATTTCTGATTTTAACCATCTTTTAAACCCACCAAAAGCGCAAACAACGCTACCACCTCTCTCGGTAACACGTTGTTTCGTAATATCGATAACATCATTCGACTTCATACTGAAGGAAACGGTTACTTGTCCATCGACAGAGGTAACCGTCCATCCATCTTTCGTAACTTGTCGAGGTGGTACACTCGCAGAGGTTTCTACACCTTCTGCAATAGGGCTAGAGTCTGAAGGTTTTACTCCGGAAGCTGTACTTGGTGTTATACTTGAACCTTCTTCTCTAGACTCAAGTTTGGTCTCCTTATTTGGAGGATGTTCATCAATACGGCCTGCAAGGCTAGGAGATCCAGTCGTTGAATGACCGAGAGAGTTATTTGGAGCTAAGCGCATAAATCTCAAGGTGAGAAATATGAGAGATCCCACAACTATAGCAAAACAACCCGCAACCTTCCAATCGATGCTTTTGGGTACATGAAAGGGGATTGGTAACCCTTGAAGGCCTGTTCCTGAAAATAAATTTATCTGTTGTGGCATATATTTCTCCTCAATAAGAAGGATATTATAATACAAACATTACAATTTTAAAAAATAACAACTTCATCAATAAAATATTATAATTCGAGATGTTATTTCTTATCATTCTGGCACGTTTTCTGAAATATAGACTCTTTGGGTTTGCGTTATTTTTTACCATCTTGGTTGGCTTCAAGAACTGCTTTTCATTCCAGCATATTCTTGAGCTTACTTGGGATGGTTTCTCAGATAATCTTGAAAAAATCTGGGTGAGAGGATTTGAACCTCCGACCCCGAACACCCCATGCTCGTGCGCTAGCCAAGCTGCGCTACACCCAGATAAAGATTAAATACTTGTAAGCCCTTCGAACTGAAATTCGGCTTTTTTAAACTCATTGACCCCGAGGCGGGCACATTCTTCGATGATCTTCTCTAAAACATCCCCGGGATGAAGCTCGGCAGCAGAGAGATCGACGGAAATGGAAGCGGAAAAATTGACCCCATTCCGAAGGCCTTTAACCTTGAAATTTGCGGTCATTGTCTCTTTTTTCTTAGAGATATTTTTGAAACGTATTAAATTATTCTCTGCCAAGTCTTTCATATTTGCCTCGAAATGAGGAAAATCGTAGGGGCTTAAGGCGTTTCTGTCAAGGAAGTATCATATGAGCATGAAATTAGAAAAGAGCTGGCACGAGAAACTCCAAAATGAGATCAGCAAGCCTTATATCCAAGATTTGAAGAATTTCTTAGAGGAGGAGAAAAAGGCGGGGAAGACTATCTATCCTCCCGAGCCGCTGGTCTTTAATGCTTTTTTGCAAACCCCGTTTGAGAAAGTGAAGGTCGTTATTTTGGGGCAAGACCCTTATCATGGACCCGGACAAGCTCATGGCCTCTCCTTCAGCGTTCTTCCTGGAGTCACGCCCCCTCCTTCCTTAAAAAACATCTATAAAGAACTGGAAAACGACGTTGGAATCCCGCGCCCCACCCATGGATGCCTGATCTCTTGGGCCCAGCAGGGCGTCCTACTACTCAACGCCACGTTGACCGTCCGCGCAGGAGAGCCCAGGTCCCATTACGGAAAAGGATGGGAAAGATTTACGGACGCCGTCATCGATGTTCTTACTCAGCGTCAAGACCCCCTTGTCTTCTTATTATGGGGCAAGTCGGCGCAGGAAAAAGGGCATCGAGTCCTAGGAACTCACCACGCCGTCTTTGAATCGGCTCACCCCTCTCCTTACTCGGCCGATAGATTCTTTGGCTGCCGCCATTTCTCAAAAACCAATGAATTCCTCAAAAAAAAGGGGAAAGAGCCGATCAATTGGGCTGTTGGTTAAATGTTCATAACACCCTTTTTTGTTCATTTTTGAGTGAACGGGTGGAACTTTTGAACTCAAAAAACATTTTATAATCAGACTTATGAACGGCGGATTTTTCCTCGAATAAAGGAGGGGTTATCAACAAATCCACAGCGTCTGAGTAAGGAAGAAATATAGGTATATAAATCTAATAATAAAGAGAAGGATGTGGAAAAAGGGGAAGTTAAGTAGTATGTGAACATGCAAGAACTTTCTACAAACCAATTCTTTTCTTTAGAGTCGTGGCCGCATTCAGAACTTTTTGAGAAAACGACGTTTGTTTGGGAAGCCCTCCATCGCCTTGCTCCCTACTTAGAAAAGCAAAAGCTCGGAAAAATTGAAGTGAAAGTTCCTTCGACGGCTTATCTGGTTAACCCTGAGCTCATTTCGATCGGTGTTGGTACTGTCGTTGAGCCCGGAGCTTACATTCAAGGTCCCGTGATTATTGGGCCCGATAACCACATTCGGCATAGCGCCTATGTTCGAGGTTATGTGGTGACGGGTAAAAACTGCGTCATAGGCCACTCGACTGAAGTTAAGCACTCGATTTTTCTGAGAGGGGCGCATGCAGCTCATTTTAATTACGTGGGCGATTCAATTTTAGGTAGCGACGTCAACTTAGGCGCCGGTGTGAAACTCGCCAACTTCCGTTTGGATCGTCAAGAGGTGAGCATTTTCTTCAAGGGACAGAAGATTTCCACAGGGCTCCGAAAGTTCGGCGCGATTATAGGCGACGGCGCTCAAATCGGGTGCAATGCGGTGACAAATCCTGGAACCCTGATCGGACCCCGAGCCTTTTGTTACCCTTGCGTCAATATTAAAGGTATTATTTCTTCTAGAGCCATCTACAAAGAGAGTCTATGACAACAGCAGAACTGCAAAAGACATCGAATTTCTATTTTCACCGCGATAAAATAGAACAAGAAATCGCCCGTAGTATCTTGAGCTTAGGCGAGAAAACGAAATTAAGGGATGCTTGCGAGTATGCCTTAAAGAGCGGAGGGAAACGATTTAGGCCCCTGCTTGTACTCCTGATCGCCGAAGCTCTGGGTAATAACCTCAACGTCTTGGACGCTGCGCTTTCCGTGGAGTTTTTCCATACAGCTTCACTCATCGTCGACGACCTTCCTTGCATGGACAACGAAGAAGAGCGCCGCAGCCAGCCCACCTTGCATAAAATCTATGGGGAATCGATCGCTCTCCTTTCGAGCTACGCACTGATCTGTGCGGCATTTGAGAAGATCCATACCAACACGATGAGAATGAGAGAGTCGGAATCGCCTTATCAAGAAATGGCCGATTCTGCCGGGATTGCAGCCTTAGAGATTGCCACGCGCTGCGCGGGTATATCCGGCGCCACGGGAGGGCAATTCTTCGATATTTTCCCTCCCAATTTAACTTTAGAGACGCTGCGCCAAGTGATTTACCAAAAAACGGTGACCCTTTTTGAAGTCTCCTTTGTTTTCGGATGGCTTTTCGGAGGAGGAGATTCCTATAGGATTGAACAGGTGAAAAAGAGCGCCTACCATTTTGGCATGGCCTTTCAAATCGCCGACGATCTGGGAGATCTTGCGCAAGATGAGAAAAATCAGCGGGAGATCAATCTCGCTAAACACATTGGAAAAGACCGAGCTTTCGTGGTGTTTGAGGAAGAACTCAAACTCTTCAAAATCACCCTCATGGAACTGGGTCTCGACACGCCTTCTTTCAAGAAGATGTGCGACATGCTCCATCAATCGGCTTTGAGAAATTTCACTTCGCTATAAAAAGCAGTTCTATCTTTTTTATCCCCTTAAGATTAAAATTTTTTTCGAAAAAAGGGGGTAAAAATGACAGTTTTAAGACCTTATTTTAATTATTCGGAAACACAACATATTACAGCTGTAAATCTCTTGAAAAAAAAGAGCGAGCTGATTGATCTACTGTTCCCGGTGGCGGAAGATAAAAATTTACAAATTGCGACTATGATTATCATGGCCTCGGGAGGATCTTATACTCTCTTATTAGGCGATGTACTTTCGTTTGCTGATATAAGAAATTGCTGCGAGCCGCTTATAGAGGTATGCCCTGTACTTTTTGAGCATACGCCTAGACATTGTTCAGAAGAGCTGTTTCAAGCTGTTCAAGATCATGGAGAACAAATCCCAGGATCCCCGCGTCTAGTAGCCCTTCAATTCGATCCCTATTCTCCCAATTTAATCTCCAAGTTTTTAGGTGGATGTTCTCATACTAATCCTCATCAAGAAATGGCTCGTGTTGTTAAGGGAGAGATTCTTGTGGGATATATCGGAAATTATAAAATCAGGCGGATACAAAACGGCTGGCAACCCTCGGACTCTAATCCAGGATGGCAAGGCTTGAAATTCGAGCAGACTGACCGCGTCATTCATACTTGGTTTCATGAACCCAATCCTCAAGCTCTCCAAAGTGCTCGTGACAAAGCTCAAGGATTGATTGATCAAGCCGAGAGGGACAAAACAAGAAAAGAAGCAGAAATTCAAGCGTTTAAAAATCGTGGGATGGCGGTTCCTGAAAAAAAGGAGAAAGAGCTCGAAGAAATCAATGCTATTCTTAAAATACGTCGTAATCATCTCGCCTTTTTGACAGCCAAGACAGTGAACTCTGCTGCAAAGACTACCCTACAATGCGCTTTGACGATGAAAATTGATCAAAAAGAGAAGCTACAACTGCTTGATCGATATATTTGCCAAGCAATTGTAAATGCTGTTGATCGTTCTGTTGCAAGAGTTTCTTGGCAAACTTTAACAATCAGAATGGTGACTATTGAAAATTTCATCAAACAAAAAATAAAAATCTTGGAAGAGAAAGTTGAAGTATTGATTAAAAATCAAACTGAACAAATGACTGACTGGGAAGATTTTAAAGAAGAAACACTTTTAGAAAAATCAAGAGAGCTCCGAGAGACGTTTGCAGATTTTTGCTTAAGGAAAAGCGGAAAAAATAACCCAACAGATTCAGCACTACAGAAATTAGAACAAGATTGGAAAACCGAATTGGGAAATAAACTTAGCTGGGTAACAAGCAGATTACGGATGGCGGATGATCAACTCAACAGGATTGAACATCATGCATTTACAGAAATCGATATAAAAATTTTTGATGCTGACTTTGATCATATGACATCGGTTCTTAAAAAAGGCGATGCGATGACCTATGCGTTGGCCGAGGAACTCGCTCAGAGGAAGAATGAGCTAAATGAACTTCGCATAGCTATTAAAGCAAGAAAATCTATCCTTTTGATTAAACGTCTCACTGACGAGGGAAAATTTGTCTTTGGTACTGCTATTTGTCCCGATAATCCCGAGGAACGTCCGGATCCTAATAGTCAACTCAATGAAGTCCATATTCCTGTCTTAAATATTAAGAATTCTCTGAAAAGAGCTTCTCGCCGTATAACATTGCCACAATATCATTCAAATCGATGGAAATGGATAGGTGGAGGAATAGCTGTAATTATCATGATAGCAATCATGGGAATTTGGAGAAAGATTCAGTATAAGAACGAAATAGACTAAAAGCAAAATAAGGTGATGATTTCTCATCACCTTATTTGATTAGAAAGATTATACGTCAGCTGTTTCGGCAGAGGCATTTTCTTCTACGCGGACACCGGGTGCTTTTTGAGCAGCAGCTGTGCTGATGGCTTTTTCAATTTCATCGGCCATTGCGGGATTTGTCTTGAGCACATCCCGGACTGCTTCTTTGCCTTGGCCTAAACGGTTTCCTGCATAGTTGAACCAAGCTCCTTTTTTCTCGATAATGCCATAATTCACACCGAGGTCAATGATCGAGCCTAGGCGAGAGATACCCTCGTTGAAAAGGATATCGAACTCTGCGACTTGGAAAGGAGGAGCCAGTTTGTTTTTGACGATCTTGACTTTGACGCGGTTGCCGATTTCTTGGTTGTCGGCCCCTTTGATACTGCCAATACGGCGGATATCCATCCGGATGGAAGAATAGAATTTCAAGGCTTTACCGCCTGTCGTCGTTTCAGGATTTCCAAACATTACCCCGATTTTTTCACGCAGCTGGTTGATGAAAATGGCACAGGTATTGCTTTTGGAAAGGGTCGAAGTGAGCTTGCGGAGAGCTTGCGACATCATCCGTGCTTGGAGGCCCATGAACTGATCGCCAATCTCGCCTTCGAGCTCGTTCTTAGGAACGAGGGCAGCAACAGAGTCGATCACGATCACATCGACAGCATTAGAGCGAGCGAGCATTTCAGCGATGTTGAGCGCTTCTTCACCGGAGCTAGGCTGGGAAATCATCAATTCATCGACATTCACGCCGATTTTAGCGGCATAACTGGGATCCAAAGCATGCTCAGCATCGATGTAAGCCGCAAGACCACCTGCTTTTTGGGCATTGGCAACGATATGTGTTGCAAGCGTCGATTTACCTGAAGATTCAGGGCCGTAGATCTCAATAATTCTTCCGCGGGGAACGCCGCCGATTCCCAAGGCAACATCTAAAGCTACCGATCCCGTTTTAATCACATTCAATTCTTTGCTCGAGGAATGTTGGCCCAAGGTCATGACGGACCCTTCGCCGAATTGTTTTTCAATTAAGTCAATTGCTGCTTCTAAAGCTTTCTTTTTTCCGACATCTTGCTGTGCCATTTTTTTACTCCTTTATATTTAAGCTTGACCTGGAAATGGCTTATCGTCAAGAAGTAAAATATATGTTTCTGATTGGCGATATTGGCGGGACTAAAGTCCATCTGGCTTACTTCGATCAAGACCGTTTGGTCAAAGAAGAAAAATTTCCAAGTCGGCACGCCTCCAGCTTAGATGAAATTTTAGAAAAATTTATCGATGCACCTATTGAAAAAAGCTGTTTGGCGATAGCAGGCCCTATCCGCGGCAGGAAGGTCCGCCTGACTAATCTCAGTTGGGAAATCGATGCCGATCAATTAGAGAAGCAGCACTCAATTTCTAAAGTAGATTTGATCAATGATGTGGAAGCTTCGGGATGGGGAATTCGAAGTTTAAAACCTCAAGATCTTTTGACTTTGAACAGCGGCAGCTTGCAGCCAGGTAATCGGGCGGTGATTGCCGCTGGGACAGGGATGGGCATTTCAGGTCTGTACTGGGATGGAAAGCAGCATTTACCTTTTGCCTCTGAAGGAGGCCATATCGATTTTGCTCCGCGCGATGCGGTGGATAAACAATTATGGGATTATCTTCATAAGAAATACGGACATGTTTCTCTGGAACGGGTTGTTTCAGGCCCCGGCTTGGAACACCTCTATTGGTTTTTAATAGAAAAAGGAAAATCTAAATCCCTTCTGGAGGGAGAAGAAATCCCCAAACTCGTGGTGGAGCGAGGACTTGCAGGAGATAGTCTTTGCCAAGAAGCGCTGCGGTGGTTTGCGGCTCTTTACGGAGCGGCGGCAGGCAATATTGCGCTCCAATTTTTATCGCACGGCGGTGTTTATCTGGCGGGTGGCATTGCTCCCAAAATGGCCAAGATTTTACAGCAGGGGCAGTTCCTGCAAGCCTTTGTCGACAAAGGACGGATGCAAGAGGTTCTCCAGCAAATCCCTGTCCATGTCGTTCTCAATGAAAGCCTTCCGCTGCTAGGGGCTTTAGAATATTGTCAAAGAAATTAAATTTTTCCTTACCAAAATAATCGCAAGTCCTTTATCTCTGTTAAAAAATAGGAGTACTTATGAAAATTAAACCGCTGCTTTTATGTTCGTTTTTGCTTTTTTTAAATTCAGCCTCGGCGGATGAAATTGTTGTGCCCGAAAATGTGGCTTCAACAACATCTTCACAGCCTGCTATGCAATCTCAGCCACAGCCCACATCCGACCAGGTTTCCTCCTCGACAATGCGAAGAAAAAATATCCGAAAGTCGCCTTACATGTTCACGGTGATGGGTGAATATTTGTATTTACAAGCCAAAGAAGAGGGATTGGAATATGCGCTGCCTGATTCAACAGGGAATACAGGGCCCATTCTAAGTCAAGGTGTTGTGGGAAGAGTTCATCGGATAGAACCGAAATTCCATTCAGGATATCGAGTAGGCGTAGGTTATTTGTTGCCCCATCGCAAAGGACTTTTCTCTGCCCAATGGATGCATTTTGGAGGAAGCCATGATGATCATGCAAAAGAGCTTGTAGGCGAAGGTATCTGGCCTTTCTGGCTGAATCAATTTAACGCGCCTTCCGCAAAGACAGCTCATGCCCGTTGGCATCTAGATATGGATGTCTTTGATCTGCAAATTGGAACCCCTTTTAGAGTCAAAAACTTTCTCACCCTGCAGCCTTTTGCGGGATTTCGAGCAGCATGGATCGATCAAGATTTGGATATTCGTTATGGCAATATCATGTTTATTGAGAGTGGGACAACGACGCCTTTTATTAAAAGCGATAACGATTTACATTTCCATGGATATGGCATCTGCGGCGGTCTATTGACCAAATGGAAAATTTGGAAAGGATTTTCTTTCTTTGCCAACGGATCCGCCTCGCTGCTCTGGAGCCGTTTTAAAACCTCACAGAAAGAAACAATCTTCGATGGATCAATCCGAAGCAATATCAGCGATCGTCTTTTCACGACAACCCCTGTTTTTGAGTTTATGGCAGGGCTTGCGTGGGAATATGAATGGAAGAGCGTGGGCTTGGAACTTCATTTCGGATGGGAAGAGCAAATATGGCTCCATCAAAATATGCTAAACCGTTACATCGATTCTTTTACACATGGCGCTACGATGACAGCGAATGGGAACTTGAGCCTTGCCGGTTATAATGCCCGCGCGAGCTTACGGTTCTAAATTTCTTTTTCGAAGTGTTGGTAGTCTTGCCGGTCGGGCCAAGAGCCTCCCCAGGTCCAGCCTCGTTTGCAAAAGGCTTGATGGCAAGGGTCTCCGGGTAGGATCATTCCCTTGTGGGGGATGGAACGATCGGCATAGGGGGCGCCGCTTTTCGGTAAAATCAGCTCTTTTTTGACATAAGGGTTGTAAAGCGGATTGACATCGATGGCCAGACCATAGCTATGCTTAGAAAGGGTGGATTTTGCAACGGCAAGCCGGTAGCAAAAAGCTGAGGAATTATTATCCTCCATCGAAGCATTGTCATCAGCCTTATACTCTTCCATGAGTTTCATTTTTTCGATGGGAAACCGCGCTTCAAAGAGCTCCTGAAAAATTTCCTCCACTTCATCAGCAATCTTCCCATGAACAACGAGTTCTCCAAGATGATGCTGATCATCAAATCCATAAAAAGGAACTTGCACATAGCGCAAATCAAAAATATCGATGGGGGGTGACGGATCGACCCTATGGACGAAGGATAGAATACGACGAGAAAGTTCGGGTGTTAGCTGCTGGGGTGCCATCGACGGAAATAGAGTTGTTTATTTTGTTCTTTTAACATGGCGATCACTTCCGCATACCTTGTTTCAAAGTCCGAGACCACGACGCCCTGATGGATGCGGCTTTCGATGAGAGTTGTCGGCGATCGCACGAGGATCACATGGCCTTTCCAAACGAGAAGGTCCAAAGGTTTGAGCTCGGCTTGGATTTGCCCGAGAGAAAGATGGTGAAGGGAAAGTTCTTTGCCAAAATGGATAAGCTCGGAGGTATTGCGTGGGGTGATTCCCTGAGTTGCTTGATACAGAAGGCCGGAGCAGTCCAGGCCGCGGCATAGGGCATCGTCTTGATCTTCTTCGTTAGCCTGTTGGAGATGAGGATAAAGCTCGAGTATTTCCGAGATGCCCACGTCCCAATTTCCTCCCCAGAAATAACGAAGCCCGACGCGATGTTCCATCCACTGGAGGATCTCCTGGACGGAAGGAAGTTGCTTTATTCTCTCTTGAAGATCTTCAGGGGCTTTTTGTAAAAATCTTCGATCGACATAGAGAGGTTTTGAAGAAGGATACTCTGCGGTTTCAACCTGCAGGACGATGTCGTTAACGGGGCGCACAGATTTAAACCTAGTTCCCGGAAAGGCAATGGTCTCTATCTCCGTGAGTCTTCCTTGAGCATCTTTTTTCAGAGGTAATTGGTTAAAAGGAATTTCAGCCGTATTGAAAATAGGCGTAGGAATTTTAGCAATCCAAATTTCATTCATAGACATGATCATAGTGGACGTGAACTTTATTGATAAGGGGTGCGGGTGATTGACATTTAGCTCTTTTCTTCTTAAAGTTTGGCAAAGAGGATAATCTTGTGAAGTTATTTAATAAATTTTTTCAGCTGCTAGCGTTTCTTATTTTATTGGCCGGCTGCAGTGCAAAACAAGAAAATGTCGTGAGAATTAACTTAGGGGCTGAGCCGCAAGCTCTGGATCCACGTAAAGCCCGCGATTTGCAATCCATGACTTTAGCTAAAATGTTCTTCGAGGGATTGACGCGGCTAAATAAAGAAGAAAAGGCTGAGCTGGCCCTCGCTGAAAAAGTCGACATTTCTGAAGATAAAAAAACCTACACCTTTTACTTGAGATCAGCATCTTGGAGTAGTGGAGAGCCAGTGACAGCCCAAGACTTTGTTGATGCATGGACTCAAGTCTTAGACCCTCGTTTTCCTGCCGATCAGGCTTTTCAACTCTATGTCATTAAAAATGCTAAAGCCGCTAAAGAAGGAAAAGTTACCGCCGACCAGATCGGCGTTAAGGCTTTGGATACTATGACGCTGCAATTGGAATTACAATATCCAATCCCCTATTTTTTGGAGCTGACAGCGCTGCCGATTTACTTTCCTGTTTCGCAAAAAATCGATCAAGCAGGCAGTAAGACAGTTGTAGGCAATGGCCCTTTTATCTTGAAAGAATGGAGACATAATGATCTGCTGCGCGTCGTTAAAAATCCTGCCTATTGGGATGCTTCCCATGTGAAATTGAAAGAAATTCATTTGCTCATGGTCGCTGAAGATACAGAATTGAAGATGTTTGAAAAAGGAGAACTGGATTGGGCAGGATCTCCGATATCGGTCCTTCCGGTGGGATCGTTGGCCTCGCTTAAAAAAGGGGGAAATCTCCAAGTAAAGCCGTTTCTAGCGACTTACTTTTTCAGGACGAATGTGGAGTCGGCGCCTTTTGACCATCCTTTAATGCGGAAGGCTTTTGCCGAAGCGATCCAACGATCAGAGATTATCGAGCATGTCACACAGGGAGGCCAGCTTCCTGCAACAGGGCTGCTCCCTCCTTCTTTAACGATGCAAGAAGGACCTTATTTTGCGGATGGGGATATAGAAAAAGCCAGGCTGGATTTCGAGCAAGCTTTGCAGGCCATGAACCTGACCCGGCAGCAGGTTCCTCCAATTTCTTTAATGTACGTAACGGGAGAAAGAAATCATTTGATCGCTCAGGCGGTTCAGGAGCAATGGCGTCATGTTCTGGGTGTAAAGGTTGAGCTCCAAGCTGTGGAGCGGAAGGTGTTTTTCGATCGAGTATCGAAGAAAAACTTTCAACTGGCTGCAGGAAACTGGACGGCCGATTTCAAAGATGGGATGAATTTTCTCGAAGTTTTTAAATTCAAAGCCGGCGGATCGAATAATACGGCTTGGGAAAATCCACGCTATCAGGAACTTCTCGATCAGGCTTTGGAAGAGGGTCAATCCAGCGAGCGGCAAAAAATTTTCCGCGAGTGCGAATCAATTTTGATGAAAGAGATGCCCATCATTCCTCTTTTTCATTACACTATGCTCTATGTGGCGAATCCAAAAGTTAAGGACGTGGTTCTTTCCAGCTTAGGAAGTATTGACTTCAAATGGGCGTATGTAGATCAATAAGGCTATGAGAATATTCACAAAGCTGGGATTGTTTTTAGGGTTTGTTTCGACAGCCTTTGCGGGAAGTGTCGTTCTTGTCAATGATACGCATTCTAAATTAACAGCGGTCATCCGGGCTGCAGATGGAAGCGATATCGGCAAGCTGGATATCAACCCTCAGCAAACGATGACGTGGACCAATTATTTTGGCGGCACGGGCAATATTCAATATTACGATGTTTCACAGACGCCTTACACGGTCTTATGGTTTTGCAATACCGATGAGTCTTCCTCAGAGCCGTTTTCGGTGTGCACAGGTGTTTCTTCGGGATCCACTATCACGGCTTATAGCTGTGATGGGACTAAAACTTGCCCGCTCCCAAGCAAGAAGCAGAAAGGCGCTCAGCCGGGCAGTTATGGAGCTCCCAATCCTGGCCCTACTCCTCCTGCCCCCACTCCCCAGCAGCAAATCCAGCAGCAGACGGAGCAAGAAGCAGGGCCTCCTGAAGGAATGCTGCAGTAATTTAAAGTTCTTTTTGAGGGAGACCTTTTTCGTAGATTACTTTTTTGATGAATCTGCCTTCGTGGTCAAAAAGCGTCGCAGTTCCGTGGCCGTTTTCAATTTTTGAAACGGGTTTTTTGTCCCATTTTTTGAAATAAGAGCCTTTGATCAGCTGGTCATTTTCATAATCTTCCATGAGCATGAGCTCGCCGTCTTTGAACCAAGCAAAAGAAGTCCCGTGCTTTTTATTGCCCTGTAACTCTCGCTGGCTTTCTAAAACACCGTTTTCATACCAGGTTTTTGCAGTTCCTTTTAACTCATCTTCATTCCATTGAAGGTAAAGCTTAGGCAGCGGTTTTTTTTCATCGGAAGGGTAATATTCCCATTCTTCTCCCTGTTTCATGTCGTTTTTGATGTGGTAGAGGGAAAAAAGCTGACCTTGGGGGTTAAAAGTTTTCACTTCCCCGTCGATTACGCCTTGATGATATTCGAGGAGGGATGCAAGAGCAGTTTCTTCAAAAACTGCTTGAATTCCTTCGCCATTTTCAATTTGAGCGATTTTTTCACCCTCCGGATTAAAATATTCAGCCTTTAACAGGCGCCCCTTTTGATATTCTTCGTTAGATTTGATGTGGGCCGGGTCCCAAAAAGCGACAGCAACGCCATTTCTTTCCCCGTCGGTATAAGCGGCCTTTTCAAGGCAATTGCCCGCTGCATCGAAGGATTGCACGATGCCGTGAATTTTTCCTTTATAGTAGGGAATCTCTTGAGATAAGGTTCCATCGGGATGGAAATATTGAGAAGTGCCTTCTAATAGGCCTTTATCGTAAAAGATTTTAGCCGTGAGATGACCTTGTTCATCGTAAACGAGGCTCCATCCTTCAAAAAACCATGTCAGCTGCGCGACTTCGCTGACGTCGGGAGTTCCTTCGATGACGAACCCTTCGATTTTAAGCTGGCCGCTCGGATACCATTCTTGGTATTTTCCATGAGCGCGGCCATTTTCGATTTCAAGATACTGCCACGGCTGGCCATTCGTATGGTAGGTAGTGACCTTTGAGCCGGTTTTACCTTGACTGGCTTTTCCGTAGACGCGAACAACCTTTCGATAAGGCTGGGAGGTCAAGAAGTCGGTTTTTTCAAATTTGCCCAGCCTTTCTTTAGCGCTGATGGTTTCGGAAAATCCGTTTCGATCTGTGAGTTGGATAGTGGCGAGATCGTTGCTAGGTTGAGCTGATTTCGCGGCGCAACCCATTAAGATGAGAGCAAGAGAGAAGGCAATTATTTTTTTCATGAGGCTATCCCACTATTTGAAAAATTTGATTTTTGCAGGATTTTTTTGCAAATTTGAAAATAGCTTTGAGAGGCATACTTGAATAAGTAGGCCAAGAAGCTATTTTCAAAGGTGCGAAAAAAGACTCGAAAAGCATGTTTTGCAAATAAGGGGATAGCCTCATGGGGATCTCTTAATGACTTCTGCTTGTACGGTATAAACGGTTTCGTCGGCTTTTTCTTTTAATTTCTTAAGCTCAATATCTTTAATCAATAAAAGAGGTCGATCTTTGGACTCTGGGTCTTCTAATGCTGCGAGAAATTGGGTCAGATCCGATTCGTTCATTTGGACGGCATTTTGCATGCGGATTTCAGCTTCATGAAAAAAAGGACCTTGCCGCTGAACGGTTTGACTAAAGCGTATCTTGTTCTTATCGCCTTGTAAAAAGGACAGTCTGTCATGCAGCGCGCGATGATCAGGGTATTGCCAGGCTAAGGCCTGCACACGGCGCAGCTCAGGGGCAAGCAATGTAAGAGATTCGACGGCCTCTGAAAGGTATTGAGGATTGCTTTTTTGTACGCGCGTCCAGAGGAGCTGCTGTGCTGTTTTGAGTCTCTCGGCCGAAATAGCTTTTTGTTCGAGAAGCTCAATTCTTTCTGTCCAGGCTTTCAGTTTATCATTTTTGATTTCTAACAGCACGAGGGCCAGGCAAAGAGGGATCAGGGAAAGAGGAAGGAGAAACAGCGGGCTGATCCTCTTTAAACTTTGCGCAAGGCGAAGGAGATTTTGTAAGATTCTTGTTGTGCGGTCCATGCAATTTTTTGTTTTTTATCTATAAGGGTGGGAACTTTTTCTAGCATTTCTTGGAAACGGTGGGCAGCAGCTGGATGGGGAGCTTTAAATTCCAACTCAATTTTTACTCCGTAGGGCTCCAATTTCCCGCCCGCCTTCGGATATTGTACCAAGCTATAGTGGAATTGAACAATCTCGACGGAGGGCTCCTGAAGATTTCCAAGCCAAGCGAGAACATCTCTCACGGAAGGGACATCAGCAAGCAAAGGAAACCCTTGTCCGTCCTGGGTAAGTTTTTTTTGCCATGCATCGAGCCGCTGGTCTATAGGAAGGTCCATAGGTAGGTCAGGAGCAGAAAAATGGGCGGCGATTCGACTTTGCAAAGCTTGTTCCTTGCGGTGGAGAACCCAACTTCCTGCCGCAGCAACAAGAAGGGTAAGGCTTAGGGCAACTGCTGCAGATCCCCGCATCACTAGCCGATTTTTTTTGATTGCTTGGGGAGACTTAAAATCTTTTTGCCGGAATTGACAAGGGGTTGGATGCAGACCATCCAGAGCTAGACCTATCGGGATAGCGAAGGCCCGCAATTTTTCATAAGGAAAATCTTGCAAAGAAGGCCCCTCCGACGGGAACATAAAATAATGCCCGAATTTATTTTTCAGAAAAGCGTCCAGCCGGCTGGTATCTTCCAAAACTTGAGAGAAAACGATCTTTTCGCCTTCCAAAGCGACGGCAGTATTTTGATGAATGCCGCCGATCAAAAGATGAGCAGGGAACATCACTCGAGCCCATCTTGCAAGTGCGATAGGGACACATGAAATTTGATGGGGCTCAATCCCTTTTTCTTGCAGGATTGTAAGATGTTTTTTTAAAGCCAGGCGCGTAGTGGCAAAAGCAATGACATCGGTTTTTTCTTTAGAAGGATAAAAAAAAGGGTGAACGAGAGTTTCTTCCATAGAGAAAGGAAAAAGGCTTTCCAATTGAAATGGAAGAGCTTTAAGAACCGCTTTTTGCTTTGTCAGTTTGAGCGTAGCCTCTCGGCGGATAACATCTTCAGGATCAAGAGCGGTGACAATGTGCAAATTTTTTTCTTGAAGAAGTGCGGGCGGAAGTTCTGCGTATTCTTCCAGTTTTTCCAGAGTCAAATTGTTTTTGACTTTCGAGACGATAGCAATTTTTATACTTTTCCCTTCCAGGGATATTCCAAGACAACGCATAGGTTGGGATTTTATCTGAGAAATGGTATTATCGCTACTACCTATATGCTGAAGTTTATTCATTACGTTTTTTTTGTTTATACCATGCTGATCGCGGTCAGGCTGATTGCCTCTTGGTTCCCTTCTTGGAGGGATCGCCCGTGGCTGCGACTGATGGCGAGTTGCACAGATCCTTATCTCAACTTATTCCGCCGTTTCATTCCGCCGATTGGCGGAGCGCTCGATCTAAGCCCGATGCTCGGTTTTATCGTCCTTCAATGTCTTGAAAATCTTCTTCTTCGGCTTTTCCACTAAGGGGCAACCATGCTTAAGCGCCCTTTTCAGCTCGGTTCTCTACAGCTCCCGTCCAACATTTTTTGCGCTCCTTTAGCCGGTTGTTCCGACCTTCCTTTCCGCCGGATGACGACGGCATATCAGCCCGGGCTTGTCTATTGCGAAATGGTCAAAATGGATGCTCTGGTCCGGCATGATCCTCATACCTATCGGCTTCTCGATTATGAAGCTTTGATGCATCCCATCGGAGCTCAGCTTTGCGGCAGCAAGCCTCACCTAGCGGGAAAATCCGCCAAAATTTTAGAAGAGCTGGGCTTCGATGTGATCGATTTGAACTGCGGATGTCCGGTGGATAAAGTCACGAAAGACGGGAGCGGCTCAGGACTTTTGAAAAATTTAGGCCTGATTGGAGAGATCCTCTCGAATATCATCGCCGCTGTAAAAATACCTGTGACGATTAAAATCCGCGCGGGATGGGATGAGCAGTCTCTCGTGGGCCCCGAGATTGTCCGGATCGCGGAACAAGCGGGGGCAAAAGCCCTTGCCATTCATGGAAGGACCCGGGAACAAGGGTATAAAGGCAAAGCTCATTGGGAATGGATCCGGCAGTGCAAGCAAGCGGCTAAAAATATTCTCGTGATCGGCAATGGAGATCTTTTTGATGCGGAGAGTGTTGAAAGGATGTTTTTAGAAACAGGTTGCGATGCTGCGCTTTTAGCGCGCGGCACTTTCGGCGCGCCTTGGTTGGTTGAAGATGTTTATAAACACCTTTCAGGCGAGCCTCTCACACCACGTTCGGCTTTCGATTATCGCGACGCTCTCTTAAAGCATCTCGACTATGTCAATCTCTATCATGCTCCACGTAAAGCGGCCATGGATTTGAGGAGAATAGGATGCTGGTATCTGAAAAAAGGGCAAGGCACGAGGCGGCTGCGGGAATCTCTGAATAAATCGAAGACTTTGGGTGAGATTCGGAACCTTATTTTAGATTATCCTTGGCATGAGACCGACTTTATGACACCCGACCTGGTACCGGAGGAGGCCGAATGTTAGAAATGCGTGTGATATTTCATGGGAATGTGCAAGGAGTCGGATTTCGGGCTGCTGTCAAGCGGATCGCTGAAGAAGACGGCCTCACAGGGTTCGTACGGAATCTGCGCGATGGGAGCGTCGAAACTGTGGTGCAGGGAGAGAAAAATGTGCTAGAAGCTTTTTTACAACAGGCCCATGAAGCTTTTGATATCGACGACTATCAGGAAACGTACAAAAAAATCTCTAAGCCTTACACAAAATTCCAGATCGTTTCTTAAGTTACTTTATAACTTTTGATGTATTGCTCCATCAAATCGAGCGCATTCAAAAGATCGGTGGGATCTGCTTTGTTCAGCAAGGGCACCAAATCATCCCTGTACCGTTTGAACTCTGCATAGACCTTATCCACGAGTTTTTCGCCTTCCGGCTTGTGATAGACACCAGTATTTTTGGGATGCCAGTTCATGGCTTTACTCTCTTCAATAAACTTCTGGAGCTGTTCTTCCAAGGGTTTAGGATTCTGGGTCGACTTGATCAGTTTCTTGAATTGTATGCAGGTGTTGCGAAAAGTGCGATGGAGCTCTTCTCCGGGCATTCCATAATTTGCTGGCAATGACATAACTCCTCCCTTTTGTTGGCTCTTTCAACTTAACGGGATCTTTAGAAGATTGTCAAATCTCTTCTTCCAGGCGCTCTTCAAAGATCTTGAGAAGACGCTTCATTTCAGTGCTGGTCTCTTGGATAACCTTCTCTTTTGCAGCTAACGCTTTCTTTTTCTGCTTTTTACGACTCAGGCGAGAGAGAAACTCTTCGACGGTCTGGCCGCCTGCTCCTCTTTGCCTCGCTTTACGGAGAAGCTCTAAGTCGGAAGAGATGACGACTTCTTGGGAGGGATTGGAAGACTCTGCGATGGCCTGCAAGATATAATCATCCGCTGTTTGGTGATGAGGCGTATAAATCATTGCTAGAGAATCTAAATTACGGCGGAGGGCTTCTGGAGGGTCTTTTTCGCGGCCGTCAAAAACGACGGTCGCTGGGTATTTTAAGAGAATAATCGAGCGGCCCAGGGCTGTGAGGAGTTTTTTTTCATTTTGCTTCATCTCACGGTAGCTTTTGGTGATCCGTAAAAGAAGGTTATACCCATCAATCCAGTAATGCAGGCTGTTATCCTTGCGAGAGAGATTCTAGGAAGAGCTGAAGTTTATCTAGAGCTTTACGGCGATGAGAAATGCGGTTTTTGAGGCTTTCTTCAAGCTCGGAAAATGTCTTTCCATACTCATATTTGACGAAAAGGCTGTCATAGCCAAAGCCTTTGCCGCCTTTTTCTTCCGTGAGAATGGTGCCTTCGCAAACGCCTCGGACGCATTTTTTAAGCTCGCCTTGAGGAGCAGCGATAGCAATCCAGCATTCAAAATAGCCTTGACGATCGGGTTCGGCAATATGTTTCATCTCGGTGAGAAGTTTGTTTCGATTTTCTCGATCCGTCGCATAGTCTCCGGCATAACGGGCGGAATAAACGCCCGGCGCGCCTTGAAGCGCCGGCACGACAAGGCCGGTATCGTCCGCGAGGGCCCACCGATTCAAAGTTTTCGCTGCATGGATGGCTTTTTGAGAAGAATTTTCTTCAAAGGATTTGCCCATTTCAGGAAGAGGAATATAGTGAGGAAAATCCAAAAGAGAAAGAACATCGAGAAATTTATAGGCTTTGAGCATAGCTCTCAGCTCTCGGATTTTGTGAACATTGCGGCTAGCAATGACTAACTGCACAGAGGGCTCCTTGTTATCGCACCTTTATTATTTCTCAAGATAGCTGCGAATGCCTGTAATTGTAAACTCTTCTCCTTGAAATTGGAACTTATCTCCGATCGTTAACCCTTTCATTTCCTGGGCGAGCTTCGATTGAAAAGATAAAATTCCTAAGTTGGGGTCGGCGTCCCAAGGTCCTAAGAGAGTATAAGTCAGGGTTTTCCCTTGGCCGTTTTTGAGTTCGACAACACATCCTACTCCTACTTCCTCTGTCGAGATATCGATTTTAGTCAATATGCGGGCCCGATTGACTTGGTCGGAAAGCATCTTGAGCTCTGATTGAAGCCGATCCCGTTTTTCGAGAGCTGATTTAAATTCGGCATTTTCACGGAGGTCTCCATGGGAGCGGGCGACTTCAATTTCTTTCGCGTTCTGAACGGTTTCGACAGTAGCAATTTGCTGAATCCTGTCTTTAACTTTCTTGTAGCCGGCCTCGGTCGTCCATATCACATTGGAATCCGCGAGATTATCTTGTTTTTTACGAGTTTGCGCCAGGCTGGGATGAACAACTTCTGCTAAAGAATGAAGAATTTTTTGATCATGGTCGGA
The DNA here is from genome assembly GCA_018239715.1 of Verrucomicrobiota bacterium. Lineage (GTDB taxonomy): Bacteria > Chlamydiota > Chlamydiia > Chlamydiales > Rhabdochlamydiaceae > PALSA-1444. Next base: position 38,327 of record JAFEGW010000006.1, read on the forward strand.
AAGAGAGTGGCATTTTGAAGCAAGAAGCAGAAATTCTTGCACGGTTTCTAGGCTGGCATCTTGCATAATTTCACGGACAATCGCAAAGCGGCCCTGTGTTAAAATATTGTGAATCTTTTTCACAAGTTCGCGATGAGTGGATGTTTGCTCCACATGGCTCAGTAAGACAAACAAAGCTTCGAAGAACCGGTTCTTCCCTTCTTTGTCAGAAAAAGGAAGCCCTTTTTGCGACATAATTTTTTGGAAATACCATAGAAACACTTCAGGATAGCGGGAAGGATGGACCCATAAATCTTCCAGTTTCCGCTTTAAATCTCTTTCAGTTTCAGGCTGCAAAAGCTCTCCAAAGACATAATCGCGGAGAGGGTTTTGATCGATGGTAAAAAGGAGATTCAAGAAAAGCTCTTTCCAATCAGACCGGATTTTGCGGGCAACGATGAGAGCTCTTTTTTTATAGGCCAAGACCTCGATCGATTGAACTAAAGCTTCGATATTTTTGGAGTTTTTAAGGATCTCCTGAACCCGAGGATAGTGTTTTTCTTCCGACAGATCTTCCAGGAAAAAATGCAATTGCAGCAGCTGTGCATCGGTCAAATCAGGATAGGTGAGGGTTTCGCTCAGCTTGTTTTGGAGAAATATTTTAAAATCGGTGTTTTTTAGTGTCTCAGGAAAGTCCCGCATAAAAGAATAAACCATCTGGATCAGATGGTTGGTTTCTGGTTTGCCTTCCAGCAGTTTGCGCAGGCGGTCTTCATGAGAAATTTCAGAATGGCGCAGTACAAAAGGTTGGCGGAGATCTTCAGGAGCCTCAATCATGGTGTCTTTTTTGATTTTGATCCGCGTATTCTGCCACCATTTTGCCCAATCTTCCTCGGGAATCACGAGTTCGCAGAGTTCATCTTTGATTTCCGTGGCCGTCTTAGGTCCCATATCTCGCAGGAGCAAACGGATGACCTCGACGGGATGTTCCTTCGCTTTTTGTTCGAGAAGATCGGGGTTTCCGAATCGCAAAGCTAAGAAATGGTCATCAGGGATAGGAATTAAAGTATTGAAGGCATTGGCAAAGGAGATATCTTTCTTCCCTGCAACATATTCGAATTCGACGCTCAGTTGTTCTCTGATCATCGAAACGTCCATGATTTCGCCGACACCCCATCCGCCCATATGGAAGACAAATTTTCCTTTCATCATGTGGTTGAGAAGCTCAAAATTGCTGACGGCGCCTTTGAAGTTTTCCTTTCCTCGCAGGCCGATGAGACGGATTTTCTCATTGAAATTCTTTTGATCGCCGTATCTCTTTTCCAAATAGGCCATCACCATCTGCCGCAGCTGTTCGTGATTTGTGGTCTCAATGTCAATAATTAACTTGAATATCTCATGTTTTTGAGGGCTTTCGGGAAGCATTTCCCAGAGAGGGAGGATTTTCTCTACGTATTTGCCAAAGGGCTCAGCGAACTCACATGCCTTGACGTTGACAAGGATTGTTTTCAACTCGAGAGGATCGACTTCATCGCTGACACAATACTCCTCCCATAAGCGCATGTAAGCGGGATAGTTATGGTTGGAAATCTGTGTCTGAAAATCTTTTAAATAACTCATTTGAAGTCCTTCTATAGGCATGGTCGACCTAGTTAAATACTAGGGAGTATAGGCTTCTTTATATTTCTCTTCAATAGAGGTGTACCCGATCGCAACAAAATCTGAGGACACCCTCCCAGAGAATCTCAAATTGAAAATAATGTTAAGAGCACCCTACTCTCTATTACCTATATATGTTCCTGCTTCTGCTTTTTCTACTAGCTTGCGTTTTTCTGGGCGCTCAAGAAGACAGCTCCTCGCTTTTCCGAGATCTTGCTTTGGTTCAAGAGATCGATAAAAAAAACAAGGACGTGCTGCCTTTTTTCTATAATTCTTCCATGATGGGGGGATATTTTAATATGCCTTCGGGACGTGTGCCTCATGAAGGAGTCGCTGGATTTGGGGCTGCTCGCGTTCATCCCTATAATATCTATGGCCTCAGCTTTCAATATTTTGACAGAGTTGAATGTGCGCTCAATTACCGCATTTATACAGGGATGCTGGACCAAGCTTTTGGCCATTTGGGTTTTGGAGATGAAGCCGAGAGAATTGGAAATATCAAGCTGGTTTTTAATCTGCCGAGCGATGGGCTGGGCCCTTTTCCGACTTTTGCTATAGGTTTTGACGATTTTGTTGGGACTAAGCGATTCAGCTCCGAGTACATTGTAGCGACGAAGGATTGGATCGATTATAACATTGAGGCGACGCTGGGATGGGGAAGAAAAAGGATTAAAGGGTTTTTTGGAGGTATTGCGTGGACTCCTTGGCGGCAGACCTCGATTCCTGTATTAAAAAATCTTTCTCTTTTAGCTGAATACGATGCTTTCGATTATAAGCGCCACCTTCATGAGCATCCTAAAGGCCGCAAGGTCAATTCCCGGATTAATGCAGGGGTCGCTTATATCCTGGGGGATACGCTGCAGCTCAGTTTGAGCTCTCTGAGAGGGAGAGAACTTTCTGCCATGGGATCTCTCCGTTACGATCTAGGAAGCAGCAAGGGATTCATTCCGAAATCTCAAGAGCCTTTATTGTATCGTTCACCCATTGATACAGAGCCTTTGGGGCTCGTACGTCCTCATCAAGATTTTGTGCATGAGCTCGGTTTTACTTTGGGGCAGCAAGAACTCGACCTTTACCGGGTGAATTTAACAGCTGATGGAGGACTCTGGATCAAAATTATCAATAATATGTACCGGGATGAGGCTGTTGTGCGAGAGCGGCTCCAGAGAGTCCTTGCGGCCATCACTCCGTCGAACATTAAACAAGTGACGGTCGTTGTAGAAGCCGATGGAGTTCTATCGCAAGGTTATGTTTTTAGAACGGAAGATCTCTATCGCTACCGCCTAGGCGAAATCACGGGTTATGAGATGGCGACCCTTTCTCCGCTAAAAAATCCGCCGCCTCTTCCTCCTGAGACGAAAAGGATTTTCCGCCGAAAAAAAGAAGTTTGGCTTTTTACCTTCGCCCCCCGGCTTCAAACTTTTTTTGGCAGCTCCACGGGGAAAGTGAAATACAACTTGAGCTTAGTTGCTTCCCCCGAAGGGTATCTCTTTGACGATATTTATTATGAAGCACAGCTGAGCTATGCTGTGAAATCGAGCATTCAGAAATTGAGCGATACGGACCGGCTTAATCCTTCCCAGCTTCCGAACGTCCGCACCGATACCATTAAGTATTACCAGACGAATTCAGTCTCTTTTGAAATGGCCTATTTGCAAAAAAGCTGGAACATCCACAATAGCGGCTGCTTTTATCGTTTAGCTGGAGGGTATTTTGAGCCTGCTTATGGAGGAGGAGCCACAGAGCTTCTTTACTACCCAGCAGGATCTAACTGGGCAATCGGGGCTGAAGAGGCGACCGTTTGGAAAAGAAGGTATCATGGACTGGGTTTCACCAACAAGATCCGTCGCCTCCACGGCCATACACCGAAGTTTGAGCACTTCCTGGGGGTCCAATATTTTTTGAACCTTTACTATACCCTGAAGCCTTGGGATGTCGATCTTCAGGTAAAAATCGGGCAGTTTCTGGCGAAAGACCGAGGTGCGCGTTTTGAAGTCAGTCGTTGGTTCCCCAGCGGCCTGAAGGTCTCGCTTTGGTATACGCTGACTAATGGGCATGACCATGTCAATCGGACGATCTATCATGATAAAGGCTTTGCTTTCGCCCTTCCTATTGACTTTTTCCTGCGGCAAAGCAGCCGGACCTATGTGGGATATGCAATGTCGGCTTGGCTACGCGATGTGGGAGCTTTTGCAGAAACCGGAAAAACTCTCTACGAGACGGCCCGTTTAGAACGATTAAAGCTATCTGAGCATTGAATTTTGGAAATTTGAAAAGCTTTAGAAGCTTTTCGAATTTTATGGCAATAGTTCTTTCCTTTTAGCTTTTCAACAAAAGTTTCAAAATAGGCAAAATTGTGCTTATTAGATTTTTTCAACATAAGGCGCTAAGATTTTTTCAGAAAACATTTTTTATTGAAAAAAATAATTTCGTCGCGGAAGATATATTTTTTAAAAAGGAAATCGATGTGACATCTTATATCATTAATGGGATTGTTTCGGTTACTTCTACATACTGTTGCGCAAGAGTTATTAAATTAAAAAACCCTTTTGAAATCGCATTGCTTATGACCGTTCATAATCTATTTTTGCAAGAGATGGAAGTTTTTGTTGAATGTCTTGATAAAGAAGTAGATGAACACGAACACTATACCAAAGTGTTAATTCAGGTTGTAAGACTAGCAACTGTGATTGGTAGCATTCCTGCTATATTTTGGTTAGCAAAAAAAATGGAAATTTCGACTCCAAATACAAAGACATATCTAGGTATGAGTTTAGGGGCGGGAGTTCTATCTTATGCAAGTTTGAATGTTTTATCCTCTTCGAGTAGCTAACTTTTAATACTGTATGTGAGGAGAAGCATTGTCTTCTACCAACGTTAAACCACCTAACAAATTTATCAAATCTCTAAAATTGGAATCAGATATAGGTTCTCAGCTCAAGAAAGGGTAGAATTTGCGGGATTGCGTAAGAAAAGATAAAATCAGCACCTGCTCTTTTAATGCTGAGGAGAGCTTCGTAAAAAACTTTGGGAGCGTCCAGCCATCCTTGAGCGTGCGCGGCCATGACCATCGCATACTCTCCGCTCACATGATAGGCGCAAAGCGGCAGGTGGACGTGATCTTTAATTTTAGCGAGGATATCTAAATAAAAAAGAGCTGGCTTTACCATCAACATGTCGGCCCCTTGCTCTGCATCTAGAAGAGCTTGCCGTACAGCTTCCCGGGAATTGGCCGGGTTCATTTGATAGGTTTTTTTATCCCCGAATTTAAGCGTGGATCCCACGGCATCTCGGAAAGGGCCGTACAAGGCAGAAGCATATTTTGCCGTATAAGAAAGAATCCCCACCTCTTGCAGCCCCTCTTGGTCGAGTCTTTGGCGGATGGCTCCGATTCTTCCATCCATCATGTCGCTGGGAGCCACGATATCGGCGCCGGCTGCTCCCAACAGAGAGGCCATGCGGCATAAAATTTTGACGGTGTCATCATTCAAAATATTCCCTTTCTCATCCACGACTCCATCATGGCCATGCGAGGTGAAAGGATCGAGAGCGATATCGGTGATGAGGCAAAGCGAAGGAATTTCCTGTTTGAGAACTTGGAGAGCTCGAGGGACTAAACCTGTTTCATGTAAAGCGGCTGTACCTTCGGCATCTTTATGTTCGGGAGAGATGACGGGGAAAAGGGCGATCGAAGGGATCCCTTGCCGGTGCAATTTTTCCGCCTGGCGCAAAATATGATCTAAAGAGAGGCGAGAGATGCCCGGAAGGCTTTTAATTTCCTGTTGCTGATTCTCTCCTTCGATGAGAAAAAAAGGAGCTACAAAATCTGCAGGCCGCAGAGTGGTTTCTTCCACCAGATGTCGGATCGCAGGAGTTTTTCGATTGCGGCGCGGACGAATCAAAAGCATAGCGGCATCCTATCAAATCGGAATTTAGCTTTCAAAAACTCTTTTTTGCTTGAATGGCCCTGGTATCTTATGTCACTCTAATGAAAAATTAAGGGATATTCGCATGATTGAAAACTACGAAGAATTTTCTGAAAGCCAGCTTAAAATCTTGAATCGTTATGTGACGCATACCACCAGCAATATCTTTGCACTCCGCAATCTACCTGAGGTGATTAAAGGCGCCTTGTTTTCCAGGTATTCGCGCTCTATCTTGGGTCTTCGCACGTTGCTGCTCAAAGAGTTTATTCTCAATGAAGAAACCGCTTTTGCCAATATTGCGGGATTTTCGACGCACGAAGCAGAAGAATCTCAAGATATTGAAGATCAGATCATGGCGATTCGAAAAGCTCAAAATTTCTATGATAGAATTCTCGATGGATATGGAGATGATTCCATCGGAGAATTGGGAGGAGCGCACCTAGCCCTTGAAAATATCTCGATGCTGGCAGCGAAGTCGATTGAAGATTGCCGCATAGGAGGATCTCCCCTAGAAAAATCGACGCGGTACATGTACTTCGATCAAAAATTCCAAGATGAATACCTTTTCTATCGCGAACCGATCCTCATGACTTCTGCTTATCGCGATCTATATGTATCGACGTGCAACCACCTTTTCGACACTTATTCCCGTTTGATCCCCGGTGTGACAGAAGTGATAGAGAAAAATTTTCCTCGGGATCCGGCGATTTCCAACGTTGCCTATACTGCGGCGCTGCGGGCCAAGGTGCTGGATTGCCTAAGAGGACTTCTTCCCGCCAGCACTTTGACAAATATGGGGGTTTATGGAAACGGCAGATTTTTTGAGAGCCTGATCCAAAAACTCAATTGCGGCAATCTTGCTGAGCTGCAAGACATAGGTAAAAAATCTTATCAAGAGCTCGGCAAAGTAATTCCTTCTTTTATCCGAAGGGCCGAAATGTCTCATAAATACCAAAAAACCTTCTCCCAGTTTACCGAGCAATTAGAAAGCGAGTTGAAAACGATGGCAGAGCAGCACGATGCTTTCTTAGATAAAATGCAAAATCCGGGAGTCAAATTGATCTGTTTCGACCCCGATAGTCCTTATCAGGTCGCTGCAGCGCTCCTATTCCATCACACGGATGTCGGGCTTTTGGAGCTGCAAGAATATTGCCGAAAACTTCCGGAAGAAGAGCTGGGCAGAATTCTTGAAGCCGCCTGCCAAGGCCGTGAAAATCGGCGCCATAAATCTCCCCGCGCTTTAGAACATGCTACTTTCACTTTTGAAATCTTGGCGGATTTTGGCATCTATCGTGATTTGCAGCGGCATCGCATCTTGACCCAAAAGCGGCAGCCTCTGACTTGCAATTTTGGTTATTATATTCCTGAAGAACTTCGAAATACTCCGATGGAAGCGGAATATGTCGCTGCTATGGAACAGGCGAAAAAAGCTTACGACATCATTGCCAAGGAGCTTCCAGAAGAAGCTCAGTACGTTGTCCCCATGGCCTACAATATCCATTGGTACTTTCATGTGAACCTCCGCGCGCTTCAGTGGCTTTGCGAACTTCGCTCGTCCCCTGCAGGCCATCCGGGTTATCGGCATGTTGCTCAAGAAATCGCCAAACAGGTCTCTGTTGTTCTGCCTTCTTTTGAGAGATTCTTTAAGTTTGTCGATTACGAAGGATATATGTTGGGACGGCTCGGTCAAGAAATCAAGAATGATCAGAAAAAAATGCAACTAAACTCTGAAGTATTATGACAGATTCTTCTAAACATTCGGCGGGCTCTTTCATCGGAGGCATGTTGCTCATTGCAGGCAGCTGCATTGGAGCGGGGATGCTTGCCCTTCCTATCATGACAGGCCTTTCAGGATTTTTTCCTTCCCTCGTCATGTTTCTCATCGCCTGGGGTTTTATGACTATCAGCGGGCTCTTGATGGTCGAGGTGAACAGCTCTTTTACCGAAAGGGTCAATATCGTTTCCATGGCAGAGAGAGCGTTTGGAAAAACCGGCCGCCTCATCAGTTGGGTCCTTTATCTCTTTCTCTTTTATTCTCTTCTTGTCGCTTATATCTCCGGCAGCGGATCTTTAAGTTCGACCTATTTTCAAACCGTGTTTTCCTGGCATCTTCCCAAATGGGCCGGGGCTCTTTTCTTTACCGCCATTTTTGGTTTTTTGGCCTATCAAGGAACACGGACCGTGGATCATTGGAACCGTTTTTTCATGTTCGGGAAAATTTTCACATATCTCGGCATGATTGTTTTGGGAATGCAGTATGTAAATCCGCAGCTTTTACTCCGATCAGAGCCTGCGCTGGCATTTTTTTCTCTACCCGTTCTTGTCATAGCTTTCGGATATCACAATATGATCCCGACGCTCATGAACTATATGAATAACGATGCAAAGCGGGTGCGTCAGACGATCTTGGCTGGAAGTTTTTTTGCACTCATTATCTATCTCATTTGGGAAATCGTGGTACTCGGGATCGTCCCCGCCGAAGGGCGATGGGGAATCATTGAAAGCCTCAAGCAAGGCCGGCAAGCCTCCGATGCTGTCGCAGGGATTTTAGGGATCTCTTGGGTCAGCAATTTTGCCGAAGCTCTAGCGTTTTTTGCGCTTCTGAGCTCTTTCCTTGCGCAAACGCTTGCCCTGACCCATTTTCTCGCAGACGCTTTGAAAGTCAAAGGGGAAAAGCATGAGAGCATCCCACTCTGCTTGCTCGCGCTCGTGCCTCCTTTAATTTTTGCTTTTATCTATCCCCATCTCTTTCTCAACGCGCTCAATTTTGCGGGGGGTATTTGCGCTGTCATTCTTTTCGGAGTTCTGCCTGCTTCGATGGCGTGGAAAAACCGGTATGTCCAGCAGCTTCAATCCTCTTATCAAGTGTTTGGAGGAAAAAGACTTTTAATTGCCATTATCGTGATCGCTCTTTGCGTGGTCGTTTTCCAAGCCGCAAGCATGCTGAATTTGATACCTCATGTTTAAGCTAAGTACGATTTTCACACCCAAAGGCGACCAGCCTGCGGCTATTGAAAAACTTGTCGAGGGCCTTCAAAGGCCTCGCAAGTCGCAAGTTCTCCTCGGGATCACAGGCTCGGGAAAAACTTTTACCATGGCCAATGTCGTGGCCCAGGTGCAGCGGCCGACGCTTGTCTTAGCGCATAACAAGACCCTTGCTGCCCAGCTTTACCAAGAGTTCAAGGCTTTTTTTCCCGATAACGCCATTGAGTATTTTGTCTCGTATTACGACTATTACCAGCCCGAAGCTTACATTGCGCGTACCGACACTTATATTGAAAAAGATATGGCCATTAACGATCAAATTGATCGGATGCGCCTTTCAGCCACCCGGTCTTTGATCGAGCGGCGAGATGTGCTGATCGTTTCTTCGGTCTCCTGCATCTACGGCCTAGGTACGCCGGAATACTACAGCCAAATGCAACTCGCGCTCAAAGTCGGGGAAAGCCGCCGGCGCGATGAAGTCCTCCTCCATCTTGTGCATATGCACTACACCCGCAGCGATTATGAACTCGTGCGCGGGACCTTCCGCGTGCGGGGAGATGTGCTAGAAGTGATGCCCGCTTACGAAGAAGACCTCGCTTTTCGTTTCGAATTTTTTGGCGATGAGATCGAACGGATAAGTGCGATCGACCCCCTCACAGGAAAAGTCAAAGACCGCAGGGAAAAAGTTTCCATCTTTCCGGGATCGCACCACGTGACGCCCGAAGATGTCCGATGGAGGGCCATCGATACCATTAAAGAAGAGATGCAAGAGAGATCTGGATTTTTCGAGAAAGAAAAAAAATACATCGAGCATCAGCGTATCTTAGAGCGGACCAAACAAGATCTTGAGATGCTGAGAGAAATGGGAACTTGCAAAGGAATTGAAAACTATTCGCGCCATTTTAGCGGCAGGCAGCCGGGCGATCCTCCTCCCTGCCTCCTCGACTATTTCCCCCCTGATTTTCTTCTTTTCATTGATGAATCTCATCAGACCATTCCTCAGATCCACGCTATGTATAATGGAGACCGGTCCCGCAAAAATGCCCTGGTGGAATTTGGATTTCGGCTTCCTTCGGCCTACGACAACCGCCCTCTTAAATTCGAAGAATTTTACCGCCGCATCCATCAGGTCATCTATGTCTCTGCCACTCCCGGAGCTTGGGAAGTGCAAGAAGCTGAGGGAGAAATCATTCAACAAATCATCCGTCCCACAGGACTGCTCGATCCGCAAATCGAAGTCAGACCGGCCACTCATCAGGTCGACGATGCCCTGGAAGAAATTCGGAAGGCTACAGAAAAAGGAGGGCGCGTTCTCGTCACGACCCTGACCAAGAAACTCGCCGAAGATTTAACGAAATACCTCACTGATATCGGCATCAAAGCGCGCTACCTTCACTCCGATATCGATACATTAGAAAGAGTCCAAATCATCAATGAGCTGCGCCGCGGCGTCATCGATGTCCTCGTCGGAATCAACCTTCTCCGTGAAGGCCTCGATATTCCGGAAGTTTCTCTGGTGACGATCTTAGATGCCGACAAAGAAGGTTTCCTCCGCAGCGAAACAGCCCTCATCCAGACGTGCGGCCGTGCTGCCCGCAATGTCGAAGGCCGCGTGGTGATGTACGCCGATAAAATCACAAAATCGATTGAAAAAACCCTGCAAATCACGAAAGATCGGCGTGCCGTTCAGGAAGCTTACAATGAAAAGCACGGCATCATTCCCCACACGGTTAAACGCAAAGTCATCGAAGACCTCGCGGAGACCTTTGGAGAAGTGGTCGAAACTCTCAAAGAAGAAGGAGACAAAGTCCCTTCCCATCTCACGCGCAATGAAGTCACTGCTAAAATCGAAGAGTACGAAAAAGAAATGAAGATGGCCGCGAAAGAGCTCCGTTTCGAAGATGCAGCCCACTTTCGCGACCTGCTCAAGCACTATCAAGAACTGCGGATGATGGATTGACTACTCTTTTTCAATCTAGTGTAGGGCCTGATTCCCCCGTTGTAGAATTTCCGAGCAAACGGTCCTGAACGGAAATCTGTGTCATTAAACCTCGGAGTCTATGGGGATGCAAGATGTAGATCAGGGCTATTTTAGAAATCTTTCTGAAGAGTTGTTGCAGTCTTCCTCGTTGAGCATACGCTAGCCCCATCAGGCATACGCTCACGGAGAGAAAGAAAACTGTTTGTGTCTTGTTCACAGCCGAGATTTTATCCGGTGTTGCTGGGTTCGCATCTGACTGTTGAGGAGCGCTTTCGCTTCTATCTGTGGATGGATCTTGAGCTGGAGATGCCGCTGGAGTCCTAGGTAATCCTGCGTCTGTCGTTTCTTGTTCAAGGTACCTTTTACATTCCTCATATTTCTTGAATGCACGTTCAGATAGTTCGGGAAATTTTTCTACCCATTTTTTCGAGATACGAAAGTATGTTGCACTGTATACTTTAATCTCGTCTATGCAATTAGCTTTATTTTCAGGATTAATACTTTGACAAGTTTCTTCGCAAAAATCATCCAAATTTTTTAATGCTTCTTTAATCCAATATTGTTGAAAATCAGGATTAGAAGAAATCCGTGTCATTTTAATCTTGCTTTTCACAGAGATTCGCCAATCGTCATCGTTATGACTTATAACTGTATATAGGTGATCTTGCGCTAGTAAAATGAGATCGAATTTTGGTTCTTTAGGATCTCTGTAAGCTTCTTTTAGATAACGAATAGCAGTCTGGAAGATGGTAGCAACTTTCTCAAAGGTTGTGTTTTCTAAAGTTACTGTTTCGAGTTCACCCTCAGCGCCTAATTTTTCAGGTGTCCTGGCTGAAGGAGATTCTGTAGGCATAGGCCGTACTTCAACTAACCTGCCGAGATGTTGAAGATAACTTTCGCATTGCTCATATTTCTGCAATGCACGCTCGGCTAAGTCTGGAAGGCTTTCATTGCACAACTTCGAGATATTAAAGTAGGTTGCGCTGCAATTAATAACCTCTTCCATTAAATCTGATTTTCCATGCTTGAAACTTAAGCAAGTTGTTTGAGAATAAACATCTAGATCGTTTAATCCTTTTTCAATCCAATATCGCTGAAAATGCGGGCTAGGAGAAACGCGTGCCATTTCAATCTTACAAAATGCCCTTAAGCGCCAATTTTCTTTGCTGTAATTGATAACTTTATATAGTAGATTTTGAGCTAGTAAAACGATTTGGTAATTGGGTTTTCCACGCATCAAATAAGCATCGTCCAGATCATTAACGGCGGCTTCGAAAAGAGAACCGGCTTTTTCTGTGGAGGTGATTTCGAGTTTTGTTAATTCCGATTCTACATCATAGACAGAGAAGGAGATTCTTAAGCTGCTGGATGCAGAATGAGTCGAAATATTTTGAATGTCCTTCGTTTTAGGAGTTAGCCGAGAAGAAGGCGAATTGGAGTTTGCATGGGGATAGGGGGTGTCATTTCTAAGTCTGTCAGGGAATGATGCTTCAGCATGTTGTAGAGGAGGAGTTAATGGTACTGGGCTTGCCATAGATCTGCTATTTATTTGTGCTAAAAATTATAAAATGGAATTTGGTATTTTAGGAAGCTAAAAGATATTTTAAAATAATTCGTCTATTTCAATTTATAGAAATGAGTAATTTCCACTCTTCACTCTTGAGTGTTTCAAAGCCACTGATATATTTTTCATCTTGAAAACTCGATGAGTTCATAGAGTTCATCTTTCTTGACAGGCATCTCCAACTGCGGTAGTTTGCAAAAAGGACGGAGCGCCTTCTATGAAAGTAAAAACCTTATTCTCCGCAGCTATTCTCCATACGGCTTTTTTATTTCCACAGGAATCGTGGATGAATACGGGAGGAAGCAATTGGAACAATACAGCCAATTGGTCTCCGCCTGTGGTTCCGAATGGAGTGTCGGTGACTGTGACGTTCGGCTCTGCTATTGTAGCGCCCTCGACCGTGACCTTGGATATTCCTGTCACCTTTGGGGGAATGACTTTTAATAATGCGCAGTCTTATACCATTTCCCCTTCAGGATCGAATACTTTTACTTTGCAAGGAGCCCCTACCAATATTACCGATACGACAGGCGCTCACACGATCTCTGTTCCCATCCTTCTGAATAACAATCTTATCGTGACGCAAAATTCGACGGGCAATCTTACCTTCGCGGGAGCGATCAGCGGGACCAGTAGCTTGACTCTCCAAGGCTCAGGAACTGGCCACCTGGTGCTCACAGCGGGAAATCTTTATACCGGCGGGACGACGGTGACTGCAGGGACTTTAGATGGCAATACGACAGCAGCCCTTCCTGCGTCAGGACCCTTGACGATCAGCGGCGGCACTGTCAACTGCAATATTGCCAATACGCTTCCGTCCACTGGGCTGATCACCCTCAGCGGAGGAACGCTGCAACTCAACGATAACAGCCAAATGGCAGGCCCGGTTACAGGGACGAGCAATATTTCACTGGGAGTCATGTCTTCGACTATCTTAACTTCCACGATAACTTCCACCACAGCTTACAGCGGTGTCATCAGCGGAGCCGGCGGCTTTACTTTAGCCGGAGCGGGAGGAGTTCTCACCTTTTCGACGCCGAACACGTATAGCGGGGGGACCATTATCAATGGAAGCACTCTAACATCGGGGGTGAATAATGCCCTTTTATCCACGGGCAATCTGACAATCAACTCACCGGGAGTTTTCAACCTCAATAATTTTAATCAAAATGTGGCAGCCCTGGCCGGAAGTGGAAGTGTTGCGTTGGGATCGGGAAATCTGACAACAACCACGGCCGTCAACTCGACTTTTTCAGGTGTGATCAGTGGAACGGGGACCTTCACCCAAGCAGGGACCTCGACGCTCGGTTTGACTGGACAAAATACCTATACCGGCGGAACTACGATCAGCGGCGGCGGCATATTGCAACTCGGTATTAATAATGCCTTGGCATCGACAGGCCCTGTCGCCATCACGAGCGGGATACTCGATATGACTCCTGCCGCTTCCACTGTGCAAGCAATCGGTCCTTTGTCAGGAACGGGCAATATCAATTTAGGCTCCACACAGCTCACGATCAACTCCACAGCAAGCTCGAGTTATGGAGGGGTCATGAATGGCCCCGGGTCGCTGATCATCGTCGGGCCTCAGACTCTCACGCTCACGAATAATAATACTTTCAGCGGCGGGACCACGATAACTGGAGGGACGTTGCAAGCGGGAATCAACAACGCCCTTTCTCCGACGGGAAATTTGACAGTGGGCTCACCGGGAATCTTTAATCTTGCCGGCTTTAATCAAACGGTAGGTGTTCTATCTGGAAATGGAAGCATCACGCTAGGCGGGGGTACGTTCACGGTGAATACACCTGCCCTCACAACATCGACTTTTTCCGGCGTTATCAGCCAAGCCGGCACTCTGGATGTGGGAGGCACGGGGACGCTTATTTTGACAGGCGCCAATACTTATTCCGGTCCTACCAATATCGCCGTTGGAGCTACTCTTCAAGGCACCACGACAAGCCTCCTAGGGACCATCAATAATAGCGGCAATCTAATCTTCGATCAGTCGTTCAATGGGACCTTTTCTGGATCCTTACTTGGCGGAGGTGCTCTATTCTTGAACGGCTTAGGAAATGTAACACTTCAAGGGCCTCAAACGGAAGGCAGCACCACTGTCAATGCAGGGGAATTGATTTTAGGCTCGGCAGCCAACCTCATATCTCAGGTGACTGTCGCTGCGGGAGCAACGCTGGGTACTACAGGAAATGGGACTATCACCGGGAATGCGACGGTGAATGGGACGACGCAGCTGGGCCTGGGCACTATCGATGTTACGGGCAACTATACCCAAGCGGCAAATTCGACTTTTGATGTCGAAGTCACTCCGAGTTCCAGCGGTTTTCTTCCTGTCACGGGTACGGTCGCTCTGCAAAGCGAGCCTTCCCTGGTCATAGCGTTTGAACCGGGCGCTTTTGCTCCCAGTACAACCTATACCTTGATCACCGCAGGCGCTCCCGTCACGGGGACCTTTGCTGCGCCGGTGTTAGAAAATCCCTTTTTTAATGGGAGTTTGATTTATAACGGTATTGCACCCGGCTCTGTGCAGCTGATCTTAAAGATCGCCCCTTTTAGCCAAGTGATTAAAGGAGGAAATGCAGGAGCAATTGCAGAATGTATTAACATTGAAGCTTTTCCCTCTGAAAGCGATCTCTTGCCGATTGTGCAAACATTGATTTTTTTGCCGGTCGATAAAGTCAAAGATGCTTTGGAGGAGATGCAGCCTTCAGAGCTGAAGGCGCTGACGAGGACGGAAGAAAATAATCTTCTCGTGGTCCGCACAGCTGTTTCTCAGCATATGGATGACCTGAACAAGACACCCTGCAATCAAGCGATGTCTGGAACTTATCGATGGAATGTATGGAGCAATTTCAGCGGCGATTTTTTAAGACAGGAAGGGCAAGCGGAAAACATCGGTTTTGATGCGAATACCGCAGCAGCTGTCGGAGGAATAGATATCGCAGCGGTGAACAATTTATACGTGGGTCTTGCCGGAGCCTATGATCATTCTTGGCTGACGTGGAATCATGCAGAGGGTCATGGCAGGATCAGCAGTTATTATGCCGGGCCCTATCTCGGGTGGTTCGACCACCGTGTTTTCACCAGCTTATCTATTCTGGGAACATGGAACCATTACCATGCGTCCCGGCATATCCGCTTTCCCTCTGTTGATCGGCATGCAAAAAGCCATCATACTGGGCGCGGCTTTATCGCCCATTTTGATCTAGGCGTCATGATGTATCCAGCCACCGAGATAACCTGCAGTCCTGTCGCAGGCCTTGATTATATCCTGCTGCATGAAAGCGGGTTCTCAGAAAAAGGAGCCGGCAGTATCAATATGAAGGTCAAGCCGTCGATTGCATCTCTTCTTCGCAGCGAAGCAGGCCTCAAAATTGCCAAGTGTGCGATTTTCACCCATAACAAGTGGACGCACGATTTGAAACTAAGCTGGATCCATCAACACCTCTTTCGAGGGAAACATCTGCATGCCAGCTTCAAAGAAGTCGACTGCACTTATACCGTGGAAGGTTTAGAGCCGAGCGAAGATTATTTGGATGTGGCCACCGGCCTGACAGGGATCTTCCTGCAAGATAAACTGGCGGCCTCTATTCGGTACGAAGGGAAATTTGGCGACGGGATCCGCGATAATACCGGCTATATTCAGCTTTCCTATCGCTTCTGACTACCAATTATTGTCCTTTTCATAGCCAAAGTAGATGAGCGCCCAGCCCAATTTCTTTTTAAAAGCCTCTTTATGCTCTTCTTTGAAAACCTCTTTCCAAGAACCGATTTTTGGACTGCAGCATTCTTGTTTGTCTACAAGATACCGTTCTTTAGTGCCGATTTTAGACGAGATCTCCAATAGCTTCTCCTTGGATAGCCCCAGATTTAAAAATTGGTTGATGCGATCAAAAGTGGCAAGCTGTGCCTTTTGGGTTCCCCCTCCTTCTTCCCCGACTAGGTTTTCATAGGGGCAAACCAGAATATTCGGCTTATTGCAATACTGGGCAGTTTGCGTGGCCACCTTGGTAAGAGAGAATTGATCTAAGGTGCCTTTTTTTGCGGCGTCGTATTCATACTGAATGACGAAAAGCAGCTGCTCATCAAAGGAGAGCTGATTAAAGGCCTGCCACTCATAGGGATAACGATTATTTAATCCGGGCCAGCCGTTTTTTTGAATGTAGTAGACAATAGAGACACAGACATCACGCAGATCTCGAATGCAGACGATCTTTTTCAGATTGATGTTATTGGAGAGGCTTTCAAAAGCGGAAGAGACACAAAAATGGGTGCATAGAAAACTGTAACAGTTTTTATTCTTCCATAAAGAGCGGTAGTAAGCGTCAAATTCCGTCTCAAGTCCTGGCTGCCAATAAGGAGTCGCATTGGCCATATAATAAAGAACATTCATGAGGACAGGCATACTGGATTGAGGAATAGAGATTACCGCAAAAGGCGTCACCTCTTTTCCATAGAGGGAATGGAGAAGTTTTTTATGCAAAGC
The DNA here is from genome assembly GCA_018239715.1 of Verrucomicrobiota bacterium. GTDB lineage: Bacteria > Chlamydiota > Chlamydiia > Chlamydiales > Rhabdochlamydiaceae > PALSA-1444. The sequence goes on from JAFEGW010000006.1 coordinate 54,925, forward strand.
CTCATGACTCTCATTTGCATAAGAGGTCTTTATCAAGCATAAAAAAATAGCTATCAGGAATGCGAGGAATTTACTTTTCATACATCTGCTCATTGTGTTGAAAATAAACTTAGAGAAATACTTATCAGCGAGTTCTCCAAAGGATATAACTTTTTCTCAAGAGTCTTAAAGTATACAACAGATCTTAAATTTATGAAAAAATATTTTAGAGCTCTAAATAATATTGCTGCTGCCGTTTTGAATATTCTTCAAGGAGACGATAGAGATAGAGAAAAATAGCTTCATGGGAGAGGACTTCCTCTGCTAATTGACGGGCATTTTGAGAGATTATTTGGCATTCATGATGGTGATTTTTTGCCCATTCTAATTGAGACAAGAGATCGGATAAATCCTCTTTGACAGGAATAAAATGAACATAGGGCTTTATTTTGGGATAGAACCACTGGATAGAGTCTGTGATGCTTTTAAGAATCACTGAATTGGAGTGTAATAAAAGAGGAAATCTCGGAGTCGCCGCGCAATTTCCATCTATGTCCATTAGATAACGATAACGAGGGAAGTGCTTGGTTGAGACAAACTTGCCCATCCATCCTTCTTTTTTAGCTTTTTTTAGCATGGGTGTATAAAAAAGGTCGTTAAATTTAGCATCAATCAGTTTTGGATATTTAGCAGAGAGGGCAACTAGCCGCGGCCTTGGATAATCTTTCCATCTAGCATAATCTTCGTGAACCCCCGTATCTTTTCCTCTAAAAAACAAACGGTTAATTTTGCAGCCCCAAGGATACATGTCATTTCCTTGAAGGATCTTCGCTCGATCAGGCTCAAAATCATTCAGAGCAAACCAATCAGGAAAAAGAATCAACCCAGGATCGTGTTTTGATTTTGTAATAATGAAAATCGGCCAGGCCGGTCCCTTAGTTTGGCAAGGATAAAAAGTATCATGAGCTGTGAATAAGATATCGAGATCAGGCAAGGGCTTCAGGGCATGAAGCTGCTGTAAATGAGGAATAACCATAGCGGGAACTGGATGACCCTCCACGGATATGCTCTTTTGGACTGTCAACTTTCCATCTTTGACCTGCACTCGGAAAAGATAAAATTCTTCTTTTGTGAAAAGAGAGTCTAAGAATTTTTGGCTGAGCTCTTTTCGAAAAGGAGCAAGGTCACGCTCGATTTGTTCTTTCATCCATAGCGGCGTAGATTCTTGGAGTTTTTGTTGGAAAACAGAAGGATTCAAAGCAAGGAGATGGGATTGTAATAGGCTGAGGATCCCTGTAAAAAAAGGGAATCCCAGGCTCAAGACATTCAAGAATCGTAAAGCCATGGTTGCTATCTCATCTATCAAGTAAAAGTCTCTGACGAAGTTGTTAGTAAAGCAGTTTTACATTCAATATAACTAGGTCTTTTTTTGAAAAACTAAGTTAGAGTTTGTAATATTAGTGTTAGGATTGCTTTTTTAAAAGTGAATTTATTTGCATTATCGACTAAATCTCTGAAGAATGGGATTGAACTTTTGGATTTTTTCGGCTAGGATATGGCTAGAAAAAATCTAAGAGACTGATTGGGTTTGAAAAATTTAAATTTATCCCTTCAAGATATTAAAAAAGCCCTGAGCCAGCATCCTATTTGGCTCCATTTAGGCCTATTGGAAGTCAAGCAAAGGTATCGCCGGTCTGTCCTGGGTCCTTGGTGGATTAGCATCAGCATGCTCATCTTTGTAGCTGTGATGGGAGTTATTTTTAGCAGGATCTTTGCGCAAGATCTGGCCCGCTATATTACTTTTTTTACATCGGGCTTTCTGCTTTGGTCTTTCGTCTCGACCTGCATTAACGAGTCGACAGATATTTTCAGGATTAATAGTGGTTTTATCAAGCAAATCAATTTGCCTTATAATTTATATATTTTAAAGTTTTTAACAAAAAACATCTCTTTTTTGGCGCATAACTTTGTTGTTTATTTGTTGGTTATTTGTTTCTTTAAAGTCAATCCAGGGTGGGTCAGTTTGTTAGCTATCCCCGGGATTTTGCTCCTCATCATCAACATGTATTGGGTCTCTTTATTTGTCGCTTTAATCAGCACCAGGTTTCGAGATATGGTTCCGATTATCAATAGCGCTGTGCAAATTATGTTTTTTATTACACCCATTTCTTGGATGCCGAAACTGCTCGGAGAAAGCTCCATCATCGTGAAACTCAACCCTCTCGTTTACCTTCTGGATGCGGCTAGGCTTCCTCTCCAAGGGATAGCTCCGCCTCCTTTGACATGGATTGTCGACATCAGCATAGCCATCCTGGGCCTCAGTCTCAGTTTCATGGCTTTTAACTCGGTCCGCTCACGCATACCTTTTTGGATAGATTGATATGGCGCATATAGAACTAGATGACGTTTCGTTAGTTTATCCGGTGTATGGTGTGAATGCCCGTTCCCTCAAAAAAAGCCTACTTAACATAGCGGTGGGTGGACGGCTTAGCCAAGAGAAGGGGTGCGTCGAAGTTGAAGCGCTTAAAAATATCAGTTTTAAACTACAAAGCGGCGATCGTTTAGGTATTATGGGCCATAATGGGGCAGGAAAGACGAGCCTTTTGAAAGTCCTTGCCCAGATCTACGAGCCGACGCAGGGCGTTGTAAGAATTTCAGGGCAAACCAGCTGCTTGTTCGACATCATGATGGGGCTCGACCAAGAACTGACCGGTTATGAGAACATCCTCTTGAGAGGGCTTATTTTAGGATTGTCTAAACAGGAGATTAAAAAAATTGTCCCCGACATCGAAGAGTTTGCAGGGCTCGGCCAGTTCATGAAAATGCCGATCAAAACCTATTCGGCTGGCATGATGGTACGCCTCGCTTTTGGGATTGTCACCAGCATTTCCTGTGATATTTTACTGGTCGATGAAATTGTGAACGTTGGCGATGCAAGTTTTATGGAGAAAGCCAAGAAAAGGATGGAAGGACTCATTCACCGATCTGATATTATGGTCCTTTCTACGCATGATCACCATATCATCAGAGAATTTTGTAATAAAGCGCTCTGGCTCGAGAAGGGACAGATTAAGTTTTTTGGAGATATGGATGAAGTGTTCACCCGAGAAAAGTCTTTGTCGCCCTTCCTAGAACCCGTTAAGGTATGATTTCATGATAGCAAAAAACAGCAAAATTTTGATCACAGGCAGCAGGGGTCTTGTCGGCACCGCCTTAATGGAGGAGTTGAAAAGCCAGGGTTACACCGAGTTAGTCCCTTTAACAAAAGAATCCTGCGACTTGACGAATTTTGAGGCTGTGAGAGCTGTTTTCCATGAAATCAAGCCCGATGTCGTCTTTCATGCCGCAGCTTCTGTTTTTGGCATTGGAGGGAATATTAAAAATCGGGCCAGTATCTTTCTCGATAACATTTTAATGAATACGCACGTGATTGAAGCGAGCCGCCAGGTCGAAGTCGAGAAAATCATTGCCATGGGAACAGTGGCTGCTTACCCTGATGCTCATAGCCCGCTCAGAGAAGAGCAAATATGGAATGGCCCGCCTCATGGATCGGAAAGCAGCTATGGGCATGCCAAGAGGGCGATGCTGGCCCAGTTATTAGCTTATCAAGAAAATTACGGCCTTGATTTCGCTTATGTGATCTCCACAAATTTATACGGGCCTCATGACAAATTTGACAGTCAGCAGGGACATGTCATCCCCTCCCTCATTCGGAAGTTTTACGAGGCAAAAAAAAGCAGCTCTGAAGTCGTCATTTGGGGAGATGGGACAGCGGCTAGAGATTTTTTATATTCAAAAGATATGGCAAGAGCCTTAGTTTTAATCATGAATGAGTTTCAAGGTCCCATCAATGTGGCTTCTGGGATCAAAACTCCGATAAAAACCCTCGTTGATTTTTTAACCGATTATTACCAAATGCAAGGGAATGTCAAGTGGGATACCCAGATGCCCAATGGCAGAAAATTTTGTGAAATTAATCTCAGCCATTTGAAAACTCTCGGTTTTAACCCCCTTTATACAACGGAAACAGGACTCCGAGAAACCCTTGAATGGTTCAGTTCCCAATATGAGCAAAATTTAATTAGATCTTGAAAAGGTAGATGCGATGGCAAAAGAAAAACTTGGAATTCTCAGTAGTTATGACGAGTTATGCGGAAATGCTAGCTATACGAAGGCGCTCGTTCAGGAATTTTCCAAACATTACGATGTGACAGTGGTTCCTCTGAAAGTTGAATTGCTCCGGAAGGGGGAAAGCGCTGCGGCCCAGCAACATATCAAAGAGGTTTGCCAGCAGCTCAAAACCTTTGACTGTGTGAATATTCAATTTGAGGCGGGTCTCTTTGGGTCGAGCCTTCCTTCGATTTTATTTCGCTTTTTAATGATCGGGCAAGCTTGTAAAAAACTAGTCCTGACGATGCATCGCTACCATGCTAAGGAGAAGTATCCCAACATCAAAATGGTAGTCAAATCGATTCTAAATAAAAAAATAAAACAACGTTTGGACGAATTTCAATTTGCTTATATTAATAATAGATACTTGCCTCTATACGATAAAATAATTGCATATTGCGTAAAGAGAAAAGCTCCCATTTTAGTTCATACTAAAAGAGAATGCGAACTCATCAAGATTAAGTTCAATTACGCCCAAGTTTATGATCATCCTCTTTCTTTCTTTGACCAAGATTATATCGAATCTATCAGAAAAAGCTCTTCCAGAGAAAATTTCTGCAAGCGGTATTCCTTAAATCCGAACAAAACCTATATTGGGATCTTTGGTTTTATTAATCGATATAAAGGTCATGAAACTGCTATCCAAGCTTTAGAATTTCTGCCGAAAGAATACGAGCTTTTAATTTTCGGAGCACAACATCCTCATACCATTACTTTAGAAGAGTCTATTAATCCTTACATTGCTAGTTTGGTGCAGCTGGTCAAAAAATTGGGATTAACGGATCGAGTTAAATTCTATGGATCTCTGAATGACGAAGATTTTTTAAAAGCTTTACTTTTCTGCGATTATAACGTTTTGCCCTATCTAGAAGTCAATCAAGGAGGATCTGCTGTTGCGGCTCTGGCTTTGGAAACATGCGCGAACAGTATTTTCTCTCAAAATCGGGCTTTCCTTGAATTATCAAGGTATGCTCCCGATGCTTTCAAGATGTTCTCTATCGGAAACTATCTTGAGCTAGCGCAAGCTATTCTGAGTTATGGCAAATCGACTTATAGTGCTCAAATAAATGCATTTCATACGCAATACAATATCCAAACGAGTGTTCAATTATACCGGCAGCTCTTGTCAGGAGAAAAGATCCTGGAGAGTCATCCCGAGAAAAGCGCTGATTTACAACCTTTAACAGTCTCATAATGCGGAGTCCACCATGAAGAATGTGCTTATTACTGGAATCACTGGACAGGACGGCTCTTACCTGGCCGAGCTGCTCTTGCAAAAGGGGTACTGCGTGCATGGGATCATCCGCCGCTCTTCCTCTTTTAATTGCCAGCGCATCGCCCATCTCAGCGAAGATCCCCATTTGAAAGAGAGATTTCATCTGCATGATGGCGATTTAAGCGATGCCTGTTCGCTTCGGCGGATTGTCGATAAAGTCGAGCCTCATGAAGTCTACAATCTGGGAGCCATGAGCGATGTGAAAGTCTCTTTTGACACTCCGGAATATACGGCCAATGTCGATGCCTTGGGAACTCTTCGGTTATTGGAAGCACTGAGAGAAGTCAATCCGAATAGCCGGTTTTATCAAGCCTCAACTTCCGAACTTTATGGAAAAGTCAGAGAAATTCCACAAACTGAAAGCACCCCTTTCTATCCACGTTCACCCTATAGCGTGGCAAAGTTATTCTCTTACTGGTCGGTGATCAATTACCGCGAGGCTTATCAGATGTATGCCTGCAACGGCATTTTATTTAATCATGAAAGCCCGCGCCGCGGAGAAGAGTTTGTGACGCGCAAAATCACCATGGCCGTGGCCAAAATTTCAAAAGGTTTGCAGGATAAGATCGTCCTGGGAAATCTAGATGCTAAAAGAGATTGGGGCTATGCGAAAGACTACGTCGAAGGGATGTGGCTGATGCTGCAGCAAGAGCAACCGGATGATTTTGTTCTTGCCACCGGCGTGACGACAACAGTCCGCCGGTTTGTCGAAATTGCTTTTCAAGAAGTAGGCATCTCCGTGGTTTGGGAAGGAAAGGGAGTGGGCGAAAAGGGAAAAGATAGCCGAAGCGGCAAAACTATTGTCGAAGTTTCCCCCGCCTTTTTTAGACCTACTGAAGTCGATATCTTAGTCGGCGATGCGACAAAAGCGAAACAAAAACTCGGATGGAGCACGCAGACAACTGTCTTAGAGCTGGCTCAACTCATGGTCAGAGCCGATGTCCACCTTTTGGAAGGAAAAAATCTTTCTTCTGCTGAATTGATTTCTTGCCCTCCATGATCGAGGATGAGACTCAGGGGAGGATATGAAAGAACTCTGTATTGATGTGAGGATGGCATTTCGGGCAGGAATTGGGACGTATATTCGTAACATCGTCCCGCCCTTGGCAAATTTTTTTAAACTCCGCTTAATAACAGATGAGGAGTCGATCTCCAAATGGCCCTTCTTAAACCAGTACGATCTGATTTTGACCTCGGCACCTATTTATTCCATTGAAGAGCAGATCAAGTTTCCTTTTTTGGTGCCTAAATGCGACCTTTTTTGGACGCCTCATTACAACATCCCTTTCAGCGCCTTAAAGTCGAAGAAAAGGGTGGTGACTATCCACGATGTCTACCATTTAGCCTTTGCAAAAACGCTTAAATTTTCTCAGCGTTTATACTCCAAGCTAATGATCAACCGCGCTGTAAACATTTCAGATCACATCTTCACCATTTCTCAATTCTCCCAAGATGAAATGATCAAATACACAGGCTGCTCAGCTGAGAAAATTTCGATCATTCCCTTAGGTGTCGATGCCTCCTATTTCTCCGAGAAAGGGTCCTCTGCGCCTGTCAGAGAAAAATATCAACTGCCCTCCAACTATTTTCTCTTCGTCAGCACTCTAGCTCCGCATAAAAATGTCGACCGACTGATTTCAGCTTGGAATACTTTATTAGAGAAGTTCCCTTCCTGGAAGCTCGTTCTAGTGGGCAAGCCAGGCAAAGAACCTCCAAAAAAGTTGAAAGATCAGCCTTCTTTGCAAAAAAGCGTTCTATTTTTAGGACAGGTGGACAATCAAGACCTTCCTGCGCTTTATCGTGATGCGTATGCGACTGTCCATCCCTCTCTATATGAAGGTTTTGGGTTATCTCCTCTAGAGGCAATGAGCTCGGGCTGTCCCGCGATCGTCTCCAAAGCTGCAAGCTTGCCAGAAGTTTGCGGAGATAGTGCGCTATATGTCGATCCTTACGATATTCATGACATTGCTTCTGCGATGGAAAAGATCATTCAAGACCCTCTTTTGCATGCAGAGCTGAAAGCCAAAGGACTTCGCAGATCTCAAGACTTCACGTGGGCTCAAACCGTCGAAAAATATGCCGCGATCATGGAAGGGTTATGAAGACAGCACTTATCCATGATTGGCTCGTTTCACTTGGAGGCGCAGAGAAGGTCTTAGATGCTATCTTTTCTATCTATCCCTCACCCATCTACACACTTTTGAAGCGGGAAGGCATTTTTAATGAGTGCAGCTTTGCACAGGCGGAGATTTTGACTTCTTTTATTCAAAAACTTCCCTTTGCTAACCGCGGACACAGAAATTATCTTCCACTGTTTCCTGCGGCAATTCAGCGGTTCGACCTGAGCGGGTACGATGTCCTGCTTTCGAGCTCTCATGCTGTCGCTAAAGGGGTCGAGGTCAAGGAAGGGCAGCTGCATATTTGCTACTGCCACACCCCCATGAGATATGCCTGGGATTTGCATGATCAATATGTGCGTGACTTGCAGGGGGTTAAAGAATGGCTCGCCAAGAGAACCCTCTCCTATATGCGGAGATGGGATGTCACCCATCAAGTTCACCATTTTATTGCTAACTCTCGCTATATTGCTGAAAGAATAAAACGGGTGTATGGCCGTGAAGCCGAGGTCATCTATCCTCCAGTCGAGACCGAGCTCTTTGAACATCAGACTAACAAAGAAGATTTTTACTTAACTATGTCCCGTCTTGTTCCCTATAAACGGGTCGACCTCATCGTCGAGGCTTTTTCTCGCATGCCCTCCAAAAAACTTGTCGTGATCGGTGATGGCCCCGAAATGGAAAAAATCAAAAAACTGGCTGGAAAGAATGTGGAGTTGCTAGGATTTCAGCCCGATCATGTCCTGCGGCAAACTTTAAGCCGGGCGAAAGCCTTTATTTTCGCTGCCGAGGAAGATTTTGGGATTGCCCCCGTGGAAGCTCAAGCTGCGGGAACCCCGGTGATTGCCTATGGCAAAGGGGGCGCTTTAGAAACAGTTCTGGACGGTGAAACGGGAATATTTTTCCCGCAGCAAACAGAGGCAGAGCTGATAGAAGCCGTGAATCGATTTGAACAAATGGAATTTGACCCGCTACGTAGTCGATTGAACGCGGACAGATTTAACGAAAAGCGGTTCAAGTCAGAATTTAAACAATTTGTAGAAGAAAAATGGGAGGATTTTTGTGAAAATTATCATTCTAGCCGGCGGTAAAGGAACTCGTCTTTGGCCTCTTTCCAGAGAATCTTTTCCTAAGCAATTTCTTAAGCTCGACAATGAAAAGTCGCTTCTGCAGCAAACAATCGAGCGGTTTTTAGGCGAGAAAGATTTTCACGATATCGTCATCGTGACGAACAAGGATTACCATTATCTCGTGAAAAGCCAAATCAAAGCTATCTGCCCCCCTTTAGCCGATCAGATTCTTATTGAGCCCGAGCAAAAGAATACAGGGCCTGCGATTGTCTTCGCCATGAAATACCTTCAAGAAAAGCAAGGGCTTGATGACCAAGAGGTCGTTTTGGTCTCCTCTTCCGATTATTGGGTCTCATCCCGGGAAAAGTTTTTAGAAGCTGTTCGATGTGCTGAAGAAGTAGCCAAGCAAGGACGCATCGTTACGTTCGGCGTGCGCCCCCATAAACCCGAAACCGGCTACGGCTATATAAAAATTGATACTCAAAAATCTTCCGATGTCTATCGCTCTCTCTGCTTTGTTGAAAAACCTCCCCTAGAAGTTGCCGAGCAATATCTTCGATCGGGAGAGTACTTATGGAACAGCGGGATTTTTGCCTTCTCTGCGGGGACTTTTTGGAAAGAGGTCGCAGAACATGCGCCGGAGCTTGCCCAGCAAGCCCAAGGTACTCTTGAAAATATGACGGCCCATTTTTCTTCTATGCCGAATTGCTCGATCGATTGCGCCGTCATGGAAAAATCCAAAAATATTTCGGTGGTCCCCTTCAATTTTATTTGGTCGGATATTGGTTCCTGGGATGCGATTTTCGAGATGATGGATAAAGACAACGACCAAAACGTCACTCTCGGCAACGTCCATACGATCGATACCAAGAATAGCCTTGTCGTCGGTGATAAACGGTTGATTTCCATGATAGGGCTGGAAGACATGGTCGTGGTTGAAACAGAGGATGCTCTTTTCCTCGGCAAGAAAGGACAATCTCAGCGCGTGAAGGCTTTGGTTGAAGAGCTCCGCAAAAGCGGAAAAAAAGAGACACAGGACCACCTCACCGCACACCGGCCTTGGGGATATTACAAAGTGCTGGAGGCAGGTCCCCGCTATAAAGTGAAACGGATCCTCGTCGATCCCCAGCAAACCCTCAGCCTTCAAATGCATTACCATCGCAGCGAGCACTGGGTTGTCGTCAAAGGAACGGCTAAAGTGACCATTGGAGATACTGTCCAAATGGTACACGAAAACCAAAGCGTCTATGTCCCTAAAGGGACCACTCATCGGATGGAAAACCCAGGTAAAGTCCCGCTAGAGCTCATCGAAGTCCAAGTCGGTGAATACCTCGGCGAAGACGATATCGTCCGCTTTGAAGATGTCTACGGCCGCATTCAATGAAATGAAGGATGCTGATGATAAATCTTCCCGCGGGGAGATATCCCCAGCGAGAAGATTCGAGTAATCTCATAGTTACCAGGGTCTTTCTGGAAGACCTGATTCAATGTTAGGTGCAAAGTCAGGACCAATTTCATGAAGCCTGTTGACTTGCGCCATATGGTTTCTGAATAAATCCCAAAGTAGGGCTCCAGCAGCTGGGTAACCTGTGGACCAGTCATGGCCCAACTCGTTACAACCCACCACGATAGCTAAATCATACGCAGGAAAAATCGCAACTAACGCATACCAAGCTGTATTGGTACCATTGTGCATGAGGACTGGACCTTGGACCCCGTCGTAATTCGAAATCCACCAGCCCATGGCATATGCATTTGTCCCATCTAGAATAGGAGTGTGCAGCTCTTTATAAGTTTCGGCTAATAGCAAATTATTTTTCCCTTGCGCTCCCTGCAAGTGGATATTGACAAATTTTGCCCAGTCTAAGATCGAGCAGTGCACTGTACCTGCAGGACCCATCATCGGTGCATTATCCGCATAATATCCAGAGCCGACGGGTTGGCCATCATAATAGCTATGACCTTCGGCATTAATGATCTGCCCTTGACTATTTCGGCTGGGTGGAGGTCCAAAACCAGCTGAACTCATCCCCAGAGGAGCAAATAAATATTTCTTCATCGACTCTTGCCAAGTATCTTTGTCTTTAGGATTTTCCAGATATAACTTCAGGAAATGCCCAGCAAAGATATAACTCATGTTAGAGTAATTATAGGAGCCGGGAGTGACGGAGGGAGGGAGCTTGAATGCTCTGTTCCCCGTCATTGCGCGGGCCTCATCCGAATTTCCTCCTGCCATACTTTGAAACTGGCGATAATCAGGAAGTCCAAGGTCCGTTGAATCTTTTGCTAGTCCTGCACGATGATTAAGTAGCTGTCTATAACTCATGTGATAATAAGCCGGATGAAGCGATAATTGAGAAGGATCAAATTGTTCATAATATTTAGTATCCCAGTGAGCCAACTTTTTCTCGACGACCATTCCCCATAATGTTGCGGTCATGGCCTTCGTGCATGATCCTAAATGTATTTTATCATCGAGGGTAATCCCTTCAGATCTTCCCTTTATACGGACTCCGGCTGCTCCAGCAGCTTCTATTTTATTATTATGAATCATAGCAGCGACCATTCCAGGGACATTGTATTCTCTTCTCCTGCTCTCCACGAGATTGGACACATCTCTTGGGTTTGTGATATCAAGAGATTTTAATTTAGGAGGCTCCGCGTTGAGAACCGATGCGAAATGCATGACAAAGACTATTAGCAAATAGATTATATTGCCCATAAGCATTCTCCTTTGTTACGACAGACTTTCACTGTCAAGAAAATGTTAAGTTAAAATTTATTTTCCATAAATATTATTTTCAAAAATCGCGTGAAACACTGCCTAAAGGACGATCCTTTACCCTTCGAAAGAATTTCTAAATTCCTTGAGCCCGATTATTTATGTTCCTACAGACACCATTCATCCGATGCAGAATCCAGGCAAATGCAAGGATATTTTTTTTCAAAAATCGGATGATCTTTTATAGTATGCTTTTTTTCGAGCAGCCCCATGAAGAGTACATTCCTGTTATACCTATTAGTTTTTTTTTATGTTGGACGTCGGTCTCACTTGCTGATAAACAGCATGAAACTTTGCATCGACAAGTTCTTTGGTCCCTTTATGAAAAAGAAGTGATTCCCTTTGCCCTGATCACCATTCCAAAGTCAGGAACGCATATGCTGATGAATATTTTTTATCAGATGGGAAATGCCGTGCCTCATTGGCAGCCAGGCCTGAAAGAGAACTTTGATGATTATTACCTGTCTTTATGGAAGGATAAAAACCATTATACTTATTTGTGTACTCATTTTTGTGTCTCCCCAACTTTTGAAAAGCTCTGTTCTAATGTTAATTTAAAGAAGATTGTTTGTATTAGAGATTTACGTGATGTTTGTGTCTCCATGGTCCATCACGCTAAAAAACATGGATGGCCTGGATTAAATACTTATTATCAGCAGGCTTGGAATGCCTTCAAACAACTCTCTTTTGATGAACAGCTGCTTTTTGTCATCAATTATGAATATAACCCTCCCGATATAAAGGAAGAGTGGCAATTTTCCTTGCCTCTCGTTGCAGAGCAAGCTATTAGGTATTGCAATCAACCGAATGTCTTGGTTTGCTTTTATGAAAATCTGGTTGGAAAAGAAGGGGGAGGAACCAAGGAAGCTCAGCTTGCTACCTTAGCCAGTATCAATCAATTTTTAAACTTTTCTCTGTCAGAGGACAGGTTGTTAGAAATTTCTTCGCAAATCTATGGGATACAACAGGTATCTTCTGGTAAACAAGCAGCTTTTTCGAAAACTTTTAGAAAGGCTAAAATTGGTTCTTGGAAAGAAGTCTTCAAAGAGGAACATAAAGAGGCGTTCAAAAAGAAGTTGGGATGGGCGCTCATCTATTTTGGTTATGAAAAGAACAACAATTGGTAATAATGCATGATTCCACAATGGACGAGTGCTTTCCTAATAAAAGCGAGCTTAGGAACCAATAAAACACCATGACAGGGATGTAGAGGATGGCTCCGTCGGAGCAAGAGATAAAAAGATAGACGCAGAGTCCGGTGATAAGACTGCGTTGCAAGGGAGTGGTTTGGGTTTTCGTAAAAAAGACATAGACCCAAAGAGGGCTCGTAATAGCGACTAAGAAGAAGATAAGACCGATAAGCCCGAAACTTTTTAAAACACTCAAATAGACAATTTCGGAAATCCCCTCAAAGGGCTCGGCGACGATCCATGTCCATTCGGAAAAAACATTTAAAAGTTCTGATCGACCTCCCAAGGTGGGATCGAAAATAAAAGAGAGATCGTAATTTAAATAGGCCAAACCAAGGCCGATCATCAAACCGATCGCCAATAGACGGCTCGCTAATTTTGTGAGCGTTGAGGAAGTCGGTTTTTGGATATACAGATGCCGGAAGATTTCTTCGAGCAAAAGCCCGATCCAAACAGTTCTAGAGAGGGTGAGGAGAAGGGATAGTTTCACAATAGAGCGTTTCAGAAAGCTTTCTTCGACGAGCTGATAAAGCGGCAGCAGCATGAGCAGGCAGATTCCATAGAGATTCCCATTGCCGTAGGTAGAAAATAGTTTGAAGAGGTCTCCGCGGGCGATGCACTTGGCGATTTCGATCGAGTCGATATCATGGAAGTTTGAAGTCAGAAAAGGGATCAGGAGAAAATTGCCTGTTCCAATGCGGTAAAAGAAGAGGAAGATGCCATACACAGAGATAAACAAAAGGCTCTTCTTAAAAAGCGGAATAAAAAATTGCAAGTCGAAGTTCTGCATGAACTTGGATAGCAAAGCAAACATCAAAAAAGGCAGCAGAAAAAAGTGCGTGATAAAAGCGAGGGCAAAACCCGAATGGTTGATACCCTGGATGAAGAATAGACCCAGGCTCAAAAGTTGAAACGGAAGCAAAGCGAGCAAAACGCGCAAATGAGAAGATGAAATGGCAAGGTGGTTTCTCAGAAAGTGATAAAGAGAAGTCAGTGCCAACAGCAAATATCCCCACGTCAGGGGAACTTCGGCAATTTTAAATCCCCCCTTCGGAAAGACCAAGAGAAAGAGGACTAAGAGAGTCAACCAGAACTTAGAGTTCCATCTCGAGATTTTCAATTTACGAACCTATCTCAGTAAAATTTTTCGTGG
>JAFEGW010000006.1:68676-180012 GCA_018239715.1 Verrucomicrobiota bacterium
CCACGAAAAATTTTACTGAGATAGATTCACACAAAGTGTTTGCTTAAGAGGCCTGCAAGCTGCATCATATCTACCGGTTCTTTGCTTCCAAAGATTTTGGCGAGTTTTGCATCGGGAACAATGCGCCGCTTATTTTTGGGATCTTGCAGTTTGTGCTTCTTAATGTAATCCCAAAGTTTTTTGGTGACTTCGCCGCGCGAGAGTTTTTCATCTCCGACGACGGCTTTCAGCTCAGGAGAGAGGCTTAGTTGTGAAGAGAATCGGCCACCTTTTTTGCCACCGGCCCCTTTGGCTTTTTTAGCATAGGGAGTTTTAGGATGGTTCACATATTTATTAGGGAGATCGTCGAGGGTGTTGACGATGACGTCGCAGTCGGGGTAGTTGGAGCAGGAGAAGAAGGTTTTCCCAAAGCGAGAGCGGCGTGCGACCATATGGCCATCGCAGCCAATCGCGACGCAAGGAGGCATTTCGGCGGGCAGAGGCTCGCCTTTTTTGGGGATGTTGACAATGCCTTTGCACTTGGGATAGTTCGTACAGCCTAAAAAGGCGCCGAACTTGCCAAAGCGGAGTTTCATAGGAGCTTTATCTTTAGGGCAAGATTGATCCCAATCGAAATCATCCGCGTAATCTTCTTTTTTAAACTCCAGGGCTTCGATTGGAGCCGTATAGTCGCAATCGGGGTAGTTTGAGCAGCCATAGAAGTATTTGTTGCGCGACCAAATTTTTTGGACTTTGTGGCTGCATTTAGGGCAAGCGATGTCGGTCAGCACTTTGGGAACAAAAGCGTCTTTTTCGGCGTTTTCAACGGTGGGGATGAACTCTTTCCAAAATTCTGAAATGAGGCTTTTCCAAGGAATTTTATTTTCAGCAACTTGCTCTAAGGCATCTTCCATCGTGGCCGTAAACGTGACATCCATGATCAGCTTGAAATTATCTTCGAGCATTTTGGCAATCACGCGGCCTAGCTCCGTGGGTTTTAGAGCCCCTTTTTCTTTGATCGTATAGTCGCGGCTTTGAATTTTCTGCATGATCGAGACATAGGTCGAGGGTCTACCGATGCCTAGCCTTTCCAGCTCTTTGACTAGAGAAGCTTCGGTGTAACGTGGAGGGGGCTTCGTGAACGATTGTTCGGGCGTGATGCCGGTCGATTGGAGAGTTTGGCCCACGGTCAAAGGAGGAAGGAGCGTATCTTCATCTTTTTTCTCGGCTTCCGGGCCTCGGTCTTGTTTTTCTTCGTAAACGGCTAAAAATCCGGAGAATTTGATCGCAGACCCTGTAGCCCGCAGGACCAAGTTGTTATTTGTTTCGATGTCGCAGGAAATCGTGTCGTAGACGGCCGGATTCATTTGAGAGGCCACAAAACGGCGCCAGATGAGGGTATAGAGCTTCAGCTGATCGGGTGTTAAATATCTTTGAAGCTTTTCAGGGGTATTGCTGAGGTTAGTTGGACGAATAGCTTCGTGCGCATCCTGAGCAGCTTTTTTTGTCGCGTAAATGCGGGGCGACTCAGGGACATAGTCTTTCCCGTAGGTTTTTCCAATGAAATGACGGACAGCGGTGATAGCTTCAGGAACAATCCGAACAGAATCTGTACGCATGTAGGTGATAAGACCTTCTGCACCTTCATGCCCGAGCTCAACCCCTTCATAAAGAGTCTGCGCGATATTCATCGTGCGTGTGGCAGAAAAGCCAAAATGGCGGCTTGCTTCCTGTTGCAGAGTCGAAGTAATAAAGGGAGGGACTGGATTGCGCTTTTTCTCTTTTTTTTCAACGTGGGAGACTTTAAAGGTAGCCGATTTGAGCTTTTTGACGAGGTCCAGCGCTGTCTTTTCATTTTGAATTAAAAAGACGTCCTTTTTCTCTGCGGCTTCTTTTTCAATTTTTTTGCCATCTACCGAAAAGAGCGTAGCTGTAAAAGGCTGCTCTCCTTTTTTAGAGATAAAGTCAGCAAAAATATTCCAATATTCGACGGGATTGAACGCTTCGATTTCTCCTTCTCGATCAACCACGAGTTTTAAAGCCACGGATTGGACACGTCCGGCAGAAAGCCCTCCTTCGCGGCCTCCTTGGACCCGTCTTGTGAGAATAGGTGAAATCTTATAGCCCACAATGCGGTCGAGAAGACGCCTTGCTTGCTGCGCATCGACCAGGGCTTGATCGATATCTCGAGGATGTTTCAGAGCTTCTAAAACAGCTTCTTTTGTAATGGAGTTGAAAGTGACTCGTTTAGCTTTTGTTTTCGGAGGAAGGATGGAAAGGATATGCCAAGCTATGGCTTCTCCTTCACGGTCAGGGTCGGGAGAGAGATAGACCATTTCAGCTTCTTTAGCGGCTTTTTTTAACTTAGCAATGACCTCTTTCTTTTCATCCAGCACGGTATATTCGGGTTCAAAGTCATGCTTGATGTCAATTCCAAATCCTTTCTTAGGCAAATCCCGGATATGGCCCACAGAGGACTCGAATAGATAATTAGGCCCTAAAATTTTTTTTAGAGTTTTAATCTTCGCGGGAGACTCAACAATAATCAAAGCTTTTTTCATTTTTCAAAAGGATAAGTTTAATGGTTGATACCATCAAAGGGCAATTTTCCGCAAGGCAACATTATATTAATGAGAGCTACAACCTTATTAATGAGAGCTACAACCTTGAATTTCTCTCTTAGAGAATAGACGGCTCTTCTTTAAAATCAAAAATTTACTTAAAAAGTTTTCGAAAGAAGTCGTAAGTTGGAGAAATATGGAAATAAAATATTGATAACAGTAATCTATGTGCATTTATTGCTGAATGTTTTGTTAAACATATGGTTTTGAATGAATAGGATTTTGTCCTTTCTCTTTTTGTTCTTTGTTCCCCTCTTTTCCAATGTGCAAAAATCACTAGAAGAGACTCCGCGATATAAAATTGCCGCGTGCGTGATGGCAACAGGGCCCTATAGCGCCTCCGCTCAGAGTTTGGTTGAGTCCGGGCGCCGTTTTTTTTGCCGCCCTTATGATGTGACCTATTTTATATTTACGGACGGGGAAAATGTGGCGTCAGCACAGGATGTGGTCAGAGTCGAACAGGCTCATTTAGGATGGCCTTATGATACGTTAAAGCGCTTTCATATTTATGATTCACATAAAGCGCTTTTTGAGAGCTATGATTATATCTTTTCCATTGATGCCAATATGGTTTTTGTTGCGGAGGTAGGGGATGAAATTTTATCTGATCTTGTGGCGACCCAGCACCCGGCTTTTCTGAAAAAAAGGGGAGCTTACGAAAATAAAAAAATTTCTGCTGCTTATGTCGGGCCTCAGGAGGGGCATTATTACTTTACCGGCCGTTTTTATGGAGGGACCAAGGAGGAATTTTTACAATTGCTCAAATCCATTAAGAAAAATGTCGATGTAGATCTTGCCAAAAATTTTATTGCCCACTGGCATGATGAAAGTTATCTCAACCGATATTTTATCGATCATCCTCCGACACGGGTATTGAATCCTTCCTATTGTTACCCGGAGGATTGGCACTTAGAATTTCCTAAAAAAATGATTTGTTCATGTCAGGATCATCAACGGGAATAAACTCATTAATGTATAAATATCTTCATTTGCTTTTTTGCGTTATTCCTTTGCTCGGTTTTGCAGACTTTGATGTATTGATGGGGAAAAATACGCCCCATTGGACCCATGTTCAGCAAGAAAGAGATATAGAGTTTTTAAATCGATGCAAAGAATTATACGATCGGCACCACGTCTTGAAGCAGCGCAACTCGGAAACTTCGAAAATACCCAAGATAGTGCATTTTATTTGGCTAGGGCCTCGCTCGTTTCCTGGCGAGTCGGTTCATAATGTCAGGACCTGGATGGCTCAAAATCCCGATTGGACATTTAAATTTTGGACAGATCGTCCCCGCGATCCACCCTGCCATGGGATGGAGACTATCGTCCTTAAAAAATACCCTTTCCCCTATTTGGGCCGCTGTTATGAGACCTCAGAGAATTGGGGGGGAGAAGTCGGATGTTTTAAGATTTGAAATTCTGTATCAGGAAGGAGGCGTCTACGTCGATCACGATGCGAATTGTCTTCAGCCTTTTAAAGGCATGCACGGAGCTTATGATTTTTATTGCGGCCTTGAAGTTCCGCATCCAACGGTTGTCGGCCTCAACGTCACTGCGGGAAATGGAGTTATTGGTTCGCGTCCGGGCCATCCTCTTGTCAAGCAAGTGATCGACCTCATTGATCAAAGATGGGAGGCTTTGGCTTTGAAATACCCAGGTAAGGACGGGTACTCAAAAACTCAAATTGTGATGGAGCGCACTTACATAGCTTTGACAGATGCGCTTTGCCATCAACTGGACTTGCCGGGCAATACGGACATCGTTTTGCCGGCGGCATATTTTTTTGCTAAAAAGGGGATCAAGCCTCTCTTTTCTCAACATTTTTTTGCTAATTCTTGGGCAAAATTAGAGAGTAAAGAAGCCCCTTTCGAAAAGGATGTACAGAAAACTCTTAATAAACTCGACTCCAAGTTAAAAAAGACGATGCTGATGGGGACGCTTTTCTTATCTTTTAATTTGCTTCTAATCACTTTTGGGGTAATCTTTACCAGAAATAAGAGGATGATATGAAATTTTTTAAAAGATGGGTTACTCTCTTAGTTTTACTTCCTTTTTTAGTGGGATGTGCTAAGAAAAAAGAGCAAAAAGAAAAAGTCGACTTCGAAACTTTAATGGGACGTGAATATCCCGCTTGGCAGTATGTCCAAACAGCGGAAGATTTCGACAATCTCCATTTTTTTAAAATGGTCTATGAGAAAAATATTCCCTTTTTACATGCGAAATCGACGATGCTCCATATCCCCAAAGTCGTTCATTTCATCTGGATTGGCCCTAAACCCTTTCCACGCGATTCTGTCGAAAATATTCGGACATGGATCGCCAAGCATCCTGATTGGACATTTAAGTTTTGGACAGACCGCGATCGGCCGCTCCCGCATAAGCAGATGCAGATGTGCCGGATTCAAGATCTGCAATTTATCAAGCTCTATGATTGCTATAAAAAATCGGACAATTACGGCGAAAAATCGGATCTGCTGCGGATGGAGATCCTTTACCAAGAAGGCGGCATCTATGCGGATCACGACGTCAAATGCTTTCAATCATTTGAGCCGCTTAACAAAGCCTACGATTTTTATTGCGGGATGGAACTTCCTTATAAAACGTCCTTGAGTTCATCGGTGCTTCCGACTAACAATATCTTAGGCTCAAGGCCCGGACATCCTATCTTAAAATGGGGGATGGACTGGTTGACCGATAATTGGGACCGCATTGGAAATGAGTATCCTGGAACCGATCGAGATTCAGTCATCAATCGGGTCACCCATCGCACGTTTGTCGTCATTGGCGATGCTTTTAAACTGCTCGCTAATAAAGAAGGGAATCGAGATATCGCCCTTCCGACCTATTATTTCAATGCGCCGGACGAGAAGCTCGCTATCTTTTCACGCCATCTCTATCAAGGAAAATGGTTTGAAAATGAGACCGAGTTTGAAAAAATTGTCCGCGAGCGGCTGGTCAAAATCACGAAAAAGACTAATAAAATTTTGCTCTTTTTTGGAATTTTCTCACTGCTGAACACGGTCGGTTTCGCCCTGCTTTTCATGAAGTACCGTAAAAAAAACCGCTCCGTCGCTTGATCAACGATGCTTCCCTACTCCACTATTTCCAGCGGGGCTTGATTCCAGGCCCCACTGAAACGGAAGAGGAGTTTCTTAAGCGCGCTCTGCAAGCCCGCTCTTTAACTCACTCGGAATGGCAAGAAGTTTCGACTCCTTTCGCCATAGCGATTGATTGGGTGCCGCTTACGTACTCGAATCAGCAGATAGCTTGGTGGGAAGGCGCTGCCACTTGGATATCTGATGAGGGCCTGCCTTCGATTCAGCTGCGCACCAGGTTCCAAAAAGGCTCTTTTTGGGGTTATCGCCGAGAGGAAGTGCTCGCCCATGAAGCTGTCCACGCCGCACGGGCTCGGTTTGAAGAACCGCAATTTGAAGAGATCCTGGCCTACTTCACCGCCCCTCAAGCTTGGAAGAGATTTTTAGGGCCGCTTTTTAGCCGCAGTTGGGAACCCCTTGTTTTATTGCTGAGTGTACTGATAGGAGCGTATGTTCCGCTCATTCCATCTGCAGTCATTATCTTAGCCTTAAGCTGGCTTATCTACCGGCAACGAGCCTTTAAACGATGCTGCCGCAAGCTCTCTTTTCCTCTGCTGCTCTGTCTGACAGATCGTGAAATAAGATCATTTGCACGGATGCCCGAAGCTGCAATCCCTGCTTACCTGGACAAAAATTCTACTCCCCGCGGCCGTTTACTGCGGCTTCTTTTTAGGCGGAATGGGAATAGGATTTGAAGTCGGATAAGACCCTATGGAAGATCGGCCCGAGTTCTGAGGAGTTTCGGTCACAGGAGGCCTTGCTGGATCTTGGGGGGATGCAGGCGGCTTAGGAGCTGTGGACGAATCCACGGGTGGTATATGATTATGACTCATCAATCACCTCCAAAGAGCAACTAGCTTAATACAAATAAAGATTTTTTAAGGAGTTTCTTTAAACCTACGCTAGGTTCTTGCGACGAAGAGAGGCAGAAGGAATATTTAATGCCTTGCGGTATTTGGCAATGGTCCGCCGGGCGCAGGGAATGCCTGCTTTGGACATCGCTTCGGCCAGGGCATGATCGGAGAGAGGCTGGCTTTTATCTTCGCGATTGATGAGCTGTTTGAGGAGCTGTTTCGATGAAACGTGAGAAATGCCTTTCCCTTGTTCACTAGTGGTCGATTGATGAGGGAAGAAATATCTCAAAGCGAAAATCCCCCGCGGGCAAGAAACATATTTATCTTTTACTGCCCGTGCGATCGTGGATTCATGAAGCTGGAGCTCTTGAGCGATCTGTTGCATTGAAATAGGTTCTAAGTTCTGCGTGGCTCCCGAGAAAAAACCGACATGCTTTTGCAAGAGGTAGTTGATGATTTTAGTCAGGATGTCTCGACGGCGGGCTAAAATACGCTCCATCCACTTGCCTTCGGTGTAGTAGCGATTGAGATTGGCAAAGGAAGGAGGAGAAAGAGTAAAGCGGGGAAGAGGAGACTCGTTGATTTTTACCTGGAACCCTTTATCGATGATTTCGATCATGATATCAGGTATCACAGGTACTGAAGAGATAAGTTGAAAGCGGCTTGCAGGATGGAAATCCAGGGGGGAGATGTCTTTCTGTAAAGCGGCTTGAATTTCCGCAATAGTCATTTGGAGTTTTTTAGCCAGATAAGAGAGACGGCAGCGTAAAAGATCGTGGAAATGGTTCGCGATCAAAAAATAGGCGGTGGAACTTTCTTTTTTCTGGATTTGTAGTTGAATGAGAAGACTTTCTTGCAGGTGCCGGGCGGCGATACCTGGAGGATCGAAGGATTGGATCACTCGAAGGATTTGAGGATCTGCCTCAAAATCGCCTAAAAATCCTCTTTCATCCAGGTTGCCGATGATCTCTTCCGCATGGGCAAGCTGCGAGGGGCAGTGAAAGACGCTGCGGGCCTGCTGCATTAAATGATCATAGAGGGACAAAGGGGCATGGACTTGATTTTCCAAGCTCACCGGCTCATCAAAAGATTCCTCGGGGAAGAGCCCTTGGACAAAAGTATCGTCCATCTGATCCAAAACCTCAAATCCTTGAGCATCAAAGTTTAATTCAGTAGGATGGTCTTCCGGAGGTGTCTCGTCAAATTGTAAAAGCGGATTTTGTTCGATCTGAAGTTGGACCCATTGGACGAGCTCTGTGATAGGTAATTGGAGCACGTAGAGAGCCTGCTGCATCCCGAGGGTCAGGGCAAGCGATTGCTGATTTTTAAGTTTTAGGTCTAAATTTGTTTTAATTTTCATTTATTTCTTAATTTGGTTATTATATTATAAATATTTATAAGTAAATCGTTATGAAAATAGCCGTATTTAGTTGTGCAGGTCTAGGAGATTGTCTGCTGAGCTTGATTCTCTCCCACAACCTTTCTTCTCAAGAACATGAAGTCGTTACATTTCATCCTTTTATGTCTCAACTGCAAAGCTGGTTTCCCGCTCTCCCGATCAAGCCTTTCCCTCCAAAATTAGACGAGTTCGATCGATTTTTTATTTTTTATGAAAAGTCTGCTTGGATGGCCGAGGTGCTGCAGGCATGCCTTTCCCGCTACCGAGATAAAACGACGGTCCTCAATCCTATCGCCACTCCAAATACCGACTACCCTTATTGGGAGGAGGGCCGTTTTGATGGGAATCGGACTTTTGCTGACAATTTGGTGACATTTTGCCGGGATATTTTAGGGATCGAGGGAGTTGTCAAAAGCAACGGCCTCGTGCTTCCTCAGGGTCTTCAGCCGCGTCAATGTCTCCAGAGGATTGCCATCCATCCGACGAGCTCAAGGCCGGGGAAAAACTGGCCGCGCTATAAATTTTTGCGTCTAGCGGATAAACTTTCAGAGAGAGGATACGAACCTGTCTTTATCGTCTCCCCTCAAGAGCGGATCGATTGGCCGGAGGCTCCCGCCTTTTCTTCTTTAGATGAGATGGCTCACTTTGTCTGCGAATCGGGCTACATGATCGGCAATGATTCTGGCATCGGCCATTTAGCTTCGACTTTCGGCGTGCCGACGGTCTCCCTTTTCAAGAACGAACGGACAGCCCATTTTTGGAGGCCGGCTTTTGCTCCGGGGGAGATTTGCCTGCCGCGAGGATGGCTTCCGAATGTCAAAGGGTTTCGCTGGAGGGATAAATACTGGCACTGGGGACTCTCAGTAGGCCATGTCCTCAGAACTTTTGAGAAGTTTCGCGTACTTAGCGACCAAGCTGCGGGTCTCTCCGCTTTGCGGAAAGAAAACGTCGTAAGTCAGCCCGAGTGATGTTTCATAACATTTTTGAATGATGCCGAGCCCAAAATCCCGATGATGGACGGTATCTCCTCGAGCAAACTCCTCGGAGCTTTCTCCTCCGATAGGCCGTGCATTGAGAGCCTGGATATATTCAGGAGGGATTTCATTGAGGAAACGGCTCGGCCGCATCAGCCGCGCACCGCCCCATAAAAACCGGAACTTAGCTGCTGTCAGATAAAGATGTTCTTTCGCGCGAGTCATCCCCACATAGCAAAGCCGCCGCTCTTCTTGCAAGGCGTCTTCGCTTTCTTTAACGTTGACATGGGGAAAAAGGTCTTCTTCCATGCCGACTAAGAAAACCACAGAAAATTCCAATCCTTTTCCATTGTGGAGCGTCATCATTTTGACGGTTTCGGAAACAGGTTCTTCCGTCGTTGTTTTGAGAGAGAGCTCTTCCAAGAAATTAGCCAAGGTTCCCTGCGGATTATCCTGCTCCCATTCGGCGGCTTTGGAGGCGAGTTCGGCTAAGTTTTCCCTGCGTTCCTCATAGGATTCAGGGTCTTCTTTAAGATAGTCGTTATAGCGAGACCGTTCAATCGCTTCAGAAACGAGTGTTGCAATGGAAATCCGCTCTTGGGCCATTTCGCGCAGAGCTAAGATGGTATTGACATATTGTGTCAACCCGTCAAGCTGGCGCGGATTTAATTTCAGATCGGCTTTTCGCTCGGCCAGCGCGTGGCAATAATCAAAGATCGGCAAGGAGCTTGCGGCAGCGGCTTCTCGCAGTTTCGTCAATGCCGCCTCTCCAAGTCCTCGCTTGGGTAAATTGATGGTGCGTGAAAATGCAATGAAGTCGGCCCCTGCTATGACCATCCGGAGCAGGCATAGAATATCTTTGATCTCGCGCCTTTGATAAAAAGATAATCCCCCAATAATCGTGTAGGGGATCCGAAGTTTTAAAAGCATATCCTCAAAAATACGGGATTGAAAGTTCGTCCGGTAGAAAATCACACAATCGTTGAGAGTGAAATTATCATGGTGTTGGAGGATTTGCCGGGCCACATATTCGGCTTCTCCATGGTCATTTTCTGCGATGTAAAGCTTAATTTTTTCGCCAGGGCCGAGCGCGCTCCAGAGATTTTTTTCGTAACGTGAGATATTGTGCTTAATGAGGCCGTTGGCTGCATTTAAGATCGTCGATCGGCTCCGGTAGTTTTGATCGAGGGTGATGATCTTGGCTCCAGGAAAATCCCGTTCAAAATTCAAGATATTGTCGACATTGGCCCCGCGCCAAGAATAGATGGACTGGTCCGGGTCTCCGACGGCGAAAACATTTTGATGCTGGGCAGCCAGCAGCTTGGCTAGAGTGTGCTGGGCGGCGTTAGTGTCTTGATATTCGTCGATGAGAATGAACGACCATCTTTTTTGGTACATCTGTAAGACATCGGGACATTGCTGGAAGAGTAAAATCGGCAAGTAGAGCAGGTCGTCGAAATCAACGGCTTGATAGCTTTTAAGTTTAGCTTGGTAAAGCTGATAAATAGTCCCTAAGGTGCCATCTTCTTTCATGATCGCTTCGGGTGTCAGCAGGCTATTTTTAGCGCCCGAGATCTGCATCCGGGCCGTTTTTTGAAATCCTTTCTCCTCACGGATATTGAGCTCGATCAGGCAGTCTTTCAAGAGCTTGTCGGTGTCATCTTCATCATAAATCGTGAAGTCTCGATTATATCCCAAACGAGGGATCGACTCCCGGAGGATCCGGGCTCCCAAGCTATGGAAGGTGCAAGCCAGCACAAAGTTGCGGGCGAGTTTTTCCACCCGGTGGCGCATCTCTTCGGCAGCCTTATTCGTAAATGTGACAGCGAGGATTTCATCGGAGGGAATTCCTATACTCAGCAAATGGGCGATGCGGAAGGTCACCACACGGGTCTTTCCTGATCCTGCCCCTGCAATAATGAGAGCCGGTCCCTCGACATGATGGACAGCGCTTTGTTGAGCCGGATTTAATTCTTCAGACATGTTATTTCCAAAGCAGTTGTAAGGGAACAGCCCATAGATCGTTGCCTAAAAATTCAATTTTATCGCTAGGATGAAGGATAATACCTCTTTTAAAATGTTCCTTTCCAATCTTCTGAAGATGTTGTAATCCTTTTAGATCATCTTTATTAAGAGAGCGGGCATTTTTTACTTCAATACCCACTATTGTCCGATCGGGCCTTTCTAAAATGAAATCGACTTCATCATCGCCATCCCGAAAATGATAAAGCTCAAAAGGAATAGAAGACCAGCTTTTTTGTTTAAGAAGTTCTGTAAAAACAAAGGTTTCTAAAAAATATCCTGTTAAAGATGGATCGCCTTGCAAGCGTGCCTCGTTGATATCCATCAGCTGTGCCATTATAGCAGTATCGCATAGATGGAGTTTAGGCGATTTAATCAACCGTTTTCCGAGATTGGTATACCATCCAGGCAGCAGATAGATCATAAAAAGAGCTTCTAAGAGGCCCAAATAACGGCTAAGAGTCATCGTGACCATTCCCATATTTCTAGCAACATCAGCGACATTTAAGAGTTTAGCCGATCGTGTTGCTAGCAATTGCAGCAGGCGCGGGAAATCTCGAAGTCCTTCGATATTTGAGAGATCTCTCACATCTCTTTCCATCATGGTTTGAAGATAGCTTCGAACCCAGCGTTTGATATCCTTTGGATCGCTAAGATTTTGTACGGAGGGAAAGCCGCCTCGGAGAATTGTTTGGTAGAGCGCGCTTGGGCTGAAAGGGTCTACATTTTCATTAGTGAATGAATCTGCGAAAATTTTTGAGAGAAATGTTTCATTCTTCTGTTGAATTTCTCCTTGGGAAAAAGGGAAAAGATTCAAGATTCCCATTCTTCCTGCTAGTGAGTCTCCAAGCCGGGGTGATAAAAGAGGATTCGCCGACCCCGTTAATAAATAACGGCCTGGGGTTCTATTTTGGTCTACTTCTCGCTTTATAGGCAGAAATATTTCCGGAACTCTTTGAACCTCATCGATGATGATAGGTTTGGGAAGCGACATAATCCAGCCGGCAGGGTCTCGAAGGGCGCTGGCTAAAGGGATTTCATCATCAAATGTCACATAAGAATAACCGCGCTCTTTCGCAAACTCTTCGACAAGAGTTGTTTTTCCTGCCTGACGAGCTCCCTTTAAAAGGACAACAGGCATGAGATTTAAATGAGCATTTAACTCCTTCATGATGTGGCGTTTAAGCATTTTAACTCCTGATGTTGCAAATTATAACATTGAAAGTTAGAATTTGCAACAATAGCATCAATACATTCATTTTTAAGGAGTTATATAAAGATAAGAGGTCGTATCGAGAATGACTTAAATCAAGAATACTTCCTCAAAATAACTGAGGAATGACTTTTCTCACCTTCTGATTGGAGAGGCGGACGCCGCGGGTCTGGGCTCCTTTGACAGGGATATCTTTGAGAGGACAAAGGATTTTTTTCTCTTTTTGGCGGGCTTGAGGGACGAATTGGAGCTCGACGGCTGCCTGGGGGTCAGTGGAGATGTATTGAAGCTCACATAGATCGTCGAAATATTTATAAGGTTTTTCAAGGATGAATGCATCGACGATAAAACGCTTAGCCCAGGCTAATTGGGTCTCTTTGTGCTTATAGACGACATTCATCACTGTCTTTTTGTCGGCGACGGCGACCCAAGAGACATTTTCAAAAAATTGCTTCTCAGGGATGTTGACCGCTTTATAGGTCCCGTCTTTGAAGAAGATCAGGAGTTTGTCAAAGTTGGTGCATTCAAGCTGGACAGGTCCCGAGATTTTCGTTCCGACAAACCCATTTTGAGGGTCGTATCCGACTTTGATCTGTTTGGTCTCGATTGCGCGGCGGTCGACTTCTTCGATGGCCTTGACGCGTGTTTTGCGAGGGTATTCTTTGCCATATTTCTGGATCAGCCGTTTAATGTAATCGATGGTGTATTGTTGGACGTTTTTGAGATTTTTCTCCACACCGCGCAAGGCTTCTTCCAAAGCAGCGATTTCCTCTTGGTTCTTATCGATGTCAAACTGAGAAATCCGGCGGATGGGGATCTGAAGGAGTTTTTCTCTGTCGTCGTGCGTCGGTTCGCGCAGGAGCTGCTTCACGTATTCTTTGAAGGCAGTCTCTAATGCTTTGTGGATTCCCTCGAGCGTTTTGACGGTTTCGATTTTCTTATAGATCCGGTTTTCAATGAAAATCCGCTCTAAAGTTTTATAGAAGATTTTTTCGAGGAGACGGTCCCGCTCGATTTCAAGCTCTCTCTTGAGGAACGAAACGAGTTTGTCGGCATTGTAGGCGAGGATCTCGTGGACATCAGTCTCCCAAGGAAGTCCATCTTTGATGACGATAATTTGAGAAGTCAGAGAAACTTCGCACTCGGTAAATCCATAAAGGGCATCGATGATCTCTTCGGCATACTGGCCACGCGGCAGTTTGATTTCGATTTCGACATCTCGAGCGGTGTAGTCGTTAATGCTTTCGATTTTAATTTTGCCTTTTTTGGCAGCCTCTTCAATGGAGCGGATGAGAGTTTCCGTTGTAGTGCCATAGCAGATTTCGCGGATGACCAAGGTTTTTTGGTCTTTGATATCGATTTTAGCCCGGAGTTTGATCTTGCCTTTCCCTTTGTCATACTGGCTTTTGTCCATAATACCGCCAGTGGGGAAGTCGGGATAGATTCTAAAAGGCTTTCCTTCAAGGTAAGCAATTTCAGCTTCGAGGAGCTCGGTAAAATTATGCGGAAGAATGCGCGTCGACATTCCCACAGCGATCCCGTCGGCTCCTTGCATCAGAAGGAGAGGGATCTTAGCTGGAAGTGTCACAGGCTCGAGATTGCGGCTATCATAGGAGGGGATTTTCTCGGTGAGGTCGGGATTGAACAAAGTCTCGCGGGCCAGCGGTGAAAGGCGCGTTTCAATATAACGGGCGGCCGCGGAGGGATCTCCTGTGTAGATATTTCCGAAGTTCCCTTGCCGGTCCAAGACAAAGCCCTTATTGGCCAACGTAATCAGAGCTTCATAAATGGGGGCATCTCCGTGGGGATGCAGCTGCATAGTCTGGCCGACGATGTTGGCCACCTTGTGAAGTTTCTCATCATTTTGCCGCCAAAGGGTTTCCAAAATGCGTCTTTGCACAGGCTTTAATCCATCGACGACATTCGGGATTGCCCGGTCGAGAATGACATAGGAGGCGTATTTGATGAAGTGATCCTTCATCTGGTTTTTGAGGTCATTCATATTCGTTCACAAGGTTTTGCATGATAAAGTTTTTGCGGTCAGGGGTATTCTTTCCCATGTAAAATTCCAAAGTCGGCTTGATGTCCGAGAGGTTTTGGATCGTCACGGGCAGCAGGCGGATATCTTTCCCAATAAATTGTTTGAACTCGTCCGGAGAGATTTCTCCCAGCCCTTTGAAGCGGGTGATTTCCACTCCTTTTTTGAGTTCTTTCGCAGCTTGTTCTTTCTCCTCTTCAGAATAGCAGTAGAAGGTTTTCTCTTTGTTGCGGACTTTAAAGAGCGGGGTTTCAAGAATGTAGAGATGGCCGTTCATCACGAGGCCTTCAAAGTAAGTCAAAAAGAAGGTGATGAGAAGATTGCGGATATGCATACCGTCGACATCGGCATCCGTGGCGAGGATCACTTTATTGTAACGGAGATTAGCCAGCTCATCTTCGATATTAAGCGCCGACATCAGGTTGTACATCTCTTCGTTTTTGTAGAGCTGGTCGAGTTTCATTCCGTGCACGTTGAGCGGTTTGCCCCGGAGTGAAAAAACAGCTTGGGCGAGCGGGTCTCTTGTCATCACGATGGAAGCGGAGGCCGATTCGCCCTCGGTGAGGAAGATCATCGATTTTTCCCCTTCTTTCGATCCGTCTCCAAAATGGTATTTCGAGTCGCGAAGTTTGGGGATCTTGAAGGAGATTTTTTTCTGCTTCTCTTTGGCCTCTTTTTTGACAGCGGCAAGTTCTTTTCTCAGCTTTTCGTTGAAAAGGATCCTTTCGACAATCTTTTTGCCGGTCTCGGGATTTTTATAGAGAAGATCTTGAACGGCATCTTTGACTTCTTGGACGATCGGTCCGCGGATCTCGTTGTTCGATAGCTTGTTTTTGGTTTGAGACTCAAAGACCGGATCTTTGACTTTGATCAAGATCGTGCCTACGATTCCTTCTCGGACATCGACCCCTTGGAAGCTTTTCTTCGCGTACTCATTCACCCCTTTCAGGATCCCTTCGCGAAACGCCGAGAGGTGGGTTCCGCCATCTTGAGTATACTGGCCGTTGACGAAGGAGAAATAGGTTTCGCCGTAGCTGGAAGTATGGAGGAAGGCAAATTCAATATTTTTCCCGCGCCAGTGGAGCGGCTCGTAAAGCCGGTCATCTTTTACTTCGGAGTTCAAGAGGTCGAGAAGGCCCTGCTCGGAATAGATAGTCTCGCCATTGAATACAAGAGTGAGGCCAGTATTGAGATAAGCGTAGTGCCAAAGTCGTTTGAGGATGAATTCTTTTCGGAACTCATATTTCTTAAAGACCTCCGGATCGGGCGTGAATTCGATGTAAGTGCCGTTGGGCTCTTTGGTCTTTCCCTTCTTCTTATCCTTCAAGACACCTTTGACAAAGCGGGCTTCGACAAATTCTCCATCGCGGAAGCTCTTTACGACAAAATGGGAAGAAAGAGCATTGACAGCCTTGGTTCCGACTCCGTTGAGTCCTACAGAAAATTGGAAAACATCATCGTTGTACTTAGCCCCGGTGTTGATCTGGCTGACGCAGTCGATCACTTTGCCAAGAGGAATACCGCGGCCCCAGTCGCGCACCGAGACTTTTTTCTCAGTGAGGTGGATTTCAATTTTTGAGCCGTGATGCATGATGAATTCATCGACGGAGTTATCGATCACTTCTTTGATCATGACATAGATCCCGTCATCCGCATGAGAGCCATCTCCCAAGCGTCCGATATACATGCCCGGACGGAGCCGAATGTGAGATAAGGCATCCAGAGAAAGGACTGTACTTTCATCGTATTTTTTAGCCATAACGCTTTATTTTATCATTTTTGGGTTTTTATGGCGCGCAAGACACCTTTAAGATTATCTTTTAAAAAATCTCTTTTGCATTAATTTGTCAACTTTTGAGTTTTTAAAAAAAGAGTTGTAGATAAAAAAAGGCCTTCCTACCCGGAAGGCCTTTTTCATCATCCACTCAGACGATAGCTTTAAGGTCCTGTGCTCGTCCCGAAATTGTCAGATCCCACATGAAGCTGCAAATGAGATAGACTGCCGAAATTATTAAATTTATAGCCAGGAACCGGAGAGACTGTCAGAACGACGTTCTCGTGGAGAGTGGCAATCAAGGGGCCAGGACCGTGTCCCTGGATATTCATTCCTGCTATAGGGGTCGTAATTCCGGCGGGCATAGTAATATAATTGCCTGTTAAGTGGGCTGACACAAAATTGGATGAGTCTGGAGTGCAGTTGAGTGCGATGGCGGCAGGAGAAGACGCCGAGGTATTACTTTGGGAATTGAAGGTATTGCCCACGATATTTATTTTTAAATTGCCAATGATTCCTGCGGAGCCGCCTGCTGCTAACCTGCGGGGCTCAAAATGAATGCCCTGCAACAATCCCGAGGTGTTGTTCGCACCGGTAAAGAGGTTGTTTTGAAAGACAAAGTATCCTTCGAGAGGAGTCAGATAGGCAAAGATGTCTACGCCATAGCCTTGATTGGTATGATCGACGTTAATAAAGGTATTATTGATAAAAGTCACATTACCTCCTCCATGGACGTTGCAGGCATTGCCGCCTTCAACCATCGAAGATCCTGTGGACATCATGTTATTTTTGATCAGATAATTTAATCCTTGCTCGATGCGGAGCCCTGCTGTGAAATCGGTGCCGCTGCTGCCGGTTTTCAGAGTATCGACTAAATAAAATCCTGAAACTACGTTATCTCCGGCATTCAGCACAACGGCGGATCTTCCGACAGGGGCTGTTGATAGAATATTGCTCAGCGTCGGGAGCCCTTTAGCGTGTGCTCGAATATTAATAAGTCCCCGCGTTGTCTCCACTTGCTGCCCCACGCCAGCTCCGAGCAGCTGCTGGCCCTTCTGCAGGGTAATCCCTGTATTCATGCCGGTATCCGTCCCGTCGCCTGGGAAGACATAGATAATGTCATGAGGACCTGAGCTGTTTTGAGCATCGGCAAGTGTGTTGAACGGTGATTCGAAGGTGCCTTGACTATGGCTGGTGTTGTCGACGAACCAGACCTTATAAGCTTGCCCTGTATCTGGATTGATCGCTTTTGTCTTTTGATGCTTTTTTGTCACCACGATGATCTCATTGCGATCGACTCTTTGGAGAGCTCTTTCTAAGACCATTCTGCGCTGTGAGCAATAGGAGTTATCAAAATTGCTTTCTTTGCGGTATTTAATCGTTCTTTTACCTCCAAAAGAAAACGTGAAGGCTGCTTCTCCCTGAAAGATCCCTCTAAAGATCTTATCGTAAGAGCCGCTCACTTGAAGCCGGAGATAATCAAAGAGTGTGAGGGCTACGCGTCCTTCTCCGCCCCAAGCGACCCTTCCTTGCCGTTCAAAGTAATAAGGTCCTGCTGCGGCGTAGAGTTTGTAATTTTCTTTTCTTAAGGCATGGGCACCGACTTCTGCATTTCCGCCTTTCATCGCAATCTCTTTTCTGCTGGAGAGGATGATGGAATTATGTTTGAACTCATGGAACCGGGTATGGAATAAGTGGCTGTCTTTTTTCCCTACGGGGATATAGCCATTCAGCCGGAAATCCCAGATTTCCCCCAGCGTTTCTAATCCGAATCCTACCTGATTTGAATGGAAGCGGTGTGTTTTCCGATAGTCGTAGTAGACATTGGCGCCATAAACTCGTGAGGAGCATAAATAACGGAGTCCAGCGCCAGCATTGAATGCAGGCTCGCCGTCATTGAAAATATGGCCGCGCAGATCCAGAAAGGGAACCCAAGATCCGTCAAGCGTGGAGGGAACCGTGAAAAATCCCTCTATAGTCGAGTATCCTTGATTGTAACCGACGCCATTGGCCTCAATGTGGCGGATCTCTATGCGCTCGGTGCGGGGAGATTGCAGGGAGCATGTCTCTTCGGCAGCTGCATAAGCTCTTTTCGGCGGCACGCAAGGTTTGTTCTTGGGCATCGCTATACAGTCATATTTGGCAGCATCTCCATCGGCGAAAAGAAGAGCGGGAGAGATACTGAGAGACGTCAGAATAGTTAAAAGTTTTGCGTTCATGTACATCCTATCGAAAGGGTTTTTATTTTTACTCATAAAGCAAATAGTTGTTTTTTTGATAGCTACCTTTGCCTCAAAGTACGGGTTTGCGGACTTCTCCTTCCCGGACTCCCAGATTTCCATACCGGTGGTAGTCGAAGCTGATTGCGACTTCCCGGAGGTAATGGAGGAGTTCAAAGCGGCCGCTCGCCAGGACGGGAGCATGATCCAGGTGGCAAGCCGACTCGGAAGCGGCTTGTTGCAGCTGAGCGCTGGGAGGTGTGAGGAGCCGGATCCGTTTGAAGGCGCCTGATTGGACCCGCTGCAAGAAATGTTCTTCTGTTTCTTGAACGACCCGGAAGAGCGGCATGAGGTGCTTCCATTGATCATTGATGACCAGGGGGGTCTGTCCTTTTGTATAGCTGATCTGGATAGGTGTCTCGCAGGTGAGCGCGGCGGCGCAGACGCGTAAAATATCGAGAGGCTGGTCTCCGGACTGGATCCGGAGGCAAATGCCCATATAAGACCGATATTGGAAAAGGTTGTCTTGACCGACGATGCGGCTCGGATCGTGGTCGTGCTTGAATCGCTGCCCCCAAAAAGCATAGTGAGAAATGCTCGCGTACCAAATCCCCAGCTGTTCAGTGGTAAGGTGAAGCTTTTCCAGCAGCTTGGAGATATTCTCAACAGCTGCTGAAACGGGCGCTTTTTCCTGCGGAAGGGAAACCTGTCTTGGGTGGGCAAATTGGGCCACATAGTTGGGGCCGCCGGCTTTGGCGCCATGACCAAAGCTGCTCGCTTTACATCCTCCGAAAGGCTGCCGGCGGACAATCGCGCCGGTAATTCCGCGGTTGATATAAAGGTTGCCGGCTTCGATTTTTGAGAGCCAATATCGTTGTTCACGAGGATCTAAACTTTGCAGCCCGGAAGTCAACCCGTAGGGAGTTTCGTTGGCAATCTGGAGTGCATGCTCTAAATTTTTTGCCCTCATCACAGCAAGAACGGGGCCGAATAATTCAGTATGGTGCATAAAGCTCCCTTCCTTGACGCCCCATTTAACACCGGGGGACCAAAGATGGGGATTGTTCGGATCTTGACGGGGCTCCACGAGCCACTGCTCCCCTTCCTCCAGAGTGGTAAGGCCGCGGAGCAACGCGTCGCCGGGCTCGCGGATGATAGGAATGACTTTGGAGGAAAGATCCCAGGCAGGCCCTACTTTTAAACTGGTGACGGCATCTTTGAGTTGCTGACGGAAATGGGGATCGTCATAAACTTCGGCTTCCAAAATTGCCAGGCTTGCTGCGCTGCATTTTTGCCCCGAGTGGCCAAAGGCCGATTGGATGAGGTCCTTGATGGCGAGATCGCGGTCCGAAAGAGCCGTGATGATAATGGCATTTTTACCGCCTGTCTCTGCAGAAAGGTCAAGGCCGGGCCTCATTTTCATAAAGAGGCGTGCTGTCGATGTGGCTCCAGTCAAGATAACGCCGTTTAGCCTTGCGTCTTTAATAAGCCTGCTTCCTACTGGATCGTCTTCGCAGTTGATGAATTGAAGGACTTCTTTAGGAATGCCGGCTTCCCAGAGTGCATTGACGAGCACCCACCCCGAAAGGACGGCCTCGGGAGCAGGTTTGAAAATCACGCAATTGCCCATGACGAGCGCTCCTAAAATTCCGCCCGCGGGAATAGAGACGGGGAAGTTCCAGGGAGGGGCAACAAGATAAGTTCCTTTGGGTTTCCATTCGATGTCTTTGCAAGCGTTCATTTTGATTGCGCTGCGGCGGTAGTATTCAGCAAAATCGATCGCTTCTGAAATTTCAGGGTCGGCCTCGTAAGGTGTTTTTCCTCCATCGGCCATCATCACTCCGATCAGATCGCCTCGTCTTTCGCGTAATTTCTGCGCTGCTTTAGCCAGCAGATCGCAGCGGGTATCGACCGAGGTGGCCGCCCAGCGCGCCTGCTCCGCTTTCGCGACATTCAAGGCTTCATCGACTTGATTCCAATCGGCGAGGGAATAGGTGTACAAAAACTCTCGAGGTTTAGAAGGATCGTCTCCTTCTCCGCGGGGTTTTTTTTCTTGGAATTCTTTTCCTCCTATGACACAGGGGATCGGATCGATTTTTTTTCTTTTCCAAGTTTCAACAATCTGACGGGCCCAGGCTTGATTTTGCGGGAGAGAAAAGTCGGTGTCGGGCTCGTTGTCGAAGAGGGTTTGTTGCGAGTTGGGAGTAGATTCTAAACGGTTTTGATGACGCCGGGGACCTACTGGAGCTGTGCTGATCTCCTCGCAGCTTTGAGCAAACCGTTTGACTTGTTCATTCCATTCGGGAGTATGCGGTTTAAGGCCAAACGTGTGACGGAGAAAGTTATCGGGGCCGGTGTTTTCATCGAGACGGCGGATCAGATAGGCTACCGCGCTTTGGAAATCTTCTTTAGTTGCTACAGGGCAATAGAGCAAAATGTCTTTAGAGAGTTTTTGAACGACCCTCCGAATATGATCGGCCATTCCTTCGAGCATTTCAAAGGAGACTTCTTTTTCTACGCCGTACTCGGCACGAAGAAGAAGTGCATAGGCGATATCGAAAAGATTATGGCTGCCGACGCCGATATGGACAGCTTTTGCATGCTCGGGAAGACATCCATAAGCAACCATCCGTTTGTAATTGGCATCGACGGATATTTTATCGGTATAGGGCGCTTGCGGCCATCCGCGGAGTGAAGCTTCAAACTGCTCCATCGCCAGATTGGCTCCTTTAACAATGCGGATTTTAATCGGAGCGCCTTTATTTTTTAATCGCTCCATGGCCCAATTTGTCAGTTCTTTTTGAAATTCATGGGAATCGGGCAGATAAGCTTGCAGAACAATCCCTGCAGAAAAATCTTGAAATTCAGTCTCGTCGAGGACCTTTTTAAAAAGGTCCACCGTGAGTCTCAAATCCCGGTATTCCTCCATATCGAGGTTGACGAATTTCGGGCACCGAGTCCCATCAGCGCGGACAAAGTGATTCGACTTTGCTGCCCGGTAAAGCTGCCTTAGCCGATCGGCAAGCGTCTCCAGAGTTTTATCCCATCCCAGCAGGTTGATCTGAGAAAAAATCGTCGAGATCTTCACTGAAACATATTCAATATCATCTTGCCCAAGATCGTGAAGATAAACTTTCAAACGGCGGACAGCTTCGTCTTCACCGAGGATAGCTTCGCCCAAATGGTTGAGGTTAAGACGGACCCCTTCTCGGCGGCGCTTATGCATATGTTTGGAAAGGGCATGTTTTTCTCCCGGAAGAATCACCGTCTTTGTCTGTCTGCGGAGCGTCCAAGTGGCCATCGGAACAAAGATAGGAGCAAGCGCTTTCCCAAGGGTTTGAAAAGCAGCAAGAGATAAACGTTTCGACCACTCTAAATAGCGAGGGATGCCGAACTGGTTCAAAAGATAGACCATTTGGTGAGCCACGCGCCCTGATTTTTTGCTGCGGAAGCACTGGTCCGTCATATAGGTCGTAAAAGCTTTTCCTCGGGGATCCCGCATCATACGTGCAAGCTCGGCTTGCCTTTTTTTCTCTGCCCGGGTCTGTATCCTGTTGGCTTCTTCGAGCATGATCGCAGCGAGCTGCACCGTTAATTTCTGCCGCTGCCCCACTGTGAGGATTTTTCCTTTGGCTGAATCTAAAATTTCAAGAGCTTCTTGCAAATGGGGAGAAGGCGGTGACATTTTGTTGGGCATCCTGTTTGCCTTTGTTGGATGAGGACTTTTTGAGTCGCGATCCGTTTATTTCAACAGCAGACTCTAACTTTTTCTCATATCAAAACCGGCTCTTATGACAAATGTTTTTTTTAATTGACGCCGTCATCTTTGGCAGAATATGATGACGCGTTGCAAATAACAGGGGAGAAAAAAGATGAAGCCTCTTGGAAATCGAGTGTTAATTAAACGAGAGCAGGCCCAGACAACGAAGGGTGGCATATTATTGCCGGATACTGCCAAAGAAAAACCTAAAATCGGCGAAGTTGTCGCTGTGGGGCCTGGCAAAATGGATGAAGAGGGAAAAATTCATCCGATGCATGTCCGAGTCGGAGATAGAGTATTATTTTCCGCCTACGCCGGCACCGAAGTTAAAAATGAAGATTCATCCACAGAATATTTAATCATGTCCGAAGAAGAAATTCTCGGTGTTATTGTATAGGATTACCCATGTCAAAAATGCTGCAATTTAACCAAGAAGCTCTTAAGTCCGTCTTAAAAGGCGTCAAGACGCTGGCCAAAGCTGTGATTGTGACATTAGGCCCGAAAGGGCGCAATGTCGTGATCAACCGCGGCTTTGGAGCTCCTCTTTCAACGAAAGACGGAGTCACCGTTGCCAAAGAAATTGTATTAAAAAATAAGTTCGAAAACATGGGCGCTCAGCTTGTCAAAGAAGCCTCTTCTAAAACCTCCGACGTTGCCGGGGATGGTACGACAACGGCAATTGTCCTGGCTGAAGCGATTTATACCGAAGGTGTCAAGAGCGTCAGCGCAGGAGCAAATCCTGTGAGCATCAAACGCGGAATCGACAAGGCAGCAGTCGAGCTATGCAAAGCTCTGGATGAGCTAGCGACTAAAATTCAAAAACCTGAAGAGATCAAACAAATTGCGACAATCTCGGGCAATAACGATCCCGAAATCGGCCGCATCATTGCGGAAGCAATGGAAAAAGTGGGCAAAGAGGGGACGATCACCATCGCTGAAGCAAAAGGAATTGATACGACTTTGGATGTCGTCGAAGGGATGCAATTTGATAAAGGATATCTTTCCCCTTACTTCATTACAAATCCTGAGAAAATGACAGCTGAGTTAGATAGCGCACTGATCCTGATCACCGATAAAAAAATCTCCTCGATCAAAGAAATTGTTCCCGTTTTAGAAAAAATCATGGAAAAAGGGCAAAGACCTCTGCTGATTATTGCAGATGACATTGAGGGTGAGGCTCTCGCGACGCTCGTCGTCAATAAAATCAAAGCCGGTCTTCCTCTTTGCGCTGTCAAAGCCCCTGCGTTCGGCGATAGACGTAAAGCGGTTTTACAAGATATCGCCGTCTTAACGGGAGCAACTGTGATCTCCGAAGACGTCGGCCTCTCCTTGGAGGATGCGGAGCCCTCGATGCTGGGCCGGGCAAAAAAGATCAAAGTCGGGAAAGAAGAGACCACGATTATCGATGGAGCTGGAGACCCTAAAGAGATCCAAAAACGAATCCAAGCAATCCGCGGGGAAATCGCGAATTCGACTTCGGACTACGACATTGAAAAACTCGAAGAGAGGCTCGCTAAACTCGCCGGCGGTGTTGCTGTTATTAATGTCGGAGCAGCCACCGAAAGCGAACTCAAAGAGAAAAAAGCCCGTGTGGATGATGCTCTCCATGCCACCCGTGCTGCAGTCGCCGATGGTATTGTCCCCGGCGGCGGTGTCGCTCTGCTCCGCGCCGTTAAAGCTTTAGAAGGCTTTGTCCTCACCGGAGAAGAGCAAATTGGCGTTGAAGTGGTCCGGAAAGCGGCCTTTGCTCCGGCAGCAGCGATAGCGACCAACTGCGGAGAACAAGGAAATCTCATTGCCGAAAAAATCTACGAGCGTCAAGGCGCTTGGGGATTTAACGGCCTCACAGGGGAATTTGCCGACCTATCTAAAGACGGCGTGGTAGATCCTGTGCTTGTCACGAAGAGCGCTCTCACCAATGCCGCCTCTGTCGCTGGCATTTTGCTCACCGTGGCAGCCATGATCACCGACAAGCCCGAGCCGAAACCACAAACTCCTGCTCCTTCAATGGATGGCATGGGAGGAATGGGCGGTATGGGGATGGATGATATGATGTAAGTTCGTGCGCTTCGCAAAAAAGCGAAGCGCTACGATTTCTTCTCTAACTGAAAAATATAACCGCACCAATGGTCCTCAGTGAATGTCTGGATCATGCGGAAACCTTGTTCTTTTCTCCAGGCAAGATAGGCTTTCTCATCTTCTTTTAGAACACCCGAGGCGATGAGGATGGCAGAAGCTGGAATCCTATCACCGATCGAGCTCCATGCTTGCTCTTGCTCGGAGCTGATCATGTTCATCAAAAAGACAGTCCCTGGTTGAATCTTTTGAGGAGGGTTTTCGGAAAAAGTAATGTTTTTAGCATGCGGTGAAAGTTTTAAGTTTTTTTGGGCATGTTGGACAGCTGCCGGGTCGATATCGTAGCCATAGACAGAACTTGCTCCCATGGCAGCGGCAGCTAGAGATAAAATCCCGCTTCCACAGCCGATATCGACGACAAGATGGTCTTTTATATAAGGTTGCATGAGACGCAAGACAAGGCGTGTGGTCGGATGAGAAAAATCTCCAAAGCCGGGACCTGGATAGAGTAGGAGAGTTTCGGGGCAGCCATAGGGAGTTAGATCGATATGAGCTTTGCCGTTTTTAAAATTGGGTGCAAAAAGCTCCCATTGCTTTTCCCAAATCATTAGAAAATCTTTTTTTACATTTTTGACAGTTTGTAGAATTGGCTATCTTTAGCGAGCTTTTCAGCGGGGACAGTGGCAAATTCTTTTTCACGACCTTTAAGATTAGGGGTATAGCGGAGTGTGAAATTTAAGCGTCCGCCTTTGATGAGAGCAAGATCAGGAGAAGTGTTGGGGTGGATTTGATAAATAGCATGATAAATATTTCGACTAGCTCCTCCGAATATTAAGATATCCCCTGATTCGAATAAGATCCGATGGGCTAAGTTGGCAGGATTTGTAATGGGACGTTCTCGAGAGATTCTTGGTTTTTCATGACAAACAAGAAAATCACAGCTATCACCCACTGAAATAGAAATAACGGGAGCTTTATCTATTCCATCATTGTCGCCATTGTCTCGATGCC
Source organism: Verrucomicrobiota bacterium (assembly GCA_018239715.1). GTDB lineage: Bacteria > Chlamydiota > Chlamydiia > Chlamydiales > Rhabdochlamydiaceae > PALSA-1444. Next base: position 93,712 of record JAFEGW010000006.1, read on the forward strand.
AGGGCATATAGCCTTCGGGAGGTGGGTTGTCCAAGGTTTTATAAATAAGAGCGATGAGATGAGTAGGTTCGACGACTTTCAATTCGGGGTCGTGTTCAGCTGCTTGCTCTAAGGCTTTTTTGCAAAGGGGTGTAAGATTCGGCTCGAACTGATCGACTGCACAGTACATGCGTCCCCGGTAAGGCCTGGAATTTAAAACCATCGTTTTTCCGTCTTTGTCCTTTCGGTAAAAACCGTTTTCAGGAACTTTGCCTTTTTGCATCGCGGCGAGCGCTAGCATGGTTTCTGCACCGAAAGCAAGAGCTGACTTCAATAAGACAAGACCCGGCTCGTATTTGATGATGCGAGGTGCTAGGCTACTGGTACAGCGGCGAGGAACTCTCGGCGCAATAGAATGAGAAATAGCCACAGGTGCGCGAACTCGTGAAAGGGCAGCCATAATCCACCTCCTTGGCCTAGATTATAAAACAGTGTTTACTTTTTTCTCCAGAAGGCAGGGACAAGCAGCACCAGGATGCTCAAATATTCCAAGCGGCCTAGGACCATCCAAAGAATGCAGACTATTTTGGAAAAAGGGGAAAGAAAAGCAAACGAATTTGTCGAGCCGATGCCGCCCAGGCTAAGACCCGTATTGTTGATCATGCAGCTGATCGTCCCCAGCGATGTGACAATATCATGATCATCCCAGACGAGCAGATAAGTGCCTATGATCACCAAAAAGATCACAATGCAAAAGAAAATCAGCACAGTTGTCGCTGTTTTAGGATTGATCTCTTTTTCTCCTACTTTAAGCACGCGGACAACTTCAGGCCGGAATAACGATTCAATTTTGTTTTTGATGAGCTTCAAGACAATAAAATAACGGATGACTTTGATACCGCCCGTCGTAGAGCCTGACATTCCTCCAATAAACATTAAAATCACCATGAGAAACTGGCAGGCATAAGGCCACATGTCGTAGGAAATGAGAGAAAAGCCGGTGGAGGTCTGGGCTGAAATGGCCATGAACGATCCCTGTGCTAAAGATTTAGTCCATGGGAGGGTGGAATGCCAGAGTGGAAATGACATCAGCAGGCAACCCAAGGTTAAAATAACAAAATAGAGAAAAAATTCCGGCTCGTAAAAACGGTAAAACTTTCCTTTAAGGCCATGAAAATAAAGAGTGAAGTTAATACTGCCCGCGATCATAAAAATCGTGATAATCCAGGGGGTCGCCGCGCTGGCATAGGAGAGCAGGCCGTCGTTCGTCACAGTAAATCCGCCGGTGGAAATCGTTGAAAACGACAAAGTCACAGCATCGAAGAGCGGAATCGAGCTGTTGGTGAGTTTCATCAGCACGACTTGGAAAAGGGTCAGCCCTAAATAGATCTTCCATAAGAGGCTGGCGGTCTCTTTAATCCGAGGTGTAATCCCTTCCTTGGAAAGGCCGGCCATTTCACTCTCGTACAAAAATTTCCCGCCCATGGCTAGAGCCGGCAGGACGGCAATAAAGAGAACCACAATTCCCATGCCTCCCAGCCATTGCAGAAAGCTGCGCCAGAAAAGTAAAGGTTTACCCAGCGCCTCTAGGCCGACTTTAACCACTTCCCCGGTGCTCGGGTCTTTCAGAGGAGCGACAGTCCCATAGAAAGAATAGACAAGGGAATCATCCAGAGGATTAGGAACGTGGGCGAGAACTTCTTTCCCCTCTTCATAAACTTTAGGGTAGATGATGGTGGCCCCTGTTGTCGTGAGGCCCGATACGGTCTCGAAATAGGCATCAATAGGGTTTTTGATCGTTTTAGTGATCAAAAAAGGGCAGGAACCTACGGCGGCTGTCAAAAACCATATCGACACCACCAGCAGAATGCTCTCTTTACGATAGAGTGTGCCCCTGGCTTTGCGACCTCCCCAACGGAAAATGGCGCTGCAGACTAAACAGATCGCGAGGGTCTCTAAGAAAGCGAATGTCGCAGATGTTGAAAAATAGATTTTTTTCTCGATGAAAAATTCATAGGCTATTGCAACAGAAAGCGGGATTAATAAAATAGCGGCGAGATAGAGGAAATATCGGCTTAGGACTCGACTAATTTCCGCATATGACATTCTACATCGCCTTTTTCATTTTCTCGCAAACCTCGCGCATCTCGGAAGAGTCTATAGGTTTCTTGAGATTAGCAATATACATCTTCAGCAGGAATTTTAACGAGGAATCATCGCCTGTTTGCTTAGGAAAGTAGTGAAAATGCACATGGGGCACTGTTTGCCCTGCTTCCGCCCCATTTTTTTGCAAAAGAAGATAGGAAGTCGTCCCGAAAACTTTCGTAGCTGCCTGGTCGATTTTTTTAATAGCGCGGCTGAGATAAGCGCTTTCATGATCGGTGATCTCTTCGAAACGCTCCGCGTGCCTCTTTGGAATGATCAAGCAGTGGCCTGGCATCACGGGTTTATGGGTATAAAGGGCAATGACGGTGTCATCCTCGTAGATTTTCTGAGCCGTTAGCACTTTGGGATCGCAAAAAGCACAATAGTCTTTGGACAGTTTAGGGGAGGGTGTTAAAAAGTAGACACCTACTCCCAAGATTAGAAAGCCTAAAAAAACAAACAGGGTTTTTTTCATGAAAATCCTTGCTTAAAAGATTTTTTCTACTTCGGGAATCGCTTCAGGACTGCAAAGAACGATGGCTGTATCGCCAGGCGTTAGAACGCTGCTGCCTTTAGGAACGGTGACACCGCTCCGGTTTTCAATCATCGCAATCAAAAAGTCCTGAGGAAGCGTCGCGCTGAGATCGGATAGAGGAGAGCCGACGATGCCAGAATCAGGAGAAATTTTGACTTCCATGATTTTCGCGCGGTTTTCATACAGAGAAGCTACCGATACAATGGAGGTCCCCTGTAAGATAGAACGGATGCGCCGTGCGATGCTTTCTCGTTCGGATAGAGTATGAGAGATGCCCAGCTGTTGAAGAAGAGGAGCAAAGCCTTCTTCGGAGACTAATGCTAGCACTTGGTCGCAGCCTGCTTGCCTTGCTAAGGCGGCAGCAAGGATGTTGGTCTCTTGGGATTGCGTGCAAGCGACAAAAAGATCGGCTTTTTCAACCCTTTCTTCCTTTAAAAAAGCAAAATCCGTTCCATCATGGTTAAAAATGGTGACAAAGGGGAAAAGCTGGGCAATTCGTTGACATTTGGTTTCATCTTGCTCGATGATTTTCACGTCGATTTTCTGCTCTTCAAGAAGGCGGCATAGATGGATGACAACGCCCGAGCCGCCGACTAAAACAACCGATTTGATGGTTTTTTTAGGCATCCCAAAGATATTTCCCAGCTGCTCCATGGCCTGCGTCTCGCCAATCAAAGTTGCCTCATCACCGGGGATCAGGTGGTCGTGGCCTTTGGGGAAGATAAATGTTTCTTTTCCGCCGCTGATTTTCCTCCGGATGAGGCCGATTAAGAGATTATTGCTCAGCTCCACTTTAGAGAGGGGAATCCCGCTGTATTGAAAATTAGGGGGGATGACCATGGTTCGCATTTGCACGGCCCCATGCGCAAAGGTTTCTACGGCTAAATGGCCAGGATTGACGATATGTTTAAAAAGATCGTGTGCGACGATGACCTCGGTTCCTAAAAGATGATCGACAAAGAATAAACGTCCGAATTCTAGCCGGCTATGGTCTAGAAAAGAGTTTTGCCGGATCCTTGCAACCGTCTTCGAATATCCCAAATTTTTCGCCATCGTGCAGGCCACGAGATTAGTCTCATCATCACTGCTCATGGCAATGAAAAGCTCGGGCGAGAGCTCGGTCAGGTCCTCCAGAAGCCTCCAGTCGGTCCCCGATCCCAGCCTCGTCGCAACATCGGCCGAACGGCCGATTTTCTCCAGAGCTTTCGGATCGCGGTCGATGACGATAACGCTATGTCCTTCTTCAGCGAGTTTTGCTGCTAGATAAGACCCAATGGTCCCGGCCCCTAAAATAACTATATTCATAGGCTATCCAGCATATCTGGTCTGAATCAGAAAGTAAAGCTTGCTCAAAATCGGGGACTTCTTGAGAATATTTGCAGGTTATCTATAGATAAAATATTCTTTTAGTCTATTGCACCGGTAGCTCAGTTGGATAGAGTACATGGCTACGAACCATGGGGTCAGAGGTTCAAATCCTCTCCGGTGCGAATTTTCAACGTGAAGCCATGGTTATCATTAAAGTTTTTACGGCGGGGCCTGCAGAGACTAATGCCATTCTCATGGGTTGTCAAGTGACGCGGCAGGCGGCGATTATCGATGTTCCCTCCGGCAGTATCCCGCTGATCTTAAAAGCCCTGGAAAACGATGCCCTTGTTCCCCAAATGATCCTTCTCACGCATTCCCATTGGGACCACCTAGCCGATGCCGCTGAGCTCAAAAGAATTCTTGGTATCCCTGTCTATGTCCATCGGGAAGATGCCGGCAATTTGGAAAAGCCCGGATCCGATCGTTTGCCCCTTTTTTTCCCTATTGAGGGGGTCAAGGCCGATCATTTTTTAACCGATGGGCAGGTTATTCCTCTCGGAGAGCTGAAGATAGAGGTGATCCATACACCGGGCCATACTCCGGGGGGCGTCTGTTTTTGGCTTAAGAAAGAAAAAATATTAATTTCGGGAGATACCCTTTTTAAGGGAACGATTGGGAATCTGAGTTTTCCCACTGCGCGTCCTGCCCTTATGTGGGAGTCTTTAAAGAAGCTGGCTGAGCTTCCGCCGGAAACTAGGGTTATCCCCGGGCATGGTCCTGAGACGACGATTCAGGCGGAGAGCTGGATTGCACAGGCGAAGGAAATCTTTGATCATGAATTCTAAACAGTGAGGTTGACGATGAATAGTTTATTAATTGGCAAGAGTGCTCCTGGATTTAAAACGAAAGCTGTAGTCGGCGGAAAGATCGTTGCTGATTTTTCCCTCAGCAACTTTTTAGGTCAATACGTTGTTTTCTTTTTTTATCCCTTAGATTTTACATTTGTCTGCCCGACGGAATTACATGCCTTCCAGCAAGAGCTCGATGCTTTTGAAAAACGCAGCGCACAAGTCGTCGGATGTTCTGTCGATAGCGCCAATAGCCATCTGGCGTGGCTGAGCATTCCTAAAAGTAAAGGAGGGATCCAAGGCGTGACTTATCCTTTAGTTTCAGATCTTACGAAGTCGATCTCCCTGGATTATCATGTCCTCAAAGAAGATGAAGGGATTGCCTATCGGGGTCTTTTCATTATAGACAAAGAAGGCATCGTACGGCATCAGCTTGTCAATGATCTGCCGCTCGGGCGCTCTGTAGACGAGGCGCTCCGGATTTTGGATGCATTAGCCTACTACGAAAGCAATGGTGAAGTTTGTCCTGCGAACTGGAAAAATGGCGCAAAAACAATGAAGCCGACCCAGGAAGGCCTTGAGACCTATTTCGCTGTCAAATAGTCGTATAGATCTCTTTCATTGACGAGCAGAATACTGTGATGGAGATGGCAGATGGGGATTGCTGCTTGGATGATTTCTTCATCGCCGACCCCCGGCATGCCAATCGCGGTCAAGGGAGATTGAAAAGGTTTTTGTTTTAAAATACGGAGCCCTTGAATGTAATCTTCCGTGCTGAAGCCTTCGTCTGCGACGCGGAAATAGATCAAATCTTGTCCATACAAGAGAGCTTGGACCGCATACCGGATCCCTTCAGTGCTTTCAGGAGGATTGCCCAAAAAGTCGAGAACCTGCTCCACCGAGGCCAAGTGGATCGGTGTGCAGAGCTCTCCACGCTCGGCAGCTCCAAATAAGAAAATAGTCGTCCTTGACTTCGCCATTCCTCTTCATAGACATATATAAAAATTATTTTAAAGTTTATTTTCAAAGGCTTGTTCGTTTATGAATAAGATATAGGAGTATCTCTATGGCTGCTTGTTGCATGAAAAAGATCGTCAGTGTGCTACTTTCTTGGGTTTGTTCTGTTTATGCTGTCGAACTTCCCTCGGAAGAGAACCTTTCCGTTACTTGTTTAGATAACGGAGTGCAACTCTGGCTTAAGCAACATGCGCTTGGGAGCGGGAAGATCTCTTGCCGCATTGTGGCTAAAAACCCCCTGGAGGACGCCCCCACTATCTTTTACTTGGAAGATTGCCCTGTCGAGTCCTTTGAAGATGAGCTGCCGGCTTTAATAGAATATTGCCGTGAAAAAGTTCCCAACGAAGCCCAATACAGGATAGCAGTTGTCGCTGTGGGTGATTTTGAAAAAGAACAATTAAGGGAATTCCTATCTGCAGCTTCTGAGGTTTTTTCCTCGCGAGAATTAATACCTCCTGCGAAGCAGATCGCACTGAACACATCAGCCTCGAATGCGATTTCCATATCTTTGGCCTATCCCGCTTCTTTTCAGGCATTGAAAACGGAGCAAGACTTGAAAAAACTATGGATCTTATACCTGCTTCAGTCCATCGCGGAGGAAAAATTCCGCAATGCGATCAAAGAAGTCGGTGGCCAGTGGCTCCCGCCTGCGCCAGCTAAATATTTGCTCCCTTATTCGCATAGCTTTGCCCGAGGGAAGCAGCAAGGGAATCAGCAGCCCGACAGTATGCTTATAGCTTTTCTTTCCGCCATCCGGGAATTGAAAACCAACGGTTTTACTCCGCAAGAGTTGGCCGATGCTAAGGCAAGGCTTCAAAAAAATCTGTTAAGCTTTTATCAGCAGGATCCTACCAGCCAGACGATGGCTAATTATTACGCCTCCCATTTTTCTTTCGGAACCCGATGCCCCAGTTATCCTATTTTTATGACGATGTCTTTTCAGATCATTTCGCAGATCGAAAGAAAGGATCTGGCAGAATTTCTTGGCAGCTGTTTCAAAGATGGTGCGCGACAAATAGTTATGACTGTTCCTTCCGGTGCAAATATTTCAGAAGCTTCTATCCAAAAGACATTAGACGAGTCTAGAACAGACGATCTCGTTGTTAAATGGGAGGAAAACTCTGAAGCAAAGACGCAGTATGCACAACTTCCGTTATCGGAAACAGAAGCGCAGATCATCTACAAAATCATTGATATTGTGGGTACTCATGAAGGGCTTACAGGACTCACCAAACTGGGCTTAAAAGCAGGCGAGCTGGAGGATTTGGGCAATAAAGTTCAACATGTTCATCCTTTCAAGTTTTTGGAAGTCGTTTTTACCAATCCCCACCTCAGAAAATGCATGGTCAGCGTGGTAGATAGCTATTTTAAGCGGGGCGGTTTTCTTAACGGCAGCGGTAAAACCGCTGGATTTATTGAAAAGTGTGAAAGAGAAAATGCCCGTAACAACCTTCAGCCGCATATTTTAGGTTTTTGCCAGGCTGTGAAAGCTCATCCCGATCAAGTGCGCACGCTCGTGGCCAACAAAGAATGGGAAAAGTTAATTCGCTACTTGACCAAATTAGAGAATAATTGACGTAAATATTCTTTCCTTCTAAGAGGAAAGAATATATATGAAAGAACGTCAGTCCGTTAATTATATTTATTTTGGTCTCTTTTTTTTGTTTCTTTCTTTTTTACATATTTATCATGTTTTCCTCATTGATCAAGGCTCTTGGCTTCATCGCTTTTTTTATACGATTTACGCTTTAGGGCAATGCGCTTTAGAGGTGGGGATCCTAGTGGTGATCGGACATTTCCTGGCCGATCGGCTGCATAAAGCCTTCCATATGGTCTTCCTGGTCTTGACCTTTCTATTATTCTTAGTTCATCTGCTCGACTTCCCTCTAGTGCGGATCATGGGGATGTCGGTCTGGTTCGCCGTCGATTTCATACGTGCGGAGAGTTTAGAAAATTTCATAGAGCTTCTTTATGCCACTCATATTTCCATGACGACATGGGCGCTCGCCGGTTTGGCATTTGTTTTAATCCCTTTATTGGGAATCATGATGATCCAATTCACTCAGAAATTAGCCGAGAAAAGGCCCGTCCATTTTTCCTATTCTGTTGTGGGGATGAGTCTCTTCTCTACAGCGGTCTTCCTATCGCTATTTGATTATAATATCGGCAAAATTGCCGCTCCTGCGGAAAATCGGCATTTTGCCCACGCTTTGCCCTGGAAGTCGACCTTTTTTTCCGGTTCTCATCCTGAGATTAAAATGGGAAAGCTTCGCCCCGCTGCTGCGGAAAAGGAATACGCTTCTCAGTTAAACAGTCTATCCATCTCAGCGGGCAAAAAGCCCAATATATTTCTCTTCATTGCTGAAAGCCTCCGAGAAGATTTTATGACAAGAGACGTGGCTCCGTCGCTGACACGGTTCAAGGAAAACAATATTGCTTTCCGCCATTCCATCTCAGGCGCCAATGCAACGGGTTTGTCGTGGTTTTCTATTTTTCACAGCGTCTATCCGTTTTATTACGAAGCGCGGCAGCCTAAACAATGGAGTTTGGGAAGCCTCCCGCTGCAAATTTTAAAAAAAGCCGGCTATCAGATTCATGTCTATTCCTCTTCAGGATTAAACTTTTATCAAATGGATGAGCGGCTTTTTGGAAAAGATAAGCATCTGGCCGATACCTTCCATGCCTTCGGAGAAGGCGAAGAAAGAGAAGCCCATGAGAATGATACGGAATGCATGTCCTCCATGATGGAAGCCCTGACAAAATCTCCTGAAGGACAAGTATTCATCGTCTTTCTCGAATCGACCCATTTTGGCTATAGCTGGCCGCAGCAGTCAACCCTATATCCCGCCCCTGAAAATGTCGATTATTTTAATCTGATGTGTTCGCATGATCAGTTGGAAGGAGTCAAAAATCGGTATCGGAATGCCATCCATTTCATTGATGGGCTCTTTGGCCGTTTTGTCGAAAAATTGAAGAACGTTCCTGGAGGACAAGAGGCTGTGGTGGTATTTACTGGAGACCATGGCGAAGAATTCTTTGAGCAGGGAAGAGTTTTCCATGCCTCGAATCTCAATACGGTGCAAACACATGTGCCGCTTTACTACCGGTTAGGGACCTCATCGCTCCCATCTCATGAGCTTTGCTCCCATCTCGATATTTTCCCGACCATTTTGCACCATGTTTTAGGGAGTGACCGTTTTAACTCTTGGTTTAATGGCAGCTCCTTGCTTGAGCCTCAAAAAAGAGATTTTACTCTCTCAGCGCGATACAACGGCCCTCGCGCTCCTTTTGAATTCTTAATTCATAATGGAAGTCGCCAAATGGTCGCCCGTTTTGAAAATACTTCGAATATTTTTAATTCAAAGTCGCTGCGCATTATCTCTATCTTAGATGAGCAGGATAGACGTTTAAATCTCGATCCAGAACAGATCGAGCGCGATTTCAAAGCACCCTTAGAGACTCTTTTTAAGACTAAATAATAGGCATAAGAGTTTCTCAATCAGCGATACTTCTATTCGATAAGAAGCTCAATCTTTTCCAGGCTTTTGCTTCAGTTATTTCACTATCTATGCCTAGCGAAGATAATTTTCGCTAAGAACCTAATCGTTCTATCGTAAAGCCTGAGCATTCCCATTCAGGCCCTAGAATCGTTTCGCCTGCAACGGGACTGATGATGAGTTGCACTTTTTGATTAGCATTGATTCTTAAGATCTGACTAAAGTTAATCTCTCCACAGCTATTAGCTTCTAATTTCACATGTTGATATCTTTTTCTATAGTTTCCCGGTGTTAGTAAAAGAGAAAGTATAAATTCTCCTCTTTGATCGAGAGTGAAGATTCTCTGGAAAAAACTCACGCGATATAGGCCCGATTGACTGACACGTATTCCATCTTGAAAAGGAAAAAAAAGCTTTGTGTCGTTAGAGATTTCACCGTTTAGGAACATAAGCTCATTCATATTAAGCGATTGATTTTTCAGAGATGTTCCTTGTTTTAAAGATATGCATAAAATAGAGGGCTCATTTGCTTTTACAGCGAATTCTTGTAGATCGGTTTGTGGATCATCCATACTTTTATCGTTTGATCCCCGACATGGGCTTGTCATCAATAATACAGAAAAAATCCCAAGAAAAATGAACGAATTTTTGAATAGCACAGCCTTCCTCCTTTGTTTTCATATCAGTTGAAACTAAAGAAACATTTTGTCTAAATGTAGAATTGTATGACAGTTTTTTAATTGAAAAAGCGAACTCTTAGATAGAAAGCGCTTGATCATTCTAGAGGTACTAGCGATTAAACCGATAAATTGTTACTGGAAGACAGTTCCATTTATTAGGCTATAAAAATAAGGCATTCTTACCCAGATCGTCTTCGATTTCCAGCAGGCGGTTGTATTTGGCCACGCGATCGCTGCGGCTTAAAGATCCCGTTTTAATCTGCCCGGCTGAAGTGGCGACAGCTAAATCGGCAATCGTCGTATCTTCTGTCTCGCCGGAGCGGTGGGAGATAATTGTGCGGTAGCCGGCTTTTTTGGCCATGGAAATGGTCTGCAAGGTCTCAGTGAGGGTGCCGATTTGATTGGGTTTGATGAGAATCGCATTGCCGATTTTCATCTTAATTCCTTTTTGCAGAAAAACTGGATTGGTCACGAAGAGATCATCTCCGACGATCTGGATCGGTAATTTAGAGGTGAGCATCTTCCACCCTTCCCAGTCGTTCTGGTCTAAAGGATCTTCGATCGAACTGATAGGATAGTTGCTGCAGAGTTTTTCGAGATATTTCACATAGCTCTGCAAGGAAAGGCCCAGATATTTTTTCTTTTTTGCATCGTAATATTCTGAGGCGGCGCAATCGAGCGCAACCGAAATTTCACTTCCCGCTTTATAGCCGGCTTTTTTAATGGCTTTCAAAAGATACTCGAGCGCTTCTTCGTGAGATTTTAAACGAGGTGCAAAGCCTCCTTCATCGCCCACAGAGACCACATGCCCTTTCTCTTTCAACAAAGCTTTAAGCGCATGGAAAACTTCGGCGCCCCAGCGGACTGCTTCTCGAAAGCTAGGCGCCCCTTGCGGCCTAATCATGAACTCTTGTATCTCCAAGGCGTTATCGGCATGTGCTCCGCCATTGATCACGTTCATCATGGGGACAGGAAGCTGCCGTGCTTTTTCACCTCCTAAATACCTGTAAAGCGGAAGCTTTTTAACAGCAGCTCCGGCTCTAGCAATTGCCAGCGAAACTCCCAAGATCGCATTGGCTCCCAGTTTCGCCTTGTTAGGCGTCCCATCGCAGGCGAGCATGAGTTGATCGAGCTTTTCTTGGTCCAGCACATTCTGGCCTTTCAAAAGTTTAGCTAAAGTTCCGTTGATATAAGAGACCGCTTTCAGGACGCCTTTGCCCCCATAACGTTTTTTATCGCCATCGCGCAGCTCGAGCGCCTCATGCTCTCCTGTGGAGGCCCCGGAAGGGACTGCGGCCTTGCCCATACATCCTGTGTCGGTGGTGACAATAGCTTCGACAGTAGGATTTCCGCGGGAATCTAAAATTTCTAAAGCGTGGATCGATTGAATTTTGCTCATGATTTTATTTTGTGTTTTATTTGATACATTATAATCGCAGCAGCGCTCGCGACATTGAGCGATTCCATGGTGCTTTCCATCGGAATCGATACCGGCATGCCGAGAGCCTTGGCCTGAGGCGACGGCCCTTTGGTTTCGTGGCCCATTACGAGGGCCAACGGTTTTTTAAAGGAAATCTTATCCAGCTCTTCTCCCTCGATATCGGCGATATACACTGTCATTTTATTCGAGCGGATCAGTGTCGACAATTCATCCCAGCTCCCTTGCCGCAGCGGAAGAAAAAGAGGGGCTCCCCGCGCTGCACGAAGGGCTTTATCGTTGAAGGGATCGGCGGTGTTAGGTGTCAAAAAAGCCCCTTCCCATCCGAGCGCGGCAGCTGTTCTTAAAAGGGTCCCTACATTGCCGGGATCCGCGAGCCCATCTAACACAACGATCGTTTTTTTCCCTTCTAAAGTGCTAGGCGCTGGAAGCTCCACTTCGGCAGCGACGAGATCTTCCGAGGAAATATTGATAATTTTTTTTAAGACTTCAGGAGGAGCAAGGTAAGATTCTTTTGCATTCAAGGGCAGTGGGTCGACAGAGATTAAAGTTTTTAATGGCATCTGCGCAGCCACATCAGCGACAAGCGTGACGCCTACAATAAGCACACTTTTTTCTTGAGCCCGAAAAGCCCGATTATCGCGGAGTTTTACCAGTCTTTTGACGAGAGGGTGTTGTAAGCTACTGATCGAGCGTGTTATCATCTCTCTCTTATGATGACATATCCAATTTTGAGGGGCAAGCGTTTCTGGTTCTTCTTCGTTTTATCCCTTGCCCTTTTGTGGGGCTCCTACCAGGTTTATCTGAATAAAAGCTTAGGGTTTTCTCTGAAAAGGATCACCTCGACATTTTCCTATAATCCCGCGCTTTCCATCGAAGAGCCAACAGGCCCCGATCTCGACCGATTAAAGTCGATCTTTCAGCAAAAGTTTAAATACCTGGCCGTCGGATCGCAGTCCTATGCCTTTGTCAGCGAAGATGGAAAATACGTCATCAAATTTTTCATCATGAAGCATTTGATCCCGCGCATCTCCGACTTATGGCATCCTGAAAAAATTGCAGACCGCCGAGAAAATTTGCTATCGATTTTTAACGCCCATAAACTCGCCTATGAGGAGCTCCGTGAAGATACAGGCCTCCTCTACATTCACCTGAACAAAGGCGATCATCTCCAAACCCGCCTTACGGTCGTCGATCGATTAGGGCGCACCCATTTGATCGATCTCGACAAGGTCGAGTTTGTCGTCCAGGAAAAAGCCGAACTGATCTTCACTCGTTTTAAAAAACTCCTCCTGCAAAAAGACCAGGTGCAATTAGAGCAGTCTATTGCGGCAATCTTGCAGCTGGTCCAGCGGAGGATCGATCGCGGAATCTCCGACCATGATAAGGCCGTCAAACACAATTACGGCTTCGTCGGAGACCGGGCTGTCCATCTCGATATCGGAAGGATTGAAAAAGTGCGCAAACCTAAAGAACACCATCGCATTTCACAGCGGATTCATAAATGGCTCGAAGAAAATACATAATTCTATTTCTCCTTTTAACTGCAGGCCTCTGGGTAAAATTCTCTTCCTCGGAAGGGTTTTCTGAAGATAAGATTGCCTCTTCTTTAGCTCCGAGCCCTGCCTGGTCGATTGATCGGCCTTCTGCGGAAGAGCAGCAGAAAATCCAAGCTATTTTGGCTTCCCGGTTCAAGTTTTTAGGCGAAGGCGCGCAATCTTTTGCCTTTGAGACCGAGGATGGCAAATATGTTTTAAAATTCTTCAAGATGCGCCGCTTTACTCCCTCTATTGCCGATCATCTTTGTCCTCATGTCGTCCGGCGCCGTCTGAAAAACCTCCGTTGGGTTTTCAACGGCTACAAGATCGCCTATGAGAAGTTTAGACAAGATACAGGACTCATTTTCATCCATCTCGCCAAAACCTATCACCTTAATCAAAAGGTGCAGCTCTTGGATGCGGCGGGCAAAGAGCATACAATTGATCTCGACAAGACAGAATTCATACTGCAGGAAAAGGCCGAGCTCATTTTTGACCGGCTTGCCCATCTCCAGCAGCAAGGAGACCGTGAGGGAGTGCAGAGCTCCATTCGGGCTATTTTAGATCTCGTCCAGCGGCGCGTGGATCAAGGATATGCTGATCGAGACAAAGCTGTGAGCAATAATTTTGGATTTGTGGAAGACCGTCCTATCCAACTCGATGTGGGCCGTCTATATCAAGGCAGCAAAGAGGGACAGCTGATGCATGTCAAGAAGCGCATCGAGCGTTGGCAGCAAGAAAATCACTTCACTAAAGACCAATCAAATTGAGCCACGCCTGTCCTCAGGTCAGAGATCGTGATCGAAGCCCTCATTCCGGGAAGCGTGTATCCTGCAGCGAGCTCAGCATCTTTACAAACGATTTTGTAGAATAAGACGAACTCTAATTTGGCTATTTTATTTTCTACAGTGAGAGAGAAACCCGATTCCGGTTTTATTTTCATTGCATCCATGTCAAGTTCAATGAAAGCTTGTAGCTGTGGATTGTCGAAAGTCTTTTTCAGCGCTTCGAGAAGCCTTGTTTGAAAACCAGAATGGATACAGCTGGCAATTTTCCATGCCTGACTTTCTGAAAATTCCGCTCTCATTTGAAGAATTGCACGAATGCGCTCTATTGCAACATTCTTATAAAGGTTGTCGATCTCGCTTTGCGAAGCTTCTGCTTTTGGCTTTAATAGTTCGTTGTCAACACGTAGATTCAGATTTTTAGCCGTTTGACTGATGTTGTAACGTATCTGATCCTCGTCAACTGCGGTGGCAGTATCTTCAATAAGATTGCCTGGGAAAGGTGGGATTTTGATCGGGAGAGCCACTAAAAAGTCTAAGTATTCTTCAATGTTTTTTGCAGATCGGTTATCGGGATAGATTGTTTGTCCCTGAATTGCAAAGACTCGGTAGGAAGGATTGTTAATCGATTCTCCAAAAATGGTGGTTTTAGGTTGTGTATTCCGCGCGAATGCATCTTTCATAAAGGGAAGAGCATATTGAATTAATACTAACCTACTGTCAATAATCGCTTGTTTTTTAACGATGAAAGGAGCTGCAAGAGTATTCACAAGGACGTATCTTAAAGTTTCTGGGCTAATTTGTCTGGTGAGGTAAAGGAAATGCAACTTCAAAATCGTTTTGAACGCATTCCCTCGATCAATATCATCTTTACAAAAGGCCTCTAAAATCGAAATATTCAAACGGATGCACAGAAAAAGAACAATATGTGCATAAGAAAGGAGAATAAATGCCTGATGGTGCTCCGTTTTTTCGATCTCTTTGACATCGGGGAAATACAACTCTTGCACTTCTTTTAAAAGAGGCTCGATGTGATTCCGGAGCTCTGATTTCCTCATTACCTTCTCAGGGATACAAAATCCTGTTTCCTCTAGTTGCTTGAACATTTTCTCTAAAATTAGATCAGGCTGGTCATCGGAAAGTACCGGCTCTTGGGAGGGAATCAGTGCCAGTATTAATCGACTTTTTAAGTTTGAAATAGATTCTTTTTTGGAAGTAGGGAGATCATAATTTCGTTTAAATAACTTCCCATCAAAACGCAAAGCTAAAGCATAAAAGTTTTTATGAAACAGAACGAGTTTGAGTCGCCCTCTCACACGTGGGCTTTCATCACCAATGAGTTTTTCTTCTCCTTCCTCAAAGATCGCTTGAAGGATGTTTTCGTTTTTTTCCTCAGCTGCCAAAATAAAGGCGGCATAATCAGCATTGAGTACAGGTTCGCTTGATAGGTTTTGTTTATTCACGTATCTTCCTAAAAGCGGCATCTTCCCGCATACAGCCCCAATAAGTCCATAAGGGTCATGATGATAGAAAGGAACACCGTGCCGTAAAATGCGAATCTGTTGTCCATTTATTCCAATTTCCCCATCAAGATAAGGGATATTTTGTTTTATTAAAGGATCAAAACCAACATTAAAAGTCCCTCTCCCTTTTTCTTTTTCTCTGGCAATGGGGTTTGCAGAATGAGCGTCATCAGGATTATTAAGTCGATTAATACGTAAGTCTAATTCGTGAAAAAAATTAGCTAAAGAGAGTTGCGCTGGAAGTTCTTGTCCTGTCACTAGCCGAACCAGCTCGAGGCAATAGTTGTACATTTCTATCCCTGCAAAGCGAAAATACGAAAGCTGTTTAATGAATTGCAGTTGAGACCTGAAATGAATTTTTATCTCATCTTTTGCGGGAAGTAGCAAAGAGGCTGTTTCACGCAAAGCCTTGATAGTAGCTCGGTATTGATCATCTGCATTTTTCACTTTCACAGGCTTTGCTAGAGCATCCACCAGAGTGTTCCAAGCTTGGGCAATTTGAACGATTTCAGGATTTGGGCTTGTAATAAGAGGGCATGTTTCTATACCCCAAGTCATGGAAAATCGTTCCATGAGGTCTTGGATAATACGATATTTTTTCCACTTAGAAAAATGGCGTGTCGAAAATATCGTCCGTCGAACAAGGCCTGCTGCTTGCTTGAATAATAGCTTAGGCGCTGGAGAAGAGGCAGATGAACGAGAAGGTGAATGCCGATCTATTGAAGATGCAGCCGCAGGTGGCGAGGCATCTTTTTTTTCAGCATCAACAGGAGGTGCTGGAGGACCTAGTTTGGCAGCAGCTGGTATGGCAGCAGGTAGTGGTACTGCAGCTGCAGGTTTTCCTCTAGGAGAAGAGGGTTGCTGGGGAGCAGCTGGCTGAGGAACAGGCGGCGGCACTATGGGCTCTGCAGCAGCATTGGCAGGTGGAGGAGCCGCGGATGCAGCGGCAGGTTTTCCTCTGGGAGAAGAGGGTTGCCCGGGAGCAGCTGGCTGGGGAACAGGCGGCGGAGGCAATGCAGGCTGTGCATCAGCAGCGTTGGCAGGTGGAGGAGCAAAATCTCTAGAAGGCTTATCCAAGGAATCGCCAGGGTTTTTGCCGGATTCTGGTTGTGGGAAGAAATAAGGGATGACAAATTTGAATAAAACATAAACGGAGATTAAGGCGCCTCCGGCTAAAAGAATAACTCTTCCCGTTATTTGGGTAGGATTTTTCTCGGGAAAGGGACCTGAGGAGAGGCTTTTTTTGAAAAGCTTGCTCAGAGGTTGAAAGATATGCTTAACAATAAGATCGGGCCCGCCTGTTTCTTGTACGGTAGGATGAGAGGGTGGAATAGCCTCAGCTCTGGGAATAGGTGCTGTGACCCGGTCTGTAAGAGGAATTGAATCTGAGGGGACGGTCGCACCTTCGAATTTACCTACAGAAGGTGATACTTGGGGAAGGCTTTGAAGAGAATCGCGTAAATGGCGGAAAAGAGATGATGCTCGGGTGTAAATAAGATTAGAAATCTCCATAGGCCTCTTGTTTTGGCCCACAATTATGCTGGAACTATTTTTTTAGTTCCAAAGAGAAGATTTTTTTAATAGCTCGATAAGGGCTTGACGGTCTTCAATGCTTTGATTGATAGAGATTCTTTCCGCTTCTTGGAGAAGCTGCCCCATTTTTTTACCGGGGGTGATACCTTCAGCAATAAGGTGCTCGGCTCGAACAATCGGGCTTTGCGTTTGAATTCTCAGGATAGCCTGCTGAAGAAGCTGGCGATGCAGGGTGTGATCATTTAAAAACTTTTCTTTATCGGAAGCAGGGAAATGAGCCCCGATAATTTCTAAAATCAGGAGGCTGTGGGGATGGGCATAGAAATGAGCCCATTCCACAGGTTCAAGTTTTTCTTTCCACTTGTCGGGCAAGTTGAGGAGATGCTGAGCATGGTAATAAAACTCGACAAACTCTTTTTCGGCTTTAGAGAGCTTGAGATAGTCGCAAAGGTCGAGCAGGCTTTGTAAAGAGGAGTCGGGGAAGAGCTCGAGCAGCTCGGCAATCGTAGGACAGCCTTTAGGGAAATGTTCAATCACGCTCACCCGTTTTTGGATCTCTTCAATGGAAACTTCTTTCAGCTGCGGGAAGATCGTGGGCAGGAGTTTGAGTTGATGGAGGGTCACAAGGCCTGTGTCAAAATGGGCAAATTGCGACATTTTTTTAAATTCTTGCCAGATCCGTTCCATCGCGACTGAAGGAAGAAGGGTTTCGGCTTGCCTTAAGATGGCTTGCAAGGTGTCAGATTCGATGGGGAAGTTAAAGCGGGTGGAATATCTCACGGCCCGCATCATGCGGAGGCGGTCTTCTGAAAATCTTGCCTGAGGATCACCGATGGCGCGGATGATCCCTTTTTTGAGGTCTTTCATCCCGTCGACGAAATCGAAAATTTTATCTTGGACGGGATCGTAAAACATCCCGTTGATCGTAAAATCACGACGCTGAGCGTCTTCTTCGGGAGAGGCCGGGTCGATTCCAATAGGCCGTCTTCCGTCGATGTAGCCACGGTCTTTGCGAAAGGTGGCCACTTCAAATTGATGCCCCTCTTCGACAATAATTACAATCCCGAAGGCCACACCGACGGGAATCGTCTTAGGGAAAAGGCGCTGCACTTCTTCAACAGAGGCCGACGAGGCGATATCGATATCGTCCGAAGGCTTTTTCAAGATAAAATCTCGAACCCATCCACCTGCAAAATAAGCGATAAAACCTGCGTCCTGAAGTTTTTTAACAATAGAAGTAGCTACTTGGCAAGAGTCCATTCCACTACCATATACCACTCCTCCGAGAAAAGTAAAGATTTCGTCGGTGTGCAAAAATATTCTGAAGGTTAAACTCTTTCAAAAAAGGAGAATAAAATATGAAAATCGTTAATTTTTTAAGCCGGATACTCTGCAACATGGTTGCAGGAACTCTTTTTTCTACATCTGCACTTTACAGTGCTACCGTCTTTTTTCCACCTGAAGTGGTCGAGAAACATCTAGAGTCTTATAGCTCACAGGAGAAAGAAGATATCGCCCAAGATTTAGCCGTTGTCAAGAGCATTTGTTTTGGAAAAGGAATTCAGACTCAGGACCATCCCTTTTATTTGGCTACGGCTGGAGGGCCAGGATCTCGCAAAAGTACGATCTTAGAGAGGTTTTTGCAAAGCCATCCTGAATACAGCTCAGGAGTCTATCTTGACCCTGATCAGCGCGCCTTAAAGTTCATGCCGCATACCTACTATGCCCAATCGTTGAATGCTTTAAATACGGCCTCTTCTTTCGATTATTTGACCGTGGTCAAAGCAGCTTATGAGAAATGGAGAGGGGCTTCCAACTATATCACCCTGACACTTCTGGAAGAAGCGCTTCAAAATAAAGCCGATGTCGTGCATGGAACCACTTTGACAGGTGCGCATGTTCCCGAATTTTTACAGAAGTTAAAATCGGAAGGATATCGAATTACGCTGATCCTGTGCTCTGGTGAAGATAGCTTAAGGAAAGAAGCCATTGAATACCGGAATAATGAGCAGCGTTTTTATCAATCTACCCCAGAAGATGCAGTCTCTAAGGGAAAGTTTTTTGCCGAAAAAATGAGCTCTTACTTTGCCCAAGCTGATACGATCTATCTTTACTGGAGCGACGATCTCTTTGCTGAAGAGGTGCTCGCAGCCGTGTTTGAAAAGGGCGAGATGCGGGTGGAGCTGGGCTGCGCTTTGGAGCTTTTCTCCTGCAAATACGATCAGGATGTGAAGGCGCTGAAAGCCGAAGGTAAAAATTTTCCTGTGTGGGACGAATTAGTTAAAATTTATTTAAGCCGATTTCATCCATAGAAGATAACGCTTTGAGGGAAATCTCCAGGTTGCTAAGATGGGCTTTTCATGGAGGTTAACATGAGCTTAATGAAAGATTTAAACGGAAAGCAAAAGACTGGTTTGGTTTTGGTAATTTTGCTTCTCGTTATTGTTTTTGGTTATGGGACTAGAGAGTGGCGCAATTCGAAAAAAGGGTACTGCTTTTTCGGTCCTAATAAATCGGCTCCCGCAATGGAAACCTGCTCTGCCGAAGACGGCAGCTGCTACAAAAAAGCCGCGCGTTAAATTTTTCAAATTGCGAGGAGGCATTGCGCCTCCTTTGCTACTGAGCGTGTTCGAGTTTTTTATATAGAAAGGGAATTAAGCTAATGACCCCCAGCAGAATAAAATAAAATGCCGGGGCTACTTTGCTGCCTGTGCTGTTGATTAAATAGAGCGATAGCAGAGGGGCCGGTCCTCCTAAAATCGCATTCGACAAATTATAAGCAAAGCCGACCCCCGTATACCGAGTTTGAGTGGGAAAGATCTTGGCTAGAAAAGCAGGAAGTAGAGAATAATTTATAGTGAGAATAAGAGTTAGAATCGTTTGAAATAAAAACATTAGAAAATATTCGCTATTGCTTCCGAAATAGTACATAAAATAAGGGAGTAATATAATTCCAAAAGAACTGATCAACATCAGACGCTTAATTCCGAACCGATCGCCGAGTTGTCCAAATAACGGCATGCAAATACACGACAGGGAAAGCAGTCCCGTGTTGATCAGCAAAGTCTGAGGAACGTTCATCCTCAGAATATCCGTCAAAAAAGTCGTTGAGAAAAAAAAGACCATATAAAAAGCCCCGGATGAAATTGAAGAGAGGCAAAAGGCAAGAAAAAGTTGTTTTTTGTAATTTTTAAAAGTGATAGCGACGGGTTTTTTTAGAAGCTGATGATGGACCATCAAAGATTGAAACGCAGGAGTCTCCTGAAGACGCCGACGCAGATACCATCCGAAAACACCCAATAAGCCCCCGATGATAAAGGACACCCTCCAGCCCCACTCAGCTAGTGCAGAGGGATGCATCCATTTTTCAAAAGCATAAATCTCGAAGCTGCTGACGATAAATCCTACTTGCGAGCCCAAAAAAGACCAGCTCCCGAAGAAGCCCTTTTTTCCCGCAGGTGCTATCTCGGTTAGATAACACATGATCCCCCCGATCTCACCCCCGATGGGGATCCCTTGAAAAATCCTAAGAATGGCCAGAGTGATGACAGCGGTCATTCCAATTTGAACATAAGTGGGAAGTATGCCCATCAAGATCATCGGGAACGTCATCAATAGAATCGACAGGAGCAGACTTATTTTACGGCCCGCTCTGTCTCCGATCATTCCAAAAATAAGGCTGCCGATGGGCCGCATGATAAAGCCGATGGCAAAAATGAGAAGCGTATTGAATAAAGCTGAAGTTTGTTCGCTCGAAGGAAAAAAGACCCGCGCTAAAATCGAGGTGAGATATCCGTAAAGGGCATAATCATACCATTCGAGGAAATTCCCAATCGAGCAGGCCGCGATGATATTGCGTATCTTCATGTAAAAAAATATTCTAACACTCTGTATAACTCTATTCTACTTTGAAGGCAATAGAGTCATCGCATAGAATGAAGATCATGCCTATCCGTGTATTGACTGAAGATGCAATTAATAAAATCGCCGCAGGAGAAGTGATTGAAAATCCTGCCTCCGTGGTCAAGGAACTCGTTGAAAATGCGATTGATGCAGGCGCCCGGCATCTCTCGATTGAAATCAAAGGCGGCGGCTTCCAGCTGATCAAAATCAGCGATGATGGCTCGGGCATGAGCGGCGATGATGCTTTGCTCTGCTTTGAGCGCCATGCCACCTCTAAAATCACGGGAATTGATGATCTAGCTTCTTTAAGCTCGATGGGATTTCGAGGAGAGGCTTTAGCTTCGATTGCCTCGATTGCCCGTGTCGACTTAGTGACAGCCCTTCAAGACAAACAGGGGACCCGCGTCGAAATAGATGCAGGAAAAATTCGCTCGGTTTCTCCCGTGCCCCGGCAAAGGGGTACAACTTTTGAAGTCCGCTCTTTATTCTACAATGTTCCTGCTCGAAAAAAATTCCAAAAACAAGCATCCGCGGCTTTTGCTGAAATCCATAAACTTGTCATGGCGCTCGCGCTGGCGCATGTGGAAGTCGGCTTCGAGCTGATTTCCAACGAAGAGACTCTTTTAAGTCTTCCTGCAGGGGAAGGCCCTTTTTTTCAGCAGCTGCAAAAAAGGACTGCCGATCTTTTTCAAAATAGTTTTCTTGCGACGAAGCTGGAGATTCAAGGAGCCGAAAGGGATTATACGCTGCAGGGAGCTGTCGGAACGCCAGCGGACCATCGCATTAATCGGACAGGGCAATATCTTTTTGTCAACCGGCGTCCCGTGTTTTCTCCTCAAGTTGCCCGTGCCATCAAAGAAGGTTATGGCGAGCGGCTGAGCGAAGACAGATATCCGATTTTTGTGCTCCATTTGAATGTCCCGCCTTCTTTGCTGGATGTGAATGTCCATCCTCAAAAAAAAGAAGTCCGCTTTCAAGAAGGGGAATTTCTCAAAGCTTTTGTGAAAAAAGAGGTGCAGCAAGCTTTTGGAGTTTCAGCGCCGATTTTTCAGCCCATTGCACCGCCTGTTTTAGAGCCGCGGTCTTTACAACCCTCGTTAGAATCTTGGGATGCGCCTTTGAGCTTTCGAGAGCAGCCCGAGGAATCCCCAACGCTTGCCCCGCACGAGCAGGTGATAGGGCTTTTTGAGCATTATTTGCTGCTAGACGGCTCGACAGTTGGAGGCTATGAGCCCGGCATTGTCTGGGTCGATTTGCAAAAAGCCCATCAGCAGCTCATTTACCGTGATCTTAATCAAGACCAGCCTGTCCTTTCTCAAGGGCTTTTGATTCCGCTATCCATGGAGCTGACATCAAGCGAAGCGGAGGCTGTCTCTCTACGAAGATCGGATCTGTCGAGATGCGGGTTTCTATTGGAGCTCAGCGGCAAGCATCATGCTCTGATCGAAGCAGTCCCTCCGTTTTTGGATGAGACAGACGCGATCGAGGCGATTCGCCTCATTCTTCAAACGGAGGAGGATTTTCCTCAGCTTTCAGATAAAATTGCAAGGTTTGCCGTGAGAAAAAAGAAAACGTTTATGCTGCAAGAAGCTCTCGCTGTATGGAAAAGTTTCAAACCCTTAAAATCCCGTGAGGGAATAACCTGGACAGGAACGCATGCCATCGAAAACCTTTTTAAATAGAATCACTCAAGTTCAATCGCTCTTGAAGAGCTGGAAAACCAGCGGTTGTCTGATCGAAGATCCTCTTGATCTTTTTTATCTGACAGGATTGCAGTTATCGCTAGGAATGTTAGTGATCCTTCCCAGCAAAGCTGAGCTTTTTGTCGATGGCCGCTACATGGAGTTTGCAAAAAAGAATAGCCCGGTTCCTGTGCAGCTTCTAGACAAGGCGGAGGCTTTTTTGCGCTCACTTCCTTCTTTAGCTTTTGATAGTCATATTGCGACGGTAGAGCGGGCAGAAAAGCTCAAGAAATTATACCCTGGAACATTAACCCCCATTCCTCAGCTTTTGAAGCAGCTCCGCGCTATCAAAGACGCAGCCGAGTTAAAAGCGATGAAAAAAAGCGCTGCGGTGCTCTGGAAAGGGTTTGAGCACATCCGCCGCTCTCTGAAGATCGGAATGACCGAAAAAGAGGTCGCGCTAGCTTTTGAAATTTACACCCGAAAACTCGGCGCTGAGAGGCTCGCCTTTGACCCAATTATTGCTTTTGGAAAAAATTCTGCCTATCCGCATTACCGGGCGGGCAATGCAAAGCTCAAGAAAGGAGATGTCGTTCTCGTTGACATCGGCGTTGTTGTCGATCGATATCATTCTGACATGACTCGCACTTTTTTCTTTGGCAAGGCGGACCCGCGTCTGGTCCTCCTCGATACGGTCGTAAAAAAAGCGCACGGGGCTGCGCTTGCCCTTTGCAAGAGCGGAACAAAAGTCGGAGATCTTGATCAAGCAGCGCGCAAGGTCATTCAAGCAGCGGGGCTGCAAGGGCTGATTGCCCATAGCTTGGGGCATGGGATCGGCCTTGAGACGCACGAGTTTCCTCGAATTAAATTCCAAGGCGAGGACCACGATGCCGTCTTACGTGAAGGGATGGTCATCACGATTGAGCCGGGGCTGTATTTGCCAGGTGTTGGAGGAATTCGGCATGAAGATACTGCTCAGATAACTGCAAAAGGGTATAATAATTTCTATGCTTAATAAGATGAGCCTTCGTAAGAGAACATTTGTGTTTCGTGTTTCTCTTTTGGCAATCTTTCTTTCCCTCGTTTTGCCCATCACCAATACCTTATTGCAGCATATGGTACGGCACGCTATGAAGAAGGCAGCGGAGCTTGTCGTCGTTCATCTTCAGCAAAAAAGCGACCCTGAATCGATGGTCAAATACTTGGTGGACCATGAGCTCAATATTTTTTTCTATACCACGCTTGTGAATGACCAATTAGAGATCATTCATGATTCTAGAAAGGATGATCAGCATCATCCTCTCGATCCTCAAGAAAAACTCAATGTCATAGAAGCTTTTAAGACAGGAAAAGCGTTCGATTTAGGCAATAGCTCAAACTTTTGGACCTATGCTGCACTGCGATTTGATGTCATGGATAAGCAATATGTTTTGCTGACTTCGCTCACAACTGCACAAGTCGGGATCTGGGTCTATCAATTTCGAGTGGTTCTTTTTGTCGTGTTTACCTCTTTCATTTGCCTCTATAGTGTGATCCTTTGGTGGGGAGGATCTCGTCTTATCCGACCGCTCCTGGATATTACACGCGCGATCAGACCTTACGCGCTGAGTAAAACGGATGTGCTCTCGCCGATCCCGATGCAAAGAGGGATGGTCGAGGAATGCAAACACTTGGCCGTGACCATCAATTCCTTGTTAGAAAAGGTCAAAGAAAACAGCCGCTCTTTTGTGGAAGAGAGAAATGAAAAAGAGGCTATTTTGGAATCTCTGATGGAAGGGATCATGACGATCGATGCAGCGGGATTCGTCCGGTATGCGAATCAAACGGCTTCCCATATGTTGGGTATTCCCCGGCGCCAGCTCATTGGAAAACCCTTCATGCCCCATGATTCACATCCTAAAATCGATTTATTCAAAAGTTGCCAAGCGATCATCCGCCTCGCTGGAGAGCAAGGGACGGCTGTCACAGACTCTGTTGCGATGGGAGATGGACACAAGGTTTATCTGGATTTGATTGCCGTTCCTAAGCCCTTTCGGACTGGGACCATTATCATTCTGCAAGATAAATCGAGCCAGTTCAGGGTTGTTGAAATGGGCAAGGATTTTATCGCCAATGCCTCTCATGAACTTCGCACGCCCATCACCATCATCAAAGGTTTTGCTGAGACTTTGCAAGACCTGCCGGTGATCTCTCCTCCAATGCTCAGTGAGATCACAGAAAAAATTGTCCGGAACTGCCACCGCATGGACACCCTCGTCAAAAATCTCTTAACGCTTGCCGATATCGAATATGTTCCCGAGTCGCGTTTTCAACCTTGTGACATTGTGGCCTTAGCCGATAATTGCCGCCATCTGCTTTTAACCCTTTCCCCCACTACTCGTGTCGATATCGAAAAATCGCACGATCGCATCATGGCTGATGCCGATCCGGACCTTTTAGAACTGGCCTTGATGAATCTTTTAGAAAACGGCATTAAATATTCAAAACCGCCTGCTCATCTGACGATCTATATTAAAGAACAAGGGGATGAAGTGCTGATTGCTATTCAAGATCGCGGCATTGGCATTCCCCCAGCAGATCAACCCCATATCTTTGAAAGATTTTATACCGTCGACAAAGCTCATTCCCGCCGCCTTGGAGGCGCAGGCCTCGGCCTTTCCATTGTGAAGACTATCATCGAAAAACACGAAGGGACCATCTCCGTTGCCTCCGTGGTCGGTCAAGGAACGACATTTACCATCCAGCTTCCGCAGCATCGTCATGCTCTACATCCGAGTGTGAAATGAGAATTATTTAATTTTAGAAATCTTATTAGGAGGATTATAAATCGAAAGATAGGATGGAAAGGCAATCTTTTTTTCTATATCAGATTATTTCAAATAGCGGGATCGATATCTGTCTCTGTTAATGGATGTAAAAAGGGAGGTCTTTGAGCGATGCGATTGTTTTTAATGCACAGCTCTCTAAGATAACTCATCTGAGCTAATTCGACTGGAAGACAGGTGAGCTGATTATCAGTGACGTTGAGAGAAGAAAGGTTAGGAAGTTTAGCTAAACTAGATGGAATAAGGGAGAGGCAGTTTTCATTCAAGCAAAGTGTTTTCAATTGAGTTAAATCAGCAATTCTATCCGAAATTAATCGAATACGATTGTTGTAGAGGATGATACTACTAAGGGCAAAAGAAAGATAAAAGCTGCTAGGAAGTTCCTCAATCTGATTATTGGATAGATCTAGTGTTTGCATTTTTTGCCAAGCGAGAGAAGAGGGAAAATTTTTAATCTTATTCGTGCTGGCTGATAGCCTAACCAGATTGCTCAGTGGCCCTAAGGGATCTATATTTTCTAGCTGGTTATTAAGGAGTACAATATGCTCTAATTTCATTAAGTTCTGAAATTCTCTAGGTAGAACTTTAACTAGGGTGTGATGGAGCGAAAATTGCCTCAACCGAGTCAAAGCTCCTATTTGAGGGGGAAGGAATCGAATAGGGCTTTTGTTTATTTCAAGAACCTCCAGCCGTGTTAAAAGCCCAATCTCAGGTGGGATTCTAGTGATCTGTCTATCGGACAGCCTTAAAGTTCTTAAGCCTATTACCTCATCTTTATCTTGAATCCACGCTTCTAATGTGGCTGCAATTTCTTCGTCAGACTTTTGTCCTACTCGAGACTTTAAATATTCGAAACCTCCAGGAAGAGCGAACCAAAATTGAAGTTTATTATAAGAGTCTAAAGCTTGTTGCCGCTGAAAATAAAAGACGCAGCTTCCAGACGTGAGGGGATATCTTTGGATAATTTCAGCACCTTTCGGAGAAGAGCATAGTTCTCCTTCTTGCTCTCTTAGTTGTTGAAGAAATTGGGGTAGGATTTCCTCAGGATGTAGTAGCGGGGGAACAGCCCCAGCAGGATGAACTGAGCAATGATAAGAAAAAAATTGTTGAAGTTCTTGGGAAGACCATTGTAGGTTAGAGATATTTCTTAAAGGTGTCGAAGTCATGGACTTAATGTTACTTAAATGGTATTTTTGAGCCATAAAAATTTTACAAAATTCAAAAAACTGTTAAATATGTCTAATTATGGCTGATCCGATTTTTCCGACTAAAAGACATCTTCCTGAACCCTCTGATCAGGATAAAACAGTTCCTTCTCCTAAAAAAATTCCGAAAGAATCTCCTAAAGAAAATGAGACGGTTCTTACTGAAGGGCCTTTTAAAGGGTTACCAGTTCCTTTTCAAAACTCAGATTATCAAAGCAGTATGCCTTACATTTCATGTAATGAAGAAGGGCAAGACACGTCTTTAGGATTTATGAAAAACTATCCCTCTTCTATTCCTCCTGATAAGAGAGTTCACATAGGGTTTGGGGTTTGGTTCAATTTTGATCTTATTGGTTCCACAAAACCCGCTTATGCTATCCTTTGTGATATTGATAATCACGTTATTGACGTTTATAAAGCGATAAGTGAAAGATTGACTGTGAGTCCTAATCGATTTAAATTCATCGAATATTTTCGAGAATATCTCATGAATAATTCAGAGAAGTTGTTTGGATTAGACACTCTCAGTGAAGTAGAAAAAATCTTTACGATTGAAAATGAAGCGAATCGGCCAGGAAGTTGGCTTTCATCCGAGCAGTCTTATCAAGTTGTTAGACAACTACATTCCAAACGAAAGATTCTTTTTTTAAGATTAAATATAACGGATGATCGAGCAGTATTTATGCAAATCGCGAAATGGATGAATGAAAATAAACTTGAGTTAGATACATTATATGTAGCTAATATTATTGAGTGGATTCCTCAAAAATTAAAACAGCAGGCATATCTTGAAAATTTGAGAACGATTTCATCTGCAAATACCCGATTTATTCAAGCCCACAAACCTGAAAATAAGGGATCTCCTATCCAATTCTGCAGTATAGGAGTAAATTCAATACAAGTTCCAGTTAAAAAATCTAGAAAATACGAAAGGGAAAAGTGAAATATAGCTAATTTGCACACCTTCTAGACAAAGAATAGGCTCCCGATCATGAAAAAGTTTGTCAAAATGCAAACGTTTACGCATTAGGTTCTTTAAGGACGATTCAGCAGATCACCTTGTAGCCATGACTTTGCTCTTTTCTTCGATATAGGCATGGGGAAGCCCTTTGCCTTTCCGGTCAAAGGAAAAGACAGTCTCTAAGCTGTTTATATCAAAATCAGGAGAAGGATGCGATTGGAGCAAAGCCCTAAGCTTTTCTTTAGTCAAAACCCTCTTGCGGTGGTTTTCTTCCCAACTCGCTTTCTCTGCAGCAAGTATCCTCTGTGTGGTCTCTTCTCCAAGCACGGCTTGCAAGACGGCTGTGGAAGCATAGGCCCAATTAATCGGAGCTTTTTTCTCGATTTTCTCAATCTTGAAATACTCTTCAAGCGGAGGATAGCCGGTATTTGTTCCTTTGAGCATTTTATAATAAATGTTGGCAAGGGGCCCTTCGGGAAACAGCTCCTTAAACTTTTCTCCCTTTTTGGCGAGCATCGCCTGGACAATCTTCTCAGCCAACTTAGGGTCGCG
The DNA here is from genome assembly GCA_018239715.1 of Verrucomicrobiota bacterium. GTDB lineage: Bacteria > Chlamydiota > Chlamydiia > Chlamydiales > Rhabdochlamydiaceae > PALSA-1444. Next base: position 121,665 of record JAFEGW010000006.1, read on the forward strand.
AGCAGATTTGTAGAACTCGGCATCTTGATAAAGGATTTGAATCAGTCGAATGGTGATTTTGTAAAGCGCATCCGACAAAGAGTTGTCATTCCCCTGGAGTAAAGGCCAAAGGTTGATTTTGGAGGAATCTAGGCCGTACCTTAGGGATCGTTTTTCCTTATAAGCAGGAGTCTTGTTTTTCGTTTTTGCAGCTTTAGATGGATCGGGGGGCTGATCGGGTATTTTGGCCTCGGAGGAATTTTTTTTACGAGCGATCTTTTTGAAATCTTTTTCAGCTTGTTTGCTGATGAGAAGGAGTTTGGCGCTATTTCGGCCCAGGATCACTGTTTTTTCGACTAAAAGACTTCGAAAGGAGGTGAGCAGCATGGAGCTTCCGAGAACTAAAATAAGCAGAAATGAAACAACAAACGGTAGAAAACTCATAGGAAAAAAGGCAGTGTTAAATTTTTATCAATGATCATTTTCATCATGAAGGGCTTTTGTTCGGGGTATTGGGGATTCCAATCACCTTTTTTAGCATCAAAAAATTCTAAGATGAAAGAATGGGCAGGCTCGTAAAGGATTTCTTTCCGCCCGGGTCCTTTCTCAGGCCAAGTCACGAAAACAAGACGCCCTTTATCGATATAAAGCATCGCTTCTCTTTGCCCTCGGAAAGCTGCTGCAGGGTCCCATCCATCATCGTAAGTGAGCAGGCAAGCTTCGTCCTCCATTGTTAAGGTTTCTGTCTTCGAAAAAATTTGAGACAGCCGCAGCTGCAGTTTTTGGCGGGTTAAAAGGATCTCTTTGTCTTTTTTCAGGGAATGTTTAGCTTGGGAAAGCTCTTTATATGAAGAAAATAAAATGGCCATGATGGCCCCGAACAGAACCAATGAAATAACAAGCTCTAAAAGCAGGACGGGATGTTTTCGCATCCCGCCTATGATCTACCCTTGAGGGGTTTTCATCAAGCGTCTAGGGGGTCTTAGCGTGAACCATCCCAGCCCCAGGGCTAAACCTATAAAAATAATTAAACTCCAAATGTCGGGAAGAAGAGGATGGGGCTCGGCGTTGAGCCATCCTGCGACTGTGAGAAGAGCGAGAATCACTCCCATGCAGGCATCGCCCGCAATGAGACCCGAGGAACTGAGAATGCCGCGTTCATGGATTTCTTTATCTTTAGTGCGGTGCTTAATAAAGGCGGCCACCATCCCTCCGAGCATCACGGGCGTAGATAAAGAAAGGGGCAGATAAAGCCCTACGGCCACTGGAAGAATGGGAATCGTCAGGATACGCAAAAGAAGGCCGATGATAGCGCCGATGGAGACGAGAGTAAAAGGGATATTTTTTTCGATGACTCCTTGAGCGAGGAGGGCCATCATAGTCCCTTGAGGAGCGGGGAGCTGGCTGGATCCAAATCCATAGGTATGATGGAGGAGGTAGACGGTTCCACTGATAGCAAGAGCCGGAAGAATAGCGCCGATCATTTCAGCAATCTGCTGAGACCGCGGTGTAGCCCCCAGGATGTAGCCGGTTTTTAAATCTTGGGAAGTCGTTCCTGCCATGCAAATCGCTACACAGGCCACGATGGACATCGTCAGCGCAGCGATTAAATAGAGCCTTTCTGTCCATCCGAGAGCGACGAAGATAAGACAGGTAATGAGCAGGGTTGTGATTGTCATGCCAGAGACGGGGTTGGAGGTGCTTCCCACAATCCCAACGGTCAATGAAGTCACGGCGACGAAGAAAAATCCTAAAATAGTGAGAAGAAGGATCGTCATGAGGTTCATCGGAAGACCTGGCAACAACCACAAAGTCAGGATAATGGCTACAGAACCTAAGAGGAGCCAACGGAGAGAGATATCTTTATCGGTCCTAGGAAGCCGCGTTGTCGACGCTGCCTCAAACAGTTCTTTGATACTCGAATGGACCGTTTTCCACACGGCGGGCACGATATTGATGAGGCTGACCAATCCTCCAACGGCGATGGCGCCTACGCCAATATATCGTATATAATTAGACCAGACATCATCGGCTGACATTTGAACGACAGGCATGTTGCCCGGAAAAATGTTGTCCATAGAGACGCCGAACATTTTAATCAGCGGAATAAGGACCCACCAGGCCATAGCGCCACCTGTGAAGAGATAGCCAGCAATACGCGGCCCGACAATATAGCCTACCCCTAAAAGCGCAGGAGTAACATCGATGCTGAACGCAGTTTTCTGGAAAGAGGTGATCGTCCAACTCGGAGTTTCACGCCAAAGGTTCAGCCCGTTGGAAAGGATTTTGTAGAGGGCGCCAGTGATAATGCCGGTAAAGGCCATCGCGGCTTTAGGCCCGCTTTTTTCTCCCGATTTCAAAATTTCTGCGCACGCCGTTCCTTCGGGGAAAGGGAGGACGCCATGTTCTTTGACGATGATATATCTTCTCATCGGAATCATGAACAAAACCCCTAAAACGCCTCCTAAAACCGCCAGCAGGAACATGCGCGTAATAGTGATTTCTTCACCTAGAATGAAAAGAGCCGGGACTGTGAAAATAATGCCTGCGGCCAGTCCTTCACCCACTGAAGCAATGGTTTGAACAAGGTTGTTCTCCAAGATGCTGGGCTTACGGAAAAAGGTGCGCAAGATGGTCATGGAGATCACAGCAGCCGGAATGGAGGCCGAGACCGTGGTCCCTACTTTGAGGCCTAGATAGGCATTACCTACTCCAAAGACAAGGCCTAGCAGAATGCCGAGAATAACAGCACGGAGAGTAAACTCCGTCATTTTCGATTCTGCAGCAACATACGGTTTGAACATTTTAACTCCTCAAAGGATGAAATATTCTTTCGTACCGCAACCCTATTTTTTATTCAACGATGGCGTAAGATCCCGGTCCCTGTAATCGATCGAATGACGAAGGGCCCACCATCATAATGACAATCACCGCTTCCATTGATGCTAACATCCAGTGTTCTTGTTGCATGAATATCCGCATCTCCGGATCCAGAGAGGGAGATAGTAGCATGCTCAGATAGCAGATCCGGAGCTGTATAATCTCCACTTCCGGAAAGATAAGCCTCTTGTACTTTGACTTGACCTTTCTGGACCGTAGCATTTCCAGATCCGGAGATGTCGATTTTTATACGGTCTGCTTGTACTCTTGAAGTTTGATAATTTCCAGTACCGGAGATTGTAATGTCGAGTTCTTTTATTTGAGCTCCTCCGATGGTGACATTGGAACTTCCTTTGATTTGGCATGACACCTTTTCGGCTTTTAGATAGGGTATCACAGTATTAGCCGATCTTGATGCCATCACAATTTCTGCATGGCCGGCGCTTTTGAGTTTATCTGCGATATCGGGGAAAGAAGAGTTCGGTGTAAATTCTAGGATAAGAGCATCTGCTTCAAAATGAGGCACCAATTGCTCTAGAAAGCGGCTATCTGCTGAAATGTTAATCGAATTTCCATCCGCTTGCGTTATCTGGAGATTCGCCATTCTTGTGGTCTCCACATCGCTAGATGTTTGAGCGACAGATTCGGAACTTGGAGCAGTCGTGCTTGGGATAATTTGTTTTGTTGAAAGGATTTTCTCTTTCAGCGGCTGGGGTGGGGATATTTCTCGGTTAAAAAATTTGATCACACTTCCGGCGAATCCCACGAGATAACAAAAGGGAGTGGCAACGACTAAGGCTGCGACTTTGAAAATTAACACTCCTAATTCTGGAAGAGAGGCCTGGGAAAAGGTGAGATGCTGCCACTGGCGGGAGCACCATTCCTGAGGAGCTTGGAGCCCATCGCCCCAGCTCATGGGTTCCATGGGACTTGCTGTTGCATCTATCATCTCGCTCATAAGGTCTCCTAGTTGAATGGGCTACAATAAATTATTAAGAGATTATTGATAAATTTTTTTCTTTTCCCGCCATAAGTTCAAATTAAAATTATGTATTTCTCCTTCTCCATTGAGAGAATCGTTTTTAAAAGGTATAATTTTATCCATGAGCAGTCAGTCCGATTATAAATATGGTTTTGTGACAGCTATCGAAACGGAGTCCATTCCTAAAGGACTCACGGAAGAGACTGTCCGCCTCATTTCGGCTAAAAAAAACGAACCGGCTTTTCTTTTAGAATTTCGTTTAAAAGCTTTTCGCAAATGGCAAGAGATGTCCGAGCCGACATGGGCTCATGTCAAATACCCTCCGATCGACTATCAAGATATTTGTTATTACTCGACTCCCAAAAAAAAACAGCAGCTCAGCAGTCTGGATGAAGTCGATCCCGAGCTGCGCCGGACTTTTGAAAAACTCGGCGTTCCGATCGATGAGCAAAAGCGGCTGGCGAATGTGGCAGTCGATGTCGTGTTTGATTCCGTGTCGCTCGGAACGACTTTTCAAAATGAGCTCAAAAAAGCGGGCGTGGTGCTCTGCTCGATTTCTGAAGCGATCCATCTCTATCCCGAGCTCATCGAAAAATATTTAGGCAGCGTCGTCCCGATCGGGGATAACTACTTCGCTGCGCTCAATTCCGCTGTTTTTTCTGACGGGTCTTTCGTCTACGTCCCCAAAGGGGTCCGTTCGCCGATGGAACTGTCGACGTATTTCCGGATCAATGATAAAGAAAGCGGCCAGTTTGAACGGACGCTCATCATTGCGGAAGAAGGTTCGTATGTCAGCTATCTCGAAGGGTGCACGGCGCCTGCGTTTGATAAAAATCAACTCCATGCGGCGGTAGTAGAACTAGTTGCCATGGATAATGCCGAGATCAAATACTCGACGGTGCAAAACTGGTATGCGGGAGATCCTAAAACAGGAGTCGGCGGCATTTATAACTTCGTGACTAAACGGGGCCGCTGTGCAGGATACCGCTCGAAAATTTCTTGGACCCAAGTCGAAGCCGGAGCTGCGATCACGTGGAAATATCCGAGCTGTATTTTACAGGGCGATGAGTCGGTCGGAGAGTTTTATTCGGTCGCGCTCACCAATGGAAAAATGCAGGCAGATACGGGGACCAAGATGATTCATTTGGGTAAAAAGACCCGCTCGACCATCATCTCAAAAGGGATTTCTGCTGATGAGTCGCACAACTCTTATCGAGGGCTTGTCAAAATTTCTCCACGGGCAAAAGATGCCAGAAACTATACCCAGTGCGATTCGATGCTCGTCGGAAACCGGTGCTCTGCCAATACATTCCCTTACATTGAAGCAGCCCACCCCTCTGCTCAAATCGAGCACGAAGCCTCGACCTCTAAAATGAATGAAGAGCAGCTCTTCTATTTGCAATCGCGCGGCATTAGCCGTGAAGATGCGATCAGCCTGGTGGTGAGCGGATTTTGTAAAGACGTCATCCGCGAGCTTCCTTTGGAATTTGCGGTCGAAGCTCAAAAATTGCTCACCTTAAAATTAGAAAACTCAGTTGGATAATATGTTGCAGATTCAGAATTTACATGCTTCTATTGATGGAAAAGAGATTTTAAAAGGATTCAACCTGCAGGTGGCGCCTGGAGAAATCCATGCTCTGATGGGCCCTAATGGAGCAGGAAAATCGACCCTGGCAAAAGTGCTTGCCGGCCATCCTGCCTACGAAGTGACGCAGGGTGCGATTTTACTGGACGGGCAAAACATTCTGGAGCTCGATCCCGAGGAGAGGGCGAAACTAGGCCTCTTCATGAGTTTTCAATATCCCCTGGAAATTCCCGGCGTGACGAATTTCCAATTCCTCCACTCAGCTTACAACGCTTGCAAAGGAACAGTTTCCGAAGCTGAATTTGAAAAGATCCTGCAGCAAAAGATGAACATGATGAATATGCGGGAAGAGTTCAAAGACCGGAGTCTCAATGAAGGTTTTTCCGGAGGAGAAAAAAAGAGAAATGAAATCCTTCAGATGGCAGTCTTGGAGCCTAAAATGGCCGTTTTGGATGAGACCGATTCCGGACTCGATATCGATGCGATGAAAATTGTTGCAGATGGTGTAAAGCAGCTTTTAACTTCCGAGCGCGGTCTCTTGCTCATTACGCACTACCAGCGCCTCTTAGACTACATTAAGCCCGATTTTGTCCATGTTGTCGTCGATGGAAAAATCGTCGAAAGCGGCGGTTTTGAACTCGCCTCTAAGCTCGAAAAGCAAGGTTATAATGTCTATTAAAGAAGAGACTCTACAGCTAGGACTGCAGAGATATTTCGAACAGACGCGTGCCGATTTACTCCGAGGGATGCGGGAAAAAGCCTGGGACCATTTTTTAGAGCTCGGTCTTCCTGAGATAAAAGACGACGCTTTTAAATATGTGCCGCTCCGCCGTTTTTATGAGCTCTCTCTTCAAGGGCATTTACTCCCCACCATTCAGAAAGAAGAAATTCTTCCTCATATTTATCCTGAATGCCGCGGCAGCTACATCGTTTTTGTCAATGGAGCCTATGTACCTGAACTCTCCGATTTGACAAATATTCCCAAAAAAGCCGTGGTGCAGCCGATCGTCGATGCCATGCGATCCTATGGCCCGTTTTTACAAAGCCGCTGGAGCAAAGCGCTCAAAGAGGAGCCCGATCCTTTTGCTATTCTCAACCTCGCCGTGCATCCGAGAGGGCTTTTTTTCTATGTCCCTCCTAAAGTTCGGATCGATGTACCTGTACAGACGCTTTTCTTAAGTACAGGAGAAAATAGTTTTGCTCCTGCGAGGCTGCAGCTCTTTTTAGCCTCCCAAACCGAAGTGCAGTGGGTTTCTTCCATTGCCGGGGATGGCGTGCATCAGACATTGCTGGATGTGGCCTTAGAAGATGGAGCTTCCTTTCAGCAAGCAGACGTCTCTCATCCGGGTAAGGGATGGCACTTCAACTTCCTTCGCTCTACCTTAAAACGAGATAGCCGCCTCCAATATTTTTCCATGACATCGGGCGAGAGAGTGACACGCCACAGCCTGCGCGCCCATCTCCAAGGAGAAAATGCCGATGCGCTGCTGCAAGGCCTTTGGCATTTGCAGAAGGCGGCAGAGTCGCATACGCATGTCTTTGTCGAGCATGCGGCTCCTCATGCCCGGTCGCTGCAGAAGTTCAAGGGCGTCCTCAAGGATGTAGCAAAATCGAGTTTTGAAGGAAAAATTTTCGTCCGTCCTGAGGCGCAGAAGACGGAAGCTTACCAGGTCAATCACAACCTTCTCCTCAGTGAAGGTGCCATTGCCAATGCCAAACCCAATTTGGAAATTTTTGCTGATGATGTGAAAGCTTCCCACGGCGCCACTTTTGCCCAGGTCGACGAAGAACAACTCTTCTACCTTAAAAGCCGGGGCCTGAGCTCTGCCGACGCAAAGCAGCTGTTAATTCGAGGATTTATGCAAGAGATGATCAATCAAATTCCGGTCGCCTCGGTCCGCAAGGGAGTCGAATCCGATGTCTTCTCTCTTTAATCGGCAAGATTTTCCGATGCTTAAGAGGAGGGTGCACGGTAAACCGCTCGTCTATTTAGATTCGGCCGCCACCACCTTAAAACCTCAATCTGTCATCGATGCTGTCTCTCAATTTTATTCTTCGCATTACGGCACGGTCCACCGTGCTGTTTATCAGCTGGCGGGAGAGTCGACTGCGCAATATAATGCCGTGCGAGAACAGGTCCAGCAATTCCTCCATGCAAAATCACCGGATGAAATTATCTTCACCAAAGGGACGACGGAAGCGATCAATTTAGTGGCTTTTTCATGCGGGCAAGCTTTTGTGCAGCCTGGTGATGAGATTCTCATTTCTGCGATGGAGCACCACTCGAATATCGTTCCTTGGCAGCTTCTCTGTGAACGTCAGCAAGCCCACCTTAAAATCATTCCTTTGCTTCCGAGCGGAGAGCTTGACTTGGAGGCCTACGAAAAACTTCTTTCCCCCCGCACGAAACTGGTGAGTATTGCGCACATCTCGAATGTTTTAGGTGTGATCAATCCGATCGAGGCGATTGTTAAAAGCGCCCACCGGCTGGGAGCAAAAGTATTTGTAGATGGAGCCCAAAGCGCCCCTCATCTTCCCGTCGATGTTCAAGCACTCGGCTGCGATTTTTTTGCCTTCTCAGGCCATAAGATCTACGGCCCTACCGGCATTGGGATTCTCTATGGCAAAAAAGAGCTTTTAGAAAAGATGCCTCCCTATCAAGGTGGCGGCGATATGATTCAAACAGTGACTTTTGAGAAGACCACCTACCAGCCTTCTCCCTTAAAGTTTGAAGCAGGCACCCCCTTGATTGCCGAGGTGATGGGCCTGGGAGCCGCCTTAAAATATGTCCATTCCTACGGCTCAGATAAAATCGCCTCTTATGAAACTCTTCTTATTCGGGAGGCTTACGAGCAACTGGGTCAGATCGAGCAACTCCGCATTCTGGGATCCTCTCGTCATCGCGCTTCCTTGATTACCTTCAATATCGAAGGTGTTCACCCTCTCGATGCTGCAACGCTTCTAGATTTACAAGGGATAGCCGTCCGCTCAGGCCATCTGTGCGCTCAGCCGCTTCTAAACTCTTTAGGCTGCACCGCAGCTCTCCGCCTTTCTTTGGCCCCTTATAACACCTTAGAAGAGATTAGTTATTTCTGCGATACTCTTAACAGAGTCCTAGACCCATTGCGTCGGTGAGGAAAAAGGCGCAAATCCTAGCCCGTTTCTTTCGACTACGCGTTCAATATTCCGATAGTCATTCGTATCGATGATAGTCTCTTTGTCTGTTAACGTACCCGCTTGCGCTGAGGGCTGAAGAGGGATCATGATCCAGGCGTAGCCCGTGTCGGGGAGCTGTTTCACTTCTCGAGTACACAGAGGACTGGCAAATTTTAAATCATTGCGCTCTAAAATTTCTTCTACAGTGGGAGTATATGGAGGGCTAAAGGAGCATTCGGTTTTCGTTGGTAAAAAGGGTTTAGCGATGCTGGCTTTTTCGCTGCTTTCAGGAGCTGAAGTCACTCTTTCGCTTAAGTTGGGCAGGGGATTTTGAGAGCGGATAGGAATTTGTAAGAGGAGCCATGCACGGGACCCTGCAGGCAGAGGTTGAACTTCTTTGCCATTCCATTCCGCAGCTATTGCTTCTGGGGAAAGGCCTTGAAGCGGGGTGCTTTGAACTTCGATATCATCCTCAATTCGCATGAAATATCTCCTGGTGACAACAATTTAAAATTTTATCCGCCCAGTGGCAGTAATGCCCGAATATCGTTGAAAGGAAAAATATTTGCAAGGCTCCAAAATAAAAAACCCAGGCTTTGAAGCCTGGGTTTAAATTCGCAAGCTTTGCGAGCTTTTGAATTAGAAGTCGAAACGTGCTTGGAAGGCGACTCCACTCAGAGAGAGATCTCCTCCGTTTACAGCGTATTTGCCTTGGCCGCCAGCCATAAAGTTCAGATCTTGTTCAAACCCAAAAACATTATGCTGTTCCCAACCCAATTGGAATCGGATACGATAAGCATCGTTATCAAACAGGTGATCCCAACGGACTCCAGCGCCTAGATCTAGCATGGGCCGAACAATCGTCCAATGATCTTTAACGTGCTCGATGCGCGCAACATTGCTATCTTGATGTTCATGAAGTCTTTGAACTCCATAGACCAGTGCTAGACTGATATTACCATAAAAGCTCCAGCCGCTGCCAAGGCCCCATTGAGTATTGAGACCACCGAGGAGTCCTGCGCCGCGGAAACGATTGTGGTTATGGCCGTCAATATCCGCACCATTCGATACATCATAATCAAAACCAAAGTTACGATTAATCCAAAGTCCGCGTACTCCCATGAAAGGACGAAGGGTCAGCCACTTGCTCACGAAGAACTCACGGCCGAGTTCACCATCAAGTATGTTAAGATGGAGACTTGCACGCCCTTTGGCTTTGTCTGCAGAAAGTGCAAGTGCACCTTCTGAATTAGCTTGATTAGTTTGCGTTTGCCATACGGCTGAATCTGTATGAGCATGGGTCGCTTTTTTCTCATGGCTGCGGAACCAAGTCCAGTTCACGAGCATGTCCCATCCGTCATGCGGAAGGTTATAGCCAATGCCGACGCGGAATCCAGGTGACCAATCGTACTGGACGTTTTTGACAGTGCCATTTAGACCTTCTGTCTGATGGTTTTTAATCGCATAAGCGAGACCATCCTCAGTGGCGTTCAAGTAGAGAAGTTCTGCTTGGATCCAAAGATCAGTGCCGTCTCTGACAACAGGACGTGCTGGAGGATTGATCATCCCATTGGCGCCGCGGCGTTGTTCAAGAGCGTTGACTCGGTTTTCCAAGTTGCGCATTTGCATGTCATCAACAGCACATACGACACTGGTCAGTGATGCGAATGTAATTGCTAACGCAGGCAATATTTTATTCAATTTGTGTTCCATTTTGATCCCCCTGGGTTTGGATCGGTTAATCGTTATAAAGTAAGCACTCCCCTATTTCTCACTAGGCAAAGAGGTGACTCTTCATACAGAAATAGGAGAACGCTTACGTATGTTTTCCACTTATCTATAAACGACATGATAGTGTTGCAAATCAATCTACGAAGAAAATGGATTTCGCGTCAATTGAAATCCGAACGAGCAAGCGAGCTATTTTGGAATCGAGAAGATGAGTTGATTGAGCGACTGCAGCCAGAGAATCGATTGCTTGCCGAGCTGCTGCAGAATGAAATACCAACCTGCCCAAAGAAGCGCAAGGCCGACAAACGATTTGAGCGCCATGCCTAAGAAGGCGATTTGGACTTGAGGGGCCAATCGGTTGGCGATTCCAAGAAACATTTCGGCCATGAGGATAGCGACGAGAGAAGGGGCGGCTAGCTGCAGCGAAATCGCCAGGAACTTGGTCAGCAGCGACAGCATGAATTGCCAAAAGGGCATATGCAGGTTAAAAAAAGCTGCCGGAATGAAACTGTCTGCAGCAATGACGGAGTAAGAATTAAGAACTCCTTCCAAGAACATAAAGGGTCCGCCGATTTCATAGAAAAGCACAATAAAGACATAGTTATAAAGCTGGCCGATGGACGAGCTTTGAGATTGCATCACGGGGTCTTGGATTTGCAAAGCAGAAGATCCGCGGAGAAAATCGATTAAGACACCGGAGGATTGAGCAATATAGAAAGGAATACTGACTAAGAGCGCAAGAATAGTGCCGATGAAGAGCTCTTTGATGCAGTACGCGGCAAAATGGGCATCATAGGTCGCTACGGGCATTTTAGCCGAAGCAATCAGATGAGGAAGGATGACAGCAGTGAGGACAATAGCGGTCCCAATCTTAACGCCTCCGGGAAGTTTGGATCCCAAAAAAGGAGCCAGCGCCACAATCGGCGCGAGCCTCATCAAGCCTAAAAAAAATAAAGTCAGCACAGAAATGGGAGGGATGTGAGGAAAACTTAAAACAAGGCTAAGGTAGTCTGTTGTATCAATCGCAGCCAAGAAAATGTTCAAGGGTTCCATTTATAGAAATTTTGAAAAATGGTATTTGTGTACTGCACAATCTGGCTGCCCAGCCACCCTCCCATCAAAAGCAGGGTAAAAATCACAGCGATCAACTTCACGGTAAAAGAAAGGGTTTGCTCTTGGATTTGCGTCGCTGCTTGTAAGATGGCCACGAAAAGACCCACGGCCATACTGATCAAAATCGGCGGCCCTGAAAGAATCAAGATCATCAAAAGCGCCCGATATGAAAGTTGATAGATTTCGTTTGTAAACATCGACTACCTAAAGGTTAAGACAAGGCCTTGGATCAAAATCGTCCAGCCATCGACCATGACCAGCAAAAGGAGCTTCAGCGGAAGAGCGATGGTCAGCGGCGATAGCATCATCATACCCATTGCCAGCAAAATATTGGATGTCACGAGATCGATGACAAAGAACGGAAGATAAATGACGACGCCAATCTCAAAGGCGGCTTTCAACTGAGAGGTAATAAAAGCAGGAATTAAGACGATAAAATCAGTCTGTTTCAAAGAAGGGCGGTATTCTTCCGGGAAAGAGCGGTAGGCCAGCTGGTAAAAACTCGTAATATGTTTACCAATTGTATTGCGTTGCAAAAAGTCTCGCAGGGGCTCTTTGCCGGCATCGACAACATCCATCATGTAAACAGCGGCAGGCCCGCTAAATAAATCGGGGGGAGGATTCTTGGCAATGGTGGCTGAAGCAGCATTATACATCGCCAGCCCTGTCGGGAACATGACATAAATGGTCATTAAGAGGGCGATACCGTTGAGGACTTGGTTAGGAGGAGATTGTTGAACACCGAGCGCGTTACGCAAAAGAGAGAGGACGACGGCGATTTTGACATAAGAGGTGAGCAGCATGATGGCAAAAGGAAGGATCGAAAGTCCTGCCAGCACAGCCATCTGGGACATTAAAGTCGGAGGAGTGCCAGCTTCGCCTTGAGCGACCGCTTCAGGCAAGGCCTCTTGAGCAAAAAGTGGAAATGACCCGCAGATTAGCAGTAGTAAAAGTAAATATTTTAAGTATCTCATGTTTTTTCAACGCTGGTCAAAACAGCATTGCTCCGTAGCTATGCCTTGCAATACAAAGCATAAATAGAAAGCAAAGCTCAAATCGTCAAAAACTGCAAGAGAGTTTTTATCCGTTAAGTTTAGAAAAATGAAAAGCCCTTCCTTTTGAAAAGGAAGGGCCTATCGAATTTAAGGTTGGATTTGATCCGGTGTCTGGGCAATAAGGCGAATAGTTCCGCCTTCATTGACAAGTTTTAAATATTTATTGCCAGTATCTGCAGGACCAAAATCATTGTCCGATCCATCGAAACAAGCGAAATTGACTTTCCAGATGGTTTCTCCAGGTTGAGGTGCGAGCATTTTTGAATCCCCCCATTTTAAAGTAATGGGCTCCGCGCGCGAGGTAGAGGTAGGCTGATCTTGATACTCGGTAAATTCGATATGGAAAGAAATAATTCCCATATAATGTCCGCTATCGCATTGCAGTCCCACAGCAACTTGGACCCCATTTTGATCAGAGCTAATAATATTTTGTGTATGATTGCCATGAGCTCCAGGGTGCATGACTAAGCGAGGCTGTATTGATGTATCAATTTTCCAGCCGTTTTCAGGAGGAACAGTGAAAGGTGGAATGTTCACCCAACGTTGAGGATACCAGCTATTTCCATTGAAGGTATAAGTCGGTGATGAATAAGGTTTTTCCACGCGTTTTAATCCGCTGGTCGAGTAATACGCCGTAATATTTCCTGGGCTGAGGGGAAGAACGGCAATGCCTGTATTATATTCGGCAGTATGAGTGCGCTCAGCAGGCCAAGGCCAACCATTGCTCCACTGGACATCCAATTTACCCATGACGTAGGCGCATTTATTAAGGCTTGTATTCGTAAAAGCGCTGACGGGCACGGTGTAAATTAAAGCCTGAGTTGTGTTGGTTAAAATCGGACAAGTCTGGCCGTTCATTTTGAAGCTGGTGGGATAACGTTTATCAGCTGACCATGGAAAGTTGCCTGAAAATTTAACCAGTACAGTATCTGCTTGCGAACTGATCGCCACATATTGCGGAGCAATAGTGGTGAGTTGAGGCTGTTGTTTGCTGAACGGAAGAGTGTTGACGAGCTGTTGGGCATCGGCTGCAGCTTGTGCCAGAAGCTCCTTATTATTTTGTTCCACAATCTGGACCATATTAGTAAGCTGATCAATTTTATCTGTAATGACTTTATTGACCTTATCCATTGTCAAGTTTAAGCTATCGGCATAAGCTTCTTTAGCATTTTGTATGGCTATAGAAACCTGTTTACCGGCTTCCACTTCCATCGTTAGAACGGAATACGTTACGCCGTTGATGGCGTTTTGGATAGAACCATTGATTCGATCCATCAATCCATCCAGTACAGAACCTAGAATTGGAATGTTACCTGTGACTGCTTTTGCTGCCATAAAGGCCCCCTTTTTTTAGTTTTTAGAGTTTAAGAGGACATCTAACCTCTTAGCTCATAATGATTATGCGCCTAAAAATTTTTTTATGTGAAGTTTTTTTTAAGAAAGTGCAAATTCCCTTGAGAATCGGGAAAGATTCTTAAGTTTTTAGATATTTATCGAAGGCCGACTCGATGGCACGCCATTGATTTTCAATGGAGGCGTTGATGATGCCCGATTCGGTTTCAATGATGCACCCGCCTGGGGCGATATCATCTCGCTCTTTGATCACGAGGCTTTCCACTTGCTCGAGCTTTTCTCGAATCTGAGTTTTCTCTTTTTCGAGGATTTCTTTGTCGGCTTTATTCACCCAGATGGTGATGCGGTGATTTTGAAGAACAGGAGCTAAAGCCTGTAAGACGATATCAACAATAGTCTCAGGCCGGGTCTCGAGCTCCTTGGATACGATTTTCTTGGCGGCTTTGAGGGCTAAGGGAAGGATCAGTTTATTCATCTCATGTCGGAGCCGCTTCTTTTCTTGATCAAGACCTAAAATACCTTCACTCAGCTTTTCTAACCCTTCTTGAAATCCTTCCTCTTGTGCTTTTTCCCGGAGAAGAGCGCACTCCGCTTCTGTTTCAGCTCGATAAGCTTCTGCATCGGCCCGGGCTTTTTCGACAATCTCATGAGCTTCCATCAGTTGGCTAAACTCTTCTTGAGGGATTACCTTTTGATTGGAAGCAGGATGGATTTCTCCATCTTTGATAAAGGAAAATAATCTACTCATGATGCTGCCCTATGTAAGTAATGAATTCTAAAATTTGCCCGATCAAGATCTGGACTGCCCTGCTGTTTTCAAGCGGCGAGGAGAGTTTTTTAACAAGGAGCGCTCGTTCAAAGTCTAACTTATGCATGATATACCAGGCGAGGCTGGGATCTTGTCCATACAGAGCTTTGGCCAAGCGATTCGCGCCCCGCTGCCGGATCAAGGTTTTAAGTTTTTCTCTATCTTCATTCCAATGAGCCAGGCCCATTTTGGCAAAAACAATCGGCTCGGGGCTCTGGAGCAGGATTTTTAGATAACCCAGCTCAGCAGGAGTGAGCGCTTCATAGATCTTGCTTAGTTTCGCTTTGTCAATAATCTGTTTTGTTTCTATAGCAAGATCGTGAAGTCCTAAAAAATCCAGAGAGAGATTTAAAGTCTCATTTTTTAGATTTAGAAGATCGTTCAAAGGAGAATCAGGGAGATAAGAAGGCGGGAGCAGATCTTCGATTTCCGCTGTCAAATAACCCAGAAGGGTTTTTTGAAGATAAGTCTTGCCTTGCTCAGATAAAGAAGGAAGTTTTGCTGCATAGAGGAGCTCTTTCCCCACCGCTTGAGCTTGAGAAGGAGTCAGAGCCGCTAGGAAAAAGCCGATATCTTTTTCCGATAAAGTCCGGAGGAAAGGAGAGATCCACGAGGGATGTATCCTCTGGAGTGTATCTTCTGCACATTCAGTATCTTCGAGAGGACTCCCCAAGGTAGGGGGAAGTTTTTCTAAGAATTGCTTTTCAATGGGGGCTAAATATTTAACCAGGGAAGACCGCTCTGTCGGGGAACAGCCTTCCAAAAAAGCTTTTAGAACAACACGGCTTGAAGATCTCATTTTAAATTGACAGCGCGGATATACATCCTTTTAGGGTAGGAAGAAGCGCTACTCTCCTTGAATATTTAAAATTAAAATAACGTTCCACTATAATTTCAAAGTTATGAAATTCACGATCAGCATACTTCTTGAAACCCTTAACGAGCAAGATTTGCAGCTTTTGAAGCTTCAAACAGAATATCATAAAGTCTGCAACCAGATTGTTCTTACCGTTATCGAGAACAGATGCTGGAATCGAGTCGCTTTGCATCACTTGGTCTATAATAAAGTGAGAAAAACTTCTCCGCTGGGCTCTCAAATGGTTTGCAATGCTATCTTTTCCGTTTGCAAGGCTTATAAAGCCAAGGGTATTAGAAAAGATAAGACTGTTCCAGTGATTCAGTTCCGAAAATATAGAAGTGTCCATTTTGATCATAGAACGTACTCGATCAAAGGCAATATTCTTTCTTTGTATACCCTTCAAGGACGCATTCGCATTCCCATGCGAAAGGGATCTTTTCAAGAAAAATACTTTTCTCAAGGAACTCCAAAAGAGGCTGAACTCATCAATAGAAAAGGTAAATGGTATTTCAACCTTGTTTTGGAACTTCCCGATCCTCACAGATCCGAAAAAACCAAAATGATCGGAGTAGACATCGGAGAAAATGTGCTGGCAGTCACCAGCATGGGAAATTTGTATGGCGGAGGCAAGGTTCGCCATGAAAGAATTCAATATTTTGCCAAACGACGAAGGCTTCAGTCCAACGGTACTCAGTCGTCTAAACAACTGCTGAAGAAGATCTCTGGCAAAGAAGAACGTCGTATGAAGCATATCAACCATGAAGTCAGTAAAAGAGTTATCCAGGAGGCTATCAAGGAAGAAGCAGGAATTATTGTTTTGGAAGATTTGACACATATTCGTGCTCGGATTAAAGCGGGGAAGAAAATGAGATCTCGCCTTCATCGCTGGGGCTTTAGACAGCTCCAAGCGTTTATCCACTACAAAGCAGAAAGTCAAGGGCTTCAAGTGATGTATGTCAATCCTGCTTATAGTAGCCAAGAATGCTCCCAATGTGGTTGTTTAGGCGTCCGTCAAGGACACCATTTTAAATGCTTATGTGGACACCAACAGCACAGCGACTTGAACGCAAGTCGAAATCTCTGTAGGTTTGCGCAATCTTTAGGTCGCGCAATGTGCGCTGTAAACCGCACACAGGTGGCAGCTCTTTAGCTGACCATAAAGCTTTCGACTTTAGGCGAAAGCTGTTTACTCTTCTTTAGGAGGTTCTTCCTGCTTCTGCATAGGAATAGGATTAAGCAGCTGCCTAAATCCTCCCTGTTCCCGTAAAATAGGATAAATTTTCCAGAGCATCCAAAAGGCTAGAATTAAGAAAAATATATTCGTTGCAATCAGAAGGAAAAAGAGCAGGCGGAAACGGGCGACCGATTGCTTGCTGATGACGATAGACCAGACACTGGTATAGTCGCGTGGTTGATTAGGAGCGGCTTCTAAAGTGCTGCCCAGGGTCACATCGGTAAAGCGGGAGCGATCGGAGATGACAGTGACATCGTTGATGTCGAGGCCGTTGACGCTGCCGGCAACGAGGCGTTTAATTTTGGAAACTAGGTGGCTGTTAGGATCGTCGACAATCCCTTGGTGTTTGACATAGACCGCTGCTGTGACTCTTTGAGGAGGCGCTTGCGTAGCTCCTCCGGTGGGAGCAGCAGCTGACGCCTCAGGAAAAGAGAGTTGAACATCGGCATCAATGACACCGTCGATTTTCCGGATGGTATTGGCAATTTGCTGCTCTAGGCCTGCTTGATACCGGATGGTTTCCTCTTTGTCCGTCGTCATGAGCCCTTGCTTAGCAAAAAGTTCAAGAAGGTTGGTTCCTTTTTTGCGCGGAAGACCGTTTTGATTGAGAATCGCCATCGCCATGTTCATATCTTTTTCACTCACGGAAAGGCTGTATTTTGGAGCGGTGGACTGTCCTGCAGCTCCCATGGTCGTGGGTGCAGCCACTTTTTGAGCACTGATGCCGCGGCTGGCTAGAAAGACAACGATCTCATTGGCTTCACGTTCATCGATATCCGTGACGATCACGCGGTTGGTTTCACATCCGGCGAGTAGAAGCAAAAGAGGAATGAGCCATAAAAAAGCTTTACGCATACGAAATCCTTGAAGGTATTTAACGATGAACTTCTTAGAAGTTAAAGAAGATGATTGTTAACGACCCTCTTATACAGATTTATCAGGTACGGAATTTTTGCGCTATGTTTCAAATTTTTATATAGCATTTAACTAAGAGCAAGAGAAGGATGGCAGATTCTTGCCTTTAGTCTTTTTGCACTTAGCAGATTTCTAGCGATAGGTATTTTTTAAGACTAAAGGTTTTCCGCTTTAATTTTTTAAATTCTTTAGGAAAAAGTTAAATGATTGTCTTGATTAATTGATGTTTTGATAGTCTGTTTGCTTGATGTCATTCTTTTAAATGTACTATCCTTATTATCTTATTTAGGAGGTTCTTATGGCATTCAGAGTTCGTCCAGCTGCAACTGCTACTAGCCGGTCCCATGTTACTCGCCTACCTACTAGTTCAGCATCTTTACATGCAAGCAGACGTTTTTCAACAAAAACAAAAACTGGGTGTGAATGCAAACTTGATCCTGAAAAAATTAGAGAATGTCTCATACAAGGAAAAAAAGAAGATTTTAGAGGCTTAATGGAGGGCTGCAAAGTCAAGCAAGGTTATACAAGATCGTGGGAACCTTATCAAGTAGAGCAAAGGACAAATCTTAGTCAACCCTCTTGCAAAGCTTTCGAAGTCGTTCGTTCTGCATTGCCTGTAGCACTTCCGGGTCAAGTTCATATCAAGGAAATTAACGCTGAAACATCTGTTTTATTTGAAGCGAATTTATACATTTTATCTTCTGAGCCGGGTGAAATTACCTTGGCTGGCGAGGGAGGACATCATGTGGGCAGACAGGAGTATTGGAATCCAATTATAGATCGTTTAGCAGCCCATAAGCATTTACCTGTGCGCATTCTATCTATTGGAGGTGGTATAGGTTTTGATGTTCAAGCAATCTCAGAAGTCTTTAGAAAAGCAGATTTTAGGATCCAGCAGATGACCGTTGTTGATCCTAACCAGCTGGCTGCTTTTCTTGCAAAAGAAGTGGAATATTATGTTATGACTAGCCAAAGCTTCTTTGATCGTCATTTCGTTAGGCAGGAGGATAACATTTATCTTTTTCATCTGGGCACAACTTTGAATGTTGTCCTCGAGAATCAAGCGGTGCATATACTTCGACAGATTGCTGAAAATATGAAATCTAAGGATATTTTATCTTTAATTATGGTTGATAAAAAACAATTTGAAAAAGGAAGGGCCTTAACTTTCGGTCCTGAAACTGAAGAAGGATTTTCTAAAGTAATCAACAAAAAAACAGGAAAACATTACAAGACTGTGATTGCAAATCCGATAAAATTTATCAATTTTATGTCTAAATTAGGACTAGCAGGTGAACTCGTAGAAATCACTGAAAAAAATGTTCCCTTAGAAGTTGCTTTTGTCGCTTATAAAACGCTGAAAAATTCCGACAATAACAAATAACGAAGCTTTAGCAAATGAAAGAAATCGGAATTAAAGAATAAATGCCGGGCTATCTTGTTGTAATTCGATGGTGTAGCTGTTATAGGAGCTTTTGCAGTAGATTTCATAACTCTTTTTAATTTTTTCATGATCGATCTCTTCCAATCCTCGACCGGATTTCAGATAATCATTTACACATTCTTTGCGATATTCTTGGTAGCTTTTTAGGAATTTTTTCTTGAATTGTTCATAGCTTAAAACAGTTTCTTTTTTCATTGTTCGGCTTTGCTGATGAGAATTTGAATTGTTTTGTAGCTCTGTCAACTCTAGACGTCTCTTGGTCCAACCCTCGGGAAGACTTTCGCTAACCCTATCAGAACTTAAAGGTTTGGGTGGAATCCTAGATAAGTTTCCCATATTAGAAATGCTTGCTCTAGCTACTCTGGATGATGGCAAAGAACTAGGGTGAGAATTATGCACTCTTGTCCTTGCAGTAGCAGGCAGAGGGGAAGCGCGATGGGAATTATGAGAAGGTGAAGGCCTTAATCTTACTGCCATATTTTCCTCCTTTAAGGATAAGTTGTTCGGTTGAATTTATTATAACACAATCATTCTTCAGCACAACAAAATTTACGCGGATATGAGAATCTAAAGAACAAAACTTTTATCAATAACTAATTAAGATTCTTAAGAGTTTACTCTTTTATTAAACAACCATGAAGGGCCGCTGCCGAAACAGGCTTTGCGGAAATCACGGTAACCTTCGAGAGCTGCCCGGTATTGCAGCAGCTTAGCTTTTTTTTGAGAGACGTCTTTGTTCGACAAAAGAGACTCCAGGAAGAGGTGCATATTTTTCAGGAGTCGTAGTTTTAAAAGATGCCGCTGCTGGGGTAGGATGATTTTTCGATAGAGGCGCTGTTTTTCTTCGGGTGAACAGTTTCTTTCTATCCACAAACAGCGGCCGCGCCACCAAAAATAAGTTTTATGAGGCGTTCCTCCGACAAAGGAAGCAGAAACTTTATGCAGAAGCATAGCTTCATAGCAGATGTCGATCCCAAAACCCGCTTTTTTTGCCCTCATGCAGAAATCGGCCTCTTCCCAAAAAAGAAAGAACGTCGGTTCCAGCATTCCGATCGCCTCAAAAACCTCCCTGCGAATCAAAATAGAGCAGCCGCAGACATAATCCAAGGGCTCATCCGTCCGAAAGCCTTGGGGGGCTTCCAGACCCACGAGATCAAAAGTGGCTGTCTCTGTATTCCATTTCCCACCCAAATGATCGAGTTTGTCAGGATGGGTCATTCGCAAGGGATAAGCGCCGAGGATGCCCGCCTTTTTTTCTTCGGATGCTTGGTGGAGATAGGCAGCAATAAAATGACGATCGACAAGGGTGTCATTATTGAGGAGCAAAACCAGATCTGCGCCTTGCTTAAGTGCATGTGCGATCCCGACATTATTGCCCCCGGCATAGCCTAAGTTCTTTCCGGTTTGAAGAAGAGTAGCGGAAGGGAACTCTTGGGAAATCGCAGCGACAGAATCATCCTGGGAACCGTTGTCGACAACAATGATACTGAAAGGAGGCGCCTGGGTCTTTTGGAGAGAGTCTAAACAAGCCAGGGTATCTTTTTTCCCATTCCAATTGAGGATCACTACAGAAAGTTTCAAACATTCACTCCTAATTTATTAAGGGCCATATCGATCACTTCGCTAGGCGGGATCTGCAGCATGCAGAAGGGATCGCCGCATTTTTTCTTTAAACACGGAAAGCAGGTCGGTTTTTTTTCTACCACAGAGACATGGGGGGTGTGGTAAGGGCCGCAGAGAGTTGGATCTGTCGGCGTAAAAAGGGCGATGGTAGGGGTTTGAGTCGCACAGGCGATATGAAGGGGCCCCGTGTCATTAGTGATATACAGAGAGAGGCGGCTGATGAGTGCCCCCAAACCGGCAATAGATAGCCCCTCATAAATGCCGATCGCTCCCTCAATCGATTGGGCAACTTGCTGAACTAAAGATTTTTCTGCAGGAGTGCCAGTCACCACAAGGGTGCAGCCGAGCTCCTCTTTGAGTTTGTTGCCGAGTGCGATAAAATGGGAGGGAGGCCATTGTTTGAAGCGGTCTTTGGCCCCAGGGTGGATTCCGATGACAAGGCCTGGAGGCAAAAGAGCTTCTGCTTTTTGATGGTCCTCCGCTGACGGAAAAAATTCCATGGCCTTAGAGTCGGCTTTGATCCCTGTGGCTGTTTCAACAATATTTAATCGTCGCTCAATCTCATGAATTTTTTGGGATTCCAGCCGATCTGTCAGCAGAAAATCGAGATCTTTGTTGATTTTCTCAGAACCGATGATCCTGCCGGCACCTATCAACGCGCAAAAAGGAAGGATGGGCCTTTGGGAAATATGAAAGACCAGTACTGTTGCAATCTTTCGCTGAACCAGCTTAGGAAAAAGCTGTAGCAGGGAAAGGAAAGGGGGATCTTGGACCACAAAGAATTCATTGATATGAGGATTATTCTGGAGAACTTGCTTCCCTAGTGCGCTTGTGAGGACGCCGATATAAGCATGAGGGTAAGCCTCACGGAGAGCCCGAATAGCAGGGGTTCCCCATAAAGTATCGCCTAGGCCCGTCGTTGAAACGATTAAAAATCGCTCCCCTGGATTCGTGCGAATAAACGGTTTAGCAAAAGCCAGCAAAAATCGGATAAAAAAATTTTTGAAATTCATTCACTCCTATTTTACCTCTTAGTTCTTTTCTCCGAAGTAACTTTTTGATCTTGCGCACCTTTCTTTCTTGTTATAAAGATATATTTTATGGACGACGACATTCTTAACATGCAGGCCGAACGACTGGCCAGCAAGATCAAACATTATTTGATCACGATGATGGGCATCACGGTAGATGAGGCCAATGATGAGGAATTCTATCGGGCCTTTTCACTGACCCTCCGTGAAGAGATCATGATCAACTGGACTGCGACCTTTCATACGCTGCGGAATGCCAAGGCCCGCACTTTGTTTTATCTCTGCATGGAATATATGCCCGGCAGGATGCTCGGGAACAATATCACCAATATGCATGCGACCGATCTCGTGCGAGTGGCGCTAAAGAGGCTGGGCCGCGATTTAAATCAAATCGCTAAGCAAGAGAGAGATCCGGGTCTAGGCAACGGTGGATTGGGCAGGCTGGCTTCCTGTCTTCTCGACTCTTTGGCCACGCAGCAATACCCCGCTGTCGCCTATGGCCTTCGTTATCAATATGGAATTTTTGATCAGGAAATATGGGATGGAGTACAAGTCGAGCGGCCTGAAGCTTGGCTTTTTCATGAGAACCCCTGGGAATTTCGCAGAGACCATCATTCAGAGTCGGTGAAATTTGCGGGCCATCCCATCCAAGTGATCAATAAGCAAGGCGTAGAGATGGTCGACATCTTAGATTACGAAGAGGTCCGCGCCGTTGCCTACGACTTCCCCATTATCGGTTATCGCGACGGGGGAGATTTTAATGTTTGCACCTTGCGGATGTGGACGACCAAAGAGTCCCCCCGCAACTTTGCCCTTCAGAGGTTTAATGCAGGTCTTTTAGACCAGGCTTCTGAAAATACTTTGCTCACCGATGTACTTTATCCCAATGATAATAATGAAGTAGGGAAAAGAATCCGGCTCAAACAAGAATTTTTACTTGCCTCGGCCTCGATCCAAGATATCATCCATCATCATCTAGAGCATAATCCTGATCTCTCGAATTTTGCCGATCAAGTCCGTTTGCAAGTCAATGATACTCATCCTGCCTTAGTGATTTCGGAACTCATGAGGCTGCTGCTGCTCGATCACCATTTTGGGTGGGCTGAAGCTTGGGAAGTGGTGAAGACCTGCTGCAGCTATACCAACCATACCGTCTTAAGAGAGTCGCTGGAAGAGTGGAATGAAAATAGGATGCAGTATCTTCTTCCCCGGCAGTATCACATCATTGAACGGCTGAATTTGGAACTTTGCAATTCTGTCCGAAAAAAATATCCCAGCGACGAAGAACGGGTCCGCCGCATGTCGATCATCCAAGACGGCCAAGTGAAGATGGCCCATCTGGCCATCTATGGATCTCATAAGGTCAATGGGGTTTCTGCACTCCATTCAGAAATCTTGAAAAAAGTCGTCTTCAAGGACTTCTACGAGATGGACGGCGAAAAGTTTATCAATGTCACCAATGGGGTAACGCAAAGAAGATTTTTGCTGCACTGCAATCCCCGGCTGGCTGAATTTATCACCAAAAGGATAGGCCCCAAATGGATCACTAATTTCTTGGAGATCCAGCAGCTGGCCAAATTTGCTGCCGACCCTGAAACTCAAAAAGAATTCCTATCGATAAAAAAGCAAAATAAAAAAGACCTGATCACTTATTTGATGGAGAAAAATCCAATCAGCGATTTTCAAGGCAAAGTCATCGGCCATTTTGCTCCCCTGGATGAAGAGGCTCTTTTCGATGTTCAGATCAAGCGGATCCATGAATATAAGCGTCAGCTGATGAATGTTCTGCATCTTATCATGCTGTACCACGAGCTAAAGGCAAATCCCAGCAGCCGCAAAGTGAAGCGGATGGCGATATTTGCCGGGAAAGCGGCCCCCGGCTATGACATGGCCAAAAAAATCATTCAGCTCATTTACTGCGTTGCCTGCAAAATCAACGCCGATCCCGGTGTAAATAAAATGCTCCGTGTGGCCTTTATCGAAAATTATAATGTCAGCCGTGCGGAAATCATTATCCCCGGAGCAGATCTTTCAGAACAGATCTCTACTGCCGGCACCGAGGCGTCCGGCACCGGCAATATGAAGCTGGCCATGAATGGGGCGCTCACCTTAGGGACCCAGGATGGAGCCACGATTGAAATGCGGCAAGCGGTCGGCGATGCCTGGTGGCCGTTTGCCTTTGGCAAAACAGCTGAGGAGAATGCCGCGCTGCGTCCCCACTATAATCCGTGGGACATCTACATGCAGCAGCTTCCCATCCGGCAGGCTGTCGATGCGCTGCGAGACCATTCATTTGCAGACAATGATCAGCAGCATCAAGCGTTTTCATCGATTTATCACTCGCTCTTGGAGAGTAAAAATTCCGATCCTGCCGATCGATATTTTGTCCTGAGCGACCTACAAAATTATTATGATACGCAGAAGAAAGTGGAAGAACTCTTTGCCCAGCCTGCCAAATGGGCCGAATATGCTATCCACAATATTTCCGGCATGGGCCGGTTCTCCTCTGACGAGGCAGTCCATAACTACGCCAAAGGGGTCTGGAATATTAAACAATGCCCCGTCAATCCCCAAGAGCTCGAGCGTGTCCGCAACGAATACAGCGAACATGACAAGTGCCGTATTCTGAATAAATAATTTTTTTCCTTTGAAGACTCGGGAATCAACTAGTTTGTTATTTGGTATTGCTGGGGAGCTCTCCTTTGTTTTTATCTGAAATTTCAATTTCTTGGACTTTCCCTTCAATTAATTTGATTTCTTTTTCAGTATCACTATCTTCGTACGAAGAAGAGGCCTCATCGCCTGAATCATCACCTAAATACCAAGTAGTATTATCGCTAGATACGGCCTCCTTTTCTCCATATTTTTCTTTCCATTTGGTTGCTTTCCAACTTTCGAGTGTTTTGCTTTTATAAAACCCTCTTTCTTCAGAATTTAGGTGCCCTAGCTCCCATGCCCACTCCTCGAAATGGTCATGTATTTTCGTGCCGATAAATTCCACAGATCTTTCAGCTGCTGCACATGAAGCAGACTCAACTGTCTTGGTATGAACGTATTCAGGATATCGTTTTTGATTAAATTTTCGTTTATCATAGATAACATATCCAGCTTTTCCAGCAGCATCTAAGAGCCCGTAAGCGATAATTTGCCGGAAGTCTTCCTGACCTTTAGGCTGAGCTAAAGTAATATGAATTTTATCGCCGTTATTTTGTATTTTGGAAGCCGAGGCAAAAAATTCTGCTACCAATCGTTTGAGTATCCCGCTTTCATAGTTGGTATTTCCCGGGTGAGGACAATTCCAATGGATTCTTCTAAATTGTCCTTTCAAAAAGGTTTCATGCAATTTTGTTGCATCGATACCAAAGATCAGATGAACCCCTTTTTTCTGAAGGATTGTAAGTGTTTTTACAGTCTCTGGGTCTAATTCAGAGATCTTTTTATATTCCGTGGCGGTAATAGCTGGAGCTAAGTTTTTGTCGGCGTGCTTATGGATTAAGCTAAGAGTATAAGTAAAATTTCCATCTCCGACTATCAGCCTACTTTTGCAAGCTTTCTTTTCATGAGGATGAACTACACCTGCCGCAGCAGGTGGCGCTGGAATGATACCTTGAGTCATTTTATCCTCCTTTTGGTAGTAGCAATGAAAAGACTCAAATAAAATATGAGTGTTTCGACAATAAATAAGAAGGATATGTTTGAAGAGAGCAGGAAGGCTATTTCATCGGCTCGGCTAAGTTCCATTTCTTGACGAGCTCTGAGTATTTGCCATTCTCTTTCAAGCGGGCAAGGCCACGGTTGAAGATTTTGATGAGCTCGGGGGTATGCCCTTGGAGGGCTAAGATCCGAACTCCCTCGGGAGTCAGAGGAGGAGTGGCTATTTTTAGCTGGCCGTGGAAAAGATCTTGGACGAACGCTTCAGCGGATAAAATATCGGCAAAAGCTCCATCGATGGTGCCTTCAGAAGTATCGGTGAGGGCAGGTTGGATCGCATCATAGGTGCGTTGAATAATATCTGGATATTTTTCCAAAATGATGGAGGCGTTGGAGCCTCGTTGGATTCCGATGATTTTTCCGGACATTTTTTCTAAAGGAAGAATAGGAGCTTTAAAGGGAATGACGAGGACAGAACCTGTCACCAGGTACAAATTAGAAAAGTTATAGAGCTTCTCGTAAAAAAGATAAGGCTGCATCGTTGAGCAAATAGCATCGCACTGGCCTTGCTGCAACGCATACATTAAATCGCTCCAACTCCTTTCGTAAACCCCGATGCTTACACGTTCGATTTTTCCGATGGCTTCAATCAGTTCGACAGTAAAGTTGGTGAGGCTGGGTTCCCGCCCGGGGCTTTCAAGAGCATACCAAGCAGGGTCGAAAGCGATTTGATAATCGTACGATTTTGTCTTTTTCCCGCCGCAACTGAGTAGAAAGAGACAACATAAAAAGGGAATGAGGAACCGATAGGTTCGAAAAAAGGCACCCATAATTGCAACGATGCTTATAATATCAAAATATGTCAAGGGATCGCTTAAAGACGAATTCGGAGGCTAATATCGCTATTCTTCTCGTTAATTTTGGCGGTCCTCGTTCTTTGGGAGAGATCGGGTCTTTTCTTACATCCCTGCTGACAGATATCGATGTAATTCGTACTTCTTTTCCTCGGTTTTTTGAAAAGTGGTTTTTCAAGCAAGTTGCCCTTCGGCGGGCCAAAAAAATTGCAAAAGACTACGAACTCATTGGCGGGAAATCTCCTATTTTTGAAGATACAGAAGCGCTGGCTCAGGAAATGAGATCCCGTTTAAATCTTCCAGTGATCACCTTTCATCGGTATTTGACGGCGACGCATGCGGATTCCCTTCAGCAGATCAAAGAATGCCCCTCGGAAAAATTCATTGTTTTCCCGCTTTATCCGCAATTTAGCTATGCAACAACGGGAAGCACTGCTAGATTTTTTCAGGAGAATCTGGAGTCTTCCACACTTGCTAAAATGCATTGGATCAAGTCGTACCCTGTCCATGAACGCTATGTTGCCTCGTTGCGAAGGTGTATTTCAGAGTTTCTTCAAAAAGAAAAATTAGCCGAAAAAGATGTCGTCCTCTTTTTCTCCGCCCACGGCCTTCCGCAGGAATTCGTCGATGAGGGCGATCCTTACGAGAGAGAATGCCATCGGTCTTTCGATGCTATTCGCAAGAAATTTCCAGAAGCCCATTCCCTGCTAGCCTTCCAATCCAAATTTGGCCGCGGCGAATGGCTAAGGCCCTATACCAGCGAGCTGTGCGATGATCCGCAGAAATGGTGTCATGGCAAGCGCAACGTCGTGTTTGTGCCTCTTTCCTTTACCTCGGACCATATAGAGACCCTCTTTGAAATCCAGTATCAATACTTGCCGGCGATCCGGGCGCAGGGACTCGAGGCTTTCCGTTGCCCTGCCCTGAATCTAAATGAGGATTGGATCGAGGCCGCTATCGAGATATTAAAGGACGGTCATTATGTCGCCAATGCATCATTGCTGCGCAACTCGTAATTCAGAAAGAGCTCCTTTGCTATAGCCGCGCTCGCCCGAAGGCGCAGCAGCAAAGCTCACCCGTGGCTTAACCGTGCTGCTACCGCATTTCGAATTTTGTATAGCAGCAGGAGGCGTTTCTTTACTCATCTCTTTTTCAGCTTTGATATTTGCTACGGCATGTTCTGCAACCATTTCATCCGTATAAGAAAAGATGACAAACGCAACGACTGGAACGAAAAATAAAGTATTGGAAAATACACTAGGAGCTAAGAGTGCATAGGCGCCTGTAAAAGGAAAAGTTGCAACCGTTGCGCCAAAAAGTTTAGTGACGCGGGAGAGTAACAGATCGTTGTCAAGCTCTCCATTTTCCTTGATTGCCGGGGGAAGGATCCACCAGCTAGACTGAGCAGCTTGAACACGGTAATCCGTTGACATAAGCGGGTCATCTTAATTTTTATCGATAGAAAAAATAAAGAAAAAAACACGATGAAACCTATCCTATCACAGTCTCTAATCTATAGGGGCCTACTTTGTTGTCATATCTTCTCTATTGCACTCTTACAATTGAGACAAAAGCAGACGCCGAAGTGCCGGTAATCGTACCATCTGTGCCTGCCGTCGTGCTTAAACGAATATTCTGTGATGCCGTTGTATCTGCGTTGACCAGTTGGAGAAGCGCATACGTTCCATTGGTGGCATTAGGGAAAGTCACATTAGGATACGACTTGAGATCTCCTGCAGCGATCTTAATAAGGTAAGGAAGGGATGCAGAGACGTTGCTCGCTCCAATATTCTGGAGAGTGTCGACGATGAGACTACCATTAAGGGTCACTCCTCCTACCCTTCCACCAGTAGCAGAGACAATGCCAAATTCGATGAGGTAAGTTCCTGCTGTGAAGATTTGAATATAAGACTTAGACCCATCCGATCCTGTCCCCAAGGCAATATCTGTTCCAAAGGCATTTACAGCAAATTGAAAATTGATGGCACCGTATTGCGCACCTGTATGAGGAGCAGCCGTAGCTCGAAACGCAGGAATGATACCATTGATCGCATCAGAAGAGTCGGCATGAGTATCGATGAAAATACCGCTGAGCAAGCCTCCAGCTTGTCCTGTGGGTCCTGTAGGCCCTGTGGGTCCTGTAGCGCCCGCGCCCGTGGGACCCGTTGGGCCGGTAGGCCCTGTGAACCCTGTGGGTCCTGTAAATCCCGTCGGTCCAGTTGCTCCAAATCCAGTAGGCCCGGTGGGTCCTGTGCTGCCAGTACCGCCTGTAGGCCCTGTCGCTCCGAAGCCTGTGGGACCCGTTGGGCCGGTAGGTCCTGTGAACCCTGTCGGTCCTGTAAATCCGGTTGGGCCCGTTGCTCCAAATCCAGTAGGCCCGGTGGGTCCTGTGCTGCCAGTACCGCCTGTAGGCCCTGTAGGTCCTGTCGCTCCGAAGCCCGTGGGACCCGTTGGGCCGGTAGGTCCTGTGAACCCTGTCGATCCTGTAAATCCGGTTGGGCCCGTTGCTCCAAATCCAGTAGGCCCGGTGGGTCCTGTGCTGCCAGTACCGCCTGTAGGCCCTGTGGGTCCTGTAGCGCCCGCGCCCGTGGGACCCGTTGGGCCGGTAGGTCCTGTAAATCCCGTCGGTCCTGTAAACCCTGTTCCACCCGGAGGACCACCGCTAGGTCCAGTGGGCCCCGTTGGCCCTTGAGGACCGGGTTGACCTGGGACACCTGGAAGTCCTGGAGGGCCTTGCTTGGGAGGCTTGCACGATTCTTCTTTAGCAAAAAGCTGTTTAGCAGGTGCAATTAAGAAAACAGAGAAAAGGAAGAGAAATATAAATCTGCGTTTTTGCTTCATGTTTTTTAAGGGTGTTTAGCTTGCCTAAAAAACCCACTCCAAAATCCACTTTCGACGCTGGTAGATTGCAATAGAGGGGTTGCAATGGGGACAGAAATAGAAAGCCCCCAAGGAGCGCTTCCGACCGTGACCGAAGTTGTGAGGGTATCCGTGGAGGTGTCGATAACGCTGATTTGATTCGTATCAACAATCGAGACGTAGGCTTTGGTTCCGTCGGGTGTTACACCAATCGCATACGGATTATCAGGCAAAGCAATCGTTGATGAAACCGTATTGGTTGAAGTATTAATAACACTGACCGAGCCTGAATTATTATTTTCTATATACACTTTTGAGCTATCAGGAGTGATCGTCATTCGATAGGGTCCTGTTCCGACACTTATTGTCGCGGTAACTGTATTTGTAGAAATATCAATGGCACTCACGGTATTAGATAGCAGGTTGGAGACGTATCCCTGGGTTCCATCTGGCGTAATACCCACAAAGGTGGGGCGCATTCCTACAGAGATCGTGGTCGATACAGTATTTGAAGCAATATCAATGACACTCACGGTGTTGTCGTTAAAGTTTGCAACGAGGGCTTTAGTTCCATCCGGGGTAATAGCAACGCAAAATGGGCTTTTGCCCGTCATGATGGATGTAGTGACTGTATTAGTCGCCGTGTTTATGACGCTGACGATATTGTCGCTAGTATTGGCAACATAGGCCTTGGAGCTGTCCGGAGTAAATGCAGTGAAGGTAGGAGTTTCTCCCACTTCAATGGTGGCAATAACGGTATCAGTCGAAGTGTCGATAACGCTGATGGTGTTGGAATTGCTATTGGCAACAAAAACTTTGGTTCCATTTGGAGATATACGAGCCTGTAGGGGATTCATTCCTACAGGGATACTTGTTTTCACTGTATTTGTTGCGGTATCTATGACGGTGATCTGGGCATCAAAAAAATTAGCGACATAAGCTTTTGACCCATTGGGAAGAATACTGACGGATGAAGGTTGATGGCCTGCATCGACGGTTGCGATGACGGTATCCGTTGCCGTATCAATCACACTCACATTATCTCCAAAATGGTTGGTAACATAGACTTTTGAAGAGAGGCCCATCAGCCCCTTGCATGAGAGGCAAGATAAAAATAAGATGAAGCCAAATCTAGAGATAAAATTCATATCATCTTTCTCCTGCGCTAGCGTTTTTTTGAAAAAGATAATAGGTAAAATCTTTTTTTTGCAGCAAGTGAATATTTGAGAAGGTGATAATTCTCGAAGGTTTTTCTATGAATAGAAAAGATTAAAGCGCCTTTCCTTCCGATCGAGATCGGATTTCAGGCGCTTTAGGAAACTTTAGATCTGCTCAAATAGCAACCGAGATCCCAAGTTCCCAAGGTTGTGTTCCCGCGGAGACGGAGGTTGAGACAGTGTCAGTTGAGGTATTGATCACGCTTACCTTATTACTTCCGGGAAAGGAGACATAGACTTGTGTTCCATCGGGTGTTATCGCTATATCGAAAGGATTATTGATCAAGCTAATGGTGGATGAGACTGTATTTGTAGAAGTGTTGATGACGCTGACGGTCTTGGAATTCACATTTTCCACGTAGACTTTTGAACTATCGGATTTGATAGCGATGTTCTTGGGCGATGATCCGACTGTAATGGTCGAACTTACCGTGCTCGTGGAAATATTAATGGCGCTGACAGTTCCAGAGGATTGGTTCGTGACATATCCTTTGGTTCCGTCCGGTGTAATGGCAACAGAAACGGGATGCGAACCTACCGAAATCGTAGTTGATACCGTGTCCGTAGAGACGTCGATAACGCTGACGCTATTTGCATTGTTATTGGTGACCAGGGCTTGTGTCCCATCAGGTGTAATGGCGATGCATGTCGGAGTGCTTCCCGTCGTGATGGTTGTTGTCACGGTGTTGGTTGAAGTGTCAATGACGCTGATGGTATTGGTGTTATGGTTTGCGACATAAACTTTTGATCCATCGGGAGTGATTGCAAGATATTGAGGAGATGATCCTACGCTGATGGTTGCAGCGACGGTATTGGTAGAGGTATTAATAACGCTCACATTGTTGGAAGTAGCATTGACAACATAGGCTTGTGTCCCGTCGGGAGTGATGCTAATAAATATGGGGCTTGTTCCTACTGTGACAGTGGTTGAGACTGTATTTGTTGAAGTATCAATCACTGTGACATTTCCACTGGATGAATTAGCAACATAGGCTTGAGACCCATCGGGAGTAATAGCAGTCATTTGAGGCATGCTGCCGACAGTCACTGTGGCTATCACGGTATTGGTTGCAGTGTCAATGACAGTCGCTGCATGTCCAGCATGGTCTGCCACATAGACTTTTGAAGAAAGTCCAAAGAGTCCATTGATGGAAAGGCATGATAAAAATAAAACGAGTCCACATCTAGCAATAAAATTCATAGCAATTCCCTCCTATGGGTTAGGTTTTTTGCTAGAAAAATCATACGACAAAGAATTTTTTAAGCAAATAAATATTTGAGGATTTTTGTCCTAGCTGCGGCCCTGCTTTTATCCGTATTCTGCAAGCTTCATTTTTGTGATGGACTGACGAAAAAGCTCTCCCCTTCGAGCGAGAGCTTTTCTCCTTATTCAGCTTTTACTTTCAATGAATTTGGGTTAGCAATAGGAACAGAAAGAGAGAATACCCAAGGACGGTTTCTCACGGTAATTTTTTGCGTGATAGTCCCCGTTGAGATATCGATGACATACACCTGATTAGTATTGGGAGAAGTTGTGTTTTTATTTTCCACGTACATCTCTGAACTATCAGGTTCGATAGCGGATCTTGAGGGTGCGGCTCCGACGGGGATTGTCGCAATCCCATCTTAAAGGAAAAAAGCCTTCAAGATATAGAAGCAGAGGATGCTCATCCCTGCGCTAGCCGGAATGGTGACGATCCAGGAGAGGACAATTTCACGGATCATGCCCAGGTTCAGGGCGGAAAGACCGCGAGCGAGGCCGACGCCGAGGACGGCTCCGACGAGGCAATGCGTTGTTGAGATGGGAAGTCCTAATTTGGAGGCGATCAAAATCGTCGTCGCAGCGCCAAACTCTGCACAAAACCCGCGTGTGGGAGTCAGTTCGGTAATTTTTTTTCCGATGGTTTCGATGACGCGCCAACCCCAGGTAGCAAGGCCGATGACGATGCCAAAGCCTCCTAAAGCCAGGAGCCAGGAGGGGATCGTAGAGGTTTCTGAGATCGCCCCATTTCTTAAAACATCGAGAACAGCGGCGACGGGGCCAATGGCGTTGGCGACATCATTAGCCCCATGGGCAAAAGCAACATAACAGGCGCTAATAATTTGGAGATAGACGAACACCTTTTCAACAAAGTGGTATTCAGTCGCCCTTTCCCCAAAATGGGTCTCTTCCCGCAGCTCGAGAGAAAGCGATTTCACATCTTGAAGGATTGCTGTGATGCGTTCATGAGTCTCATTCGAAGAAGAGACTCGGACACGTTGCAGATGCTTGATAGCCTTGTCTAAACTGACAACGGCTTGCGGT
This sequence comes from Verrucomicrobiota bacterium, assembly GCA_018239715.1. GTDB lineage: Bacteria > Chlamydiota > Chlamydiia > Chlamydiales > Rhabdochlamydiaceae > PALSA-1444. The sequence continues at coordinate 154,299 of JAFEGW010000006.1, forward strand.
GAATAAGGTCTTTGCGGTTGGATATACCCTGTCGGAACTCCCATGCGCTGAATCACAAAATAGGCGATGGCGCCGGCAATTACTCCTGCGAATAAAGCTATTCCCAAGGCCGCCACAAAAGAGATCTGCAAATCGAGATTCTGAAGGCCATTGGAAAGAAGGCTTAATGTAAAGGTCGTAAAAACAATGAAGAAGAAAAGAGGAATGGCCTTTCGGGTCGCTTCCACAGGGTCCATTGCGTAGAGAATCTTTTTCTGTAGAAAGGAAAAAACAATGAAAGAGATGACCCCGCTGATCAGGGGTGAAATAATCCAACTGATAACGATCGAAATCACCTCTCCCCAAAGGATAGCTTGAAAGCCTCCGGCGATGGCTCCAAAACCGATAATGGCTCCGACGATCGCATGTGTTGTGGAGACGGGCCATCCTAAAAAAGAAGCGAGCTGAAGCCAAAAGCTTGTTCCTAAAAGGGCGCCGCACATACCGAGAATTAAAATGAGGGGCTGAGTGAGGAAGATTTCGGGGTTTACAAGGCCGCGCTGCATCGTTTCTGAGACATTGGCTCCGACAAAATAAGCGCCGCAAAATTCTAAAACAGCAGCGAGAAGCACAGCGCGCCTCAAAGTCAGCGCTCCTGATCCCACGGAAGTTCCCATCGCATTGGAAACATCGTTGGCTCCGATATTCCAGGCCATGTAGAAGCCAATCACAAGGATAAGGACGGTTAGTATCGAATGAATGTCCATGTATTATTTAAGTTCGAGCACCATACGAATACGGTTGGCAAGTCGTTCGGAAATAACGGAAATATTGCCGATGTCTTCAATGAGCTTAGTCCAGAGGTAAAAATCAGGGGCAGAAAAGCTGCCGCCCTCTGCAAATAACTTGGTGTTCAAGAGACGTTGAAATTTTTTTGCTTCGTATTCTTTATGCGCTGTTTGTTCCACCATCGATTTGACTTTTTCCGCTTCGATTCCTCCGAAAGAAGCTTCTAAGAGTTCGTCGATTTCGCCGATGATTTGGCGGGCGGATAAAAAAGTATCGTAGCTTTTTTTAAACAGCGTTTGAAGATCAGAGCGTAAAGACTCCGTTGCATTTAAAGGACGGAGTTTTAAAGATAACCCGATTTCTTCAGCTTGATCGGCCAAGCTGTCTTGGATGGAAAGAATGTCGAGAAAGTGTCCTCGTTCCATGGGAAGAAAAATATTTTTCGGCAAATGGTTGCGGATATCATTTTTTGTAAGATCGGCTTCATGCTCCAACTTGCAAAGGTCTTCGACGATTTTATCGGTGGGGGGTAAATGGGAAATAATCTCAGCGAGTTTCTCGAGGCAAAGACTCACACGGCTCATATGGGTCTGCAAAGGAGCAAACGGCGATTTGCCGAATAAACGTGCAATTGTCAACATGAGAGACCGAAAATAAATTTTTCAATTCAGAGGGTCTTTAATCATTTAGTTTTCAATCGATTTTTGGTCGCTTTTCGATTCAAAATGAAGGGNNNNCCCTTCATTTTGAATCGAAAAGCGGCTCAAAAAGCACCGAAAATCGATCAAAAATAAATTATTAAACATCCTCTTATATATCGGAATTCGGATTGAGGAGCAACTTCTTTTCCTTCTCGGTCAAAGGACGGTACTCGCCGACTTCGAGGTTTCCAAGCACAAGAGATCCGATGCGAACGCGATGAAGAGAGACAACTTCTAATCCTGCTTTTTGAGCCAGAAGGCGCACCTCACGTTTTTTTCCTTCCCTGACGACAATTTTAATCGTTCCTTTGCGGATTTTTGCCACTCGGACAGGTTTGACGCGGGTACCTTCAATGAGCCCACCTTTCGCAATGGAAGCTAAATGTTCGTGCGTGACTTCTTGAGCGGCTTTGACGATATATTCTTTAGTGAGTCCTTTGGAGGGATGGATCACTTGCTGAGCAAAATGGCCATCGTTTGTCACAATCAGGAGCCCCGTGGTATCGCGGTCCAGGCGTCCTACCGTGAATAAACGGTAAGGAAGATTTTGAAAAAGGTCGATCACGAGCTTTTTCGAGCCGATCCGGGCGCTCGTGCAAATATATCCTTTAGGTTTATTCAAAATAAAATAAACTCTTTCTTGTTCTTTCGAAACAGGGATTTCGTCGATGCAGATCTCGTCGGTTTCCCAAGAGACTAAGGTTTGAGGAGTAAGGACAATTTGACCGTTGACGGTCACTTTGCCTTCAAAAATTAATTCCTCACAGGCCCTTCGAGAGGCGACACCGGCTGCTGCTAATGCTTTACTCAAGCGTTTCATATGGGTAAAATGGTATCATTAAAAAGAAGAAAAGACAAGGAAAGATCATGGCAAAATTAATCCTCCTGCGACACGGAGCCTCCGTTTGGAATGAAAAAAATATTTTTACAGGATGGGTAGATATCCCGCTGAGCGCTAAGGGGATCCAAGAAGCTTTGGAGGCAGGTAAAAAAATTGCTCACATTCCTATCGATGTGATTTTTGTCTCTTCGCTGATCAGGGCTCAAATGACCGCTATGCTGGCGATGAGTGTCCATGAAGGGGATCAGGTTCCTGTCGTTCTCCATCCAGGGGAGGGAAAGCTCGAGGAATGGGCAGAGATTTATAGTGAAGAAGAGAAGAAATCGATCATCCCCGTACATGTGGCCTGGCAGATCAACGAACGGATGTACGGACGTCTACAAGGAATGAACAAAGACGAGATGAGAAAAAAATATGGAGCCGATCAAGTGCAAATCTGGCGCAGAAGTTTTGATGTGGCGCCACCGGAAGGTGAAAGCCTGGAGATGACAGCCGCCCGCTCCATCCCGTATTTTCAAGAGATGGTCGTTCCGCTTTTGAAACAAGGGAAAAACGTTCTTATTTCTGCTCATGGAAATTCGCTTCGTTCGATTGTCATGTTCCTCGATCATTTATCTAAAGATGAGGTCGTCAAGCTCGAAATGGCGACAGGAGCGCCTGTCATTTATACTTTTGAAGGAAATCGGTGGACAAAAGATGAATAGAGAAATTTATCTCGATCACCAGACTATGACGCGCCCTTCACCGACTGTGGTCGAGAAAATGAATCATTATTTTCGTGAGAAATGGGGGACCCTTTCTGCACCGCATCAAAAAGGAATAGAACTATACTCGGATGTCGATGGGGCCCTTAAAAAACTCTATGTGCTCTTGGGAGCGTCCGAGCAGGACCATTTTATTCTGACATCGGGAGGCTCGGAAGCGATATTTCAGATGCTGATAAATTTCTATCTCGATGAGATCCGAGAAACAGGCAAAAACCATCTTTTGACAACCGCGATTGAAGAAGCTCCTATCTTACTTTCCTTAAGCCGGCTGGAAGAATTCGGCTGTGTCACAAGGCTTATTCCTGTAGATGCTAAAGGATGCCTACAGCTCGAAGCCTTGGATGAAGCCATTAAACCTAAAACCTCTTTGTTTTCTTTTTCAGGTTCAAATGCACTCACAGGGGTGATTCAGCCTATCCAGGAGATCGCTCGGCTCTGCCATGAAAAAGGCATCCAAGTCCATGTGAATGCAAGTGCGATGGTGGGAAAGCTACCGGTTTCGTTAGAGGAGTTAGGAGTTGATTTTCTGACGTTTGATGGAGATAAAATTCACACGCCCCAAGGAATAGGAGGGTTGCTGCAGCGAAAAAAACCTCGGCAATCCAGCCACAATGTGGCTGCCCTGACAGGACTTGCAGGGGCGGTTGAAGAAGAAATGCAGCGGCTCGAGCAATTTTCTATGGAAGCAGCTCGGTTGCGCGATACTTTTGAGGCTGAGCTCAAAGCTGCGCTGCCCGATACACGAGTTCTGTTTCAAGAGGCCGACCGTCTTCCCCATGTCTCTGCGGTCGCTTTTCCGGGGGTGACGGCAGAGTCTCTTCTCTACCTCCTGCATCGGCGTCAGGTTTATGCAAGCTTAGGGGGAGGGCAGTATCAAAAACTTTCTGCGCAATTAAGAAGCTGCAAAATATCGGAAGAAATATGTCACTCGGCTGTGAGTTTTGCAATTTCTCATGAAACCACTGAAGACGATTTAGCAGAGGCGCTCGATGTGATTGTCTCTTCCGTTCGAAAACTCTCCACTTTGAGCAGCTGCCTATGAATAAAGATGTTTTCTACCTCCCTTACCCTTGGGCCCACTACAGCAAAAAATTAGCGTATAAAATCGAACATCCTCAGTTTGCAGGATTTTTTCTACCTGAAGATACCTTAGGTCGTGGAGTACGGTTAGTAATAGGGCGCGAGGGGAGTATTGCCGAAGGCAATGCCGTGACGATGTACTGGCTTGTGGATGAGAGCGACGGGATTATTTCCGACATCCGCTATCAAGTTTTTGGGGCTTCCGCACTGATCGGCGCCTTGGAAGCTGCCTGTCAATTGCTGCTGCGGAAGAACTATGATCAAGCAAGGCGCATCAGCGCCGATCTCATCGACCGAGAAGTGCGCGATAAAAGTGATGCCGAGGCATTTCCCCGCGAGGTTTATGGCCACCTCAATTTAGTCCTCAGTGCGATTGAAACAGCCTCCGAGCAATGCACCGATATCCCTTTTGATGAAGTCTATATCGACTCTCCGTTACATCCTGATACTGTCTCTGCAGGACTTTATCCGGGATGGGAAAATCTGCCTCAGGCCGACAAAATCCGTGTCATAGAAGAAGTGATTCAAAAGGAGATCCGGCCGTATATCGAGCTCGATGCCGGCGGGATTCAGATCATGGGTCTTTCGGATCAGTATCAGCTGACAATTGCTTATCAAGGCTCTTGCACCACGTGTTATTCTGCCACCGGCTCGACCCTGAATGCCATCCAGCAGATCCTTCAGACCCGTGTGCATCCGAGCATCCAGGTCATCCCCGATCTTTCTTTTCTTAAACAGTAAATTTTTTATTTAATAATTGTTTTTAATTAGTTCTTGTTATAAAATTATTCGATATAATTATGACATCTATTGCTTATAAACCCGTTAAAACTTACTCTCCAATTCCTTCGGCTTTTCAGCTCATTGAATATCCGACGAGATATGTGCATGATGAGTTCATAAAGACGATAAAAAATAAGATACGGCCTCGATGGCAAACTTCTTTAGAAAGAACTCGTCTTCTTCAATGGTTGAAGGTCAACGCAGACTTTGAGCTTCCCAATTTTAATAGTGCTAAATGGTACGTCGCGGGGATGGTTGTATATCCGCTCGTCTTCTGCGGCACCCCTTTGACAATCCTGGCAGATATGATTGTAGGGATCGCTGAAACTGCTTTTTGCTTCTATCACGGTTTTTCAAGGTATGATCTTCTGGAAATTGCCAAGAGAAAAATCATCGTTTCACCTACTCAACAGCTCATGTATCTGATGATGAGTTCAGCTGTACCAGCGATGACTTTGTTCGGCGTTTGGTTAAAAGCTCCTCCCGGAAGGATCAAGAGGCATCAGTGGATTATTCAGTGGGTCGCTTCGCAAGCACTTTTTTGGTATCCTAATTATTCGATTGGGCAACAATGGATAGGGCAACTTCCCCGCTATTTGAATTATCATCGCTTTAATATTTTCATCGGTGGTGGAGCGAAAGATCAATTTGGGGGAACTTACCAAAGAAGTAGAGAAGAATGGGAGGATCTTAACCGGCGTTGGGATGATTTTGAGACAAGAAACTTTAAATCTTCTTCCACAAAACATTTTGAGAGAGCAGCTGCTTCTGCGCCTGGGTCCGATCCTGTGGATTGGAAAGATTTCTTGAAAGAGAGATTTAATCACATTAGCCGAGTCGAAGATCCTTCTCTACCTTCTGACTATGCTCAGTTTAAGAAAAAAGTTTTCGCAAAGAGCTCTCCGTTAGATCTTCTAAATCTAAAGCCCGATCATTCTGAAAAAGAGTTACGCGAGGCAACTAAAAAATACTATCTTGCATTGCATCCTGATCAGAAGAGAAAAGAAGAGGCAGAGGCTCTCACGATAGTTCTCACTGAAGCTATTAGCCGGCTCCGCCCTCCTCAAGAATGGCAACCCGTCGAACCTACTCCTTAAAGAGCGTGTGATAATTTTTCTTATCCCAATAACCTTCCCAATTTTCTTCTCCGGCAACAGGAATATGAAAGAGTCCGAGTTCTGTGTCTTTTCTCGTGAAGTGAGAATAAGGAATAGAGTAAACATTTGGTAATGCGCTCACAATCATGCTTGTGAAATATTCTTCACAAAATTGCTGCTCTTGGAAAGTCGTGAGTTGTGGGTGATTTTGGAAAATTTTGCGCGCTGAAGAGACTTTAATGAAGAAAGCGTCAGTCATATAAAACTTATCCGGGGACCAATAGCGGACTACTATATCGTAGCCCTCCAGGATCTTTTCTACAGCTTTTCGAACCAGATGCATATCGTTAATGTAGAGCGATTCATGCTTAAACAGAATAATATCATCATCTTTGCATGTCGGATCGTTGACGGCATTTTTGATCGTTGTGAGGATGCAATTGAGACAGTCAATCTGTTTGCCCCTTTCATCGATGAGTTCCCAAATAGGTTTTTTTCCGGCAAAAATAAGGTCGCTATTTTGAGGATCATTGGAGGACAAAAATATCTTCTTAAAAGGGATTAAACGTAAGTCTCTTTCTGTGTTTTCCTTGAGCATTTGCTTTCTTTCCAAGGAAGGGCCCGTGCAGAGAATCATATGATGTCTCAAAACATGATCAATCTCATCAGCCCTCAGAGAACTCAAAAGGAGGAGACATAGGCAGGCAAGGAGGTAATTTTTTCTTGTCATTGTGAGTGTTTTGTGTAGTATAGATAGCTTCAAAAATAGAAAAAAGGTCAAAACATGTGGATGCGTAAAATGGGAATGAGTTTATGCAGCTTTCTTTGCCTTTTTTCGGCCTTGAATGGGTTGGAGCTTAAGCGGGTTATTCTATCGACGAATAATAATCCGCTATATATCGAGTTTTGGCCTGTCGTCGCTCCGCTATGGGAAGCAATGGGGCTTCGGCCGACCTTAGCTTTGATCGCCAGCAAAGATTGCCCGATTGATACTACGATCGGGGATGTGATCCGATTGGATCCTCTTCCTGGTATTCCTGAGTCGCTGCAAGCTCAAGTGGTCCGACTTTTTCTTCCTTGCCTTTTCCCCGAAGAAGGATGTCTGATTTCTGATATAGATATGCTTCCTATTTCTCAGAGCTACTTTAGAGAGGGAGCTTCTCATTGTCCGGACGATAATTTTTTGGTTTATCGTGAGGGGTATCAGATAACAAATTTTCCGATGTGTTATGTAGCGGCTAAAGGCTGTGTCTTTAGTGATATTTTTCAGGTATTTAATCGTGAACAAATCTATGAGCGGATATACCAATGGGCCCAATTTGGATACGGTTGGAACACGGACGAGGTCATGTTATACAAGTCCGCGACGGCATGGGAACAAAGGGGCGGACATATCATTCGTTTACGCCATGGAGCCGACGGAAGACTGGATCGGGGAAATTGGCAGACCGATATCAGCAAGATTCGCATTTCAGATTATATCGATTGCCATTGTCCTAGACCTTATTCTGCTTATCAAAGCTCGATTGATCCCATAGTTCAGGCGATTCAAGAAAGATCTAAAAAATAAGTTGCCTTTTTTCAAATCGTCCATTCACTATGGCTGTTTTTAAACAAATGGTCTTGGAATTTGAGAGGTGCTGTTTTGGTCATTACCTTATTTGTTTTACTCTTGAATCTCTTTTGGTGCTGTCCCTTATCTGCGACTCTTTCATCCTTCTACGAAAAGCCCTTTGTTGTTGTCATTCCTTCTTATAAGAACCGAGATTGGTTTGAGAAGAATCTCGGTTCGGTTTTGTCGCAAAATTACTATAATTTTAGAGTGGTTTTTATCGATGATGCTTCTCCTGATGGGATGGGAGATCTTGTGAAGGAATACCTTCAAGAAAAAGATCGAGATCATCGCGTCAAGTTTATTCGGAATAAGACAAGGATAGGGGCATTAGGAAATGTCTATAAAGGCATTTGGCTCTGTAAGCCTTATGAGATTGTAGTCAATTTGGACGGAGATGATTGGCTTTTGGATGAAAATGTCCTTAAAAAGCTTAACGACATCTATGCCGATCCGGAGGTCTGGGTGACGTATGGACAATTCATCTATTATCCCTGCGGATCTCCGGGGTGGGCTGCTGAAGTTCCTCGCGAAATTATCGAGCAGAATGCTTTTCGAGAATACAACTGGGTCACTACAGCACCCCGGACATTCTACGCGGGGCTTTTTCATCAAATCAAAAAAGAAGATTTGATGTATAACGGCGAGTTTTTTCCTATGGCGGGCGATTTGGCTTACATGTGGCCTATTTTAGAAATGGCAGGAGAGCACATCCGGTTTATCCCTGACGTGCTCTATGTTTATAATATTGCAACGCCTGGCAACGACGCCCAACAAAATCGAGAGCGGCAGTTCCAATTGGGCTTGGAGACACGAAAAAAAGAAAAATATCTACCCATCATAAAACCTTATTAATTATGATTAAAATTTTGAAAAATTTTATCGCCATTATTCTTTGTCTAGGAGCCTTTCAATCCATCGGCGGTTTAGAAAAACCGTTCGTCTTGGTCATGCCTTCTTATAATGATCGGGACTGGCATGAGATGAGCTTCGATTCTGTCTTTCATCAAAAATATGAAAATTACCGTGTCATTTGCGTCGCAGATGGGCCTACCGATGGTTCGGAAAAACTCATCGAAGAGTATGTCAAAGAAAATCACTTGGAAAACCGTTTTACTCTTCTTAAAAATAAAACGCGCAATGGTCCCCTGGCTTGCATTTGCCAGGCTGTTCATCTCTGCAATAAAAATGAAATTGTTATTGATTTGGATAACAATGATTGGCTCGCTCATGACGAGGTCTTGAGTTATTTGAATCAAGTCTATCAAGATCCTGATGTCTGGATGACCTACGGCCAGTTCATCTACTATCCTAATTACAGGAAAGGGTTTGCATCGGAACTTCCCTTGGGAGTCGTTGAACAGAATAGTTTTAGATCGCTGGGAGGAGTAATCACCCTTCCTCGAACTTTTTATGCGGGGCTTTTTCAAGAAATCAACAAAGAAGATTTTTTCTACGATAAACAGTTCATCCAGAAAGCAGGAGATTTAGCTTATTCCATCCCGATTTCAGAAATGGCGGGCAAGCATATTAAGTTCATTCCTCCTATTCTCTACGTCTATAATAACAGCCATCCACTCAACGAAAATAAAAATCCGGGAAATTTGGAAGAAAAAATGGACCGGTTTATTCGCAGCAAGAAAAAGTATTCTCCGCTAGCCGAGCTTCCTTCTTTTGAACCTCCATCTGTCTATAGTGAGATTGAAGATCCTTTGCATCCCTCGCTGCATGATTATCGGATGATACAAAGATATCTTTCTCAAGATAAGCGGGAGAATATCGAGCGCCTAGGCGACATGACTTCCGTTGTCAAGGGCATGAAGATCATCGGCAATACGCCTGATGAACTACCCCGATCAGGCATCGTGCCCGTGAACTGCGATGAAAATGACAAAGAAAATTGCATTCTCATTTACGCCACCTTTAACCGCGGATACCCCAAGGGGCTGAAGCGGCTTCTGGGCCATATCGTTGATTCCGACTTTAAAGGGCATGTACTCTACAGACTAGGCGGATGGCCCGATACTGAAGGAGGTTCTCTATCTCTTGCCCATGTGCCGTATGCTTTCAAAGCCTGTTTCTTTAAAGAGGCGCAGCGCCTGGGCTACAAACGGGTCCTTTGGCTGGATACCTCTGTCGTTCCGCTGGTCAGTTTAAATGAGATTTTCAAAATGATCGAAGAAAAGGGATGCTTCGTTATGGGAAATACGCGCATGGTGGGTCCCTACACAAATCCTCCCGCAGCGGCTTATTTTGGATTGACGCATCAGCAGACTAACCAAGTTCCTTCCTGCTCTGCCGGTCTCTTTGGTGTCGATCTTACACAAGCTAAAGGCCGTCTTATTGCCGACTGGTGGTACCGAGCAGCCTACGATAAAGATGCTTATTTTTCTCCGCGCTCCGATCAAAATGTTCTCTCGCTCATCCTCTATCAACTCGGGATTTCAGACTTTGTGCCGATGGAGCGTATGCCTCATAGCCGTGAAGAGATCAAGCCGGATTCCCTATTTTGGCTCGACCGGGAGTTTGTATGGTGGTGAAAAAGACAATTATGGGGCTATTGCTAGCTTTTTTGGCGTTGTTTTATACCCAAGTAGAGGCTGCTCCTAAGAAGCGGTTTGTATTCATTGTTCCTTCGCATCAAAATAAAGAATTTTACAAGCGCAATCTCGATTCCATTTTTTCTCAAACCTGCGATGACTACCGGGTGATTTATATCGATGATGCCTCTTCCGATGGAACGGGGATCCTGGTGAAGGAATATGCTCAAAAAAAGGGGCAGGCGCATCGAGTTGAAGTGATCATCAATGACCAAAATAAAGGTGCGCTCGCCAATATTTTTAAAGCGGTATGGTCTTGTTCTCCCCATGAAATTATCGTGAATTTAGATGGGGATGATTGGATGGCTCACCGCGATGTTCTCGCTCAGCTGAGTAAGGTTTATGCCGATCCCCAAGTTTGGATGACCTATGGTCAATTCATCTATTATCCCAGCTACAAACCGGGATTTGGAGCAGCCATCCCTTCGCATGTGATTGAGCAAAATCTTTTCCGATCTTCCAATCAGGGAACCACCGCTCTGCGCACTTTTTATGCAGGGCTTTTTCAAAAAATCAAGCAAGAAGATTTGATGTACAAGGGCGATTTTTTCCGTGTGGGATATGACCTTGCGATGATGCTGCCGATGTTAGAAATGGCGGGGCATCATAGCCGATTTATCCCTGACATCGGCTATGTTTATAATATCCATACGCCCCTCAATGACCACAAGACCAAAGCAGAGGAGCAGGCAGAAGTCGATCATTATCTTCGTCAGAAGGAAAAGTACCAGTCTCTCGTGCATTATGCGCAAAAACAGCTCGCTAAAACGATTTATATCACGCCGGGTTGGTGGGGACAGCTTTTCGCGGTAGATAATCCGGCTTTTAATCGAGATAACTGCTTAGAGGTCATGGTTCGATTGCGCGAAGCAGCCGCGGAGGCAGGCTATGAACTGCTTCAAGCAGATTCTTTGGCATCGCTTCCACCTTTTGAATACTTGATTATCTTTGATGTCTTTCCAGATCAACTCTCCTATTTAGATCGCTATCCCAAAGAAAAACTCATCTTGTTCTTATGGGAACCCCCCTCCGTTCATCCCACCAATTATAACGTCGCTTACCATGAACTGTTCTCGAAGGTGTTTACATGGAATGATGATCTTGTTGACGGCAAGAAATATTTTAAATTCTACTATCCCGTTTACCGTCCTATGATTCCAGAGCCTGTCGATTTTTTTACAAGGCGGACGTGTACTCTTGTTGCTTGCAATAAACACTCTTCTTATCCAGGAGAGCTTTATTCAGAACGTCGGAGGGTCATTCAATTTTTTGAAACCCTTCCTGATGCCGATTTTGATTTGTATGGGAAAGGATGGGAGGCCTCCTTTAAGCATTACCAAGGAGCCATCGACCGCAAAATCGATTACTTGAAATATTATAAGTTTTGTTTTGCATACGAAAATGTCCGCGGGGTGCCGGGTTATATCACAGAAAAAATCTTCGACTGTTTTCAGGCGGGGACGGTGCCAGTTTATTGGGGAGCACCGAATATTTCGCAATATATCCCAAAAAATTGCTACATCGCCCGCGCAGATTTTAAGGATGAGGCCGAGCTCTACCGCTATCTGCGCTATATGACCCCTCAAGTGCATGCAGAATACTTGAAGAATATTCAGCTATTTCTGAATAGCAAAGAGGCGCAGCTTTATTCCATCGATCATTTTATTGAGAATTTCATCCACTTGATCAAGTCTGCAACCAGCGAGGAGGCAAAGAGTCCATGAGGAGAAAATTATTCATCATCATTTGCTTAATTTTTTCAGCTTGTACGACCTCGAAGCAGACAGAGATAACCTCTGTCATCCAAGAAGCTAAGGTAGAAACGCCACCTCAGCGGAGGCAGACGGTCTGCTTGAACATGATTGTAAAAAATGAAACCCATGTGATCGAAAGATGTTTAGCTTCCGTCAAACCTCTCATTGATTATTGGGTCATTGTCGATACGGGGTCGACCGACAGGACGCAAGAGATAATCAAAGAATTCATGAAGGATATCCCCGGGGAATTGCATGAGCGTCCTTGGGTCGATTTTGCCCATAACCGCAACGAAGCGCTCAACTTGGCCAAAGGAAAAGCCGATTATCTACTGTTCATCGATGCCGACGATGTTTTTAAAATCGATGCTAATTTTAAAATGCCGCCCTTAGATAAAGATTTTTATCTGATCAATACGCTATACAGCACGGTCACTTATCTTCGTAATCAGCTCGTTAAAAGTAACCTGGAATGGAAATGGATAGGGCCTGTGCATGAGGTCTTAGTCTGCTTTCCCTGGTCTTATAATGCTGCGACTTTAGAGGGCGTAAATATGGTCATCATGGGGGGAGGGGACCGGTCCCGCGATCCGAAGAAGTTCCTTAAAGATGCAAAGGTGCTCGAGGCAGCCTTGAAGAAAGAGCCGGATCATGCCCGCTGGGTTTTTTACCTTGCTTACAGTTACAGAGATGCCGGAATGCTCGAGCGCGCAATCCAAACATTTGAGAAAAGAGTTTCAATGGGCGGTTGGTATGAAGAAGTTTTTTGGTCTCTGTATCAAATCGCTTGCATTCAGGAAAATCTTCAAATGCCGGAAGAGGTAGTGACTAAAAGTTACCAGCGTGCTTTTAATTATCTACCGACGAGAGCCGAGCCACTTTACCGACTCAGCAACTATTATCGGCGCAAGGAAAACTATTTTCTAGGATATCTAATGGCTAAGCACGGCTTGGAAATTAAACCTCCAACCCAAGCGCTGCTGTTCATTGAATATGATACTTATAATTATCAACTCTTACTCGAATATTCTATTTGCGCCTATTGGATCGGCCGTTATGAGGAATCGATAAAAGCCTGTGTAAAGCTCCTCAGTCTGGAGCTTTCACCTGAGGTGCGAGAATGCGTACAGAAGAACCTAAATTTTGCCCTGCAAAAAGTTCCTATGTCGAGTATGACGGTTGCTAAAAACGGTCTTAAAAATTAGTTTTCCAGCGGCAATTCTTTTCGAGAGGAATGATCTCGTGACGTTCGATAGGGATAGACATGATCTCTTCAGGAAATTGCCGTTTTGTCAGTCCATTTTTGGCGGGCTTGCAGCCTAGAGGTATAGAGACGCCGATCATGCCCTGAACTTTTGTTTCAAAGACGTTGTCATGAGAGACGCGCCCTTCGATAAACCCATATTTTTTGTAGGAGATGTCAAAGCGGAATTCTCCGCCGAAAACATGCCGGCAGACATCCCCAGTCAGGTAATAGGGACCCGCCGCTGCGTAAAAAGAAAAGTGACGAACTTTAGTGATATAAGCCCCGACTTCTAAGTTCCCTCCGCCGATCGCCGTTTCGATTTTTTTACGTTCCATCAAAAATCCGCCCGGATAGCGGAATTTGCAGTGAGTGATCGTATGTTTCTTTTCGCCCAAAGGCAAATATCCATTGATTCTTAGATCTATTCTTTCGCCCAGGAATTCAAAGCCGGCGCCGATTTGATTATATGAGCCATGATGAGTATTTCGATAATCGTAGTAGAGGTTGGCTCCAAAGACGCGGGAAAGTTTCGAAGAGGCGAATCTTGCGCCTATTCCTAGGTTTCCTGCTTGGGTGTTATCATTAAATTCGTGGACGCGGACATCGACGACCGGCCAGACCCAGCGTCCTGGTGTGGTGTTGGGAAAAGCAAGTCCTGTCAAAGAAGAATAGCCATGTTCGTATCCTATTCCTCCAGCTTCGATATGTCGAAGGGTGATGAGGCCGCACGCAGTGGAGTCCACTATGGTAACGGTCTCTTCTAAAGGAACTTGAGGAATCCATGCAATAGAGTCTTCAAATTGACTTGGATTGGATTTTACGGTGGGGTCTGGATTATCTTCGGCTGCCCATAATCCTCCTAAACTAAGAAGGACTCCGAGGCTGAAAATGAAGATACCTCTTTCCCGATGCACCCCAATCCGCTCTTTATAAACTTTGCAAGTCACGGAATATCTCGGATTAAAATTTAATCTATATTTTTTTTGAAGATTATTAGGAATGTTTTTCGGGTTTAAGGCAGCACTAATTAAACACTTTCCTCCATTCAATCAAAAGCCGTTGCAAGCGGAGCTGAAAGTTTTCGCTCGACTGCCGATAGAGTGCCAGCACGTGGTATTGCGAGGGATCGGGCTGCCAGGTTACGGGATGCAGAAGGGATTGCCGGGCTAGAAAATCGGGTAGAAATCCCACCTGAGATGAAGCGGCGCAGAGGTCGGCAATCAACGACCAGCTCGGAACACGGGCTTTAATGGGAAGCGGATAGCCCAAGACTTGCTGCCACCGTTGCTGGAGCGTCAAGACTTCCATTTGGTCTTCCGGCAGCAGAATGGGCCCTAAAGGAGCCTGGGGGTCGGTGGAATAAAGCTGGAAATGGCCCCTGCCGAGATCAGTAGCGAGAATACCTTCCCAGGGCGCATTGTCTAAAACTATCGCTATATCCGCTTCATTGCGGAGGACCGCTCCGTAGGCTTGATCGGGACGCATGAGCTGTAAATCGATGGGTTCGATGGACCAGACGGCAGGCATACTGACACGGGCAATCGCATGGGTGGTGGCAAGCCGAAGAGGCGGCGCCTCTTGAGCGGCGACGGTTTCGCGCAGCTGCCGGAGCCAAACTTCGGCGCGGGGAAGAAGCTGTCTGCCTTCTTCCGTCAGCCGAAATTGCCTCCGCTCATGGACGCAAAGGGGGCGCCTAAATGCTGCTTCGACCCGCTGCACTGGCAGCGCTTTGGCTCAGGTGGTGAAGAGTGGCTGCTTGTCCGAGATTTCTTAAGTGCGCTGCTGTGATGAACAGTTCCAGATCTGCGATTCGCAAATCACGCAGAGAGCGGAGCTGCTCGCGAGGAGTGATAGACTCTAAAATCTCTTGCAAGAGTTTCACGATAATTTGTTTTTTAGATAAAACTATTCCATTATATCGATAATACAAATATATAACAATTAGATACGATACAGGATATCAACTAAGGTGAATTATGAGTTTTTCAGGACGGATATTGCATTTTTTTCAGTGGATATGTCGTTTTAATTTTGGTGATTTTGAAAAAGAAGAATTTAAAAAATTCTTGCGGATGGGGCTTATTTTCGCCTTGATTATCGGGGTTTATTGGACCCTCCGGCCCTTGAAAGACTCTATTTTTATTCAGCTGGTGGACAAACTCCATCTGCCTTATGCCAAAACCGTCTCTGTGCTGGCTTTGCTTCCCTTAGTGATGTTCTATACGAAGCTGCTCGAGAAAACATCCCGTGAGCGGATGCTCGTTATTCTGCCTTCTTTTTATGGAATTGCCGTTCTTTGCTTTGGAATTTTGATGAGCTTTGCGCAAGGGACTGCAGAGGAGATTGCAGCCCGCCCCTTTCCCTTGTTCTTAGCCACAAGAGGATTAGGATATCTTTGGTATGTTTTTGTGGAGAGTTTCGGATCCTTGGTTATCGCATTATTCTGGGCGTTTGCGACGGATACTACAGTACCTGAATCCGCTAAAAGAGGATTTCCTCTTGTCGTGATGATCGGGCAGATGGGCGGGGTCGTCTTTCCCTATAGCGTTGGGGGGCTTCCTCATCGGCTAGGATTTTCCACGGACACTCTTTCGATGATCATCTTGGGTGTGCTGATCCTCATGATCATTCCTTTGCTGCATTATTTTTTAAGAGCTACACCCTCCCATTTATTGGCTTCATTCCATGGGCATAATGAAAAGACGGAAGAAAACAAACAAGAACCCGGATTCCTTGAAGGACTTAAGCTCATGTTAAAGCATAAGTATCTACTGGGGATTTTTGCCGCGAACTTTATCTACGAAGTCGTCGTCACTATTTTCGATTTCAACTTCAAAGTTGCAGCAAGCGCCCATTATTCCGGAGTCGCCCTCAGCCACTATTTAAGTCTTTATGGCTCCAGCGTCAGCTTGGTTTCTTTGCTATGCTTATTTTTCGGGATCAGCAACGTCACCCGCTTTCTGGGTATCCGAGTGGCACTGGCAGCTATGCCGGTGATCGTGGGACTGGCTCTTTTTGGATTCCTCACGCTCGATAGCCTCTCGTTCCTCTTCGGCCTCATGGTGGGTGCGAAAGCAATCAACTATGCCTTAAACGGCCCTGCGTTGAAGCAGCTTTATATCCCGACAACCCATGATGTCCGCTTTAAGGCCCAAGCATGGATCGAGACGTTCGGTTCCCGCGCTTCTAAAGAGGCAGGATCTATTTTTAACATGGCCTTAGCGCCTCTGCAAAAAGCTTTTGGCGCTGTGGCGGGCAGGGCTCAGTATTTGCTCCTCAGCGGCTGTTTAGGATTTCCGCTGCTGATTTTCTGGCTGATTACGGCGCTTTATCTCGGCAAGACCTTCCATAAGGCGGTCGACTCGAAAAAGACCATTTGCTAAGGCGACAATTTACTCAATACACTGAGCAATTTTGCTCAGTGTATTGAGTAAAATATTTTTTATAGACCTATTTCACCAGCGAGAATCGTTTTGATTTCGCCGGAGGGAAGCAGGAGCTGAAGAGATCCCTCCTTGGTAATAGAATGGCAGATTCCCCGGAGGGTTTGGGTGCCATCGCGGCAGGTGATCTCTTGCCCTTTGTTAGCCAGGATCTTTTCAAAAGGCTCTTGAAAAACTGAAAAGCTCGCTTTTTGCAGGAGCGCGAGGTCCTGGACAAAACGGTCCATGAGAAGCTCCAGAAGTTCTTGGAGATCCCATTTTTTTTTGGAAAGCTGAAGCAGGGAAGCGGCAGGCTGGCCGATAGCCTGAAGAACTTCTTCCGGCATATTGACATTCATGCCGATTCCTATGATCACGCCGATCGTCTCTTTTTGAGTGACTGTTTCGGTGAGTACTCCCGCAATTTTTTTCCCGTGGATGAGAACGTCATTCGGCCACTTGATTTCGGCAGGGAACCCGATGCCGCGCAAAGTTTTAGCGCAGGAAAAGGCCATGAGCTGGCCCAGATTGCAGAGATAATCGCTACCCAGAGGCACTGTCAGAAAAAGGGTCGCATAGATGTTTTGACCGCGGGGAGAGATCCACTCCCGCTTAAAGCGGCCCCGGCCAGCTGTTTGTTCCACTGCTGTCACACAGGTAAAAGATGTCAGTTCAGAAAGATGGGCTTTTACCCAGTTATTGGTAGAATCAATAGTGTCGAGCTGGATGTACTGAATTTTCATTTCACGCATTATAAGATCAATCCGCTATTCTTCAAAGATGCAACTTTTCGCCAGTATGTCCAATTTTTCTGGACATTCTGGATAAAACTTGTATAATTATATTTATGAGCTTTGATTCATTAAGACGCGACTTAATAGGGGAAGTTTTTGATTATCAGCTGCTTATCAGCTATTTGAAAGGGCTGAAAAAGCCAAGAGATAAGATCTCCGCCTTAGTTGCTGAGGGTAAGATAATTAGATTAAAAAACGGACTTTATATCTTTGGTGAAGAGTGGCGTCGTTCCTCACTTTGCTTGGAAATGATCGCAAATCTGATCTATGGCCCTTCCTGTGTTTCATTTGAATATGCGTTAAGCCACTATGGTTTCATTCCAGAGCGGGTAACGGTCATGACTTCACTAACAATCGGCAAATCAAAAACTTTTCAGACCCCTCTTGGGGTTTTTGAGTATCAAGCTATCGATCGAGAAAAATTCAAAGTCGGCATAGAATACAAGGGTTTGGGAAAGGAAGGGGGTTATTTTATTGCCTCTAAGGAAAAGGCTTTGGCTGATCTTGTCTATCGAACACCGGGCATTCGAACTCTCGAGCAACTTCACCATTATCTTTTCGAAGAAATGAGAATAGATGAAAAAATGTTCCGCAGCCTAGATTTTTCAAAGATGGATGAAATTTCAAAGGCTTATAAAAAAAATAGCGTTAACATGTTGAAAAATTTATGACGACGACGATCGAAAGTTTACTGGGAAATTACACCCCCAAAACCAAAAACGAGTATGTGAATGCAATTCAAGAAATTATGCAGGAAATCTCGCTCATGGGTTTATGGAGAGCAAAGTTTTTTGAACATGCTGCTTTTTATGGAGGAACTTCTCTAAGAATTTTGCATGGACTCGACCGATTCAGCGAAGATTTAGATTTTTCACTTCTGAAATCAGATCCTACATTTAACCTGCATCCTTTCTTGAAAGCCATAGAAGAGGAACTTGAAATTTCAGGCCTGCGGGTGACCGTTGAACATAAAATCAAGCATCCTGAAGAGTCGATCCGCTCTGCATTTTTAAAAACAGGAACTTTAGAAACCTTTATTCGGATTGGTTTAGACGAGGCTTTACAAAGATATACCCAATCCAACGAAGTCATCAAGATTAAGCTGGAGATCGATATCGATCCACCGATGGGTTTTACAACAGAAATTAAATATCTCACAAAACCAGTACCATTTTCGGTTCGTACTTATGTACCGGAAGATTTATTTGCAGGGAAAATACACGCGCTTTTATGTCGACCGTATAAAGTTCGAGTTAAAGGAAGAGATTGGTACGATTTCATTTGGTATGTTGCAAAAGGCTTTCGATTGCATTTATCGCATTTGGAAAACCGAATGAGGCAATCGGGACATTATTCATCTGAAAAATCCTTGACTCAAGAAGCCTTTCTCAATTTGATGGAGAAAAAAATAGAGGGATTAAATTTGGAAGCTGCAAAGGAAGATATCAAACGGTTTATTCGAAATCCTCGAGAAATCGAGGGTTGGTCTGTGGATTTTTTTAGATCTCTTTTGCCGAGAATTCAATTTAGTCCTGAGGAATGATCATGTGGGATTACCGTTATCTTAGCCGGATTGATTATCGGACTGTACCTCTCATCTTAGCGCTCATGTGGATTAGCGTGATGGTGATTTCTTCGATGACGGGAAATGAGTCCGACGCTTTTCTGACCCATTCGGCGAAGATCCAAATTCAGTGGTTTATGATCGGATGGGCCGTCTATTTTTTTTTCGTGGGGATGGATTATCGGAAGCTACGGAGCTGGTCTTGGGTGCTGTATGGGATCATCTTGGTGCTGCTCGTGGGGCTTTTTTTCACGACTCCGATTCAAAACGTTCATCGGTGGTATCGGGTCCCTTTTCTAGGACGAGAATTCCAACCTTCAGAGTACGCCAAGCTTATCGTCGTGATGGTACTCAGCTATTTTTTGGAGGCAAAAGGGAGGCAGGTGGGGAGTTGGAGGACAGCCTTTCAAGCTTTGGGGATTGTTTTAGTCCCCTTTGTGCTCATTTTAAAACAGCCCGACCTTGGAACTGCCCTGGTTTTGTTTCCTATTGCTCTGGTTCTATTTTATCTGGCGGGGATCCAAAAGAAGGTTGTGGTTGTCATGACCGTGCTGGGGGCGGCGGCTTTTTTATTTGTAGGGCTGATGTTCACCGGGGTCTTATCCCATGAAGAGCTCAAGCCTTATGCAACAAAATTTTTGAAAGAATATCAATATGAGCGACTAAACCCCCACACCTACCATCAAAAAGCGGCTCAGACGGCGATTGGCCTAGGGGGACTTACCGGCAGCGGATGGCACAAAAGCGAGTTCTCGGGCCGGGAATGGCTCCCTGCAGCCCATACCGACTCAGTCTTTGCGGCTTATGCTGAAGAGTTTGGATTGATAGGGGTTTTTTTGATGCTGCTCTTCTTTTTCGGTTTGATTTATTTTAGTTTTCAAGTTACAGCTGGAGCTAAGGATACGTTTGGCCGGCTGCTTTCGGCCGGTATAACTGTTTATTTAGCGATGCATATCATCGTCAATATTGGTATGATGTGTGGGTTTCTCCCCATTACCGGAGTGCCGTTGATCCTGGTGACCTTTGGGGGATCCTCGGTCGTATCCACGATGATGGCACTGGGAATTTTACAAAGCATTTATAGCCGCAGGTATATGTTTTAATGGAAAAGCATCACTTTATTTTAAGTCCCAGCACTTGGCTTGGCGAAGGTAAAATCCTTCTCAACATGGTAGAAGAGGAACTGGCATATTTTACCAAGTGGAATGTCGCTGAAAAAGATGGCTCCGGCAAAATCGAATGTATCCAAGAGATCC
This sequence comes from Verrucomicrobiota bacterium, assembly GCA_018239715.1. Classification (GTDB taxonomy): domain Bacteria; phylum Chlamydiota; class Chlamydiia; order Chlamydiales; family Rhabdochlamydiaceae; genus PALSA-1444. The sequence goes on from JAFEGW010000006.1 coordinate 174,584, forward strand.
AAGTGAAAGGGCTTTCCGATATCATGCATAACCAGCTTTCCTTTTTTGATTTGGCGCCCGGAAATTTCTCTCTTGAATTAGATAATCCGGCTTTAGGCAAAATTATCGGAAAAGGCCTCATTACCGATAAGGTCATTGCTTGGGAATTCCGCTCTCCGCAAATCGGGTTTGAAGGATTTGAAATGTATGAGAAACAAGCCGATGATGTATATTTAATGCATGCGGAATATGCAACGTCCGATCAACTTCGCACTGTCATAAGAGGAAAAGTATGGAAAGATCTCTCTTCCAAAAAATAGGATTAGGCTCTGCGCTTCTTCTTCTGGCCGCCTGCGCCAGCGGGGCCGTCATGACTCGCAGTGATTTCGATAATATTGAACTGGGGACTCCTGTCACTGAAGTCACCAAAAAATACGGCGATCCGATCAAGGTCCGGACCTATAAAGACGGGACGCAAAGTTACGAATATGTCGAAAGGCTCCCGATCGGAGAGCAGACTGTCGAAGAGAACAACTACTTTTTGATCATCCAAAATGGGCAAGTTGTTGCTAAACGTTATAAACAGGAGCTCCCGCCTGCCTATGATGAAATCTACGACGCAGATCCTAACGACGTTCCCAATTAATCTAAAGTCGAGAACCTTAAGTCAATGCTTCCCGCAAGGAAAGTATACGATCGACTTGCTGATGCCATAATTTTGCATAGAGACCCTCTTTTTGCAAGAGTTGTTCATGGTTTCCTTGCTCAATAATTTTTCCTTGGTCAAGAACAACGATTTTATCTGCATGCTGAATAGTGGACAGCCGATGAGCAATTATCAATGTAGTGATCCCAGCAGAGATTTCTTTGAGGTTTTTTTGAATTTCAAGCTCAGTTTTAGAATCAAGGGAAGAGGTAGCCTCATCAAAAATAAAAAGGGCTGGGTTCTTAATTAAAGCCCTGGCAATGGCTACCCGCTGTTTTTCTCCTCCTGATAACTTTAGCCCTCGTTCTCCTACTAGGGTCTGGTACCCATCAGGCAGAGAATGAATAAAAGCATCTAGATTAGCCATGACGGCTGCTTTTTCAACTTCAGCTTTGGAAGCCAAAGGATTTCCATAAGCAATATTGTAATAGAGCGTATGGTTGAAGAGAACAGGATCTTGAGGAACAATGCCGATAGCTTGATGAAGGGTCTCTTGGGATAGAGAGCGAATATTTATCCCATTCATTGTAATAGTTCCATTCTGGACATCATAAAACCGAAAAAGAAGACGTGCAAGAGTCGACTTTCCCGATCCTGTTGGACCTACTACGCCCACTGTTTGACCTGCTGATACCTCAAATGAAATATCCTTTAAAACAATTCTCTCAGCTGTGTATCCAAAATCGACGTGATTAAATACCACATCAGCAACATTTTTCACACATGTTGATGGGTGTGAAATATCCTGGACTTCGGGCTTCTGAAGAAGAACCTGATAAGCAGATTCAATATCTTGGAATCCCTTACGGACTTGGAACATCACATAACCTAGGTAGTTCAACGGCGTCAAGAATTGCAGTAGATATCCATTAATCATAATGAAGTTTCCTACTGTCATGGTGCCCTGGTGGACAGCTTTTCCCGACATCCATGTCAAATAGATGAGTCCTAACCCAAGGATGGCGGTTTGGCTAAGTTCTGCCCATACGTCTATTTTGTAACGTTGGACCCCAGCCTGTTCTTGATCTTTGAGAGCAGCTTCAATCTGGTCATGTTCATATTTTTCATTCGTGAAGTATTTAACTGTTTCGTAATTTAAAAGCGAGTCGACCATACGGCCGCTTGCATAGGACCTCTTATCATTGTGAACTTTCTGAGCTCTTACGGACTTGCGTATTCCCATGGCACTCACAAGACCGTGCGCTGCCAGGATTGTGAGTAATAGAGCTCCATACATTCCTCCGAATAAAGTGATGATGAGTGTTATGACAACAATAAGCTCAATACAGGTGGGGAGAAGAAAGGAGAATAGCCCCCAGAAAACACTTTCTATGCCATTTTGGGCACGTTGAAGATTGTTCATCAGAGTCCCTGTTTGTCGATCCATATGAAAGCGTAAGGAAAGAGAAAACAGGTGATCTATAAACTTTAAGCTCAATACCTGGATCGACCTTTCCAAAATTTGAAAAATGAGAAAGGTCCGGATTTGTCCTAGGGTTTGGTTGAAGGTCCAACAGATTCCATATCCTAAAAGAACCCAAGAAAGCAGTGGAAAGGAAATAGGAGGAGATAAATAGTCGATAATCTTTTTAAAAAAGAGCGGAAGACTTAAGTGTAAAACCATTGTACTGAGGGTCAGAAGACATGAAATTATAACTCTCCCTCTCATCCGCTTCTCCGAGGTCCGAAGAAAAAGCATTACCAGGTAACGGATCATAGAATAAAATGATGGCTTATCTTTAATGGCAGCCCCAATCATGTATAAATATTTCAACCGATGCAATATGAATTAAAGACCACAAGTGCTCGTTATCTCCGCTTGCCATCGATATGATGGCCTGATGCAATCCTTCTTTATCAACAAAGCCTTGCTTGACGAGCTCTCCTTCCAGACAAAGATCAAGAATATAGGTTAAATTCTTTTTAACTCCTAGCTGCGTCACACCCGTCGTTTGCCCTTTACTTCTCCTCCAAATAGTGTCTGTTTTGAAATAATCGCTTACAGCTTTACGCAGAGGATAACGATCATACCCTTGATCAAAGAGCTCGTAAGTAGGGAAAGAAAGTGCAAATTCCAAGATAGGCTCATATAAAAAAGGGTAATAGGTAGGATGGAACTGATGGATCTGCCCATGAATGGATGCAATTCCTTTGTATAGAGTATCAAGCTGCTGGTATTTGCCGGGTAAAATTTGAGAGGGTAAGTGATCATAGATAGGATGGATATAATCACTAGATTGTTCTTGGTACGTTCGCTCTTTTATCCATAGCGCCCCTTCATCTTGTTTATGGCGAGGATGCCTTTTCCTTGAACGGCCATAAAAAAAATAGGAGGACAAACTCTTCCCATTTTCTTTCAAGATAGAAAAAAGAGAGTCTCTATAAAAGTGAGCCAATTTTTTTAATACCTTTCGCGATCCTTTAAGCCCTTCTTCAAGAATATAATCGGATAAAGCCCTCTTAGTTGGAGGCTGCATAAAAATATGATCGCTCCCATGGCCGCTCAAGAAAATAGACGACCCATCAGAAGGAATATGATCGGAGATTTTATCCGACCATTTTAAAGTGGCAAGACCGGGCGTGGGTTTGTTCGGATGCATGGCAAGTTTTTTATCAAAAGGGTCAAAAGGTAGAGTATCCCGAAGATCAATCTCAATGAGCTTAATACCTGTCTCCTGGCACACAGCCCTGGCATGGACCGCTTCATTCGAAGATTGAATGGAGGAATGGTAATAGTTGATCGCCTGTAAGGTTTGCTCTTCATTTTTGATATTTTTTAAACAATAGACCAGAGATGAAGAATCGATTCCGCCCGAAAGGCTTACACAAAGATTTTTATATGGCTCAATGAGCGGTTTCAAAGTAGTCCGAAGGATGTCGACACTATCTCTCCTTGTTTTTGATGCTTGATAAGAGGCGAGAGGATCCCAAAACGGACTGATTTTTTGGTCGTTTTTTGTTAATTTTAAGCAACAACCTGGAGGAAGCTCGAAGACATCCTTAAACGGTGTAAAGGTTGCACTGTTTTTACCGTGAACAAGATAAGAAGCCAGGTAGGTCCAATTGAATTCAGGCTTCTGAGATAGAACTTTAAAGAGAATCTCAATATCAGAAGAGAATAAAATATCTCCGTTCGAAAAAGTGCAATAAAAAAAAGGAAGTTGCCCAGTCGAATCTAAAACAATTTCAAACTGCGGACCTTCTGGATGAGTCTTAATGTAAACATACTTTCCCCATATTTTTCCTAAAGCTTCTTCTTTGCTTAAAGAAGAGAAATTTTCAAAATCAGTTCGCACCAACTCTTTCGCTGAGATTTTATCAAAAATGCGTCCTAATAAGAGAGTGGATGGATTTTCCCATACTTCATCGTATTCCTCGTGCTGTTTGCTGTAACAGAGTGTCAGAAAGGAGTTTTCAATCAGAGTGGGAGCTGAAGTATAAGATCCGAGTATAGAGAGAAGCCTATTTTTACAAGAATTGGGGTCGTTAAAATGGATAAGACCGGCGTAAATCATAGGTTAAGCTTTCTAAATGGTTCATTTAAAATAATAGCTAATCCCTTTCTTAATTCTTGGGAATCCATGACAACTTTCCCATTGCATTCTACCCATGCGTGTGCAAGAAAAGGGTAATTCTGAACACCAATTTCAAGATTGCATTTCCATTGGCGCCGTAGAGCCAGCAAAACAAAGGTCATCGCCCATTCTAAACATTTTGTTCGGATCGGGTAAAGTAGGCATGCCTTATTGAGAATATTGGCGAGATTCTTTAGTTCTTCATCCGAGGGAAAGGTATAAATAAGATGAGTCTTTCGAGTTTTCTTAATTAATCGGATAGTTGCATAAAACCCTCGTGTTTTAATATAAAAATGGACTTGCAGAAGGGTCAAAAACGCTTTTAAAACAGATGTATTGAGATTAATTTTTGTAGGGTCTAAAGGCAGTTGCCAATCGACATCAGAAACTCCTTCCGAGTCGACTTTTCGATCGATATAAAAAGGAAAAACAGTTTCCTTTTTCTCAATAATTCTATCCTCTAAGAGTTTCTGGATACTATCCAAGCTTTGTGAATTTGCTTTTCCCTCTATTGCACTGAGTAAGAGTTCTGCAAACTTCGGAAAGCAAATAGTGTAAGTATTACTTTTTGTATCTAAAAGAATTAAGTCTTCCCTATACTGGCTGATATAAATATGATCGCATAAGTGATAGTGCATCATTCTTCAATTAAGGAAGCCTGTACATGGATTTGTTTTATGGGACGAAAGACATGAAGATGCCTTCTGTCCCATCGTTTAATACCCAAAAAGGGTATTTAGCAAGCCTTAAACGGCATTAGGACGTGGTTCTGCTCTATCCTCATGGAATTTTCCGACAGATCCCTGTGTGAGGAAAGTTGCTGATTTGCTCATCACAGCACCTTTTTGGATTTTGCGATTAGATTTAAGGGATAGTTTCTTGAAAATCTTTTTCATATGAATATCCTTTTTTTGGTTTGCTGTTAACCCCTATGGAGGATGATCTCTTATAGGACTAGCAGGTCTCCTGCTTACAATGGAAATTCACCACTTAAGCATTTGAGACAGAGCTGATTATTATTTAACAGAATTATTATACACAACAATTTTTTTTCCTCGGATGAAGAAGGTATTATTATGCTTAAAAGTCGTCGATTCAGAAGGAAAGGTTCATGGATATTTTTGTGCCCGCTAGCTAAAATGATAACCTACTAGGGAGCGTACCTAAAA
>JAFEGW010000007.1 GCA_018239715.1 Verrucomicrobiota bacterium
TCGCTTAACGGATAAAAGGTACTCCGGGGATAACAGGCTTATCGCCACCAAGAGTTCATATCGACGTGGCGGTTTGGCACCTCGATGTCGACTCATCGCATCCTGGGGCTGGAGAAGGTCCCAAGGGTTTGGCTGTTCGCCAATTAAAGCGGTACGCGAGTTGGGTTCAAAACGTCGTGAGACAGTTTGGTCCCTATCTGTTGTGGGCGTAGGATACTTGAGAAGAGCTGCTTCTAGTACGAGAGGACCGAAGTGGACGAACCAATGGTGTGCTGGTTGTACTGCCAAGTGCATAGCCAGGTAGCTATGTTCGGAAAGGATAAGCGTTGAAAGCATCTAAACGCCAAGCCTCCTTCAAGATAAAGTATCCCAATAGACCCCCGGAAGATGACCGGGTTGATAGGTTGGATGTGTAAGCGTAGTAATGCGCTGAGCTAACCAATACTAATCGGTCGATTGACTTGATCTTCCTTTTTATTTTCGGCTTTGCTCTTATTCATAAGAGCCAAGTCAATGATAATAAAAAGCTGAGCCAATATTTATAAGATGAATTATAAACTTTGAGCGCTATTTTACATCAATGAACTAACTTATCCGAAAATTTTTTAACTGGTGGTTATAGAGAAAGGGAAATACCTGATCCCATCCCGAACTCAGCAGTCAAGCCTTTCATCGCCGATGGTACTGTACGCAAGAGTATGGTAGAGTAGGTTGCCGCCAGTTTCTTTCTTCGCCCTAGTTGGCTTTGCCAACTAGGGCTTTTTTATTTCTAGCGACAATGCTTTAGTTTTTTTACTTTGCTTTAGAGGCATGAAGATATATCTTTTTCCCGTCTGAGGTGCAGTATGTCCGTCTTTTTCACTAATCCGCATCGATTTCTAGCATCTTTCATGACTTCGGAGTCTTTCAGCGCGTCTATTAAATCAGAGCGCCGCTATCTGGAAGGAAATACTCATTTCCACCCGAGCACAATGCGCGAGATACATTCTCAGCTTTCATTGCATCAACGTGTGAAGTACGTCAAAAAACTGCCTCGAGAAGGAAGTGTCATTCGGAAGGGCATCACGTTCAAAACCCATTATGAAGAAATATCCATGCCGTCAAACTTATATTTGATAGACGATGTGCTTGTGGTATTTTTAAGTGAAAATGATCCCTCTAAGAAAAAACCTATGGGTAGATTTGATGCGCCAGCCTTTGAGAGTAAAAATCCATTAGAGATTGTTAAAAATAATTTCTACTATTCAAATGTATCTTCTCTTATGACACTCTCTCTTATCGCAGGGGTTTCTTCAGGGGCGGGTTTAGCGCTGTTTTTATCGCAAGGGGGATCCATAAAAAAAATACAAGAAGTTGTTCAATATGCACTCGCCGGTATTGCAATTTTGGGTTGGTGGAGGCTTTTTCAATGGGGTCTTTGTATTAACAAACTTTTTACGATGCGTCATGAGGGGGATTGGGCAGCTCAGCTAAGGGCTTATGCTTATAGCTATCCTTCGGTTTTGAATGAACGCGCAATCCAGAGGTTTTTGCTAGAGAATGAAGTTCAATATCTGCAGGGCTGCGCTCCTTCTATTTTCCATCGTTTAAAAAATAATCTTTCTCTTTAATAGAACTCCTGATGAAAAGTTCTTTTATTTTCTTGTCTATTCATCTCTTAGGTATAATTTGTGCAGATTTAAAGAGGATTTATGGGAATTTCTAAGATTTTATTTCAACACCCCGAAATGAATTTTGCTGAATGGATGGCATCTCATGAATTGAATCGGAGAGTTATGACGGAGCCCCTGCTAACAATATCAGGCTCTGAGATGGGGAGCTATCTGCAAAAAGCCCTTAACCAATCGGATGCAAAAGTAGGAAATATCTCTGCCGATTTGAAAAGCAAAGTGGATGCGAATTCTTCCAGTGAGTATTCAAAAGTTCAACAGCAAGATATTGAAAAATTGAGAAAAAGTCTTGGAGACTTGCAGACAAGGGTGAACGATCTTTTCCGCTGCCCCTCGGTTTTCGCAAAAGAAAAAGGGGTATTATCTCAGGCGATTTTAGGGCTAAATCACAGCTTGCAGACCTTAGTGTTTATTCGAGAAGACTCCGTTTTATCTATCGCGAAGGACTTAATGAAAGTGATTGAGCTTTTGAAAACAGGCACATTTTCCACTGGAGCTGAGCCTCCTCTCACGTTAGAAGGTTTTAAGATCCAACTTAGAGAGTTCAAAAGTTTAGCAGCTCAATTGGCCAAGTCTTATGGCGATCCTCATCTGACTGATCAATTTTATGATACGCGAGAAGCCGAGAATTTTAGTTTAACGAGTGAGGTTCAGCCTGTTGTTAAACTTCCTGAGGCGCAAGGCAAATTTGATGGGAAATTTTTGTGGAAGTCTCACTTCGAAGTATCTTCGGAACCGACGGAGTATTATTTGATTAATGGCTGGTTAGTCGTCTCGACAGTTTCTCCTAGCCAGCAGATAGCCCAGCCTTCTCCTCTAATATTTAGAGATGGCGATGAACCGATAGCATTAGAAATAGTCGGTGACATGAATAAGCTTCCTCCGGACCACTTGCTACGAAAGGAAATCATCAAATCCATTAAAAGCTGGAATAAGCTTCAAATTAAAAAAATGCAGACCGCGATGCTGACGTTTTTAGTAGGAGCTGGTGTTTTGGGGAGTATAGGACTCCTCACCTTCAATCCTAAATTTCCTTTGTACTCAAAGATAGCCCAAGGCGCGATATTCTTGTTATCTTTCCTATTGGGATATTGTTCTATCCTTTCAGGAGTAGTTATCTATGATCTCTATACACTTCGAGGAAGAATTGCCTATATTGGTGACCTAGGGCTGTGGGTAAAACAAGTGAGAGCTTACGTTCGAAAATATCCTGGCTTAGCACAGAAGCACCCTGCTATTCAGAAGTTTTTTACTCAAAACGAATTAGCTTGGGCAAAGAATGCGATAGATAGCTCAAAATCAGTTATAAAAGCCTAACCACCCTATGTCGATAACTATCCTGCCCTTTTCCCCAGCTGTCCTATGGGACTTTATCCACCGAGGCGCCGAGTCCGAGGTAGTGAAAGATCTTGTTTTTGCTCAGTACCCTTATGACGTCATTGCAAATCGTGATTTAATCCTGACAAAAGAGGAGATCGAAAAACTCCATACTTTAGTCCACACTTCCGACTTATCAAAAAGGGTTCAGCATACTCCTGAGCCTAATTGCTTCAGAGTCGACAAATATCTTACAGCTCGAGGACGGACTTCTACCTTGGAACGTTTAGCTCTTGAAAGATGGCGTCCGCTGGAGAGCTTTTTTTGGAAAGCGGCCATCATCAGTGGAGGCCTTGCTGCTGTTTTAACTTTTACGGCTTTTCGAGATTTGCCGGGTTATCTCGTGATTGCAGCTGCAACTGAAGCCCTCGTTTTGACATTTTTGGCAGGCTATTGCGGGGCCCGTTATCTCTTGGCTCGAGACCAGGTGGCTTACTGGCAAAATCCTGGACTCCATTTAGCCAAGGAGCGTGCGATTGCACGCAAGGAGTCTTTTCCTGATCTTTGGCAGAACAAATCTAAGTTTTTAAATCGCCATGGAGGGCTGCTTAAAATTGAAATCCATTCTGCGTATGTTGCTTATTTCAGATCGGTGGCTGAGTATTTTCTGAAAATGGAATGCAAAGCTCCTCAAGAACAATACGATTGGATCGCTGCTTTTTTAAGCATAGATCCCCATCCTCTTGATAGCGTTTTAATGGATGAGTTGTTTAATTTTGAAGGATATCACCATTACACCAGGCTCAGTTGGGGTTTTGATGACTTGAAAAATAGCTGCCTTATTGTTCAATACGATACCAAGGGTGTAGAAAAGGCCATCGCAAAGTTCAAGGAAGAGGAGCCCGCACGAGCTCAGGAATTTGAAGAGTACGGAAAAAAACTCTTGCAAGCCATGCATGAGCACTACCAAAAGGAAAGACGAGAATTAGCAAAAAATCTTATACAAGACTCTGCTTATCTCCAGGCTTGTTATGAAGCGGGACGGAAACTCCTTCTCATAGCGTATCAGAAAATCGTTCAGTCTCAAAAAAATGTTCAGGGTGTTACCATTCCCTCTCGTCCTGTTGCAATAAGGGAAGTCTCCCATGATTTTTACAGTTTAGCTAAGAAGCGCCTTCCTTTGGAGCGACGCCAAGAAGCTGTATACCTGCAGTTTCTCGAAGAAGTTCAGAAGCTGGCGACATAGAAATCCAGAATCTGTATAACCCAGAAAATGAGAAAAGGAGTTTTAGTTGCTTCCGATCGCAAGATCGAATGGCTGCTGCCATGGTGGTGGAAGTACTATGCTCACTATAACGACTATCCGGTGGCCTTTGTCGATTACGGTATGTCCACGCAGATGCTCAAGTGGTGTCGGGAGCGCGGGCGCGTTATTCCTTTAGCCTGCCCTCCAGATTTTATCCAAAAAAAGGATTCGATAGTAGTGGAGTTTGCTCAAGTCTGGCAGACGACTTACAAAGGGGATGTGTGGCAAGCTCGCGAGGCGTGGTTTAAAAAGCCTCTCGCTTGTCTGCAAACTCCTTTTGATCTCACAGTCTGGATGGATATTGATTGCGAAGTCTGCGGCTCATTAAAACCTCTATTTGAAGAATGGGAAGAGGGCATCGAACTGGCTTTAGTACGAGATGAGAGAAGCATCGAGGAGCATAACTACAGCTCGGGAGTTATTCTCTTTTCTAAAAAAGCACCTTTTTTAAAAGCTTGGGCAGAGGCTTGCCTTGTCGATAATGGAAAATACATGGGCGATCAAAATGTCTTGACGGAGCTCATCTCAAAGAAGAAAGTGCCCTTTAAGGAATTGAATCCGATTTACAACTGGATCATGTACCAAGGGTACAATCTGTCAACGGTAGTTGCCCATTGGGGATCGTCCTGGGGAAAAGAGTATATCCAGAAGTTCGGGGGGTTGCATGATCTGTTGGGAATTAAAGTAGGGAAATAAAAAAGACCTTATCGCAACCGACCTGAAGGGTCGATTGCAATAAGATCCAAATTGTTAACGATCGCGGAAGCGACGTTGTCTTTGAAAGCCGCCTTCTTCTCCACGGCCACCACCACGCTCACGCTCTTGCGGAGGGCGGGCAACGGAGACGACGAGCGTTCTTCCACCAAGCTCTGAACCATTAACGGATTCGATAGCTTTTTGAGCATCATCAGCTTTTTCCATTTCAACAAATCCAAATCCTTTGGATTGGCCTGTTACTCTGTCGGTGACAATTTTAACAGATACAATCGCGCCGAATTGGCTGAAAATCTGATAAAGTTCATCTTCGGTTGTCTTGTAAGGAAGACTTCCAACGTACAATTTTTGATTCTGTGACATAATATTTCCTTCATTTAAAAACAGGTGTTTACACCTAATAAGTCTGATCAGATCTTCTCCCTTAGGCAAACACTTGCATGGTAAGAAAGCTCAAATCAATAACTCAACAAAGATTATATCAAACTCTCTCTTTCAATAGCTAGATGTTCTTGCTGTGATCATTAAAAATCAGTATATAGCAGGTTTATGCAAATAATATTTTTGATCCTGGCGCTAGGAGGAATGTGCAGAGCTCTCTATGGAGAAATCTGGGTCGTTGAGCAGGATTTCATCCAAATCGACAAAAAGCAGGTCTATGAAATGGCCAAAAAAGAGGGTTTTTCGTCTCTAAAACAGCCCCAGTACTGCTTTTATGACTCCAAGGACCGCGAATATACCTATCTAGTGCCGTTTGCCGACCTCAATGCCTTAGAAAGCTACCGGGAAAAAGCCCGCGAGCCGAAGCAAGCTGTTCTTTTAAGTAGTATTCTTAATTTTACTGTCTCCTCCCTTCAGGAGCTTCAGCCGACGCTTTCCTATGGATTTGCCAAGCATTTGACTCCGCTTCCCTATGCAGCCTATCTAATTTATACCGTGCTGCCCGAGGCAGAGAAGGCCTTCCGAGACAAACTCCGGCTGACGGTCCTTCAGCACCAGAGGTCGGCCTATTGCTGGGGTGTCTGGAAAGTCCTCTATGGAGCAGAGCTTCCTAAATATGTTCTCTGGCATTTTGCTTCCGACGAAAAAAGCCTAGAGGCTCAACTTAAAGCAGTACGGCCGGACATCCATTCGAAATGGGTCCGGCGGCAAGAGGAAGGCCGGGCAATCTTAGTCCCTCTATTATCATCAACATAAACCAAGGAAATGTATGGCACTCCATGAAACCACTGAAACCATGAAAAGAATACTCGCTGAAATCCTGCGAGAGCTGGAAGATGCGGAAAAAGGGAACAAAGCGGCCGCAAAACGGGTCCGTAAAGCGACGTTGAATTTCGCGAAAATTGCCAAAGTCTACCGTAAAGAATCGGTTGAAGCAGCGAAAACCGCTTAAAGAAAAGGTCTTTCGATTTCAGGGAGAAAATGGTACCATTTTCTCCCTATGTCCCATCGGCTTTGCATCCATGTTCCTCAGTGCGGGGGATGCACCCTGCAGCAAACTCCCTATGAGCAGCAGCTTTTGCTGAAACAGGCAGAGATTGAAAAAATCTTTTCTCCGCTGGCTGCCCGCCCGATTATCCCTTGCCAAGACCCCTGGGCCTATCGCAATAAGATGGAATTTTCTTTTTCTCAAAATAAAGCCGGCGATCGGTTTCTCGGACTTATCCTTCGCCGATCGAGGGGAAAAGTATTTAATCTTGAGGAATGTTTGATCTCTCCTCCTTGGATGGCGGAAACTCTCCAAAGAGCCCGCGCCTGGTGGGAGTCGACTTCCTTAAGGGCATTTAATTTCCGCAATGGGGAAGGAACATTGAGGACGCTCACCCTGCGGGAAGGGCGCCGGACAGGAGATCGCCTCGCCATGCTGACAGTATCGGGGGATCCCCGTTTTGCTCTGATCCGAGCTCAGCTCAGCGGTTTTGTTCAAGCCCTCAATGATCCCAAAATGAGCATCTTTCTCAGGATTCAACAGGCGGTGGCCGGAAGCCCGACCCAATTTTTTGAAATGCACCTTAGCGGCCCTGACCATATCTGCGAAGAGCTCCATCTCCAAGGGCGGACTTTGACCTTTAAAATCAGTCCGACTTCGTTTTTTCAACCTAATACACTTCAAGCTGAAGTCCTCTATAATACTGCTTTGGAAATTGCTCAAATGACGCCCCGTTCAACGGTCTATGACCTCTACTGCGGAACGGCAACGCTAGGCATGGCTTTTGCCCTAAAGGCTCAGAAGGTGATTGCCATTGAGCTTAATCCCCATGCTGTTTTTGATGCCAAGGTGAATGCTGAGGTGAATCAAATCAACAATATCGATATTCAATGCGGCGATGTGGGGAAGGTGCTTTCGGAAGCCTCCCTCTTAAATCCTGATCTTGCCATTGTCGATCCTCCCAGGCCTGGTCTCGATACGTTGGCCCTTGAAGCTCTGAAGAGATTACAACCGCGCCAGATTTTGTATGTCTCCTGCAACCCGGTCACTCAGGCTCAAAATATCGCGCAGCTTCCTGAGTATAAAATTGTTCAAATTCAGCCTGTCGACCAATTTCCTCATACGCCGCATATTGAAAATATTGTTTTACTTGAGAGGGGATTCTAAAATCCTTTTTACTTGATTCTTCCGAGGAAACCTGGCAAACTTAAAGGTAGAATTTTATATAATTTTTTTGAGGAAATATGAAAAAATTGATCGTGCCTTTTGCTCTCATCACCGGATCTTTGCTCGCTGACGCTGCTCCTGCAGCCGCTCCTGCCCGTGAAGGCAACATCTTCCAAACTTTGATGTTGCTGGGATTTGGTGTAGTGTTCTTTTATTTTCTTCTCTGGCGTCCTGAGCAAAAAAGACGTAAAGCTTTAGAAAAACAACGCAGCAGCCTGAAAAAAGGCGACCGCGTGACAGCTATGGGTATCATCGGTTCTGTTGTTCGTATCCAAGACAATACTGTGATCCTCAAAATGGTTGATGGTTCTAAAATTGAAGTTTTGAAAATGGCGATTTCTGATGTTCAACCAGGAACAGACGAAGCGACAGAAGTTCAAGCCGTCGAGACGACCGAAGCTTCTCGCTAATATTTAGGCTTGGGTAAACGGCATTTTTTAAGAAGCTCGAAGAAGGATGCTTGAACGCTTTGGATGTTTTTGAGTTCCTTCTCGACTTCTTGCGTCTTTTTATGAGTAGAGCCTAACTTTTCCTTGCAACCTTCGAGAATCTTTTGCAATAAACAGAGCTGCCCTGCCAAAAAAGCAACGGTGTTGAAGGGAAAATCAGCGTACTGCGCTTCTCCTTCCTTGTGAAATTTTCTTTCTCGAAGCTGTCTCTCTCTTTTGCTATAGAACTGAGCGAAGATTTCTTTGGCCTTTCCGATTACACTATTCGTTTCTTGTTCAAGAGTATCGAAGTTTTTCTTGCTGCCACTTTGTACCATAGCTTTATGGTTCACATTACGCTCTTTGGAAGATAATAATGTTCTTACTACCTCCTGATGATCATGGGGACCCGATCGTCGATTTTCCAGGATATCTTGTTCAATAATATCAAACGCCTCTTTTGCCGCTTGGAGTAATGCGGGATCTTTATCGGACAAGGCATCCAGATCAATGGTTTTTTTCTTTTCCAGGTAGAGTAACAGGATCAGATTATGTAAAACTGCATCTCTGTCTTTCGAAGTAATGCGGCTGATAGTAACCTTCGAAACATCTTTGGCAAGATCGGCATTGGAGGAAGAGAGGGCAGGCTCACGGGCTATCTTGAATATAGAGGCGTGAAGGGCTTGCTCAGCAAGCTGAGCTTCGAGTGAGGATATGTCTTGTTGGGTTTTTTCAACTTCTGAATTCAGTCGATAAAGCGCATCTCTATAAAGATCGCGCTGCCTTGAGCATTTTTCGATTGTTTCTTGCGTGAGCTCTTGAATTTTGTGATCTTGAACTTCAAACTTGGAAAGGGCTTGGATTTCTGTCAGATCAGAAGCTAATAGGTGTGCTGCCAGCTCTTTTGTTTCTGAATCTAAAGGATTGTGCCTCGAGGATAAAACATCTTGATTAACACTTTCTTTGAGTGGGGAAAGAGCATCAATTTTAACAACTAAACGTTCTTGAAGGGAGGCTTTTTTGGCTTGGAGCTGTTTGAGTCCTTCAGCAAACGTATCCAGAGCTGTTTTATAAAGATCTCTCTGTTTTTTGATCTCATTAATGGTGGTCTGATCGAGGACCTGTTTATCTCGATCCAGAGCAGCAATGCTATCAACTAACTGGATAGTTGTTGTTGTCATACCTTGCTCCCACTCCCTGTGCTGTTAGCTCCAGAGGAAGACGTTTTTTTTGTAGTGGCTGCAAATTTTTCTAATAGACTCGCTACTTCACTTGCAGTTCGAGCTGTCTCTTCTGTTACTCGCGTAGTTTGGGTATGAGCAGCTGATACTTGTCTTTCTTTTTCAGCTCTCAATTCTTCTAAACGTTTTCTCAAAGCCTCAAGGTCTCGAGATTGCTTGTCGATAGTAGCTTCAGCAGCTGTTAAGTTTTGCTCTGCGCGTTGTTTTTCATCGAGAAGAGTACGAATACGTGCTTGTTGATCTGCAAACTGTTTTCGGGCTTCTTCTTTTTCAGCAGCAAGCTTTGCCATTTGCTCGGCTTGTTGTTCTTTTTCTTTCTGCATTTCGGCAATTTTTGCTTTTCCAGCAGCGAGTTCAGCTTCAAGGGCTTTCATTCTCTCTGCTTGCTGTACGGACCGAGTTTGATTTGCCGCTAATTGGGCACGTGCAGCTTCCAAGGACTCGGCCTGAGCTTTGAGCTCGGCTTTCAGCGCACTGTTTTGTTGCAAGAGTCCAGCCTCTGATGTTTGAGAAGACTCTTCTAAAGATTTTAGACGTGTTTCGAGCTCTGCTTTCGCTTTTGAAGCAGCGTTTAGTTGAGCACGCAATGCATCGTTTTCTTGAGCTAATTTTGTTCTTTCCGCTAAGGCTGCAGTTTGGACTTCCTCTAGGCGGTCGTATTTTTTCTCCGCTGCTGCAAGCTTTCTTGGTAAGTCCTCATTAGCTCTCTGAAGAGATTGTTGAGCTGTCTCGTTCTCAGCCTTCAGATTGGCAATTTGCTGTAGTAGCGCACCAATTTCGGCTTTAGCCTTTGTTTGGGCTTCTTCGTTCTCTTCTCGAGCGGCTTTCAAGGCTGTCTTGTATGCGGTAAGTTGAGCTTCTAACTTTCCCGTTTGCTCAGCATGATCACTTTCAATTGCCTTTAAGGTTTTTTGAGCTTGAGCTTCTTTTTCGCGTAGGGCCTTGAGCTCAGCTACATTCGCTTTAATTTGGGGTGTGAGTTTTGAAAATCTTTTTTCTAATGAACAGAGGGCATCTTTTAATCGTTGTATTTCACCTTGAGCTTTCAGCATTTCTCCTTCATGTTGCTTTTGTACTCTAGCTAGGATTTCCTTGGCTTCTCTTTCGAGATCTGCAATCCTGCGTTCGTCCGTTTCAATAGAGGTATTTCTAGAAGAGGACTCACGAAGGCGTTGAAGTTCTGTAGATAATAGACGCAATTCTGCTTGAACTGCTGCTAACTGAGGAGCCATATTAGAATCGTGTCCTAAAGGAGCAAAGCGAGAGTGTAGAAGGGCTTCTTCGAGCCGTGCGAGTCTTTCCTCGACCCGGATTAATCTCTCACTCACTGTTGTGCTAGAGGGCTCGGATGCGAGTGATAAAGATTCTCCGCTGCAGCGAGAAGTAGATGTATCGTCATCAAAGTTAGTCCTTGCAGCATTATTAATTCTGTCTAGGACTTCGTCGATAACTCGAGTGACATCCGCCTGGACAGCGTCGTCCAAGTCTGTCGCTCCGGGAAATGCTGTTGTTCCATTTGTAGTGAGCTGCCATTTGTTGCTCTTATACTCTAAGACGCGGGTTTCGGTTCCAACGGTAAAGGTCACTTTGGTTTTAGTGACTTCAGCTTCAAACCTTTCTTTTCCTTGATAATTTAGATGTTTAGAAACAAGCCTGCCCACGCGCTGACGGATGTCTTGAGCACCTTTTTGATTCAATAAACCGATTTGTCTTTTCTCCAGAGGAGTGAGGCTGGCAGTGTTAGGGCCATAAGAACAAGTTAGAATTTTGCTCGCCATATTAATTATCTCTTTATTAGTAAATTATATATTTATTTTAACAAATGTTTAAATAAAAGTATATGGTATATTTGCAATATCTTTATAATTAGGGATTTTTGTTGAAGTTTCCCTCAGAGATCGTCAAAATGGAAGATACTATTAAATTTTAATTGATTGATTTTTAGGTGGTTATGAAAGCTGTAAAAGCTGTCTTTTGGGCCTTTTTATTTTCCTTCGCGTTGGCTATTGCAGACGAGCCGATGGTCGTCTATTTGACATGGACGAAGGACCCTACCACAACCATGCTCATCCAATGGCATACTCCTGCGGGAGCTTCCTCAGGGCTTTCCTATCATGCTGATAAGGAGAATGAGTGGAAACAAGCGCAAGGCAACTCACAGACGGTCCAAGGGACAAATATCGAGGTCCATCGTATTCAATTAGAAGGGCTTACGGAGGACAGGGAGTATGTCTTTAAGATTCAAGGAAGTAGCATAGAATACCGGTTTCGGACAATGCCTCAAAAGCTCACCCATCCGGTCAGGATAGCGATAGGGGGAGATGCCTTTCTAGGCGATGGAATGGCTGCTTTTCATCGGATGAACAAAGTCGTGGCCGCCAGCCATCCGGATTTTGTCGTGATAGGAGGGGACCTTGCTTATACAACCAGTGGCAAACATATAGTGAAGGGTAGAAAGTGGGCGCTGTCCCGCTGGCAGACTTTTTTAAAAGAGCTCCAGGAGACCCTTAAAAGTCCCGAGGGAAGATTGGTGCCTATCCTGCCTGTGGTAGGCAATCACGATATCACTAAACCTAAGTATCAGACAGGAGCGCCGGAGATGTTCTACGAGATCTTTACTTTTCCGGAAACTGGAAAAGCTTATCGCTCGCTCAACTTTGGGGATTATTTAAGCCTTCTTATGCTCGATACCGGCCATACCTGGCCTATTGAAGGGGAGCAGACGGCATGGCTTGAAAAGGCATTAAAGCAAAGCCGCGGCACTTATGTATTTCCGGTCTACCATGTGGCAGCTTACCCCTCTTTTTATCCTTATACCGACAGAATTCCAGAAAAGGTGAGAAAGTACTGGGTGTCTTTGTTTGAAAAGTACGATGTCCCGCTGGCTTTTGAGCATCACAATCACACGTTTAAGAGGACCTATCCTATCCGTGAGGGAAAAGTAGATCCTTCAGGGGTGATTTACTTAGGAGGTGGCTCTTGGGGCGTTCCACCGCGCCGGCCTGCTTCCCCCGATCAACGGTGGTATTTGGCAAAGTCGAAAGGAATCAACATGGTTTACATTGTCACGATGACACCGGATAAATGCCGGGTGGAAGCTAAAAATAATAAAGGTTTTGTCTTCGATGTCATCGAAGCACAAAAGCCAGGCTTTGCTCATTAGAGTGCCAGTCTAAAAGATTTCAGCATATGAGCTGAAATGGAGCTCAGGTGGGTCAGCAAGGGCAAAAGGGTTCATATTCAGTCCATTCTGAACTCGATTCGTAACGCATAATTTCTTTTTATTTAGTCCTTTTATAATTTAAATAAATTAAATCTTAAACAATTGACTTTGTGTTATTTGTTGGTTTTTTGGAGAGTTTTGGATCCTGCATCCCCACGGAAATGGCTGTCCCTTTCTTCTTTGCATATTTAAAATATTTTGTTATTAGGAAAATAGATATATAAACCAAAGGCTTATATGAGCTCTAAGATTTCAGCAATTCTAGCTACTATTCTCATCTCACCAGTGCTGTTAAGCGCCTATGTCAAAGGAGGACAAGCTCCACAACGAAGAGAAGCAGGTTGCTGTATGCGATCGCCACGCCCTGAGCGGGTTGAATTTAAACACATCGAAGCCAATGGTGTGGGATATAAGAATGGTTATTCCTCAATGACAGGCTTTTTTACAGTGCCGTCTACACTCGATGGTTCCTGGGTTCCGTTCCTAGAGCTTCGCGGCCATATTTTCAATGACGGTAAACCCGCTGTGAATGGCGGAGTAGGATTGAGATATTTAGGCGACTCCCGGATCTGGGGTTTTAATACTTTCTATGATTATCGTGAAACCCATAGATTTCATTACAACCAAGTCGGCTTTGGCTTTGAGACTTTAGGAGAAATTTGGGATTTCCGTGTTAATGCCTATATTCCTGTGGGGAAAAAAAGCAGTCCTTCCTTCCATACTCACGAGGTTGTCGAGGACTTCTTTATGCTGGATACAGTTTTCTCCAGTCGCCATGAAGTCGCCATGATTGGAGCTAATGCCGAAGTGGCCGCACATGTTCTCAGAAAAGAAAATTACAAACTCTATGCCGCAACTGGGCCTTACTATTTTGAAAGACAAGGGCGTGTGGCGTGGGGAGGAGAAGGACGAGTCGCTTTAACGCTATTTGATCACGTGAGATTGCAGCTGAGTGGCTCTTACGACCCCGTCTTTCATGGGATTGTTCAAGGCGAAGTTGCCTTTATGTTTTCATTCGGTGGAAAAAGAAGCATCAAACAATCTTCAGGCTGTGATCGACGTTACATGATTCAGGAGCGGGCTCTTCAAAAAATCGATCGCAATGAAATCATTGTTGTGACTCCTAAACACAGCAAGACGAAAGCTGAACCCATCGCTCCTGATCTCTTAAAACTAGAGTAACTCCGAAAGACTCCAGGAGAATTGCTCCTGCTTTTGTTTTAAATTTCTTCATTACAAAGTTAGAGGGAGATAACTCTCCCTCTAACCTAAATCCCCTTCTATTCAGTTTCTAGCAACACATCCCAACGCAACATCTTTCTAAAGTAAAAAAAGGGTTGGCGTGAAATATTTTTTTAAACTAAGATCTCAACTCTAATGATTCAAAATATTTTTGAATTGCTAACAAAAGCTATAGGGAAAACTTATGAGTAGATTGAGTAAAGGGTTTATGGTTTTGCTGGTGGGAGCTATCCTGCTTGCCTCGCCTAGTTTGTTTGCAGCTAAGAGCAAAACTTCGACGGCCTATGATCTTAAATTGACATCTGCAATGTCTTTGCCTTCTTCGGCTTCTAATGTCAGCATTTCCAAAGATGGAAGGTTCATCTATCTTTTTACTTTCAATAATCCTGGATTGCCCATCGTACAGCTCTATGAGAATGTGAATGGCTCGCTCGTTTTGCGGCAGTCGCTCGATACAGATCTTGCATTTCCCCTGGCTTGGACTGGATATGCGAATCCAGATTTTACGCTATTTTCTGTTATTGATATTCCAGATATGGTTCCTCCCTTTCATGCTCGCATCCGTATCCTGGACCGTAATTTCAATGTCTTGGTTACCCAGCTTTTCACTGGAGACAGTATTCCCTTTTTAGATGCGGGAAGATTTAGTCCTGATGGTCAGTTTCTCACCTTTGGATTTCCTCAATTGACTTCCATGACGACGTCCGAAACGGTATTTAACATTTTGCGAACGTCAGACCTAAGTATTGCCTCGACCACGATTTTACCTGGATTTGGAAGCGAATCTCCGCTTTTCACAGTCAATGGCCAATTGTACCTTGCTTACCAACAAACAGATGGTATTCCTCCTCCTGATTTTGCGAATCCTGGTACAGTCCAGCTGCCCATTAACTCCACCGTCTACAAAGTCACTCCAACAGGTTTGATCCTAGTCGATTCTAAACCGATCCCTAAGTTCAGTGATGCACCGGATGTAGTCTCGTACGGTGAATTTGCTTTAATTGCGCATGGAGGCTTCTGCAGTTTATTCCCCAACCAGTTGAGCATTTACGACTCCAACACAGGTTTAACGACTTACCAATCCAATGACGCCGATGAAGCTCGGGTCTTTAATTTCGATGGAAAAAAGCTCAATTTGATTGTCAAACAGTCTGTGAATTGCTGCAACCGTACACTGATCTATCCTCCAGATCGTGGCCGTACG
Organism: Verrucomicrobiota bacterium; assembly: GCA_018239715.1. Taxonomy (GTDB): domain Bacteria; phylum Chlamydiota; class Chlamydiia; order Chlamydiales; family Rhabdochlamydiaceae; genus PALSA-1444. The sequence continues at coordinate 15,002 of JAFEGW010000007.1, forward strand.
TTCATGATAGGTCAAAATACTGAAATTGGCCATTATCCCAATAAGGTAATTGATCGAGAGTTTTTTATGATGGCCAAGCTTGTCAAAGCTGCAAATACCCTCAAATTTAAGGGCTCAAGTTTGCCTCAGCAGGATGCGCTTCACGTCGTTCCTGCATTTAGCGCAGATGGTCAATGGCTAATCCGTGCTGGTACGTATGGTTATGCAGACGGTATGACACCCACAGATGATGCCCTCGGAATCCATAATTTTCTGCTTTACAAGGTAGTAGATTACAATACGGACTAAATAAATTCTCAAATCGTTGTGCAGCCGCCCGGCTGCACCGATTGTCAGTTTCATAAAAGCTTAGGCGTGGATTTAATTCCTCGCCTTTTTTAGCTAAGAATTCAGCCCTTCTAAATGCCCAATTCTAACCCGGATACACATTACCGGGTATATGATGGGGATCATGTAAGAGTAGAGGCAATCCCTGTGAATCAGAGCCTTCTAGTCTTTCAGCAAGTTCTCCAGCACCTGAGTCGAACGTTGAATGAAAGAGCTCATGGCTGCCGGCTCGATTTCTTTCTGAGCAAGCAGAGAGAGATCGTAAAGATGGTGAGCGACATCCTGGGCAAGCTCAGGCTTCGTCGCTTGAAGTTTGTAGAGCGATTCGATGAGCGGGTTATTGGTATTAACGACAAAGGTTTTCTTCGCTTCAAAAGAGGGCATAGAATGGCCTGAAAGAGCCATCGCATCGCGAAGGCGCCTTGTCTTTTCATTAAAAATAATCAACGCAGGAAGTGTATCGGTGGCGAGGCTTTTAGCTTCAATATCCATCTGATGGTGTCCTAAAACTTGGCGGAAGAAATCGGCGATTTTACCGCTTTCTGTTTTTCCTTCTGCATCCAGCAGGTTTTTCTCCCGGGAAACATCGAGGAGAGAATCGTCCAAAGCTCCATCGATCCGTTGAAATTTCAAAGCGAGTTTAGGCTCAAGGAAGCTGAAGAGATGAGAATCGAGCGGAGAAGTCGAAAGAATAACTTGCTTGTCTTTGTAGAGCCCGAGCATGGGAGCGTGAGCGTCGGTGGTATAAAAGACAGTCCCTGATTGCCCTTCCAGAGTTGTCCAGGTCTCAGCGGTAGTTTTCCAAACGAGGAATTCTTTGGCTTTGGTGTAAAATTTCTCATCTTGGAGCATCCCCAGCTTCACGATCATTTCGATTTCAGGCCAAGCTTTTAAGAATTTCTCTTTCTCGAGTTGGTGCAGAGAGGCCAGTTTGTCAGCGACTTTTTTCGAGATGTGGGAAGCCAGCTGCCGGACAGTGCGGTCCATTTGCAGAGAGCTGCGGGAAACATTGAGAGGAATATCAGGGCTGTCGATGGCTCCGCGGAGGCACATGAGAAAATCAGGAATCAGGTCCTTGCAGCTCTCGGAGACAAAAACGCGGCTGACAAAGAGCTGGATGTTGCTTTGGTTCCAATCAAATCGGCGATTCATTTTAGGGAAATAGAGGATGCCTTGCAGATGGAAGGGGATGTCGACGTTCAAGTGGATCCAGAAAATCGGATCGGGCTCCAGGGGATAGAGAGTGTGGTAAAAATCGAGATAGTCCTGCTCTGTACAATCAGCGGCATTTTTAAGCCAGAGGGGATCTTTTTCATTGATGCGGGTGTTGTTCAGATAAATGGGATAAGGGAGGAAGAGGCAGTATTTTTGTAAAATCTCGCGGAGCCGTTTCTCTTCGAGGAATTCTTCGCTGCCATTTTCGACATGAAGAGTGATGGTAGTGCCGCGGGTGGTACGGGAGCCTTTTTCGAGGGTGTAATCTGACGATCCGGTGCAGGACCAAAAGGCGGCTTCAATGGAGGGCTGATAGGAGAGCGTGTCGATGGTCACTTTTTCGGCGACCATATAAGCCGAGAAGAATCCCAGGCCGAAATGTCCAATGATCTGCTCTTTTTCATCTTTGCCTTGGTATTTATTTAAGAATTCTTCCGCGCCGGAAAAAGCGATTTGGGCGATGTATTTTTCCACCTCTTCGGCCGTCATTCCGATTCCTGTATCGATGAATTGGAGCGTGCGGGCTTCTTTATCAATCAAGAGTTCGATTTTGAGCTCCTCATCTTTAACATCGATGAGGTTTTGGTCTCGGAGGATTTGGAGCTTACGCAAGGCATCGCAGGCGTTGGAGATGAGTTCCCGGATAAAGATATCTTTGTCGGAATAGAGACGTCCTTTAATGATGGGAAGGAGGTTTTCCGTGTGGATTTTAAGAGTGCCTTGTGACATATGAAAATCAGGGGGTTAAATTTTAAACCTCCAGTATAGCAGATGAAAGTTTTAGTTGCACAGCTGGATCCCACCATCGGGGATTTCCCCGGAAACACTCAAAAAATTATTCAAGCGCTCTCCCATGCCCGGAAAGAAAAAGTGGATATTGTTCTTTTCCCCGAGATGGTTATCTGCGCTTACCCTCCGGAAGATCTAGTCCTCCATGGCCCTTTTGTCCTCGCCTGTGAAGAGGCGCTTCAAAAAATTGTTCCTCATACGGAAGGCTTGATGGCGGTCGTGGGGCTTGCAAGGCGGAACCTGGCCCAGGGGGAAAAAGCGCTGCTCAATAGCGCCGCTATTGTCCAGAATGGGAAAATTGTGGGTTTTGTGGACAAAGCGCTGCTCCCTACCTACGATGTGTTTGACGAGAGGCGGTATTTTGAGCCGGGCATCGAATTTAAAGCTTGGGAATGGAAAGGGAAAAAAATTGGCGTCACGATTTGTGAAGATATTTGGCAGCATGCGGGCTATGTCGGAGAGACGCGCTATACTTGCGATCCGGTCTTAGAAATGCAAAAGCTCAAAGTCGATCTTTTTCTCAATGCATCGGCATCCCCCTATCAGTTCCAAAAGCCGGATATGAGGGTCAGGGTCTGTCAAAAAGCTGCTAGGACATTGAAGTGCCCGGTCCTCTTGTGTGCGCAGGTGGGCGGCAATGAACAGCTTGTCTTTGACGGCTACAGCGTGTATGTCGATAGTGCAGGAAAACTTTGCCAGCTGGGAAAGGGATTTGAAGAAGATCTCATGGTCGTGGATTTGAATGCAGAAAAGAAGCCTTTCCATTTCGAATACGATGCCATCGGCGATCTCTACCACGCCCTTGTGCTCGGCACCCGCGATTATTTCCGGAAGCAGAACTTCAAAAAAGCGATTTTGGGACTTTCGGGAGGGGTCGACTCCGCTCTGACAGCGTGCATTGCTGTGGAAGCATTAGGAAAAGAAAATGTCTATGGGCTTAGCATGCCTTCTCGATTTAGCTCATCCAGCAGCTTAAAGGATGCTGAAATTCTGGCCAAAAATTTAGGCATTCGGTTCGATAAGGTCTCTATCGATCCTCTTTATGATGCCTATTTAAAATCGTTGAATCCTTTATTCGAGGGAAAGCCTTTTGATGTCACCGAAGAAAATATACAAGCGCGCATCCGGGGCATGCTGCTCATGGCGCTCTCGAATAAACACGGCTATCTTGTGCTCAGCACAGGAAATAAAAGCGAACTAGCTCTGGGCTATTGCACGCTCTACGGAGATATGGCAGGCGGCCTTGCTGTGATTGCCGATGTGAACAAAAAGCAAATCTATCAGCTAGTGAATTGGATCAACCAAAAGCAAGAGATTATTCCTCCATCTACGATTATCAAGCCTCCGTCAGCAGAGCTCCGTCCCGGACAGCTGGATACAGATACTCTTCCCGATTACGCCGTTGTCGATGCTGTTTTGGAATCGTATGTGGAAGATTGCCTATCACCCGAAGAAATTGTGAAAAAACACAATATTTCTAAAGAGGTCGTCTTAGATCTCATCCATCGGATTCATCTCGCCGAATATAAGCGGCGTCAATCGGCTCCTGGCATCCGCGTCACTAAAAAATCTTTCAAAGTAGGCCGCCGTTATCCCATCGTCCAGAAATGGATGTGATGTTTTTACATTGAAGCTTGTGGGGAATGGGAGTTGAACGTGGCGATATATCCTCCTGCAAGCCCATAAGCTAAAAGAGCAGGACGACCGACATAACCTGCAAGGGTTCCGGTTGCAGCAAAAGCACAGCTTATTATCGGAGCAATGGCGGGAGCTCCCCAACGTTTTCTGAAGAGGAAAAGTCCAGAGCCTAGGAGCGCATAGGCGAGCATCAAAGATAGGCATTGATCTCGAGAGATTTTCATCGGAGATGTAAAATAGAGCATACAAGCGCTGGAGGCTAGACCAGCAAGAGGCAAGGCAAATTTTTCAATGTTTTTTTGGGTAAGTTGAGAAATCGGGTCTGCAGATCTCATCCGACTCCGCATATAGATTTGAGCAAGAGTCGCGATCATATAACCTCCAGCCCCATGTCCCAGAGCATAGAAAGTATTCCATTTCACGGGGGCCATCAAAGATCCGAGAGTCATCAATAAAGGTCTATCTAACATGGAAACTCCACCTTAATCAAGAAATTATGAAGAAGGTTGTTTAAAAAAACAACCTTCACTGATGGGTAAAATGCGCTATGATGCAAGAGATTGTTGGCTATAGGCTTTCTGGAATTTTGAATCATTTTTCTAAGATCTTAAAGGTTTGCAAGCACCCTGTTATTTTTGAATTTAGATTGAAGTAAATGGCTAGGGCAAGTTAGGCTCTCTGCAAAATTTTTCAGGAATGAAAAAATGAGCAATAGAGTAGGAGAGCAACGATTTCCCCTGACACAAATCTGTGCGAATAGGCCGGTAGAAAATCGAAGATGGTCCAGCTCTTCAAGAGAGGTCAGCAAAAAAGCTCGAGCTGCGATAGAGCAAGGCATCGTCTTAGACAGCGCAAATGAATCAGCGCTTTCATCGAGAGCTGTTCAGGTTGTTGAATCTAACTCTCATAATAATTCTTTGGTTTCTGACCCAGAGGCTTCGGCTTTCATCCATGGGTTGGTTAAAGAAGATTTAGCATTTAGAGAGACGGCTCTTGAAGTGATACAAAGAGCATATCAAGAGGCAATAGGCTTCTATCAACAAATAGGAAGCCAGCATCCGAAATATCAGGAGGCTGCCTTCCGGAGAGCTTTTTGTACATATAAGTTGGCCATGATGGAAATGGATACTCTTAAGAAGCTTCAGCTTGCGCAAGAAGTATTAACACATTTTGCAGGCGCTGAGCAAGAGCCCAGCAGGGTCCTCTTCTTAAAAGCTGCGTGCAAGCAAATGGTTGGAATGGGGACAGGCGATCAAGCGTTGCTGAGTGAAGCTGCAAACCTTTTTGCGCGAGTAGATGCTCTAGACTCCCATCCTCAACATATTGCAGCAAGGCAGGCAGAATGGAAATACACTCTTTCTTTTAGTTTGCTGGATCCTCAAGCAAAAAAGAATTTTCTACTAGAGGCAATAGAGTTATTCTCAACAATTAAAGACGATCTCCCAACCTCCCTAAAAGTCTCATTCTATCAAGCAGCCTTATTAAGGTTAGGAGATTGCAAATTTCAGCTCGCTTATTGTGTGATGAACGGGCCGGATCAGCAAGAGCTTTTAAGAGAAGCATTTAACTTTTATGCAAGAGTAGGTCTCCATGAACCTAACTTCACCGATGTTGCTACGAAGCAAGGGATGTGCAAACTTTATGAGGCCCTCCTGGAGTCAGATGCTCAAAAAAAGCAGCGGTTGATAAGAGAAGCTATGGACTTTTTGGAAAATGTCTGCAGACGTTATGAGCTAGTGATGAAATCAGAAGCTTCAAAACATCCAAAATATGTAGAGGTCTGCCTGAATAAAGGGATTTGCAAACAAGAAAGCGCGAATCTTGAAATAGATGTTCTTTCAAAACTCAAGCTATACCAGGAAGCATTAGAACTATACTCCCTCGTGCGTCCTGAACATCCGTTATTTATTGAATTTGCATTCAGACAGGGGGAATGTAAATATCAGCAAACTATCACGGCACCAAGCCCGGATATAAAACGGATATTATTAGAGGAAGTCATCGGCTTTTTTACAAAAGTTCCCGATCGTCATCCCAGATCCAAAGAAACTTCGTTTAGGTGTGGATGTTGTTCAGTGGAACTGGTCGCTTTAGTCTCCAATCCTGTAGAGAGGCGTACTCTCCTTCGAGAAGCACTCAATTGTTTTTCAAAAATTGAGCCGGCAGACGTAGCTTACTTCGCAAGCGCTCAAGAAATGATCCAATTATGCCATCGAGGTTTTATATCGTAGACCAGCAGAAAGGAAGTATTTCTTCTAGGGTTCCTTTGCCGAGCTGAAGCATGAGAAGGCGATCAAAGCCGACAGCTACCCCGCAAGAGTCGGGCATATGCTCCAGCGCTGCAATAAACCGCTCATCGATCGGCAAAATCTCTTTGCCGAGTGTCTTGCGTTCGAGATTTGCTTGGACCAGTCGTTTCCGTTGTTCGACGGGATCGGTCAGTTCGTGGAATCCATTGGCGAGCTCAACGCCGTTGAAATAGACTTCAAACCGCTCAGCAATCCTCTCGCCACCCTTTTGACAGGTTTGAGCGAGGGCCGCTTGCGAAGCGGGAAAATCTCGGATGATATGGAGCCCGGTTAATTGCGGTTCGATGAGAAAGGCCATGATAAAATGCAAATAGGTATCTGCATCCCAGGTGTCCGCATCCGAGGGAAGAGAAAGATGATGCGCGAGGGCGATGGCCTGCAAATCTTGCGGGGAAGCTTTGCGGTAATCCATCCCGACAAATTTTTCGAAAGCTTCAGCATAGGTATAAGTAAGAGCGGGGATATCGCCCAGGAAGAGGCGGATCATATCGAGGGTTTCATCGATGAGCAGCTGAAACGGGATGCCGACTCGGTACCACTCAATCATCGTGAACTCGGGATTGTGAAGCCGTCCGGCCTCTTCCGCACGGAAAACATGGCCTAGTTGATAAATATCGCCGATCCCTTGTGCCAGGAGCCGTTTCATGGCGTATTCGGGTGAGGTGTGGAGATAGGCTTTTTCTTGACGGGCCCAGCGGACCGACATCACTTCAATATGGGTATCGATCGGAGCAGCATGAGATAAAATAGGAGTGTCGACTTCGAGAACTTCTCTTTGAGCAAAAAAAGCGCGCACATGAGCTAGCATGCGGGCGCGTTTTTGTAAAATATCAACCTTAGACTCGAGAGACGTATTCACCGGTACGCGTGTCGATTTTGATTTTCTCGCCTTCTTCGACGAAAATGGGGACTTGGACTTTAGCGCCGCTTTCAGTCACAGCAGGCTTTAAAACCCGTCCGGAAGTATCTCCGCGAAGGCCCGGGGCCGTTTCAGTGATCTTCATTTCCATGAAGGTGGGAGGAATGACTTCAATCGGCTCGCCTTTGTAATAAACGATGGAATAGACGATTTCGTCCATCAGCCATTGTTTGCGGTCGCCGATCAAGCTTAAGGAAACTTCGGTCTGTTCGAAGGTATTGTCATCCATGAAGACGGCATTATCTGGGTCGGTGTAAAGGAGCCGCATTTTAGTTTCTGCCACATCTGCTAGGTCGAGTTTTTCTCCCGACTTGAAGGTCCGCTCGATGGTGCGGGCCGTCTTCAGATGTTTGAGCTTGACGCGGTTGAAGGGTTGCCCTTTTCCGGGTTTGACAAACTCGTTGGCGACGATAGTATAAGGCTCGCCGTCAACTTCTACTTTTAATCCTGCTTTAAATTCATTGGTGCTAACTTGTGACATAATGGTCTAGGATGGCAGATTATGCGCCTTCTGGTCAAGTCTCTTGACCTCTAAAATGTTTTCTCTCTACACTCCTAGTGAGGCGTGCAATGTCAGAAAAATTTTTAGCTGTTTATGTGAGGCGGTTCTTTTCGGGGACTCTCTTGAGCCGGATCAGCGGCATGGTCCGTGACCTCATGATGGCGTTTGCCTTTGGCGACCACCCCTCCGTTGCTGCTTTTATGGTCGCCTTCCGGTTATCGAATTTGTTTCGAAGACTTCTGGGAGAAGGGCCTTTCCAATCGGCGTTCATTCCTCATTTTGAAGGGTTGCGCGTGCAAGACCCCCAAAAGGCAACTTTTTTCTTTAGAAAACTGACGCTTTTGATTGTTCTTTTACTCCTCTGTATCACGGTTTTTGTCGAGGGGGGCATCGGGGCTGTTTTGTCTTGGGGCATAGTTTCGGAGGGTAACCGTGAAATTCTTTCTTTAACTGGATGGCTGTTTCCTGCCATTCTTTTTATTTGCCTCTACGGCCTCAATATTTCTTTGCTCAACTGCTACGACTCTTTTTTCATTCCCAGCGTTGCGCCTATTGTCTGCAATGGAATCTGGATTGGAGCGGCATTCTTGTTAAGAAATAAAGATCCCTCTGTAGCTATGCCCGCATTGGCGAAGTGGATTGTGATGGGTTTTATCGGGCAATGGCTGCTCACGCTTCCGCTGACATTGAAGCATGTCTCCTCGAATTGGCGAGACTGGGTGAAATTTCATATTCCTCAGGAAGTCAAAGACCTTGCTAAAGCTTTTACCTTGGGAGCGATTGGCGTAGGAGCCATGCAGATCAACGCCTTTGTCGATGTGCTTTTTGCCAGATATGCCGACATTCGAGGCCCTGCTTATCTCTGGTATTCGATCCGTTTAGAGCAGCTGGCTTTGGCCATTTTTGGCATCGCGTGTATCAGTACTGTGGTGCCCAGGCTTTCAAGGGCCATTAAAAGCAGCGATATGCCTCAGGCTCAAAATCTGCTGAGTTTCAGCTATAAACGAATCATGGCGGTGATGATCCCTTGCACCTGGGCGATTTTAGCGCTGGGAGCAAGCTCCGTGAATCTTATTTACGGGAGAGGCCATTTCGCCGAACTGGCGATTTCTAAGACCACTTTGTGCCTTTGGGCTTACGGATTAGGTCTTGTTCCTACGACCGTGGTAATCCTTTTCTCTGCGATCTTCTACGCGCAGAATAATTTCCGAACGCCCATGCTCATCTCCGTGCTCACGGTGATCATCAATATCGTCTTGAACGGGGTCTTTGTGTTTGGATTTAACATGGGAGCCATCAGCACGGCAATCGCGACCAGTATTAGCGCCTGGATCAACTATTGGATCCTTCAGCGGATGATCATCAAGAGGGGATGGAAGACCGAGCTTGCGCTCCCACGTCTTTTGAAGATCGGTTTTGCAAGCGGCTTTGCCTTCTTATGCGCTTTTGCAGCCGATTATTTTCTTTTTAATCCCACGATGTTAGCGCCGCTGGCGGTGTCGGCAAATTTCCCTCGTGCGCTCGTGACCCAGATGGGAGTCTTTTTTACTCAGTTTGCCGCTTTTGCTGGCGGTATTCTCTTCTATGCTTATGCCTTCAAATGTACCGATCTCGTTGAGCTTTTCCAGGATTTTGTCTTTCGGAAGAAAGCTCAGCGTGAAGCTGAGGTCGAATAATCCCTACCAATGGAAATGGAATAAGTTGCCAGAGGATCAGTGAAGAAGTTTCCCTCTCCTTATTCTCTCTTCATCCACTATTGTTTTCTTCGTTCGGCTTTTGTTGAGTAGTTGTAGCGCTTTTTTTGTGAGGAGCCTGTGTCGGAGGGGCTAGATCGACAGGAGCATCCCCCATAATCCGAGCAGGGGGTTTAGCTGCAGGTTTATTTAAAGCACTACCCGCTGGAGATGCAGGAGGAGAGCCATCGACAGGTTTAGGAGGGATATGCACGGCGGCGCTACTATTAGTGGCGGAGACATAAGTTGTGTCTTCTAGGTGAGACGCACTTCGGGTAATGTCTTGAGGAATTGGTTTGGAACGAGGATGTTGTTTCTTTAATGCCGTTGAATTTTGCATATTGATGCGATGGTTTTCTTCCAATTCATGTTTTTTTGCTTTGATCAAATCCTCATCAATAATGAAATGGACTTCTTCTTGAGGTAGACTGAAATATAAGGCATATTCCTGATCGTCTAAAACCTTCATTTCTTTGCACTTTAGGAGTTCAGCAGTAGGTTTCATCTCTCTCAATTCTTCGATCAAACTTTTTATTCTTTGATGCAAGATAGGAATTATCGCAAATCGAAGGAAAAGATATTCTTTCTCTTCGGAGGGATCTTTTAACCTTGCAAGATTTTCTGCTAAAAAATTGCACTTGTCTCGGTATTTAGACTGTGTTTTCTGGAGGGTTTTAATAGACGCAAAAAGCTTTAGCCGTTTGGAATGATGCTCATTCAATTGTTTGATAGAATCATCGATAAGATCTTTCTTTTTTAGGGCTTCTTTCCCTTTATCAGTAAAGTCGTACAACGGATCGAGAAACATTTGGTAATCAAAATCTCGTCCTGCTTTGGCATATTTTCGCGCAAGAAAAGAGACTACTGGATGAGGCCGAGGAACTGAGGAATGGACAGTATGGATAAGATAACTGAGCAATTTTAGCGACTTGCGCGGTTCTGCACCACTGAGAGTTACGGAAAATTCGAGAAGATCTTCTATAGCTTTAGGAGTTGCTTGAATATCCGGATTTGCTTTTAAGAGGCCTAAACAAGCGCATTCTGTATTCTCTCGATTTAAAGATCCGACTAGACCAATTTGACCACGAGAGATCAAAGGTTCCTGGTCCAGAAACGAGCCTCCAAATTCAAAGGGGGTTGTTGCTAGCATTGTTCGAATTTTTCTCTGAATCAGCTTAGTTTTTAATTGATTGGCTGTTTTTTTATCGAACATGTGAGCTTCATCGAAACACAAAATGACCTCGTCTTCAAATCCCTCGAGAGACTCAAAAATTTTATCCATCCGAGAAACATAATTGCCATTCTCGGACCAGGAGCCTTTCTCTCCCATATCTGCAGTATTAACGATGTAGACTCTTTTATCATTAAGGCAGGCTGTTTCCTTGTTTGCAATTCTACGGGCTAGTTCTTCCGGATATCGAGTCTTTCCAGAGCCTGGGGGGCCTAGTAATAGAACAATCAGAGGATTCGTATTCTCGGATGAACTGAAACAGGTTTCGACGAGGCGCATTCCTGTCTCGATCCCATAAGCGGGGGGGATAAGGCCTGCACGAGCTTTTTCCGTTAAATCGGTGAAAAGTTGCTTATCGAGCGAGGGGGGAGGTTTTGAAGAGTTATCTGTGGCTGAACGGTTTATTTTAGAGTAGAGCAAGTAAGCTGTTGCAAAAGCGGTAAATATAGCGGCAGCGACGAGAGCAGCCTTCCGAGTTGAAGAGAAATATTTTAAATATTGAGTTCCAAGGGACTGTATATCGCTCAATGTTGAACGGAAAAAAGACAGTTGGTATTGAGCAGCCCATCTGCTCGTAGGTCTCTCTGTGAAATCGATGCCGTAAGCTAAACCGACGAGAGTCGTAATATAGTGACGAAAATAACGGACATTTCTAAAGCTGGGGAAAGGGAAATTCCAAGAATAGCTGCTGTGCGCATCCGAAGTTTTATTTCTTTTTTGGATGATATGACGTTCTAGTCCTTGAATGACGGGTTGAATATCTTCCTCAATATTGAAGACCTCTTTTATAGCCTGGAGTTGAAGAACTTTTTGGCACACTTCGATCATTTTGAGGCGATCGTTCTTAATGCTAAAGGAGACAAGATGCGAGATGGCAATTTTTAATTCCAGAGGAGGGGCTTGGGAAAGCTTTTGCGCAACGATTTTTTCTATCCGAGGATCTGAGTTGTCTCCTAGATAAGCGACTGCTCTATGAAGGGGAGTTACTTTTGAACCGATAGGACTCGATTCTGGCTTAATGCTTTTTTTTGCTTCAGCATTCGCGCTTTCTACCGAATCTGCCGCGGATTTATCCTCTGCTGCTATTCGAGGGATTTTTGGCTGATAATAGTTGGATACAGAAAATTGATCTAAGCTTTCTTTCAGCTCTGTCAGCAGTGCAGGTTCAAAACCTAGCCAGACTTTGAACCGCTGAAACCTTGAGTAGGATTCCCAAAAAAAGACAGGATCTGATACGGATAGATTCGGCATAACGCCTCCACTAGATGGAAAAATTTTATGCCATTTTAAATTTTTAGAAAAGTTTTTGTTTTATGTTGACTAATATAATTTTTTAAAATTTAAATATCGGTCGGATATTAAAATTGAAGCCTTTCTAGAAAAAATAAAAGCGTAAAATCACTCGCGCCTCTATTCGAGCTGTTCTGCAATGGATCCCCTCTATTTGGAAGGAAAGTTGCATTTTTTTAGAAAAGTTGAAAGCTGTAAAGCATCCGAGGGAGAAAGGATCTTAACGGTCTTGCGCAGAGATTTCATGCCGCGTTCATTGCTCCTGACAGCTAGGATCGCTTCATATTGCTGCTGCTGGCTTAATATTGCTTTGACAATATCCGTGTAAAACAATGTCCATGTCAAAGGGGTTTCATTTTGGATCCAAAGAGACTCCATGAGGTTGGCGATGGAGAAAGCATCGTTAAAATTGCCTTCACGGGCAAGCATCAGTGCAGTAGCGCGGCAATAATTTGAGAATTTTTCATAAACTGCAGGAGTTTCGCTAGACCAAGGCAAGGAATTCATATGCTTGAAACGCTGTTCAATACGATATCTGATGATAGAGCTCATGGAAAGGACCTCTTTTAAAATTTATTTTTTTGAAAAGTCGACAGGATTTTCAGGATATGGCGAATTTCAAACAATCACATTTTCAAAGATCTGTTTTTCTAGATCGGCAGGAGATTTGAAGGGCTTCAATGCGTGCATTTTTTTCACGGTGCCTTTAGGAGTTTGCTGTTCCGTATCGACCGTGCGGGAGTTGAACTTGATAGAAATGAATCTTTTTTGAGCGGCGCGCGTCCGGATGCGGGTAAGATGATAGAGCCAAATAGCGGGAATCGGAGGTTTGCCAAACCGGTCTTTGAGCTCTTCAAAAAGAGCATCAACTTCTTCCAGAGTGAGAGTTTCGCCGAGGCGGTGGTAAATCTCCAGACGAAGGGAATTCTCATGAATGTAATCTTCAGGTAGGCGGGCATCGTAAGGGAATTCCATCTTCGTCTCAAAGAAGGACGGCTCTTGGTTTTTCTTGAGGGCTTCAACAGTTCTTTTAAGAAGTTTGCAATAGAGATGGAACCCGATCGAGGAGACATGGCCCGATTGCCGCTGGCCTAAAGTTTCTCCGGCGCCGCGGATTTCCAGATCGCGCATCGCGATCTTCATCCCGCCTCCATACCCTTGTGCTTCTAAAAGAGCATGTAGCCGTTTGCGGGAGATCTCAGGAAGTTCGCGTAGGCGAGGAACGAGGAAATAAGCATAAGCAGGGCGATTCCAACGGCCGACGCGGCCGCGGAGCTGATAGAGATCTGAAAGGCCAAACTGATCGGCGCGGTCGATGAGGATGGTGTTGGCATTTGGAATATCGATCCCGTTTTCAACAATGGTCGTGGCCACGAGAATGTCAGCCTCTCCTTTTTTGAACGTGTGGAACACGGTGTCGATCTCATCGGGGTCCATCTGTCCATGTCCAACGACGATGCGGGCTTGAGGCATCATTTTTTTGAGCTCATCCGACACTTGGAATATCGATTCGACGCGGTTGTGGATGAAGTAAACTTGACCATCGCGGGAAAGCTCTCGTAAAAGCGCATTCGTCACAGTGGCAGGCTCGCGCTCAGCGAGGATGGTTTTGATAGGAAGTCTGTCTTGAGGAGGGGTATTAATGACGGAAATTTCACGCGCTCCCACCAGTGAAAGATAAAGCGTACGGGGAATCGGCGTTGCAGTGAGAGTCAGGCAATCGACCCCGGCTTTAAGTGCCTTGAGATGTTCTTTCGAGCGGACGCCGAACCGCTGCTCTTCGTCGATGATGATCAGCCCCAGATCTTTGAATTTCACGTCTTTGCTCAGGAGCCGGTGCGTGCCAATGAGGATATCGACTTTGCCTTCGGCCAAATCTTGAAGCGTCTGCTTCACTTCTTTGGCGGTATGAAAGCGGGACACTGCCTTCACGATGATAGGATAATTCGACATGCGCTCGGAAAAGGTTTCAAAATGCTGCATGCAGAGGACAGTAGTGGGAACAAGAACAGCGACTTGTTTTTTTCCTTCTGCCACCGCTTTAAACGCGGCCCTCATCGCAACTTCGGTTTTTCCATAACCGACATCGCCGCAGAGAAGCCGATCCATCGCCTTCGAAGTGGTCATGTCCTTTTTAATTTCTTGAATGGCGCGGAGCTGATCTTCGGTTTCCGTGTAAGGAAAATCCATCTCAAAATTGTGCATTTCATCGGTATCGGCAGGAAAAACAAATCCACCTTGCACGATTCTCTCAGCGCTCATGCGAAGAAGGTCCTGGGCGTAGCCGATGATGGCTTTTTGCGCATGGGCCTTGGTCTTCTGCCAATTTTTTGTGCCAAGAGTGTGGAGGGTGGGAATTTCTTCTTTCGTTCCAATATAGCGGCTGACGAGATAGGCTTGGGAGACGGGAACAAACAGCTTGCTCTTTTCGGAATATTCTAAAGTGAGGAACTCTGTTTCGATCCCTTGATGGTTGGGTCTTTTTTCGACGCCGAGATATTTTCCGATGCCATGATTAAAATGGACAACGAGATCTCCGGGGACCAGCTCATGAAAATCTGAAGGCGGAGTGTGGTAGGTGTTTCTCCATTTTTCCCGCCGCACTTTGTAGCGGTGGGTCAGCTCGGTCATCGGAACGACCACCACGTTTGAATCTGCAAGTGCAAATCCGCCGGACAGGTAGCCTCTTTCAAAATGTCCTTTGGCTTTAATTTTCTCCCGCAGAGATTTTTCTTCCGATTCGGTCGAACAAACAAAGTGGATATCTAAGTGAGGAGATCTGTCTAAGGTGGGGAGATAACCTTCGACAGGAACAAAGGGATGATGCCAACGCTTAGTGTCAAAACGGTGATGGAAAAACTCGAACGTAAGAGGTTGAAGAGGATTTTTTCCTGAATAGTAGTCTCTGCCGACTTTTTTGCCGACATGAGTTTCAGAGAGCTCTTCCATCGGCTGCTGAGTCCAATAGATTTTTTGTAAATTTTTGATTTCGCGCAGGAGAGAATCGAGCTGCAAGAAAAACTTCGAAGCGGCTCCTGGAAGGGCTTGGAAAGAGACATAATGATCTTCTAAAGCGAGAAGATTATCCAAGATGACAATAGTGTTAGGCCCGAGATAGGAAAAAAGCGAGGTGGGCTCGGCATCTTTAGAGAGAAGTGCATCTTCAAAAGCAGGGGAAATAAACACTGAGGAAGCTTTCGATGTCGATTTTTGCCCCACCGGATCGAAGGTGCGGATGTTATCAATCTCGTCTCCGAAAAATTCGATGCG
The DNA here is from genome assembly GCA_018239715.1 of Verrucomicrobiota bacterium. GTDB lineage: Bacteria > Chlamydiota > Chlamydiia > Chlamydiales > Rhabdochlamydiaceae > PALSA-1444. Next base: position 30,225 of record JAFEGW010000007.1, read on the forward strand.
GTAAGGATCCGGAGAGCCGACAGGATAAACATCGATGATGCCTCCACGGACAGCGAATTCTCCTTTGTCAGCTACCACCGAAGAGCGGCGATAGCCGAGCTGAGAAAGCCTTTCCGGCAGCGTAGAAAACGGAATCTCATCACCCTTTTTTAAAGTGCGGCAGAGGGGCTCTAAAAAAGCTGGAGAGGGGACTTTTTGCAAAGCCGATTGCAGAGGGCAGACCACCACTTGGGAACTCTTTTTCTTTAAAAGCTCATGCAAGATCGCTAGCCTTTTTCCGACGATGTCAGGACTGGGAGAAATCTCTTCTCCTGGAAGGGTCTCCCAGGCAGGGAATTCGACGATATCGGCAATTTTAAAATAAGCAGCGTCATCGAGAAGCTTGCTCATCTTGCTCTCGGCTGTTAAAACCACAATATTCTTTCCGGTAGCTTCTTGCAAAAGACGGATTAAAAGCGCCTTAGGGGCATCCCAAAGGCTTTCCATCAGAAGCGAAGACTCCTTCACGATTTGATCGCGGAATTGTTGAAGGGACGGGCTATGCAGTTGCACGGAAACTTATCTCAATAGAATGTTCAAGATCATACTAAAAACGGGCTTTCTGAGGGAGATTAAAGTAACTGATCATCTCAGGTTCCTCTATTATGGACAAAAAATTAAACTGAGAGGCTGCACAGGGTCTGTTCTTTGGACTGTGGTTCTCATCCATCATTTTTTAAATATTTAGCACTCAGAGGTCTAAATAAGAATCACACAAAAGCCGAAAGTTTATATGAGATTTTTCACTCAGAAATTCAACGAAATTAAAAGAAGACCTTCATATTTCCACAGCCTATCAAATAGTGGCCATTTTACCCCTGCTAAGAAAAGAAGATTCACGAGGATACATCTCGATTTTGAAATCCTTAGACCCTTGAGTATTCCACTTTCTGGGCAATATTTTTAGCCATTCTTCGAAAGATAAAAACATGGATGGGATAAAGTGTATACCAATAAATCCTTCCTAAAAGCCCTCGAGGTCTAAACGTGGCTGTTTGTATAAGAATTCTTTTCCCATCGTCAATCTTAAACTCGAGCCAAGCTTCCCCGGGTAATTTCATTTGCGCATATAGAATGAGATGGTTTTTTTGGGGATCGGCAAGAAGCACGCGCCAAAAGTCTATTGAATCACCAGCTTGAATTTCTGTAGGATGTTTTCGGCCTCGATTGAGCCCAATTCCACCTAAGAGCTTATCCAAAAAACCGCGAACTTCCCAAGCCCAGTTCATCGTATACCAGCCTTGGTCTCCTCCAATTCTCCAGATTCTTTGTCGGACATTCTCCAGGGATATGAGAATAGGAACTTCTCTTTTATCGATTAAACATCCCTGCTCAGGAACGGTTAGCAGATCCTCCAGCTGTGGGTTTATTCTTTTGAGATCCCAAGAGTCCATCCAAGTTGAAACCACCGCATTTTCAGCCAGCTTGGTAAAGGCCAGTTCTAGAGCCTCTTCATAGCTGAGACAGCGATGAGGAACGAGGTGATCAATTTTGGAGTTCAATTTGCGGGTTGAGTATTTCATACTTTCAACCAAATGCCTGCAAATGGAAAATTTTACGGAAGTAATCAGCACCAACCAGTAGCTTGAAAGACGAGGGGTAAAGACAGGAACATCTAGGATAACACGTTTGAGTTTTCTAAATCGAGCATACCTCAGAAGGACTTCCTTGAATGTTAGGGGCTGAGGTCCGCCGATATCATAAGTTTGATGGAAGCACTCGGGTTTTAGAAGAACCGCGCTCAAGTAAAATAAAACATCCCTGATAGCGATGGGTTGGCAATAATTTTTAACCCATTTTGGGGCTATCATAAAGGGTAGTTTCTCTACTAAGTCTCGAATGATTTCAAAGGAGGCACTTCCTGATCCAATAATGATGCTTGCTCGTAAAATCGTTGCTGGAATTTTTCCATCACTAAGAACTTTTTCTACAGCTAGGCGAGACTCCAGATGAGGAGAAAGCTCCGTTGCATTCTCAACAATTCCACCTAGGTAAATAATATGCTTGCAGGAAGTTTTTTCCAAAGCTGCCAGAAAATTAGAGCAAATTGCCTGTTCGCTGCTGAGCAGGTTCTCTACCACGTCTCCCATTGAGTGGACTAAAAAATATGCAGCATCAATATCGGAGGGGAAGAGATCCATTTGAGTGAAATCACGAAGATCGCCAAACAGCAGATGAAGGCGAGGATGGGAAGGTAGGCTATTTTTAGCTCCACGGATACGCACCAAGGCATAGATTTCATGGCCTTGATTCAGCAGCTCATAGACCAATCTTTTGCCAATAAAACCCGTCGCGCCTGTAACAAGAATTTTGCTCATTAAAAAGATGTAGGAGGTTTTTTAGATAAAATGTCTGTTTAAATAGATTATTTCCATCTTACTTGAATTTTTTTCCAGCTAAAGATTTCATAAAGAGCGCTGAGTCCGATAAGGATATGTACGATTTTCCCAGCCCGATCTGATGCCAAAAAAATCTATCAGATTAAAAGACCCCCTCATTCTCCAATAACGAGTATATCGACATCACTAAAGCGTGAGAAATGCAAAGTGAAGATAAAACCAAAAAGAGCCAAAAATGCAATAGGATGTTTTTTGCTAAACATTGTTAATTTCTCTCTTGTTGAATCGATACAGGTAGCTGCTGGTATACAATCCCTTCTATTGGATAAATAGAATTCATTTTTTTGGGAATTTTTGCTCAAGAGAGATTTTGCAATAACTCCCTGACTTTTTCAAAGAGCTTCTCGAGGTGCTCTGGGGATTTTCCTCCGGCTTGCGCAGCTTCAGGGCGGCCTCCGCCGGAGCCTCCGACAATGGGGGCTACCTCTTTGAGGATCTGAGATGCGTTGAGGCCTTTTTTCACGAGATCGGGAGTGATGCGCAAAAGCACTTGGCATCGGTCGGTGCTGCGGAAGGCAAGTAAGATGACTCCAGAGGAAAGCCGTCCGGCGATCTCTTCTGCTAAGGGACCGAGCTCATCGGATTGGACATCGGCAATAGTATTGAGGAAATTGACAGTGCCAATCGGGGCAGCTTTTTGAACGAGTGAGTGAGCCATTTCACGGAGGACGACGCGGCGGGCTGTTTTAAGTTGCTGCTCCAGTTGTTTCCTCTCTTCGGCTTGCAGCTGAATTTTGGCTTCGAGTTCTTTCTCGCGCTCACGAGAAAGTTCTTCGGCAGCTGGGCCTGTGACGGCCTCAATGCGGCGGACGCCGGCAGCGATGCTTCCTTCTTTGAGGATACGGAAATAACCGATATTGCCGGTGCGGGAAGTGTGAGTTCCTCCGCAGAGCTCCTTGGACTCTTCGATGTCGATCACACGAACTTTGGCACCGTACTTGTCTCCGAAAAACTGTTTGATCTCCGGCATTTTTTGAACTTCGTCATAGGAGAGCTCGTATGATTTGATGGGTTTGTTTTCACGGATCTTGGCGTTGACGAGGTCTTCGGCTTTTTGGAGGTCTTCTTTGGAGAGCGCTTTGTGATGGTTGAAATCGAACCGGAAGCGGGCCTCTTCCACTAAAGATCCCGCCTGCTTGATATGAGGCCCTAAAACTTGAGCAAGGGCCCAATGGAGCAGGTGAGTGGCCGTATGGTTATTTTGGATGCTTTGGCGCCGCTCGTGGTCGACAGAGGCTGAGACGGTCTCACCGACACGGAGCGTGCCGGACTTACAGACGCCGACGTGGGTAATCACACCGGGGTAAGGCGCTTGGCAATCGGTCACTTGGAATTTAGCCGAGCCGTGAGAAAGCATGCCGGTATCGCCGATCTGTCCTCCTTTCTCAGCATAGAAAGGGGTCTGGTTCAAGAGAATAAAACCTTCTTCTCCTTCGTGGAGTGCATCGACAAATTTACCTTGGGATAAAATGCCTTCGATCTTGGCCTCGATTTTTTCATCAGTATAGCCCAGGAATTTCGAAGGGTGCTTCGCTACGAAATCTTTGTAGAGGTTGTCCTCGACATGCTGGGCCTCCGTGACGTGGGCGGCTTTCGATTTTTCACGGGCCTGTTCTTCAAGGAGCTGATAAGCCTCGAGGTTGACGGTGAGATGGGAGTCTTTAGCGATGAGTAAGATTTCTTCGAGTGGAAGGCCGTAGGTGTCTTTAAGCTTGAAGGCTTCTTCGCCCGTAATTTCTTTTTGGGGACGCTTTTTGGCATCAGTGATAACGCCGCTAAGGATATTGCCGCCTCGTTTGAGCGTGCGGAGGAAAGATTCTTCTTCGAGGGTGACGATCTCAGCAATGCGGTTTTCTGAAGCTTTAAGTTCAGGATAATCTTCACCCATGATTGCCACTAAACGGGGAAGCACTTTAGCGAGGAACGGCTCTTGGATGCCGAGCATCCGTCCATAACGAACAGCGCGGCGGAGCAGCTTGCGCAAGACATAGCCCCGTTCGATATTGCTGGGTTGAGCTCCATCGGCAATAGCAAACGAGAGAGAGCGGATATGGTCGGCAATCACATGGAAAGCTGGAGCAAGTTCGGGATCTTCCATCTTGTAGGTTTTACCTGTCACTTGTTCGATCTGTCCAATGATACTACGGAGAATATCAGTGGCAAAAACATTGTCGACATTCATTTTCAACGCAATGACGCGCTCAAGTCCGCTGCCGGTGTCGATCGATTGTTTAGGAAGAGGTGACATTTTCCCTGAAGCATCCCGATTGAATTGCATGAAGACGAGGTTCCAAAATTCGATATATCTTTCTCCAGAGAGGTCTTCTTTGATGGAGCGGGCATCGCCGTATTTGGATCCTCGGTCGTAATAGAGTTCGGAGCAAGGGCCGCAGGGGCCTGTATCGCCCATAGCCCAGAAATTATCTTTTTCATCCATCCGGACTATGCGGCTCGCAGGGACGATTTTTTTCCAAATCTGTTCAGCTTCATCATCTTCGCGGAACACGGTGATCCAAATTTTTTCAGGATCGAACTCGAAAACTTTTGTGGAGACTTCCCAGGCGTACTGAATGGCTTTCTCTTTGAAATAATCTCCAAAGGAAAAGTTGCCGAGCATTTCGAAGAAGGTGAGGTGGCGGCTTGTATGGCCGACGTTATCGAGATCGTTGTGTTTGCCGCCGACGCGGATGCATTTTTGCGAAGTGGCCGCTTTATTGTAGTCGCGCGCGCTTTTACCCAAGAAGACATCTTTGAATTGGTTCATCCCCGCGTTAGTGAAAAGAAGCGTGGGATCGTCATGGGGAACGACCGAAGATGAGGGAAGGACGGCATGGCCGTGCTCTTTGAAAAATTTCAGAAAATTGCGCCGGATATCTTGGGATAGCATAAAATTCCTCTAAAAGGTGCTAAGCATATCATCCTGCCATCAAACGGTCAATTTTTCTCATAGGAGAAAAGAAACTTCTTTTATATATTACTTGGACGTGAATCGAAAAAATTAAAAAATTAATTGGGAACCCCTATGGACGCAGAGTTAAAAAAACACTTGAGCAAGATTGCAAATACGATCCGAGAACTTTCGATGGAAGCGGTCCAAAAGGCCAACTCGGGCCATCCCGGACTCCCCATGGGGTGCGCAGAATTCGGAGCCTATTTATATGGGTGTCTGCTCCGTCACAACCCTAAAGATGCCAAATGGCTCAACCGGGATCGTTTTGTCCTCTCTGCAGGCCATGGCTCGATGCTCCTTTATTCCTGTCTCCACCTTGCTGGTTTCAAGATGTCGATGGATGACATCAAACAATTCCGTCAGCTCTGTTCTATTACTCCTGGGCATCCCGAATTCCATATCACCGAAGGTGTTGAAGCGACGACAGGCCCTTTAGGCCAAGGCGTTGCCAATGCCATTGGACAAGCTTTAGGGCTCAAATTGCTCGGTGCGAAATTCAACACTGATAACTTCACTTTATTCAATAGCAAAGTTTATTGCTTGGCAGGGGATGGTTGCATCATGGAAGGAGTTTCAGCCGAAGCTTCTTCACTCGCAGGCCACTTAGGGCTTGATAACATCGTGCTGATCTATGATGCGAACAAGGTTACGCTCGATGGTTTTCTGAAAGAGTGTTGCTCCGAAGACACCAAGATGAGATACCGCTCCTACGGGTGGGATGTCTACGATCTGGATGGATATGATTTTGACAAAATGGAGCAGATTTTTACTGAAATACGCGATCATCAAAAAAGACCTTGCCTTGTCATGATGACCACTGTCATTGGCAAAGGATCTCCTAATAAAGCGGGAACTCACAAAGTTCACGGAAGCCCTCTAGGAGCTGAAGAAGTCGAAGCAACCAAAAAAGCTTTAAGCCTGCCGGAGGAGGATTTCTTTGTTGCTCCTCCGATCTACGATTTTTTTGCAGAAAAAGCCAAGAAGGGAGCTGAACTGGAGGCTGCTTGGCAAAGTCTCTTTAAGAAATGGAGTGAGACCCATCCTGAACTGGCCCGCGATTTTAATAAGATGGTCAGTAAGGAGCTTCCAGCCGATCTCGAAGAGAAGCTCCGTAAGATTGAAATGAAGTCTCCCTTAGCGAGCCGCACATCTTCTCAGCTTGTTTTGGATGTGCTCGGTCTTGAACTCCCCCAGCTCTATGGAGGGTCTGCCGATCTCTCGGGCTCCGATATGACCATGATGAAAAAATTTCCGATTGTTTCTCCCGGCCATTTTGAAGGGCGCAATATCAAGTACGGCGTCCGTGAATTTGCCATGGCCGCTGCAGCCACGGGGCTTTCGCAGACTCAGATGATCACTCCCTACATTGGCACTTTCTTGACCTTTTCCGATTATATGCGCAATGCGATCCGCCTAGCGGCCCTTTCAAAAGTTCCTGTCATTTACCAATTCACTCATGATTCGATCTTTTTGGGAGAGGATGGTCCGACGCATCAACCTATCGAGCATTTGGCAGCACTGCGGGCGATACCTAACCTGCACGTCATCCGGCCTGCGGATAATGCTGAAGTGAAGATGGCATGGCTTGCGGCGTTAAAATACCCAGGGCCGACTGCGCTGATCCTTTCACGGCAGTCTCTGCCTGATGTTCCCGGGACGCACGTCTCTTATGCCGAAGGAATGGGACGCGGCGCCTATATCATCAGAAAAGAAAAGAAACAGCCCGATTTCACTTTATTTGCGACAGGCTCGGAAGTTGCTTTGGCCATCGATGTGGCCACTGCTTTGGAAAAGCAAGGAAAATCGGTCCGCGTGGTCTCCATGCCTTGCTGGGAGCTTTTCTGGAAACAGGATGAAGCTTACCGCGAATCTGTGGTTGGAGGCAATCTTGGCAAACGGGTCAGTATCGAAGCGGGAGTCAGTTTTGGATGGCACCAATGGATCGGCCATGAGGGGATCGCCATCAGTATGGAGACCTTTGGGGAGTCAGCACCACAAGCAGAGCTTGCCTCTGAGTTTGGATTTACTGTTGATGCGATTTTAGCGAAGTTACGCCGATGAACGACCTGCTCTTAAGAGCGTTGAAATGCGAGCCGGTTCCCCGACCTCCGATTTGGCTCCATCGCCAAGCAGGCCGTTTTTTGCCCGAGTATCGGGCGCTCCGTGCAGGCCATTCGTTTCGCCATCTGATCGGGACTCCTCAGCTTGCTGCGCAAATCACCAAGCTCCCGATCGACCTCTTGGGTTTTGACGCAGCGATTCTCTTCTCGGATATTCTCGTCATCGCAGAAGCCTTTGGGTTTACCATCGATTTTAAGGACGGAAAAGGGATTGAGCTGCTGGCGCCTGCACAGGAAACCAGGCGGGATGTAGCAGAGGCCCTCTCCTATGTCGCAGAAACCATCCAACTTCTCAAAAAAGATCTGCAAGTCCCCCTCATAGGATTTTGTGGAGGGCCTTACACCGTTTCGACTTACATGAAGAGGACAACACCGGAGTGGCTCTACAAGATCACCGAGGCGACGATTGAATATCTCAATATGCAGATAAAGTCCGGTGTCGATGCGATTCAAATCTTCGACTCCTGGGCAGGCAAATTAAATCCTGCCGATTTTCTGAAGCTGGCGTTGCCTTATCTAAAGGCGATTGTCAGTGCCCTCCAACCTTCAGGCATCCCGATCACGATTTTTTGCCGCGGAGCCACGCGCTATATCCAAGAACTGGTTGCCCTCCGCCCGACAGCGTTAGCTTTTGATTGGGAAAAAGAGATGAACGTCTTAAGGAAACAAGTTCCTGCAGAAATCGCTGTGCAAGGAAATTTAGATCCGGCGGTTTTGAAAGGCCCTCTTTCTATTTTGCAGGAAAAAGCCATCACTTTATTCGTTTCCATGAAGGGAGCAAGGGGATTCATTTTCAATTTAGGGCACGGCATAGAACCCGAAACACCTGTAGAAAATGTCCGTTGGCTCGTGGACTATGTTAAAAGGGGCTAAGGATGGGGGGGTGATGTTTGCGAACTGTCCATCCATTTTCTGAAGGATGCATCTCCAGAAAATAACGTTTCATTTGTCCTTCGGGCGCCCAATGGACATGAGGATTCTTACCAACTCCGTAAGAAAATTCCCAACAGAAACCTGATAAGGTCATAAACTCCAAGCAGGGGCCTATTTCCTTGGCACCCGTAATCAATTTGATGGCATTGTCTTGTAAACATCGATAGAAGAAACAGCGGTAAAGGTCTTCTTCGGTTGTATACGAGGGAAATCCTTTGTCAAAAATATCGACTTGAAATTTGACAGTAAAGAAAATGGATTCAATGTCTTTTAACTTTTTTTCTTGGATGTCTTTCTGAACTTTCTCGAAGACGAAATTCGCTTTGTGAACATATGCCCTCGCTAACATTTCAAAAATGTCGTGGTAAATTTTTTGGCTTTTTTCAGCTTCTTTTTGGATTTGATAATCGAGACTTTCAGAAAAATAGCGGGCAGAGAGAAAAAGACCGATGCCAGCAGCGCTCACTCCTATCCCAAACTTTCGATCATCACTAAAAAATAGGGCTGTCAAAACACCACCTATAAAAAATCCAAGCGCAAGTGACTTTACTGTTTCACAAGTTATGAGAGGTGGGGAATTCTGTGAGCGGCTAAGCAGATCGGCATGAGCTTTTGTTGTGCGGGCATCATATTGCGCGATCATGAGGAAATTTTCATAAGGGGATTTTTCCGGAGATAGGTAAGCGATTCCCATAAAATCTCTGTTTTGACGCAATTTTAGTCCGTAAGACAGGTAAGGAACAAGCTATAGAAGAATTTTGAAGTGCTTACAAAGCAATTTTGTATAGTTGGGGAGAGGAAAGTTTTTTGATCGTGCTAATGATGCTGTCAGGGTTGAGGGAGATCGAATCGATGTGATGATCAACGAGGAACTGGGCAAACTCCGGATAGTCGCTGGGGGCTTGACCGCAGATGCCGACTTTACATCGGTGCTTATGGGCTTTTTCGATGAGTTCAGCGATCATTTTTTTGACGGCGGGGTTGCGTTCATCAAAGAGTGTGGATAGCTCTTCGGAATCCCGGTCGATGCCGAGAACAAGCTGGGTCAAATCATTCGAACCGATGGAAAATCCATCGAACCGCTGAGCAAACTCTTCGGCCAGCACCACATTTGAAGGGATCTCCGCCATCATATAGATTTGGAGCTTGTTTTTTCCTCGTTTCAGACCTAAATCTGCACAGGTTTGCAGGACGCGATCCGCTTCTTCCAGGGTGCGGCAGAAAGGGATCATCATGATAATGTTGGTCATGCCGAGTTTCTCGCGCGCTCGTTTGATGGCTTTGCATTCAAGGGCAAACCCTTCCCGGTATTTTTCGTTGTAGTAGCGGCTGGCCCCTCTAAATCCCAGCATCGGGTTTTCTTCATGCGGCTCAAAATAGCTGCCTCCGATGAGATGGGCATACTCATTGGTCTTAAAATCACTCATCCGGACGATCACAGGATCAGGATAGCGTGCAGCAGCGATACGAGCTATTCCTCGCGCGAGATGATCGACAAAATAATCTTCCTTATGGGAGTACCCTCGCGTAAGTTTCTCGATGAGTCTGCGGGTTTTAGCGTCCTTGACTTTATTCAAGTGGACAAGTGCCATCGGGTGGATTTTGATGATATTGTTGATGATGAACTCCATTCGGGCAAGGCCGATCCCTTTACAGGGGAGCTGCCACCATTGGAATGCTTCATCAGGACTGGAAATATTCATCATAAGGGTAGCGGGCGGCTCGGGAAGCTCGGAAATCACAAAACCCTGAGTCTCGTATTCTAGGATGCCGTCATAGACATGCCCCTTTTCTCCTTCTGCACAGGAAAGGGTAATCGATCGGCCCTGTTGGATGAGGCGGGTTCCATTTTGAGTGCCGACGATAGCAGGGATGCCGAGCTCGCGGCTGACGATGGCCGCATGAGAAGTGCGTCCGCCATGGTCAGTGATGATCCCTTTAGCTTGTTTCATGATGGGGACCCAATCGGGTGATGTCATCGTAGTGATGAGGATAGAGCCCGGCACGAATTGAGAAATTTGACTCACCGATTTAATGACCTGTGCCTTGCCAGTGGCGATTGCTTCCCCAATTGCAAGTCCTTCGAGAAGAACGGTACCTTTTTTCTTCAGGCTGTAGGTTTTGAAGACGCCTTGTTTTTTCTGCGATTGGACGGTTTCAGGGCGGGCTTGCACAATAAACAGTTTCCCGGTTTTTCCATCTTTGGCCCACTCAATGTCCATGGGCCTGCGGTAGTGCTCTTCGATTCTCATTCCCCATTGTGCCAGTGTGATAATCTCTTCATCTGCAAGGACAAAAGAATCCCGTTGACGACTTGATGTTTTCACATTGCGTGTTTTGGAGTTCTGATAGATCAGCCTGATTTCTTTATCGCCGAGCGTTTTTTGGATAATAGTTTGGGTCGGTTTAAAGACGATATATTCGTCGGGGATCACGCTGCCTTGGACGACCGTTTCACCGAGCCCCCAGGAGGCGTTGATGACGACGACATTCCGGAAACCGCTTTCAGGATCGAGGGTGAAGAGGACTCCGGAGCCACCTTTGTCGGAGCGTACCATCTCTTGAATCCCAATCGAAAGAGCGACTTTGAGGTGCTCGAAGCCTTTTGTTTCGCGATAAGTAATGGCGCGGTCGGTAAAAAGCGAAGCGTAGCATTTTTTACACGCTGTCAAAACAGCTTTAATTCCTTGAATATGGAGGAAAGTCTCTTGCTGTCCTGCGAAGCTGGCATCGGGCAGATCTTCTGCTGTGGCGCTGCTGCGCACGGCGACATCGGTGTTTTTGCCGAGTTTTTGATAGGCTGCAGTCAGCTCCTCTTCAAACTTAGGAGAAAAACGGCCTGTCATCAAAAGAGCGCGGATCTTTTTTCCTTTTTCGGCGAGGGGAGATTTAGATGACAGAATTTTTGCAATTTTTTCGCGGAGCTGATTTTGCTCGATGAAATCATAATAGGCTTCGGCGGTAGTGGCAAAGCCATTAGGAACTGCAATTCCTTCCTGCTTCAGCGAAGAGACCATCTCGCCGAGCGAGGCATTTTTCCCGCCGACAAGGGGAACGTCATTTTTAGAAAGGGTCTCAAACCATCGGATATAAGCCATTAGATGGGGCTATAGCAGATTGATCACCATTTGACAAGAGGAGGCATGGAACAGAGGATCGCCTCGGGATTGCCTCCCGAAAGAAACCCGAACTTGGTGCCCCTGTCATAGAGAAGGTTGAATTCGACATAGTGGGCGCGGATCTCCAGCTGCTTTTCTTTTTCGGCTAGAGAATAGGGCTGTTGAACGCGGCGTTGGTAAATGGGGAGAATGGCAGGCAAAAAACTGTGAGCGATGGCTTTCCAAAGAGCCAGATCTTTTTGAAAGTCGCCCGTGTTTAGATGATCGAAGAAGAGACCTCCAACGCCCCGTTCTTTTTTTCGATGGGGAATGAAAAAATACTCTCGGGCAGATGCCGACAATTTAGGGTAGAGTTCTTTACCGAAGGGGTCGAGAGTGGATTGCGCCGCAGCATGGAAATGGTGAGTATCTTCCTCATAGGGAAATCCCATAGGCGTTAAATCATAACCACCGCCGAACCAGTGCCCTTTTTCTGTCTCAATATAGCGGACGTTCATGTGGACGGTGGGAGCATGGGGATTATGCAAATGGGTGATGAGGCTGACGCCGGTGGCAAAAAAAGGTCCTTGTCCATCATCCATGGGGAATTTCGGTCCCGAAACTCCCGACCAGTTGACGGCTGCTTTTTCAAAGACAGAGCCGCGGACCAGGCCGATTTCTCCGCCGCCGCCTGTCTTATAATTCCAAGGTTTACGTTCAAACTTCGCCTCAGGTTCGAAGTTTTCGAACGCCGCAATGATCTCTTCTCGGAGATTTTTTAAGAATTGTACTATTTCTTCTTTTTGACCCATAATTACCTTTCGATATTATGCAGAAAAAAAGAATTTTTATCTTGGGAGGCGGTATTTCAGGGCTTTCGTTGGCTTATTATCTGGCTAAACGGAAGGACCTCTATGAGATCCATCTCATTGAAAAAAATGAGCGGCCAGGAGGTTGGATTGACTCGGATGATTCAACGGGGTTTTTCTTCGAAAAAGGGCCTAGGGTCTTTCGCAGTTCAAAATCAAAGGAATTTCTCTCCCTAGCTGCAGAAATTGGGATGGATAAAGAACTCGTGGGCTGCAGCCCTCATGCAAAAAAGCGTTATCTTTGGAGAGAGGGGAAACTCCGTCAGGCGCCGATCCTTTCTTGGGGTCTCATCAAAGGAGTTCTGCGAGATCTGACCGTGAAGCCGAAAATCGGACAGGACGAATCGGTCTGGGAATTTGCTTGCCGAAGATTTAACGCCCAGGTGGCTAGAGATGTTTTTGATCCTTTGGTGACGGGCATCTATGGCGGCAGTATGCGGGAGATTTCGATCTCGCTGGGGTTTCCTCAGTTTAAAGCTTTGGAAGAGAAATATGGCTCGGTGATCAAAGGGTTTTTCAAGATGCCGCGTTACCGCGGCCCGCGGCTATTTAGTTTTCAACGGGGGATGAAAAGCTTCATTAAAAAATTAGAGGAGTGCACGCCTATTCATTTTCACTATGGAGAAGAAATCACTTCCATTCAGTCCCAAGAAGAAGGATTTGAGCTGAAAACCTCTCAAAATATCTATGAGGCCGATTATCTTTTCAGCGCTCTTCCCTGTCATGTGATCGGAAGACTTCTGCTTCCTCAGCTCCTCCATATTTCGTTACAGGGCACGACGCTCGTGCATTTGGGATATCACAAAAAAGTGCTCAAGAAAAAAGGTTTTGGCTATCTGGTGGGGTCGCAAGAAAAGGAAGATATTTTAGGGGTCGTCTTTGATTCCAATGCATTCTCGTCTTTTAATCGCTTGCCGCAGGAGACGCGGCTGACCGTCATGCTGAAAAGCGATGATCTATCGGACGGCGAAGCGAGGGATTTGGCGATAAAAGCCTTAAGAAAACATCTAAAAATTAAAGAACAGCCGGATGTCTCGATGGTGCTTTCAGCGCCCAAGGTATTCCCTCAGCTGAAAGTCGGTCACGACAAGATTTTAAAAGAAGTCGAAGCGGTCACCCAGCAAAAATACCCACGGCTGAAGCTCGTGGGCAATTACTTTTATGGCGTGGGCGTCAATGATTGCATCGCGAGAGCTAAGTCTGTCTCGGAAATTTTCTTGAGAGAGACTGCTAGCTGATCGAGATCATCGGGTGTGTGGAGCGCTGTCATGGCAATGTAGAGCGTGCTTTCGATGGGCGGAGCCACAAAGATTTGATTTTCTGCAAAAAGATGACGCGCGTGGACAGCTTCTTTTGGAGATTTGAATTCCAGCAGAGCTTTAGGGGATTTTAACATTTTTGCCGGCAGATCTTTGAGTTGCTTCTGCAGCCAGCGGGTATGTTTTTCGAGTGTTTCACGCTCTCCGGTCATTTCAGGGATAAAGCTGAGCGCGCTGTCGATAGCGCCGAGAACAGGAAAGCTGAGAGGTTGAGAGCTTGTCCAGGAGCTCAGCAGTTTTTTAGGCCCTGCAATAAAAGCTCCGCTGCATCCTACTCCGTAGGCCAGAGACCCCAAAATCATGTCTGCTTTATGCGCGGCGGCTCCAAACCCGTGCTCGCCTGCGATGCCGATCATATAACTGTCATCCATACAGACAAGGCCGGAGGATTTTTTTTTCGGTTCGGGATCGGCTGTTTCGGAAGAAATGATGACGGCTTTCTGCGCCTTCAAAAGCTGCAGAGCTTCTTCAAAAGAAGGAAAGAGCAGAGCTGTCTCAGTGCCTAGAAATTGGGCTAGTTTGCTTTCAAGTTGCTGTTGAGGGGAGGAGGCCAAAGGAGCGACAGGAATGCCGACACCGTATTTAAGCGTGTATTTAATGGCCGCTTTTTTGACTTCAGGATGTTGAGCAAGCCCCAAGAAATCACAGGAGGAAAAATCGAGGCATTTTCTGCCTTGGATTGTAAGATAAGGACCATCAGCAGGAGCAACATATTCCATAACCACCTCGCGAATAATTGGGTCAAGTTTATGGAAAAAAAATTATTTGTAAATCGAAGTTTTGCGTTATGTGTAGAGAACGGGATGATGCTCGCTGTTCAAACGGTCTCCGAATACATACCCCATTTTTTTTAAGAGATGGACATGCGGATCATTTTTTTCCAGTACATACAAGGCTTTGGCAGAAGCATAGGCAATCAGAAGAAAACTCTGATCAGGTTCTTGAAAAAACATCTCCCAAGGCACAAGAAGATCGGGCGATAGCAGCACCACATTTTCTCGCTTTTTCGGCAGCATCGAGGAGGGATGCGACTCTCCTGATAGGCGGATTAAAACGGCTCCTGTTAGTGGCTGGATGCAACTTTTTCGCTGCAATGTTGTGGGTGCTAAAGAAGGAAAGCCGCAGCGTCGCGTCGTGCGAAGCGCTTGATCAAAGGCAAGATAGAGAGTTTTTTGCTCAAACAGCTGAGCGGCTAGTTGAGCGAGGCCTCGGTTGCACACCAAATCTTGGAGGGTTTTATCGTCACGCCACAGATCGTGTCCGACTTGAAAAAGCTCGGGGGGAGATTGAGTGTCGATGAGGCCACGGGAGCGCTGAGTTAGAACCTGGTCGACGTGGCTAGACGCTTCATCGATTTGATCCAAAGAAAAAACATCTTCGAATTCAATGAACTTTTGTTTCTCGAGAACTTTACGATGGTCGCCGGTTATTTTAAAGCGCATAGTCTGTCCAGTGCTAATTGAGCTTGCTCTGCTGTGGTAAAAGTCGAAAGGCGGATGTAGCCTTCTCCATAGCGTCCAAATCCTCTCCCGGGGATGGAAATGAGATGGCATTTTTCTAAAATCTCGTCAAAAAATTCCCAGGAAGTTTTTCCGGCGGGAACTTTCCACCAGACATAGGGAGCGTCATGGCCGCCCACGCATGAAAAGCCCAAATTTCCTAGTCCCGAGTTCAACACTTTTCCTTGCTCTAGGTATTGCTGGACTTGAGCTTTCGTTTCTTTTAATCCCTGAGGAGACAGGGCGGCTTCCGCCCCTTTTTGGATCGGATAAGAGACACCGTTGAATTTAATGGATTGCCGCTTCATCCACATCGCGTGCAATTTCCCTTGCAGGAGGGCTTTCGGAACCACGGTATAAGCACACCGCAGCCCTGTAAATCCTGCCGATTTTGAAAAACTGCGGAACTCAATAGCGACCTCTTGAGCTCCTTCGATTTCATAGATAGAGCGGGGAACGTCGGCAGATGTCACAAAAGCTTCATAGGCATTGTCTAAAAGAAGAACGGCATTTTCTCGGCGCGCATAATCGACCCAGGCTTTAAGCTGCGCTCTCGTCATCGCTACACCTGTCGGATTGTTAGGCGAGCACAGGTAGACCATGTCTAAATGCTCCGCTGGAGGAACAGGGCTGAATCCGGTCTCTTCCGTACAAGGAAGGAGGACGACTTTAGAAAGGCGGCCGCCGATAATCGCCGTATCTAAGTAGGCAGGGTAGGTTGGATCGGGGATCCCGATTTTGCACTTGGCGCTGAAAAGCTCTTGGATATTCGTCGCATCTCCATTGGTTCCATCGGAAATAAAAACTTCCTCGGGGCTTATATTGCAAAAGGGATAGCACTTTTGGCTGAGCGCTTCTCGTAAAAAAGAGTATCCCTCGCTAGGGCCGTAGCCGCGCATGCCCGACCGCGTGGTCATTTCTTGCGTGGCGTCGCAGATGGCCCGAGCAACATGGGGGACTAGGGGCAGGGCCACATCGCCGACGCCGAGGTTGACAATCGAAAGCCGGGGATGTTTCTCGCGTACCTCAGCGAGTTTTCTTTCGATGATAGGGAAGACATACTCCCTTTTTAACTTTTTAAAATGAGCGTTTAGTTGTACCATGGAATTTAAGTTTACCCCTGAGATCATAATCATACTCTATGAAAGATTTAAATCCCCATCTTTCTGAGGTCGAAGACCGCCTCGGATACTCATTTAAAAATAAAAAATTGCTTTCCCAGGCCTTTATCCACCGCTCTTATTATAATGAGCACCGGGACCAGATAGAAGAACACAATGAACGCTTAGAGTTTCTGGGCGACTCGATTTTAGGGCTCCTCATCTCCGATTACCTTTACCACCATTTGCCGACCCAGGCGGAAGGGGAGCTTTCCCGCTTAAGGGCACACCTCGTGGAAGCCAGCAGCTGCGCAAAATTTTTATTGAAACTCGGACTTGCCCCTTTTGTCCTGTTAGGCCGAGGGGAGCGGATGAATGAAGGGCGCGGCCGGGAGACGATTTTAGCCGACCTTTTTGAAGCTCTGCTTGGGGCTATATATCTCGACGGCGGCCTCAGTGAAGTTAAAAGATTGTTTTGGATGCACTTTGAAAAAGAGATCCAGACCATTTTAGAGCACCCTGCCCGCAACTGGAAGGCCGAGCTTCAAGACTATTCTCAGAAAAAATATCAAAAACCCCCTGTCTATCAAGTCATCAGTGAAATGGGCCCTGACCATAGTAAAGTTTTTTTGGTGGCGGCTTTTCTAGATACCCAAGAAGTCGGAAGGGGAAGCGGCTCGTCCAAAAAAGAGGCGGAGCAAGCCGCTGCGCAAGACGCCATTGAAAAATTAGGGAAATCCGCCGAATGAGCAAAACAAAAACAAAAATGTTTTGGTGCTGCCAAGAATGCGGCCATCGGCAACTTAAATGGAGCGGCAGCTGCTCTGCCTGCCAGAAATGGAACACCTTCGTTGAGGAGATTGAAACCAAGGCCGTCGAAAGGTATGCAGAGATTCAAGTTTCTGCGGCGCAGCCTGTCAGGCTCGATCAAGTGCAAAACCAAGAGACGAAACGTTTTCCCACGGGCCTGTCCCAATGTGATCGCCTCCTAGGAGGCGGACTTGTTATAGGATCGATCAGCCTTCTTGCCGGAGATCCGGGGATCGGCAAGTCGACCTTGATGCTTCATTTAGCGCATAATCTCGCTCAATTAGGGCTGAATGTACTCTATGTCTGCGGAGAAGAATCGGTAGAGCAAACGGCCTTGAGAGCTCGCCGCTTGAAAATTGTTTCTCCCCATCTTTTCTTTTTCAGCGAGACCAACTTCGAGCAAATCCAAACCCACATCGAACGGTTAAAACCCCAAGTCCTGATCATTGATTCGATACAAATCCTCTATAAAAGTGAAATTCCTTCAGCGCCCGGCTCTGTCACTCAAGTCCGTGAACTGGCCACCTCTTTTATGCATCTGGCTAAAAAACTGGGTATTTGCACTTTCTTGATTGGTCATGTCACTAAATCAGGAGAGATTGCCGGTCCACGCGTGCTAGAACATCTTGTCGATACTGTTCTTGAATTCGAAGGAGACCGGCAGCATGGATATCGCATTTTAAGAGCTGTAAAAAACCGCTTTGGGCCCACTGATGACATTGTGCTTTTCAATATGCAAAGCGAAGGGCTCAAAGAAGTTGAAAATCCGTCCGCTGCTTTTCTCGACGAGCGAGTCCGTGAATCGGTCGGTTCTGTCATAGTGCCTACTGTGGAAGGAAGCCGCCCTTTACTCATTGAAATTCAAGCCCTCGTTTCCTCCACAGCTTTTCCAACTCCTGCACGCCGTTCGACCGGCATTGATCCTAATCGGCTGGCACTTCTTTTAGCAGTCTTGGAGAAAAGAATGGGCTACACGCTTTATCGGAATGATGTGTATGTGGCCGTCGCAGGAGGTTTGAAAATTGTAGAACCGGCCATCGACTTGGGCGTTCTCATGGCGATTGCATCTTCTTTTTCGAACCGCTCGATCGATGCAGATACCGTCGTCATGGGAGAAGTGGGACTGGGTGGAGAAATCCGCAGTGTCCCCCGTGTCGAGCTCCGGATCAAAGAAGCCCTAAACATGGGCTTTACACGATGTGTACTTCCTAAACGGAATCTCAAAGGCCTCTCCATCCAAGGGATTTCCCTCATCGGTGTTGAACGGGTTGAAGATGCCATCCATGATCTCCTCTCTTGAAGTTGGCGCGCGCGGATCTAAACTCGCTCAGGCTCAAGTCTGGGAAGTTCATCGTGAACTCCTCCAATACCACCCTCACATCGAGTTTAAACCGCTCTGGATCACCACTACCGGCGACGAGGATAAAAAAACTTCTCTCCGCGATCTTGACAAAACAGATTTTTTCACCCGAGAAATCGATCAAATGCAGCTCCAAGGCCGTTTCCGTATTTCCATCCACTCAGCAAAAGATCTTCCCGATCCTTTAGCTCCGGGATTGAAAATTGTAGCACTGACAAAAGGCGTCGACCCTTCCGATGTTCTAGTCTACAATGAGCTTCCTGAAAATGCCGTGATTGGAACTTCTTCTTATCGCCGTGAGCAAAATTTGCTTCAGTGGAGAGCTGATCTTCGCTGCGTTGATATTCGAGGAACCATACAAGAAAGGCTGGCACTTCTCGATACAGGACAAATCGATGGCGTCGTGATGGCAGAAGCAGCCCTCATTCGTCTAGGGCTTACGCATCGGAAACGACTTGTTCTCGAAGGGGAAACGACCCCTTTGCAGGGCAAACTTGCCGTGATAGCTTTAAACTCTGATCATGAAATAGCAGAACTCTTTAGATGTCTTCATCATCCTTTAGATTAATTCAAATCATGTGATAAATTTTATTTTTTTAAAACTTGAGGAGAAATCCATGACACAAGCACAAGATCCTATCAGCCGAGTCCTAAACGCATTCATGGAGCAGCATGCTCCTCGCTATGCATGTTCGATTCCCTTTGCGACACAAATAGTTTTTAAAGTTGCCAGGCAAAAGCTTTATGAAAAAATGAGAGACCATCCTCTCCCCAATTTTATTAAAAATTCCTTGGATTTAAGGCATAAAATCATCCTAGGTTTTCAAGGTTTACAAGCGATAGAGACAGTTATCTTTTTGAAGCTTTCCCTTTCGAATCGATGGTTCTTGCTGCCTGCCTGTTATACTTTAGGCCATTTTGTTTGGACGGCCTATAGTTACAGCAGAGAGCGCCAAATCGCGCCCAATCAATATCAGACGATGGATGGACTACTCAATTACAACGATGTCTAAAGCGGGCAGAAAACAAGTCCTTTATCTTGGAACAGATCCGGAGAATTATCGCCACATCGCAGGGCTTGTGCATTGCCCGCTTATCCAAACGGTACCGTTGGAAATCCCGCAGCATCTCTGGGATGATTTCCCTGACTATAGCCACATCTTATTCACGAGCAAAAATGCCGTCGCTATCTTTTTACAGGCATTGAAAGAGAAATCCTACACGCTGGAAAGTAAGCAACTGGTGGCCATTGGAAAAAGCACGGCAGCCAAACTGGAGCAAGAAGGATATACGCCGCACCTGATCGCCTCTCAAGAATCGCAGGAAGGGGTCATCGAGCTTTTGCGCCTGCAAGATTTAAGAGATGCCTATATTTTTTATCCGCGCTCATCATTGGCGCGTAAGAAACTAGAAGAGTATCTGATGGAGAGGGGAATCCGCCACCAAATCTGCGACCTCTATGAAACGATCTTTCAAAAACCTGAGGTCCTTCCTGATCTCAACCATTTCAGAGAGATTATTTTTACGAGCCCTTCTACGGTGAGGTCTTTTCTTGCTGCCTTCGGTTCTATACCTCAAGAAAAGAAACTCACTTGTATCGGCGCGATTACTGAAGCAGAGCTTAAAAAAGTTCAAGGCTAGACTCTTGTAATAGGACTCACTGAATGGATTGAAGGTTAAATTTGCCCTTTGTATGATGGATTGAAAATAGGAGCCGTTTATGTCCAAATATGAATTACCCCAACTGCCTTACGATTTTAGTGCCTTAGAACCCGTCATTTCCGGGCAGATCATGGAGCTGCACTATACCAAACATCATCAAGGCTATGTCAATAACCTCAATACAGCCCTCGAAAAATACCAAGAGGCCGAAAGCAAAAAAGATATTTCCGCGATGATTGCCCTGCAATCAGCTATTAAATTCAATGGCGGTGGTCATGTGAACCACTCGATTTTCTGGACCAACCTGGCTCCTGTTGGGAAAGGGGGAGGAGAGCCGCCTAAAGGGGAACTAGCCCAAGCTATCAAAGAAAATTTTGGATCCTTAGAGAATTTGATGGAAAAATTCAGCGGAATGACCGTGGCCGTCCAAGGATCCGGCTGGGGCTGGCTGGGATATGATAAATTAAAATCAGAACTTGTCATTACAACTTGTGCTAATCAAGACCCCTTAAGCACACAAGGATACGTTCCTCTCCTCGGAATTGATGTCTGGGAGCATGCCTACTATCTACAATACAAGAATGTCCGTGGCGATTATGTAAAAAATATTTGGAAAATAATTAATTGGCATAATGTGGAAGAAAGATTTTTAAAAGCGAAGTAAGAACCTATCCTGAAATTCTTATCTTTAATCTTTGGACCTATTTTGATGCCTTTTTGCCCTTCTGCCCTCATAAATATTTTTTAATGTTTATTTCGGTCATTCAGGTCAAAAAAGCACTCAAAAAGGTCTCAAATCTCAATATTAAGAATTTCAAGATAGGTTCTACCTGGAATTTTAAGGCTTTGTCGGGTATAATAAATACAATTTTACATTAGGACGGTATGGGACTTTTTAAGTTTGGCAGCAAGCCTAAGATCAAGATTCAAACGTCAAAAAAAGATGGCTATAGCGGCTGGGTCAAATGCACTCACTGCAATGAGCTCGTCCATGCGAATGAACTGCAAGAAAATAAGCACTGCTGTCCCAAGTGCGATTACCATTACCGTCTGACAGGTCTTCAGAGGATCCAACTTCTCGTCGATAAAGATTCTTTTAGCGAGATGTTCACCCAGTTTAAATCAACCGATGCCTTAAGCTTTGTGGATACCGATTCCTATGCCGATCGTTTAACCAAAGCTAAAAAATCGACAGGGCGTGACGAAGCAGCGATTGTAGGAACCTGTGAAATCAACCAGATTCCTATCGCGCTTTGCGTTCTCGATTTTAGCTTTATGGCCGGTTCGATGGGTTCTGTAGTTGGAGAGAGGCTGACATCGATGATCGAGTATGCGATCGAGCATTCTCTTCCCGTGGTCATTGTCTCTGCTTCCGGAGGCGCCCGCATGCAAGAATCAGTCCTTTCTCTCATGCAGATGGCTAAAACTTCTGCCGCTTTAGCGAAACTAAGTGAAAAAGGGCTTCCTTATATTTCCGTGCTGACAAATCCCACTACCGGCGGAGTGACAGCTTCCTTTGCATCTCTAGGTGATATTATTATTGCAGAGCCTGATGCTTTGATTGGGTTTGCAGGACCTCGTGTTGTCGAGCAGACCATGGGGCAAAAACTGCCGCCCAAAGCTCAAAAATCGGAATTCCTTGTCGAGAAAGGCATGGTCGACTGCATCGTCAATCGCCATGAATTAAAAGATAAGCTCGGCTCTCTTTTAAGCTTCATGATCGATAATAAGAGAAGCTATACTAACCCGCGCGCACTCGATGCAAAATCGCTCGGCAAGCTTCCTCATAAGTTGAAAGAACTCTTGGCTCTTTCAGAACAAGAGCTCATTGCCGAAACCATTCCCTAATTTTTAGTCTATCTGTTATAACTCCTTCAAAAGGATAGGTTATGTCCCCAGATAGAAATATTCCTGTATCCACGATTATTGCGGAAGGCGCTCATCTTCCTGTTTACGCCTCTGAGCAAGCTGCAGGCGCTGATGTACGCGCTCATCTCCAGCAGGATCTTATTTTGCAGCCCGGTCAAAGTGCCTTGATTCCCACCGGACTCAAGTTTGCTATTCCTGAAGGTTTTGAAATCCAAGTCCGCCCTCGTAGTGGGCTGGCCTTCAAAAACGGAATCACCGTTTTAAATTCTCCCGGCACGATCGACTCCGATTATCGTGGAGAACTCGGAGTAATCTTGATCAATCATAGTCAACAGCCTTTTACCGTCACGCCGGGAATGCGGATTGCCCAGATTGTGCTGGCGCCTGTTTATCGCGCTGAGTTTGTCTCTGAGGAAACTTTAGCCGCGACTTCTCGAGGGGAAGGTGGATTTGGCCATACGGGTGTAAATTAGGCTGCTGTAAGCATTCTCTTTTTAGCGGGGATCGGTGATCACAAGATCTACGACAATCTCTAAATTAATGCCGGGAATTGCTTTAATTTCTATCCATCGTCCGCCTTTCGCCGAGGAATGAGGATTGATCGACTTAATAAACTGATCTTGTAAAGGTGTTGGAAAAGTTGAAATGAGACAATGTTGACAGCCAAGAGAAAAGGCTGCCTCCTGAGGAGGTGAATGGCCTGCGCGGGTTGCTGCCAATCTGCGAGTTTTATCCGTCGAGCTCGTCATCTCCACGCTGATGTGATCTTCTCTAAGTTGGGATAAAAGTTGCCCATTTGTTAGAACGGAAAATCTAGCCTCGAGTGTGTCTGAACTTGTTCTTATGAACTGCACCTGTCTGTTATCTGGACCGGTTTCAGATCCATAACGATAAGTCACTGTTGTGATAACCATTTGAATCTATCTCTGATTGAAGAAATTATCTAATATTATATTGTTAAGATGATATTAAGAAAACAAGAATCTAAAAGTCGGCGTCAAAAGAAATTTTGACTGTTGAAATAAGCCCTCCGGGGCATATATTCGAGAAGTGAAAGCTTTAAAAGTCGCCATTTTTTTCATTTTTGCTGCAGCCGGTTGCTTTTTCTTCTGGCCCAAGACTGTCCATCAGCCAAAAATCTACGACTGTTTTTTATTTTACAATGAGCTTGAGCTTCTGGAGATTCGGCTCAGTGAGATGTATGACCATGTCGATAAATTTGTTTTAGTTGAAGCTAGCGAGACGTTTAGGGGAAAGCCTAAGCCTTTTTACTTTGCAGAGAACAAGCATCTTTTTGAAAAGTTTGCCGATAAAATCATCCATGTGCAGCTGAAGGAGCCGTTTAAAACCGACGACCCCTGGATGCGAGAGAAATATCAAAGATCCCAAGCCGTAAGAGGGCTGAAGGACGGCCATCCGGAGGATATCGCCATTATTTCTGATGTAGATGAAATTATCAGGGGTAGCCGCATGGCCGAAATTGCGCAGCTGATTTCTTCCCAAAAAGCCGAGGTCGTGGTCTGCAAGCAGGCCATGTATAAGGGGTATTTAAACAGGGCGTTGACGGAAGGATGGCCCGGACCCGTCTGTACAACCTTAAAAAAAATGAAGAAGCTGACTCCCGCTTTTATCCGAAGGTTGCGGAATCAAAATCCTAAAAAACTCCGGAAAGCCCAAATCACTAAAATCGCAGTCATTCCCAATGCAGGGTGGCATTTTACTTCGATGGGAGGGATCGACCGTACGGTTTTGAAACTGGAGTCGTTTTCTCATGCCGAGTACGATACTCCCGAGTATAAAAACAAGCAGCGGATTTTAGAAGAGATCCGTCAGTTTCCTCTCCGACCTATCGATGCCACTTTTCCTCAGTTTGTTCAAGAAAACCAGAAGCGGTTAGAGCAGATGGGTTTCATTGATATGAAGCCTTAAAAATTTCTTTGGTGCTAAAAATGGATAGGTTTGGATAGACTTGCATAAAGAAGGGTCTATTCAAAAATTACATGCTTAAGGCATATAGGATAGGAATGGATTCAAAACAGGTAATCCCATGACTGCTGTCCAAGAAAGCTGGAACTTTAATGGTCGTAAAAGAGGGTTTAGAGGGATATTTGATCCTAAAAACCTTCTTCGATTCCTGCGGCAATTTTTCAAAAAGGACGGACCGATGTCCCTCACTGAATATTTAGATGATAGGCTGGTAGTCTTTTTAGACGTTCAGGCGCAAGCAGACGCTATTGAAGCGCTGATTGAGGCGCTCGATGGAGCGCATAAACTCAAAGATAAAATGGCTTTTCATAAAGCTATTTTAGACCGGGAAAAGATTGTCTCTACCGGGATTGGGCTAGGTGTTGCGATTCCCCATGCCAAACTCAGCGGATACGATGAGTTTTTTATCGCCATCGGGATCCAAGGGGGACGTGGAATAGAATGGAATTCTCTGGATGGTTCACAAGTGCATTTGATTTTTATGATCGGAGGGCCCGATAATAGGCAGACAGAGTATTTAAAAATTTTGTCTAGACTAACCATGGCGATTAAGAATCCAGAGCGTAGAAAAGCCCTCCTTAAGGCCACTTCGGCTAAACAAGTCATTGATTTATTTAAAGGATGCTAGTGCTATGTAAACTTAATTTTTTGCTTTTCGGCTGGCGTGAAAGCTCCCGCGATTGAGATATCGACTAAGGGGGTAGTATTAGCTCAATACAACCCCTTAGTCGATATCTCAATCCCGGGGCTTTGACGTAGTCGAAACGCCAAAAATTAAGTTAACAGAGCACTGAGAGGGTGTATGGATTTAAAAATTAAAGATGTCGCAGAATTATTGAATGTTTCCGAGACGACGATCCGCCGCTGGTTGAAAGATGGGAAAATTCCTGCCTATCAGTTGAATCATCAATACCGTTTTAGCCGGGGTGAAATCGAAGACTGGATGATGAAATGCAAACTCAATTTAGGAAAAGATGGTTTTTCTCCTTTTGAAGAAAAACAGATTTATCCCGTCGTTGAAGAAGCTTCAGCTCAGCGAGGAGGAACCCAGCAATTCAGCCTCTATCGTGCGATGCATAAGGGCGGTGTTTTAGTGGATGTTCCCGCTAAAAATAAAACTCAACTGATTAAAGCTGTCATGCAAAAAGCAGCTCCTCGCTTAGGCCTGGATCCCGATCTCATGTCCGAGCTCTTATTAGATAGGGAAGAACTGATGTCTACGGCTCTTAACTCCGGCATTGCGGTCCCTCACCCTCGAGATATTGTTCTAGAGCACCCGGGCTCCGATGCCATAATCACTGTCTTTCCGGAAAAACCTATCGACTACGATGCGATGGACGGCCAGCCTGTACATACGCTTTTTTTCCTGTTCTCCTCCTCGGATAAAACGCATTTGCATTTATTATCCAAACTGGCACACTTGACCAGTCAGTCTGCATCCCTCGACTTTCTTGCTTCAAAGCCAAGTTCAGAAATGCTCTTGGCTTACATTAAAGAGTGGGAAGCTAAGATTCGACACCAAACATAAACATGTAGAAAAACAATGAAAAAAGGACTGTTCGCCAAAAAATCAATCGGGTCTCTATTGAAAGAGGCAGCCGATAACAAGCATGGATTAAAAAGAGCTTTAGGCCCGCTGAACCTCACTGCTATGGGAATCGGGGCCATCATCGGAGCTGGATTATTTATTATCACAGGAGAAGTTGCAGCCCAATTTTCCGGACCTGCGGTCATCATCTCGTTTATTATCGCCGCGATTATCTGCAGCTTCGCAGCTCTCTGTTATGCTGAATTTGCATCGCTCATCCCCATTGCAGGAAGCGCCTATACCTATGCTTTTGTTGCGATTGGAGAGTTCTTTGCTTGGATCATGGGGGTGGCCCTCACGGTCGAATACCTTTTTTCTTTTTGCACGGTGGCCGTCGGCTGGTCGGGCTATCTTAATAGCTTGCTGACCGATCTGGGGCTTCCCATTGCTGAGGCATTTTCGAAAGCTCCGCTCATGTATAGCGTGGAGACAGGCTGGACATCGACAGGCGCCTTCTTAAACCTCCCTGCCATATTGATTATCTTTTTACTGGCTTGGCTGATCAGCCGGGGCATTCAAACAGCAGCTTTTTTAAACGACCTTTTGGTCATTATGAAACTTGCCGTTATTGTGCTCTTTATCGGCTTTGGATTTGCCTATATCAAGGCAGATCATCTAACGCCTTTCATCCCTCCTAACACAGGGGTCTTTGGAGAATTTGGCTGGAGCGGCGTTCTTCGCGGTTCGGGGATAGTCTTCTTTGCATTCCTTGGATTTGATGCCGTTGCAACGCTAGCCCAGGAAGCTAAAAACCCTCAGCGCGATATGCCGATAGGTATGATCGGGCCGCTGATCATCTGTACGATCGTCTACATTGCTTTTGGCTATGTCATGACAGGAGTTGTTGATTATCACAGCTTGAATGTTGCGGATCCGGTTGGAGTGGCCATGAATGCCTTTGGGCCCAGTTTTGTCTGGCTCCGGTATATCATTAAGTTCGCCATTGTGGCGGGACTCACTTCGGTGATTCTCGTGATGATGACCGCTCAATCAAGGATTTTCTATACGATGGCGCATGACGGATTAGTTCCTGCTGTTTTTGGCAAAACTCATCCGACCTATCGTACTCCTTTCTATACCACCTGGATCTTGGCCGGCATTGGCATGGTATTAGCAGGGTTCTTCCCGATCAACATTTTAGGTCCGCTGACCTCGATGGGAGCTCTCTTTGTCTTTGCGATGGTCTGCTTTGGGGTGCTTGTCTTGAGATTTACGCAGCCCACACTGCATAGACCTTTCAAGACGCCGTTCACGCCTTGGGTTCCTTTGCTCGGAACTTTAGCCTGCATATTCCAGATGATTCTGATGCCCGGAGTCATTTGGCTGCAATTCATTTGCTTCATCGCACTCGGCTGCCTTTTCTACGCCTGGTACGGTCGAAAGCATAGCAAAATCCGGAACGGATAAGTTCGCCTGAACTCGCGTTAGCTTTCTAACGCGAGTTCTTTTCTAGTGTTCATTGAACAAGAATGTTATTTTTAATTCCTCAAATCTTATTGAAGGATGTTTTATGTTCAGAACGATTTTTGCATGTATATCGATCTTGACTTTCATCCCTATCTGGGCGGAGACCCCTTCCCATTTCGAAGAAGTGAAAGAAAAAATCGTTGCCTCTCTTTCACAAACTTTCACCGGCAAATCACAGGCGCAACCTCTTCTTATATTATTGGGCGGCCATGTGGGCAGTGGCAAAACAACTTTATCTAAGATCATTGCAGAAAAATATGGAATGACAGTTTTTTCGTTAAACTCCATTCGGCAAGCGATGCTCAGTGAAGGGATTGACATCCGCTCGAATAAACAAGAGGAAAGAAAAATTCTTTTTGAAGTTTATCCTCGCTTACTCGCTCCTTGCATTGCCCAACAGCAGCATATCGTCATCGATGCCAATGCCAACAGGCAAGGGATTCAAGATGCTCTCCGGTTTCTTCAGGAGCATCAGGGAGGCAAGGCCTATCGTGTTATAAAAATACACTTAAAGACATCTGAAGAAGAGCTTCATCAAAGAGTCCGAGCTCGAGTTCAGCAAGCAGGACTCCATCAAGGCACGGAAGCCGATCTGGACCATGAGCTTAGGACACCATCTAAAGCCATCTATCCTGATGACTATGATTTAGTAATAGATACTGAGAACACTCCTTTAGAAAAAGAAATCCAGATGGTGGGTAGTTTTTTGGAAAAATTTTTGAAATAAGACGAGTCTTTGATGATCAGAAAGTTGTTGGTATTTGCCGTGCTTTGCGCTACGCCTCTTTTCTGTACAGAGCCGAAAAGGAATCCAGAGATTCTCGAGATGGCAAAAAGTTGGCTGCGCTCACTGGCAGACCCTCAAGTAGATAGTCCTGAAGCTTTTGCTTGGTTTTATCCCGTTGCTCATCCGCGATTCAATTGCATATTGCATTTTGATTATACAGAAAAAGTAGGGGAGCATATGGATGCTCTGATCGCCCAGGCTCCTGCGATGACACCCATTGCTTTTTGGACTGATCCTGAAAATACCCATCCTCAAGTGATAGAAGCCTTGAAAACTCGAAACTTTGCCTCTATAGGGTGCTATCCGGCGATGATCTGGGAAGTGAAACCGACAGATCTTCCCCAGTTCGAAGTGCGAGAAGCCGATTTGAACGTCTTTCATACTATTTTGGGAGTCTGTTTAAACTATAATGAAGAGGCCCAGCAAGCGTCTTTGAATCTGCTGAAAGATAAAAGAGCAGAGCACTATCTCATCTACCTCGAGGGTAAACCTGTGGGAACGGGAACACTCTTCATCCATAAGGACCTAGGAATGGTCGCTCATATCGCCACGCTTCCGGAGTATCAAAAGCGAGGGATAGGACGTGCAATCATGCAATATATGATGCATCAAGCTTCCGAGCGCGGTCTTAAAAAGCTAGTTCTTTACAGCTCGCATGTCGCACAGAAACTTTATCTCAATCTGGGGTTTCAAAAAGTCGGCGATGCTGAAATCTATATTAGAGATCCTGCTTCTCTATAATTGCAAAGCAATTATGGATATCCTGACCAAATAATTAATTTAACAAAAAGGCGTGAGCAAGTATGTAGGATAAAAAAGGTAGGTTTATGCAATCACTAAAAAAGTATTTTGCTTTGACATGTTTAACGGCGCTTCCAATCACGGGATACGCGGCGGCCTGTACAGGGAATTGGACAGGTGCCTCAACTGCTCAGTGGGATCTCGTAGGTAATTGGGATGGAGGCTGTATTCCAGGTAGTTCGGCTGTCACAGCGCAAGATAGCGCGACATTTCCACTGACATCGACAACGACGATTGGTACAACAGGAATTAGTCCCGGATTGAGTTCATTAATTTTTAATTCCAGCTCTTCTTATACAATTAACTTCTCAGGTTCCAATTTCATTCAATTCAATCCTGATCCTATATCGATGATATCGATTCTTTCTGTGGATTCAGGCAGTCACGAGTTAAATATTCCTTTAAAAGTAGATAATACGGATTTGGCGGTTCTTGTTAATAACCCTACTGATCTGTTGACCAGCATTGGAGGGATTACTGAAGCCGCCGCGTCAACCTCTAGTATTGTCTTTAGTGGGCCCGGTCAATGGAATAACCGTGATATAGCATTTGCTTCAAATATTGTTATTAACGGCAACTTTTTAGTAGAGAGTGGGACATTTGATCAGTTGAATGCAGCGCCTGTGGGCGTTAATTCAGCGTTCATAGGTGTCACGTGCCATAACTTTCGCATGGATGGCGGCGTGAATAACAATACCAATACAGGGACCATCTCTGCTGGAGAAGGGTTGCTGAATATTGTTAATAACAATTTCGTTTTCAACGATGGTGCTGTGAATTACACCAACCAGGGTCCTGTCAGTGGTACGGGATTTGGCGTTGAATTGATCGTTAGTAACAATTTTACTTTCACCAATGGAACGATGACTAATACGAACAGTGGCGCTGTCACCGGCGGAGCTGGTGTG
The DNA here is from genome assembly GCA_018239715.1 of Verrucomicrobiota bacterium. Lineage (GTDB taxonomy): Bacteria > Chlamydiota > Chlamydiia > Chlamydiales > Rhabdochlamydiaceae > PALSA-1444. Next base: position 59,789 of record JAFEGW010000007.1, read on the forward strand.
AGAATTTCAATTGGGAATAACTTTACTCTCAATAATGGTTCTCTTACCAATATTAATAATGGATCTGTCGGTGTTGCTAGCGGCGTATCATTCACTGTTGAAAACAGTATGACCTCTTTTACACTTAATAATGGAACTTTCACGAACAGCAATACCAACAACGTTGCTGGGGGATTCGGGGCCATAGCAATTCTTAATGAATTGATTATGAATGGAGGCACACTCAACACTATTAATAGTGGGATGGTGACTGGTGCTGGAGCAGGAGCAGCGATTCAGGTAAATAGTGATTTCACTCTGAATGGAGGAACTGTCTTTAATAACTCGTCAAACGGATCCAATGCAGCGCGCATTGTAGCCAATAACTCGATAGCAATTAACGGAGGAGTTTTCCAAAATAATGATACAGTTCAAACTCCCACGATCACGGTATCAGGATCGGGAAATATGGCTGGGAATGGCACTTATCAAGATGTCACAGCTGGATCTACATTACAAGTTTTGAACTCAGGGTTTGTGACTCCGGGAGATCCTGCTCTTGGTGGTACGCCGGGGGTGATGACGATCCAGGGCTCTTATACGCAGTCCTCTACAGGAACGCTGGTGGTCAATATATTCGATACGACTACCTTTTCTCAGTTGAATGTGACAGGAACAGGTCCCAATTTTGGGGTAGCGACTGTTGATGGTACACTGGAGGTCGCCATGGCGCCAGGTGCCACGATTAATGTGGGCGATACGTACCAATTTCTTCAAACCGATAACGGCCTGACAGGAACGTTTTCTAAGCTAGTTAATTTTAATATTCCGAATCTGCTTCCTCAGGTGCAATATTTCCCTAACTTTGCTCTGCTCTCCTTTATTCCTGCGCCACCTGTTGCAGCGGTCACAACTTTTGCATCGCTTTCAGCACCTATGTTTGCATCGACGAATGAAAATTTCATACGTCTGGGTCGAGAGATGTGGAAATTGCGCCATCGATTCCAGCCTCAGCAAGAAGGGCCGCAAGGAGAGACATCATCCCTTTCTCCGTCCGTACGAAGAAAACCACCGATGACATTTGCAAGTACACTGCCGGCTAGTTCGTCGAATGTCTCCTCGAATCCTACGCAGATGGCTTTTGCGCGGTTCTTAGCTCATGAGGAATTTGCCGATATCCCAGCACAGACAGAAGAAAAGCAAGAGCAGCTCCGCCGTGTGGTGGCAAGTCAAAATATTGAACGTCCCTGGAACTTTTATTTTGGTCCGACGGGATCTGTGGGCGATGTGTTGTCCAAACGCCATCAACCAGGTGCCGATTATTGGTCTGCAGGGGCTCTTGCTGGATTTGATTATGCATTTTCCCAAGTGGGCTTAGGGTTTATGGTCGATTATGATCATATCTCAGCTCGTGGCAGCCGGCATTGGGGGCATTTTGAGATCGATCAAGCAGAGGCTTATCTGTATGCGACATATGCACCTCGAAGACTTCCTGAGTTTGCTGTGAATGCGATTGTCGGGGGCGGATTTGATTGGTATGATATCCATCGGCATACGGGAATTGAAGATGAGAAGAAAACTGCTAAAGGAAATCCTGATGGTGCTGAATTTGATGCATTAATCGGCCTTGAGTATGCCTTCGCGCATCGGCAATTTGATGCAATGCCCGAACGATTTGAGATTGTTCCTTTAATCTCTGCCGAATACATCCACCTCAATATTAAAAAATACCGAGAGCATGGAGCAGGAGACTTTGATCTCAAAGTGCATGCTCAAACGGCCAAGTCGTTCCGTTCCACTCTGGGAACACGTATCAATTACACCTGGCTCTGGGAAAATATCAGCTTAACGCAAGAAATTGATCTCGCTTGGCAAAGAGAATATCTGGGCAAGGGTCTTTCGGTTTCGTTTTCACCTTTCGGTAGCATGACAAGGGCTGGAAAAGTCCGTTTACCTCGACTGGGCCGCAATGTTGCACTCGGAGGTCTAGATTATCTTTTGATGTTCTATAACAAGTATGGCATCGAAGCTAGCTATGATTTTGAGTGGAATAGCCTTTACCATCAGCATAGCTTTTATCTCGGATGTAATTTTAGATTCTAAGTTAGGAGTCTAGTGCTCTGTGATGACAGAGCACTAGATATCGATTCGGATTAGAAAAGATAGAAGAAGCTGATCGTGCTGTTTGCAAACACGTTGTGTCCTTTAAAGCTTCCATGGCTGTAGTTATAAGGGTACACTTTACCTGAGATAAGGAAATGTTCCTTAAATTGATAATCAAGTCCGGTAAAAGCTCCAACAGTCCAACGATCTTTTCCTGGAGTGAAAATGTTTCCTCCAGCCATTACGCCGTAAGAAATAAACAGGTTATGGCAGAGACGGTTTCTAGGTCCAATATGACCTAGTAAGAATGTGTTATGGAATTTTGAAGAATGAAAATGATGGGAAGCAGAAGCATAGCTAGCCCCGATATCAAACATCCAGCACTGGCCATAATAGCCTGTCTGCAGTATTCCGCTGCTATTCAGAGAAGTGTAGCCTAATCCTAAAACGCCTCCTCCATCAAAGCAGTTGATTGTTTCTGTTTCAGACTGTTGCATTTGTCTGTTTGCAAATGCATGCGCTGTGTTTATCAGTAATCCTGCAGCCGCTATGAGAGCGTATTTCTTCCACATGTGTAGTCTCCTTTATTTTCTGTTTTTTGACAAAACACGTTAGAACAAAAACATTCTAGCGCAAAGATATTGTTTTTGAAAATTATTTTTATCGAGGACGGATGAGAGCGCCGCCCAGACAGACAGCTCCATCATAAAACACGATCGCTTGGCGTGGCGTTATCGCGCGCTGAGGCAATGCAAAAGAAACATGCAGGATGTCATGCTCGATTTTCTCTAGGAGACATTCTTGGTCGGGCTGGCGGTAACGGATTTTAGCCGTGCAGCGTGCGGGTATCTGCGGGGGAAGACCGCTGACCCAGCTAGCTTCACTCGCTGTGAGCATGGTATTGTAAAGAGCAGGATGGTCCACCCCTTGTTCCACATAGACGACATTGCGATGGATATCTTTATCGACGACAAACCACGCTTCTCCGGCGCCTCCGATTTTCAGCCCTTTTCTCTGGCCGATGGTATAAAAAGCTGCACCCTGATGAGTTCCCACTGGGTTGCCGCCGAGCGTCTCAAAATGCCCTTCCTGATATGGGATGTACTGGCTGATAAAATCTCGGAATTTTCTTTCGCCGATAAAACAGATCCCTGTGCTGTCTTTTTTTTGCGCGGTCGCAAGTCCGTGGCGGAGAGCAATTTCTCGCACCTCATTTTTTTTAAGATGGCCAATAGGGAATAAGACTTTCTGCAGCGTTTCTTTTCGCAAAGTATAGAGAAAGTAGGTCTGATCTTTTTCTTGGTCAACGCTTCTTAAGAGCAGCCCGTCCTCTGTTTGCGCATAGTGGCCTGTTGCTAAATAGTCGGCCCCAAGCTCCATGGCTTTTTGGAAAAAAACTTTAAATTTGATCTCACGGTTGCACAAGATATCGGGATTGGGGGTATAGCCGAGTTTTAACTCCCGGAGAAAATGAGAGAAAACAGTGTCCCAATATTCTTGTACGAAATTGATCGTGTAATAAGGAATGCCGATGGTGTTGCAGACGCGGATCACATCATCGTAGTCTTGCGAGGCGGTGCAGCTGCCATCTTTATCTTCCCAATTTTTCATGAAAAGACCGATGACTTCGTATCCTTGCTGTTTCAACAAAAGCGCGGCGACGGAAGAATCGACCCCACCTGACATCCCCACGACAACTTTTTTCTTTTTCATGTCCCTATTTTAGCTCATTTGAAGAGATTCTTTCAGGATAAGAAAAAATTTGATAGCTTAAAAAAATATGGAAGAAGGACTCATAAAAATTCCTCTAAAAGAGGCCGTGTTGACAGGAGATTTAATCATTCCCAAGGACGCCCGAGGGCTGGTTGTTTTTGCCCACGGAAGCGGCAGCAGCCGCCATAGCCCGCGTAATCAAAGGGTGGCTAAGCATTTGAGGGAAGAAGGCTTGGGAACGCTGCTGATCGATCTTCTCACCCAGGAGGAAGAAAAGATCGATGATCAGACTCGCGAGCTCCGTTTCAATATTTCTTTTTTGGCCCGCCGTCTGAGCGGGATTACCGGCTGGCTGCGGAACGAACAAAAAACTCAAAAGCTGAAAATTGGATATTTTGGAGCCAGTACAGGAGCCGCTGCGGCATTAGTCGCAGCAGCAGAGCGCTGTGATATAGATGCTGTTGTTAGCCGGGGAGGCAGGTCTGATCTTGCAGGGAAGGCTCTTCCTAAGGTCAAGGCCCCTACGTTTTTATTGGTCGGAGGAGAAGATGGGGCGGTCATCGAGCTGAATCAAGATGCCTTAGAGCTTTTACAGACGACGAAACAGCTCATGATCATTCCAGGTGCCACCCATCTTTTCGAAGAGCCCGGCGCTCTGGAGGAGGTGGCTAATTTTGCAGGGAAGTGGTTTTCTCAGTACCTTTCATCCTAGCTCTTAGTAAAGAGGTCTAATGAGTAGAGGAATTATTGGGGCGGTATTCGAGTAGATCGCCGGGTTGGCAATCGAGGGCTTTGCAAATAGCCTCCAAAGTGCTGAAACGGAGTGCACGGGCCTTGCCAGTCTTCAAGATGGAGAGATTTTGTTCCGTGATGCCAATCGCTTCTGCTAACTCTTTTGAGCGCATTTTCTTCTTCGCAAGGGCAACATCAAGATTTACAATAATGGGCATATTTTATGTCCAAAATAAATTTTCACGGTTTTCGCGAGTTGAAAGTTTTCTGGCTCCCAAACTTCAATCCCTCTCACCTTTACATTTCAGGTACCGCTTATTCCTATTCTAAACAACAGGTTCTTTAATGGCACAAAAAACTATGTTTGTAGGCGATAAAAATTTTTCAGGTTTTTTGGTTGAACAACGTGTGCTACACAGTAGAGGAGTATTCATCTTCATAATGTCGTCCGACTTCCATGATGTAAGCAGCTAAGAAGATAATAAAAGCTAAAAAGAGCGTCTTGATTTGATTAGGGCCATAGGCAATTATCACGACTCTTTGGCCTGGAGGACTGGAAAGGGTCAAGATGAAACTATGCAGAGCGATATAGAAAGGATGAATGATTTGACCGATGACGAGGATACATCCGATTTGCCGAATATAGCGGATATTGTTTTTGGAGAAAAATTCAAGTTTTTCATAGAGCCTCAGCAACTTCATTAGAATGAGCAGCATGAGAAAGAAAAAGATATAAGGAATTAAATCGACTAAGAATCCTGTAAACTTTAACCAATTGGGTAGCTCATCAATCGCTGTGAAAGGGGCATCAGCAAATTGAAGGAACCAGTGTGTTTTTTTGAAAGAGACTATTTGGAAGCCGTCGTGGATCCAATAAAAGGCGTTTAAAAGAGGAACAATAATGATGCCGAGCAAGCAAATGTATCGAAGAATCCGACATAGATAACGGATCTTAAGCTGGTTATTCATATATTCCCCTAGGTTCAGATCCATTCCGAAGGAATATTACTCTAGCTTTCTTAAACCTTTGAATTCTAAAAATAGCTTATCCCATCCGGTTATATTATGCAAAGAAACGGAATTATTGAATAACAATCATTTTTGGTCAAGGTACGATACTAAATGAATGGGAGACAGAGTTTTTTACAGGAGATAGAGCTACTCCTTTCCTTAAGAGTAGCTCGTATCAGAACCCGTTTTTTAGCCTTTTTCAGGGCCGGTTAAGAGTAAATTATTTTTCACATCCGGTGCTTGCTGCTCTTGTTCGATAAAGACAATTTTATCGCCTTCGAGGGTGGCAAGATAGGCTGCTGCTTTATCGGGGTTAAGCAGAAGTTTTTCGGCGAGCGGATCTTCGAGATAAGACTCGATCACGCGGCGGATAGGCCGTGCTCCCATCGTAGGATCGTATCCTTTGTCGGCCAAGAAGTCTTTGGCTTTTTGGTCGAGGTTGAGGATGATGTGCTTTCGAGCAAGACGCCCTTTGACTTTTTGCACTTCGAGTTCGATGATCTTGGGAAGATGCTGCATCCGATCGAGGGATCGGAAGATCACAAGGCCGTCGAGACGGTTGAGCAACTCGGGTTTGAAGTGCTTTTTGACAGCGCCTTCGATCGCTTCTTGCATCTTTTTATAATCCATGATGGTTTCATGGGCGCCAAAACCCACTTCTGTTTGGCGGCGGATGAGGTCGGCCCCCAAGTTGGAAGTCATGATAATGATCGTATTGCGGAAATCGATCTTGCGGCCGAACGAATCGGTGAGCCTTCCCTCTTCGAGGACTTGGAGGAGAAGGTTCATGACGTCGGGATGGGCTTTTTCGATCTCGTCAAAGAGGACGACGCAATAAGGCCGCTGGCGGACTTGCTCCGTGAGCTGTCCTCCTTCTTCGTAGCCTACATAGCCGGGAGGGGACCCTGTCAAACGGCTGACAGCAAATTTCTCCATGTATTCGGACATGTCGACTTGAATCAGGGCGTCTTCACCTCCGAACATATTGATGGCGAGCTGCTTGGCGAGGAGAGTTTTGCCGACACCTGTAGGGCCGAGGAAAAGGAAAGCCCCAATAGGACGGTTCGGATCTTTAATATCGGCGCGGCTGCGGCGGATAGCACGGCAGACAGTGCTGACTGCCTCATCTTGGCCGATGATGGAAGATTTTAAGATTTCTTCCATTTTGAGAACTTTGGCCGTTTCACCTTCGGTCAAGCGGGTGACGGGAATGCCGGTTTGTTTGGCAATAATGGCAGCAATCTCTTCTTCATCGACAATGACCTGGTGTTCTTCTTTTGAACTTTCCCATTGGCTAATGCGATTTTGAAGCTCTTCGCGGAGAGTTTTTTCATTATCTCTAAGTTTGGCGGCTTTCTCATATTCTTGGTTCGAAATGGCATCTTCTTTAGCCAGCCGCACTTCTTCGATTTCTGCTTCGAATTTGGTGAGGCTTTGAGGCTGATGCATCGACGCGATGCGGGCTTTAGCGCCGGCTTCGTCCATGAGATCGATCGCTTTGTCAGGAAGAAATCGGCCTGCAATGTAACGGTCGGAAAGCTTGACGGCATTTTCAATGGCAGCTTCGGTATATTTACAATGGTGGTGCTCTTCATATTTGGCTTGGAGCCCGTGCAGGATTTGGATGCTGTCCTCGATGCAAGGGGGAGCAACCAGAATCTTTTGGAAACGGCGTTCCAGCGCGGCATCTTTTTCAATTTTTTTGCGGTATTCGTCGATAGTCGTCGCACCGATACATTGGATTTCTCCGCGAGATAAGGCGGGCTTTAAAATATTTGAGGCGTCGATCGCGCCTTCAGCCGCGCCAGCGCCCACAATGGTATGGATTTCATCGATGAAGAGGAGAATGTTGCCGTTCTTTTTGATCTCGTCCATAACGGCTTTGATCCGCTCTTCAAATTGTCCCCGGTATTTTGTTCCGGCAATCATCAGAGTAAGGTCTAGAGCAATGAGCTTTTTCTTAGCTAAATTATCAGGGACTTCGCCGCGGACAATCGCTTGCGCAAGACCTTCGACAATAGCTGTTTTACCCACGCCAGCCTCTCCAATCAGCACAGGGTTGTTTTTGCGGCGGCGGCAGAGGATCAGAATAAGTCGCTCCACTTCTTCTTTGCGGCCGATGACAGGATCGAGCTTCCCTTCTCGATAAAGCTCCGTGAGATCATGACCATAGGCTCTAAGCGCTGGCATTTTATCGGGAGTCGGAGCGCCTTTTTCTTGAGGTTTTGCAGGGGAGCCTGTCGGAGGAGTAGGTCCGGCGCCGCTCATTCCCATCGGTGGAAGTTGAAGATTGAAAGTTTCCAGCTCTTTTAAAACTTCCCGGCGGATATCTTTTAAGCTCACATTGAGATTTTCAAGAACTTGAGCAGCAACGCCATCGGTTTGCCGGAGCAGGGCAAGGAGGAGATGTTCTGTTCCTACATAGTTATGGTTAAGGCTAGCGGCCTCTTCGTTGGCGAATTCGAAGACTTTTTTTACTTTAGCGGTTAGCGCAGGATCTCCATAAACTTGAATCTCCGGGCCAAATCCTACTAGCCGTTCGACTTCTTGACGGACGGTTTCATAATCGAGGTTGAAGTTGCGCAGGACATTGACGGCAATCCCTTGGCCGAGCTTTAACAGCCCGAGCAGGACGTGCTCTGTCCCTAAGTAGTTATGGTTCATGCGCTGGGCTTCTTTTTTGGCCAGCTTGATGACTTGTTTCGCGCGATTCGTAAATTTATCGAACATAACGACCTGCTTTTATGGGGGCTTGCAACCCCTGTGATTATTGTAGGTGCTTTTTCCTTTTTTTTGCAAATTTACCAGATGAATATCAAGTAAAATTTTTAAATCCACGATGGATAAAAATACTCACGTCTTATGTAATTGAATTTCAAAAAGTTAAAATGAATAAAGGCGTGAGTTTAATGTGAAAGTAAGTTAAGTTATTAAAATTCAATGGCTTTTGTTGGGGTCTTTTTTAGATGTGTGACCATGCAAGATGCTTCTGCGGAGGGCAGAAGGGTAAAAGATCTAGCGCAACAAAAACTAGGCGTTTCAAGACCTATAGCTAAGACTAAACGGGAAAAAACCAAGGCTCATCCTCCAGCAGTACAGGCAACAGCTCAACCTTCTCCCAGAAGGCCTCTATCGTCAGTGCCTCAGCGTTCAAGATGAGGAAGATGGAGAGCTACTGAGTAGATTGGGTGGATTAAGAGTCTAAAAGAAGATAATTTTTTATATTCCTTATCTTACCTTAGGGATGGCGCCGGGGAATTTCCCTTGCCAGGTGAGCCCTGAGGGTGGAGTTGATCATATCCAAGGCGATTTGATTTTGCCTTTGCATGGGCACAATGATGTCGGCGTATTGTTTGCTGGGCTCTACAAAGGCGTCGTGCATCGGTTTCACCGTGGTCAAATATTGCTGTTTGACGCTGTCAAAATCTCGAGACCGTTCCTTCATATCCCGTTCAATGCGGCGAAGAAGCCGGATGTCGTCATCGGTATCGATAAAGATCTTAAGATCAAAAAGGTCTCTCACTTCTAGGGCAGCGAATAAGAGGATCCCTTCCACAAGGATCAGTTGCGCAGGCTCAATATGCTTCGTCAGTTTTTCTCGGCTATGGGTGTGAAAATTGTAGAGAGGTTGCTCGATCGATCTGCCGTTCATTAAGTCGAGGAGATGCTCGCGGAGCAGGTCAAAGTCCAGAGAGTTCGGATGGTCGAAATTGGTCTGCGCTCTTTCTTCGATGGACAGATGAGAAATATCCTTGTAATACGAGTCTTGGCAAATGAGGACCGAGTGGGCAGGAAAAGCATCTTGTATTTTCTGGGCAAGGGTAGTTTTTCCGGATCCTGTCCCGCCTGCAATGCCGATCAAGATGGTGGACAAGGCCCAAAGAGATTGGGTGTAAAGGGTGGCCAAAATAACGCAAAGCTTCAACATACTCTCTCCTTTAAGATCTCGCAAGAGTACTCAATTTTTGTAAAAATTGCCCTAACAAATTTTTTATTTAGGCAAAAGGGTTACTTTAAACACATAAAACGAAGCTTGAGTGTCTGTTGTGCAGTTTGTATCAGAGATAGTGCTTGCAATCCCTCCAATAATATATCCCACCACAACAGGTTTTTTGCCGAGTTTATCAAAGGAGATAACTCCATTGGGAAACGTCGGCAATCCCTCAGCTGGGATGAACGCCGCATTAGTTCCAAAATAATAGATGGTTTGCAGCGGACCTGCTCCGCAGGCGAGGGGAGGAAATCCAGGACATACGGGAGGAAAAGAATTAATGATGGGAAATGTTCCGCTCATGATGTACTGCTGATACACTCCATGTTTATCGATCTCGATAGTTGTAACATCGTTGGAGAAAGGCAGGTTGCAACAAGGAGTAAAGATGTTCCCCTTTGCCTGTACCCATGCTGTGCAGCAATTGCATTGAGGGTTAGGGTCCATGTTGCAATTCGAGCCATCGCTGAATAACGATGCGCTAATTCCTCCAAAAAGCAAAGTGTACATCTTCTTTTTCTTGATCGAATAAAGCCCCATATTGGCGCAGGAGTAGTTGTTCATGGCTTGGGCAAAAGTATGAGGATCATGGGGGTCTAACATACGAGAAGATCCGTCCGGATCGATTTCAATCGGAATCGTCCATGCTCCAGGTGTGTTGTTGATATCCGCCGGAGTAAAAACTCCTGACAGAGCGGAAAATGACATGCTGAAAGATTCCCCCTTTTTTTTGACAATGGGAATCACGTTCAAATCTCTTCTTCGATAATCGGGGAGCGGGTCTGGTTGAGGATAGAGCTGCACAAATAAATCGCGGCCATTGTCGATAATTTGAACAGGGCGGACTTGCCGAGAATAGGTGCCATCTGTGGAGATGGTGTAGTTTCCATCAAAATTTTGACCAAAAGCGAGTAAAAACGGCTGATGTTCATTGGACTGCAGCATTACGCCTCCCGTCAATTGGAAGATCGGATGGTAGATCGTACGAATGCATTTCGCTGCACTCTTCGATTTGCTGGGATGTTTAACCCATTTGATTAAATGAGGAATATCAATGGCTGTTAATGAAGCCTTCGTTCCCATGGTATTGGAAGCTGTATCGATCCCATAGCCGCCGACTAAGTACAAAGTATTTTTATTCTCGGCATAGTAAAACAGAGTATTGGATGCCGAGAGAAGATCGATCTGATGCTGCGAAAGATGAGATGAAGGGTCATGGAGAGAACGGAAGTAAGTGGCTTTGGTTTTGGGGTTGATAACGAATACAAAGGTGTTTTGTTGTGAAGGGGGAAAAGGATTGACGTTAGGATCGATGTTGTCCACATTATGCAGTCCATTGGTTCTGCCTGAGATCAAGAGCCATTCCCCGTCATGGACAGCATACGCGAAGGAATGAATTCCCGCAGGCAGATTAAAATCGGCTTGCTCAATCGTCACACGGTAGGGGAGAGAATCCTCCGGCAAAGGAATTGAGAGGTTAGAGGTTTGGTTGGTGCAAGGGGGGCATTCTGCCAAGCAGTTAAAAGATGCTGCAATCAAAAATAGAGCAACAATGAACATGGCTCGTTTCCTTTTAATTTTTTACGTTAAAAAAATGAATATTGATGTAGGATGAATTTTTTTACAATGATTTAGAGGAAAAGATGATATCAAGGATAGGTCTTGCCATTTTCGGAGCTGCTGCCCTTTCTCCATTGTCTGCTGATGAATCAAATCCTGTCACGATCTCTCCAGCTGAAAACCCACTACCTCCTGTTTATTACCCGTCTTGCAGCCCTATCGAAATCGATATCACGGTAGCAATGGACGGTTTTCGAAGCCTTCCGGAAGGAAGCTTTGAAGGGAACTGGGGAGCTCTTGCGGCAGTTAACTTAAAAGCGCCTCTTCCCCAAGCTTGGTCTGTTCAACTCGCTGGTAGCTATGGACTCTACGATTGGTACGGAAGGTCTTCGACACCTAAACATGTGGGCGAAGTGCAGCAGCAAGGATTTATGACCTTTGCAACCTCGCGGCAAACAGAGGATGCGTCAGGACTTAGCGGAGGTCTTGCCTACGATTGTATGTTAAATAGAAACTTTGGCGAGTTTGCCGTGAACCCCTTTACGTCTCAAATTCGAGGGCAAATGGGGTATTTGATCAAGGGAGGCAACGAGTTGGGTGTTTGGGCCACCTACGGCATCAATAAGTCAAATGAAAAAGCCCAGCAAATACCTCTGCGCTTTAGAGCGATTAGCCAAGCCCATCTATTTTGGTGTCACTACTTTAAAAATAAGGGTTACACCATGGTTTGGGCAGGGACTCCGTATCGAAGAGGTCTGATGTACAAATCGGGCAGGCCCGGAACCTTCATTTTCGGCGCTCAATTCTCTATGCCGCTGACAAGTTATCTGGCCCTTCAGGGAACAGCAGCCTATATGGGCGCAAGGAACGTTTCTGGCATTAAATCTTCTACCGCTTATGCAGCCGATGTAGCGATGGGGATTAGCTATTCCTTTGGTAAGCGAAGAATCGTTCAAGGCCCTTATATGACTCCTGCTAATAATAGTAATTTTATCTCTGATACGAATGTAAATTTCTAATAATACCTTTGTTAGCAACCCCAGCTCTTACTGAATTTTTTACTGAGGGGATGGACTTTTGAAAGCCACCTCAGTAGAATATTCGGATGGCCTGGAATATCCTTGAAAGACAAGCTGCTTCTGCACGAGCGAACATGGAGATGGACTCCCAGTTGCTCGAAGGTTTGGGCGACCAAGAAAAGCCTATCCTCCATCTTTATGCTTGGGAGAGGGAGAGCTTGACTTTCGGCTATTTTATGAAGCCCGAAGAGTTATTAAATCTAGAAGAGGCAGAAATGAGGGGAATCGATTGGGCCCGCCGCCCTACAGGGGGAGGCACCGTCTTCCATTTGTGGGATCTTGCTTTTTCCGTGCTCATCCCAGCAAAATCTCCGCTCTTCTCAACTAACACCCTGGACAACTATAATCTGATCAATCGTGTCGTCAAAGATGTGGTTAAAGAGTTTATCGGTGGAGAGATTAGCTTGACCCCCGACGATGCGCCGTTTTCGGATCCCACTTGTACCCATTTTTGCATGGCGCGGCCGACCAAGTACGATGTGATGCTACAAGGGAAGAAAATCGCCGGGGCCGCCCAGCGTAAAACGAAAGAAGGTTTTTTGCATCAAGGGACGTTAGCTTTAATCAGTCCCGATGAAGAACTATTGACAGCCCTGCTTCCTTCGGCGGCTGTACGAGAGGCGATGATGCGAACGACTTTTCCTCTCCTTCAAGAGCGGGGTGATTTGAAAGAAGGACGAAAGCAGCTTTGTGAACACTTAAAGAGACATTTTACAAAATTATGACGGACAAAAAGAAAACAGCGATTAATCCCCAGCGACATGAGAATTACCCTGAATGGTACCAAGAAGTTTTGAAAGCGGCCGATCTGGCCGAACATTCGGCGGTCCGCGGCTGCATGGTGATCAAACCGTGGGGTTATTCCATCTGGGAAAATATGCAAAAAACCCTAGATGGCAAGTTTAAAGAAACAGGCCATCAAAACGCCTACTTCCCTCTGTTTATTCCGCTCAGTTATATGCAAAAGGAAGCCGAGCACGTCGAAGGCTTTGCCAAAGAATGCGCTGTGGTCACGCATCACCGTTTAGAAAAGGACAAAGACGGCAAGCTCATGCCCGCAGGGCCGTTGGACGAGCCTTTGATTGTCCGTCCTACGTCGGAGATGATCATCGGCGAGACATTTTCTAAATGGGTCACTTCGTATCGGGATCTTCCGCTTTTAATCAACCAATGGTGCAACGTTGTCCGTTGGGAGATGAGGACACGGCTTTTCTTAAGAACGACCGAATTCCTCTGGCAGGAAGGGCATACGGCTCATGCGACCGCTGAAGAGGCGTTGGAAGAGACCATGCGGATGCTGCGCATCTATGAAGAGTTCGCTCGAAAAACACTCGCTATTCCCGTGATCATGGGTGAAAAAACGCCGTCGGAGAGGTTTCCCGGCGCTGTGTCGACCTATTGTATCGAAGCCATGATGCAAGACAGAAAAGCCTTGCAAATGGGCACGTCGCATTTCTTAGGGCAAAATTTCGCGAAGTCCTGCGAGATTAAATTCCAAGATCAGAAGGGGGAGATGGCCTATGCTTGGACCACTTCTTGGGGAACTACAACCCGGATGATCGGGGCCCTTGTGATGAATCATAGCGATGACGACGGCTTAGTGCTGCCTCCTAAGATTGCCTCGGCCCACGTCGTGATCATTCCGATTATCCACAAAGAAGAGACCCGCGCTGAAGTCATGGGATACTGCCATAGTTTAGCAGGAGAGCTCCGGCATGTGCTTTTTGACGGAAAGCCGCTCCTAGTGATTGTGGATGAGAGGGACCTGCGCAGCGGAGAGAAAGCTTGGAGCTGGATTAAAAAGGGCGTTCCTATTCGGATTGAAGTGGGCCCCCGCGACATCGCCAACGACTCCTTCCCTGTCGCTCGGCGCGACAAGCCGCATAAAGAATCGACTCCTTTGTCTCGGGGCCATTTAGTCGCTAAAATTTCAGATATCCTCGAGGAGATCCAAAACAATATCTATCAAAAAGCGCTTACCTTCCGAAATTCCCATATTCAGAAGATTGAAAACAAAGATGATTTTTATGCGTATTTCACTCCGAAAAATAAAGAGCAGCCGGAGATTCACGGTGGCTTTGCCTCGGCGCATTGGTGCGGGGATACAGCTGTCGAAGAGCAAATTAAAAATGATTTAGGAGTCACTATCCGCTGCATTCCGCTCGATAGCGAAGCCGAAGAAGGCGCTTGTGTCATCACAGGAAAGAAAAGCCGGCAGCGTGTAATCTATGCAAAATCTTACTAAGGATCCATCCATATGATGAATTTTCTACGGAAACACCAAAAGAAAATGTTCCTCGTGATCACCGTGATGATCATTGCCTCCTTTTGCTTTTTTGGAACATCTGCCACGCTTTCTACAAGGGAAATCCCCGATAAAAAAATGGCGCAGGCAATCGACGGGTCCCCGATCATGGAGAGGGAATTGCATGCGATGGTTCGGCTTTTGTCAATGGGGACTCACGAAGTCCTTAAAAACGATTTTATCTCAACCGGTCTAACAGCGATTTTAGCCGAACGGTATTTTGATGAGTTAAAAGGTGAATTTCAAGAAAGACTCGACAAGGCTAAACGTTTTTCGCCTTATGTCCACCCGCAAGTTCCTTTTTTAAGCGCAGAGCAAATATGGAACCGTTTTATTCCTCAGCTTCCTCGTCGCTTAGCCGAGGTGCAGCAAGGGGATCTCTCCGCCACTACGTTTTCAACTTATTGCAACCTCTATCTCGACCAAGTTGCTTTTCCTCCCGAGATGCTGCGACGGTTCTTGGTTTATCAACAACAGCAATTTTCTTGGGTATCTCCTGATAGAGAGCTTTCCGATGCCCGCCATTTGGCGCTTTTAGGCTACCATTCTTTTGAAGAGTGGTTTGGTCCTCGATTCACGGAGATTTTAGGTAAATTTCTCTTTAATGCAGCAGTGATTGCCGAGCAGAAAGGGTATAAAGTGACAACAGACGAGGCACGCGCTAATCTCCTGCAAACATGCCTGAGCACCCTCCGCTCTGTCCCTTCGAAAGAAGAGGCGACATTTGCCGATGCAAGCGAGTTTTTGCGCATGCAAGTTCAAATGTCCGGCATTGATGAGTCTCAAGCCATCAAAGTATGGAAAAAAGTCATGCTCGTCCACCGCCTATTTAACGAAGTCGGACAAGCTGTTTTTGTCGATCCTCTCAGCTACCAGCAATTCACTTCGTATGCGGACGAAAGCGCAACTGTCGAAGTTTATCAACTCCCTGAAGTATTACGTTTGCGGGATTTCCGATCGCTTTTAAAAGTGCAATATTACTTAGATGCTGTTGCACAGCCCTCCAAGAAAAAAGATCTCCCTCAACAATACTTCTCTGTGGACGAGGTGGAGAAAAGAGCTCCCGAGCTCGTTATCAGCCGGTACGAGATGGAAGTCGCCAAAACGACCAAAGAAGAAGTGGGCAGCCGTTTGACTTTGAAAGAGACATGGGATTATGAAGTGAGCGATGCAGGTTGGCAGCGGCTGACAGCTGAGTTCCCGATTTTAGCTCGCGGCAATGCCAACACACGGGAAGGTCGAGACTTGAGTCTCGATGCCTTAGGACAAAATCTCCGTTTGAAGGTCGATCGATTTGCACGATCGTGTTTGATTGACCAGCATCCTGAATGGATTGAAGAGGCGCTTTCAAATGCCCGCAGCGAGAAGCAAAAAATCGGCATCCGCTCCCGCGGATCTGTCGTACCTTTCACGGAAATTGAAGATACGACGGCATTACGCACCCATTTGCAAAATGCTCCTATTGGCGAGCCTAGCCCTCTGTTTACTCAAGATCACCAAAGTTACTATCGGATAACCGTGTGGAATAAGCCTGCAGCTAAAGAAGTCATGAAGCTGCAAGAAGCCTTGGAAGGGGACTTACTCGGTCAGCTTTTGGATGAAAAGCTGCAAAATGCTTATCCCGATGTGCGAAAAAAAGATCCTACGGCTTTTAAGCTGGAAAACGATGCTTGGAAGCCTTTCTCCGATGTGCGCGATCAAGTCGGAGCTATTGTCTATGCGGACTTTCTCAAGCAAATCTCCGATAAAACCCTGCCGCTCGATCAATATCCCGCGCAACGGTTTACAGCGTTTATGCAAAACGCCAAAAAAAGTATTGAAAGCAAGGGCGATGATTCCCCCTATCTCAAAGCATCTGGCGAACCGTTCACGCTCGTCCGGCAAACAAAAGAAGTTAAGCGCAGCGACATGACGACTTTATCTAAAGAAGAGATGTTTGCTGCAGCCGAGGGGAAGTGGTCGAGCATCTCGACGCCTCGAAACGGCGATCTGGCTTTCTTCCGTCTAATTAAAAAAGGAATCAGCGAGCAGGCCATTGCAGAAAAATTGGCAGAGGGTCAGCGGCTTCTGGGCATGGACGCCCGCCGAGTTTTGATGCACCAAGTGCTTTCAAAAATGGACAAGCAATAATGGTCCTCGGCGAAAAATTCCCTCCGATTGCTCCGATCCACTTCTTCCGAGTGGAGGCCGATCTTAAGTACGGGAAAGAAATCACCCGCCGTCTTTTCGGAAAAGGTTACCAGCTGCCGGATACTTCTTCCTTCCTAGGCGAAGAACATTTTGCCGACGTGGCGCTCGCTTGGCATGAGGGGGGGATAGAACTCCAGATGGAGGTCCATAAAAAATTTGAAGAGGCCGTCTATCCGAAATATGATGAAGGGGATGCGATCGAACTTTTCATCGATACAAGGGATCTCAAAGAGGCCGGATTCCCTACCCGCTTCTGCCACCATTTTTTGATCCTTCCCCAAGAAGTGCAAGGAGTACGTGCCCTGGAACTTACCCGTTTCCGCAGCGAAGACAGCCATCCTCTCTGCGATCCCAAAGAAATCGAAGTCGAAGCCGAGATGAGTTCTCGAGAGTATACGGTCCGTATCCATTTGCCCGCGGAAATTTTACATGGCTATGATCCGCAGGGGTTTGATAAACTAGGATTGACCTATTGCATACATCGGCCCAAAGGAGAGTCGCAGCATTTTGCTGTTTCATCGAAGTACGTTCAAATTTCGCAACATCCTTCTCTCTGGGCCACTTGTAAACTAACTAAGTAGGGGAAAATTTATGTATTTCACCGACTCGCATGAATGGATTAGCGTGGAGGGAGATTTAGGCAAAGTGGGGATCACCGCCTATGCAGGACGCGAGCTAGGAGAAGTTGTTTATCTCCAGCTGCCCGACATCGGACGCCGTGTCAAGGCCGGTGAAGAAGTCGTGATTTTGGAGTCGACCAAAGCCGCTGCCGATATCTACGCTCCTGTCTCAGGAGAGATTGTCGCTGTGAATGAAGCCTTGCGCCAATCTGCAGATATTTTGAATGAGTCGCCCGAAGATCGAGGATGGCTTTTTCAGATACGGCTCTCGAATGTGAAAGAACTCGATCAACTCATGACGCAGTCTTCCTATCAAAAGCTAGTGACCTGAAGGTGTGATGAAAAAGTTTTTCTGGAGCTTCTTTGTTGTCGCGGCACTCTCTTTCTCGTGCTATGCAGCGCGTCACTGGATCCTAGGAGCTTCCCTCGAATTTGCTTTGAAAAAAACGGCAGGGAAAACCGTCGCTTACAATCAACGCAGCTGGGAAGACGGAAGGCTTGTTTATCAAGGTCTTTCTTTGGGCGAAAAGCTCCATGTCGAGCAAGCTTCCTTTGACTTCGATTTTCATCTGTTTCCTATTTTCCTAAGCTGCAAAGTTCATTTGAGCTCTCCGACTCTGCAGCTTGATGATGCCGAAAGCGATCCCGTCAATCTGGCTTTTCTACTCCCGGGAAAATTCTGGACAGTCAAACTCGATGTGAGCGATGGAAGCCTCACTGCTCCCGATGGCAAAATTTACACTTTTGACTTTGTTAGCGGCTCTGAAAAAGAAGAAATTGGAAAAGTCGCCGTTTATCAAAACGAACCTCTTTTGACCTGCGGATTTAACTTTTATGCCGGGAGCCTGGCTGTCGATTTTCAAATGGAGCAAGCTGCGCTGGAAAAAATTTTCCCCCTTGCTTCTATTTTTTATCCGCTGCAGCAATGGAATGTCCTGGAAGGTTCTGCCTCGGCTGAACTTAAAGGGAGCCTCGATCGCAAGACGCTGACCTTTTTGGCAGGCCATTTTTCACTTCAGAATGTCCGATGGGAATCGGAAGATGTCATTTTTGCTGTCGACAAAACAGTCAGCCAAATCGATTTTCAGGGTGATATGGAGACCCTTCTATTGGATACCGATTTCAAAGGCGTCGACCTTTTTTGGAAGGATCTGGAAGTTGTGCGCGGAGAAGGGTCCATCCTCTTTAAACCGGAGGCTATGCCCATTTTTGAAGCCCATGCTGCTGTTCATTTAGGCGCTCTCGAGGGTCGTGCAGATCTAGTCGGCCAAGGGGGCATCCATGATAAAGATTCACTTTGGCTCGAAGGCAGCTTGGATTATGTCACGGCAAACAATCCTTTAAAGGTCAATTTTTCTTGGGCCGATGATGGAGAGTCACAGGTTCTCCAAACGCACGTCCATAATCTCGGAAAAGAAATCTTGAATCTGCTGAGTGGATGGTTTCTGAACTGGAAGATCGAGCAAGGCCGCTTAGATGGCCAGATGACGACATTGCTGAACCAGGGAATTTTCCAGCGCCTTCAGCTCGACAAAGTTCAAGTGCATGATTTAACCTTGAATAACTTTTCCATTCAAGAGGCCGATCTCCAAGGTTCCATCAATTTGCTTTCGGGAGATATCGAGAAATTGGTCCTACAAGCCCACGAAGTACAAGGCGAGTATCAAGGAATGAAAATTTCTTCTGCCAGCTCCACCTTGTCTATCAAAGATAATATCTTTGAACCGAGCTCTGCTTTTGGCAAATTGAACCATATTCCGTTGGGACTCCAGCTCCAGGGCCCTATCTCCAGTTTTCACGCCTCTGCCAAACTCGTCGCCGGAGCCTCCGAATGGCTGCAGCTTCCCAAAAATAGCGATGAGCCTCCTGTTGTTTTGGAACTGGTCATCGATCGGAAACAGGCTGACTTGGAAGTTGCAGGGACAATTTCCTGCGCGGAAGACGTTGTTCAGCTGAAAGGTCATGCCTCGTTATCTACATCTCTCTGGGAAGGAAGCTTTCAAGCTCCTCGGCTTTGCTCTACCTTCTACACCCCCTTTCTGAAAGCTCTTGCTCCGGCAGTCAAGCTGCAAGGAAATCTTTCTCTGCAGGGCAAATTTTCTCCCCAAGGAGTCGATACTACCATTCTGGGGCAAGACCTGATTGCCACAGCTCCGGCTTTCCAAATTTCTATGCCCGGCCAAAGCCGCGAATTGCTCTATCACTACGACTTTGTTCAGAAACAAGGACGCGCCTCAGCAAAGCTTGCGCCGCTACAGTTAACTTGTCCGCAATTTCCCCATCCAGTTTCTATCGCAGGCGGCGACCTTGCTTACGAGGGAACTTCCCTCTCTTGCAAGGGGCTAATAGGACAGATGGGCGGTATCGATGCGCAAGGGAACTTGTCTGCTCATTGGAAGGATCAGCTTCAAGTCAGCTTTACCTCCCAAAAAATACAAGGATCTCTCAAAGATCTACTCGCAGTTACTTCCCATTTCTACAAACTTCCCTTCCCCGTTGAAGGCCGTTTTGTCTCTCCTCCTGAAGGAGTGCAAATCCATTATGCCCATGGAAAATACGACTACCGGTTCCAAGCCTTTCTCAAAGATCTCCAAGTCGCCTTAACTCCCAAACTTTCTCTATATGACACCTCTTGCAGTCTGGTTTTTGACTCGTTTGATAACCTGTTGCTGCTCTCTAATCTCCATGCGAACCTCAACGATACTCTTGCACTGACTTCTCAGCAGATAGGGTTTAAAAATGGCGCGTGGGAATTCGATGCGATTGTCGCCCATCATTCACAGCCGGTTTTATCCCTGCAAGGACAAGCGGCTCCTACTTCACTAGGGTATCAGGTCAACCTAAGCTCGGGAAAAGCCTCCGGTAGCTATTTAAAAAGCCCCCTCTCGTTTCTTTGGACGCCTTCTGGCAAGATCGAACAAGTGCACGGACTGATCCATTTAGAGACCAGCCATTTGCTCGAGCAGCTATCACTGCTCGATCAGTGCGGACTTTTTGAGTTGAATTCAAACATCCGAGAAGTTCTTGAAAAGTTGCAAGGCAGTATGTCGCTCCGCTTGGCGCATGAGGCTGATCGGTCAGAATATGAGCTGCACGGATCTCAAATCCGCTACGCTACTTCTCTTTTCAATTCTGTTGAGGCGGTTCTCTTCAACCAAGGGAACGAATGGATCGTGAAGAGATGTTCTTTGGATGATATCCAAATGAAGGGACATGTTGTTTATCAAAACAGTAAATGGGTAATCCCTTCCTGGGATATCGATTGGAAAGATCTCCACTTACAGACTGCGGGAGTCTACTCAAAAGAACAGCTCGATTTCGAACTCCAAGGCCATGTCAAAGCATTCACTGTCTCAGGCAGTGGAATCTATATTCCTTCCATTCCCCATTTTAAAAACATTGCCCTCCAAGTTCACGATCAGGCTAAAAAAGTAGGTGACTTCAGCTGCGACAAACTCGCCTATCAAGGCGGCAAGTGGGAATCTTCTGCCTTCAATACGATGATTTTTTCTGACCATTTAGCCCATCCTCTGCAAATCAAATTTATCCTGAGTATCACTCCACAAACCATCACTTTCCAAGGCCCCGCTACGCAAGGGGACATGCAAATCGGAAAATCGACGCTCAAACTCTCGCAGATTTTTGGACTCTACGAAGCATCCTATCTTAACCTGAAATGTCTGGCAGCCTTGGATGGCGAGCCTCTGCAATTGATGGCAAAGTTTTCTCCCGAGTTTGCCGGAGGAGTCCATGTGCAGCATGGCAATGAGCTTCTGAAAATCTCTCTTTCCAACCCTACGACTCTTCAAAAAATGGAAGGGGAGCTCTTTGGAATGGCTGTGGATCTTGTCCGACAAAACCAAGGATACAGCGGCACCGTGACCCTGAAGGACACGAGCAAACTCGCCGATCTTGCTGATAAAGAAGAGCTTCGCCACGTACGAGGACTCCAGCTCAAAGGATATTTCGACAAAGGGAACTTTAAAGGTGAGCTTGAAGGGCAAAATGCTTGCCTGAAAGATTATGTCGTTGAGCAGCTCCACGCCTCTATTGAATATACTCCTTCTCAGTTTCGGTTGAAGAATGTAACACTGCAAGATCCCGCGGGCTCTTTTTCTATCAAAGAATGCATTGGCACTCGTTTGCAAGACGAATGGAGTGTCTCTATTCCACTTCTCAAAGGACAGGAGATTAAACCCAGCGCAGCTCGTAAACTAGGAGCTCCCCCCAAAGAGGTTAAACCCCTTCAAATCCGTCATCTTGTCATGACCGGGATTTCGGGCAGCCTGAGTGATTTAAAGTCGTTTAGAGGCCAAGGAACGTTTAATTTCACCCAGCGTGAAAAAAAAGAGCCTTCTCTCTTCGACATCCCTTCGGCAATATTGAAAGATTTAGGTCTTGATTTTGGTATTTTCACCCCCGTCAGGGGAGAAGTCGACATCCGGCTCCAAGACGGAAAACTCTTTTTAACCAGGCTTCAAAATACTTTCAGCGAAGACCAGCGCTCAGAATTTTACTTAGCTCCAGGACCTTCCTTTATCGATCTCGACGGCAACCTTTCCCTCAATTTACGCATGCAGCAAAATGTCGTTCTTAAATTAGTCGAACCTTTTATGATTGCAGTCCGTGGAACATGGGAAAAGCCCCAATATTCGCTCCAGTAAAAAGCTTCTTAGAAATCGTCTTTCCGCCCCTCTGCTGGCATTGCGATGAAGCAGCTGTCTTTCCACATCCTCTTTGCGACAGCTGCGTGAAACTCCTCGATATTTTGCCCCCTTCCACTCCTCTCATCACTTTTGAAGGGCAAGGTCCCGCGTGGACAATGATCCAGGCATTGAAGAGCGGCAAAGCTCTCCGTTTAGCGCAGGGCCTTGCCGGCTATATGGCGTTGCAGTATCTTAAACACAATTTCCCTCTTCCTGACCTCATTGTTCCGGTTCCTCAATCGCTGCCCCGTGCATTGAAAGTCGGCTACAACCCCAGCCTTCTCCTCGCTCAGCACCTAGGAAAAGCTCTCGATCGCCCCGCCCTACAGCTACTCAAGCGAAAACGGCAGCTCGTCTGCCAAATGAGAATTGATCGAGAACACCGGTATCGTTTATCTGCTGAAAATTTCCAATGGAAAAAAAGAGTTCCGATTGCAGAAAAAACCATCTTGATCGTCGATGATGTGATGGGCACAGGCGCCACTTTGCGGGCCTGCGCTCAGCGGCTCAACGAAGGATTTCCTTTAAAAATCATCCAGATGGCCTGTATCCAGGAAGAGATTTTCTGAAAATGGACTCAGCGAGTCCATTTTTTGGCTTTTTTTGGACTTTTCAAGTCCATTTTCATAATCAACGGATTGTGAGAGCGTTATAATTGCTCAGGGGGATTGGAGGCAGAGACATAGACTTGTCCGATAATTGAGACTCCTTCATCCACAGAGAGGCGGTGAGCTGTAATGTTCCCTTTGACTTCAGCGTTGCCGCGGAGGATCAGGCGATTTTCAACGGTGATGTTGCCTTCCACTTTACCGGAAATCTCAGCTTCATAGATGTCCATATCGGCTTTCACAAAACCTTCGGGGCCTACGGTGATTTTTCCATCGCCTTCGAATTCTCCTTCAAAAACCCCCTCAATGAGGATTTCACGCTGGAAAGCGATTTTGCCCATGACGGAGACATTGACTCCGATGACCATTTCAGGTCCGGCATCAGGTTCTTGTTTGTAGAGAGGAGCTTCGGTGGCAAATGGAGCGGGTGGGGCTTGAAGAGTTCCTTCTTTCTGGATTCCGCGCTCTAAGAAATTCTTGGCAAACTTGAACATAAGACACCTCTTAATTTCTAAATATCAGTCTAGTCTTTGTTCCAAAACAAAAATTTTAGACCCCTTGCATATCAAGTATCGTCGCTTTTCTGGATGATTTTAGCAAGAGCTGGAGCCTCTCGAATTAATTCATCGCGAGAAGGAAGCAGTCTCTTTATTGGCAAGAAGTGATTCTAATTTAGTTCTCAATTCTCCTATTACAAGGGAACATTCAGGTAGATCAGACACAAGATTGCCAAGCCACTGTTTCCATGTTCTTTTTACTGTTTCCATCATAACGTGATCAAAGAACGACTCAGCTCCCACAAAACGTACGTTTTTAGGATCGCATTTTTTTTGTAATAGTATCGGGAAATTTTCCAAAAGCAGATCAGATTCAAATGTAGTGAAAATACGCCATAAATCGTAGTAGTCTCTCGTGCGAGAACGATCACGGCCTTCCTCATGCAATTTTTTTGTCTTTTGCAAAATTGCGCGGAGTTTTTCCAAAACGATTTCTTCTAGAGAATACGTCTGAATTGGCGTATCAATTCTTTCGTCGTAAGGGTGAATGATCTGTTTCGTAACAGGGGGAAATAAGACTGTTTCTTGCATTGTAATTTCAATCTTCGCAGAAATCAGCGGCTCACGCTGCCTTGGAAATTGCGCTTTTACTTTGAAAGCCTCTTGTTCAAAAGGATGATCGTCTTTTTCCTCATATCGCTCAATAACCAGATGGATTTCTGCAAATTCATTCATTTTCTGTTCAGCTATCTTGCAGGCTTCTGTTACGGCAGATAAAAGCTTTTCTTTTCTAGGAATGGATGCAACGACAGAAAAATCTAAATCTTCAGAAAACCGGTAATTCCCAAAATAACATTTTTTTAAAGCCGTTCCGCCCTTGAAGATAAGGGTGTCTTTCAGAGAAGAATGTTCATATAAGCCAGATAAAATCCATGAGAGAAGGTAATCTTGCTGAATCGTTTCAAATGTTAATCCACTCTTTTTTCTCTCTCTGTCTAAGCGATTGCGTAATGGCATGATATTCATATGTTTTCTCGGATTTTCCATTTTGCATTGTAAGGTCCTTTTGCAGGACCACTAGGATCAAATTTACAATAACTTTTCATTGGAAGTTTTAGCAGTGGATCCAAGTATTTTTCTTCAACTCCCAATCCATCAAGAATTAAGCCTAGACGTTTTGCAACCGCTTTCTCGAGCTTTAAGGCATATTCGATAATGATCTGGATACGAATTTTATCTTTAGCCATTTCAAAAGCATGCAGGACTTCGCTAAAATCACCGCAGTATTCAGGCGATGTAAGTCCATCAAGCAGAGTTTTTTCGAGATTCGTTATTTGCGCTTTCATTTCATCTACCCAAATCGTTTCTATGCCAAAGTAGTGTTCCTTTTTAACCTGAATGAAACGAAATATGGTTTTAGCCAAAGATCTGGGGATAGAAGTCCCTTGGGGAGTAACAGCAAATATCTTATTCGGAGTTTGCTGAGTGATATGATGATAATGCATCGCTGTCCAGTGACTTATTGCAGATGGAGTGACAAGAGCCATCGCTATAGCAAATTCATGGGGAGCCGGACCATAGGCGGCAATTGCGTAGACACCTCGTTTAAGACGCGTTACCCAGCCCCCGTTTTTCAGATGAAATAGAGCTTCGGAAACATATGAGGGATTCATCCCTATTTCTAGAGCAGCGGTTTGGGCATGTTCTGTAGAGAAAATCCTCAATCCCTTATTAGCTAGGTGTCTTAAAAGGTTGATGCCCAAAACGGAATTCTTCATAACTTAAATGTATCTCATATGTCGATATTAGGACAATATCCAATTATCGACGTTTCAAAAACATGCTCCAAATTATTTTAATCTATTGAAAATGAGTTGGTTACAGAAAAAGCAACTGAAGTTTAAGTACGCAAGAGGTCTACTCTTCTAGGTTACGGCGGGCCATTTCTACTTTCCGCCTTAAAGTTTCATCGCTGGCGAGCAGGTCGCTGATTTTTTTCCAGGCGTGGAGAAGGGTTGAATGGGTTTTTCCTCCGAAGGAGGAGGCGAGTTTCATGAGAGAGTCAGTCATAAGTTCTTTAGCCAGGTACATGGCGACTTGGCGGGGCAGAGCGACGTTTTTTTGCCGGGAAGTTCCTCGTAGATCGCTGACGCGGACTTCAAAAACGGTTCCGACACATTGCAAGATATGATCGACAGAGACCCGTTTTTGAGGATTATGCTGGAGGAGCTCGCCCAGGGTGTTTTCTACGACTTCTTCGGTGACTTCTTTGCCGATCAGCCGAGAAAACGCCGACAAGCGGTTGATCGCACCTTCGAGCTGACGGACGTTGTTATAAATATGCTCGGCGATAAAGAAAGCGACTTTATGAGGAAGACGGATGCCGCGGAGTTCCGCTTTGTGTTGCAAAATGGCCACGCGGGTTTCGATGTCAGGTGCGCCGATATGGGCTACGAGGCCCCACTCCATGCGGGCGACGAGACGCTCGGAGAGTTTAAGTTGGGAGGGAGGTTTATCGCAGGTGATGACAATCTGCTTATTTTGATTGATGAGGCTCTCAAACGTGTTGCAGAACTCATCTTCAAAGTTGAGCCGGTTTTGCAAGAATTGGATATCATCGACGAGTAGAATATCGAGAGATCGATAGAACCTTTTCATCCGGTCCATCGTTTTATTTTTTAGGTTATCGACGATATCGTTGATGAATCCTTCGGTCGTGATGCAATGGATTTTGAGTTTTTTATGATGCAGTTTGATGTAATGACCGATCGCGTGGAGCAGGTGAGTTTTGCCCAGACCCACGCCGCCATGGATAAAAAGAGGATTGTAAGATTTGCCGGGATGGGAAGCGACTCCTAAAGCAGCCGATTTGACGAATTGATTCGAGGCCCCTTCGATAAAATTTTCGAAAGTATAATGAGGGTTGAGTTTAAAACTGTCTTGAGGAGGCGGGGGAGAAGGCGCTTGTTGTACGACAGGCTGTTTTTTAGCCTCTTCTGCAATGACGAATTTTAACGCGAGATCGCCGTTGGTTTTGAGGGGGATAAAGCCAGCGAGATCTTTTTTGTAATTTTGGAGAAGGTATTCTTGCACAAAGATGTTGGGAACGAGGAGGACGAGTTCATCGGTTGCGCTGTCAGCAACTTGGATCGGAGCAATCCAATTTTGGAATTCAGCGGCAGAACATCGTTCTTCGATGTAGGCGAGAAAATCGGACCAGATGTCTGCCTGATTTTTGGTTAACATACGCTTAATGTTTTATCACGCCGTTGGATTTAAGTGTAAGCGAGAAGAAGCGCCGATGCTTGGTTGGCAATCGTTGCGTCCGAATGGCTCACGAGAGCTTTGGCTTGAGCAATTGCTTGACGCCGATAACCTAACGCAAAGAGAGCCTTGACGCGATTGAGCAGTGTAAGCGCATGGCTAGGCTCGAGTTTTAAAGCTTGTTCAATCGTGTTGAGAGCTTGCAGGTTTTGGCCTGTTTCTAAATAGAGGCCGCCGAGAGTTTGCAAATCGTAGGCGTTGCTTTGATTAAATGTCACAAGAGCTTCGAAAAAGGATTGCGCGATATCGAACTTGCCCTGTTTCAAATAGGCATAACCTAAGTATCTTAAGTCTTCTAATGCTTCGGAATCCCAACCTACAATTTCTGACCATTTGAGAGAGCTCATGATGATCACCCCTTTTGGTACTGTTTACAGCGCGACACAATATCTATCAAGTCTTTGTTTAATGCATTCATGAGTGTCATGAGTTGGAGCATCATGTTTTTTTCATTTTCCCAGGCGTCTTTATCGTCTTCTTCTCCGGAAGCTCTTTCGATTCGAGCGATCAGCGTATCTTGCTGTTCATCCGATCCTAAAAAAGTGACGAGCTGAGAGGTGAACAAACGGCGTCTTTGGCCACTATATCCTTGAGGCATTTGAAACTGGGCCCATGTCGGATTGCGGCGGGTGATTCCTAAGAGGATTTCAACTTGTGATTGAGAAGCCGGAAGGTTGACCTCTGTTTTAACATGCTGGGAAATCGTATCGGCTTCCTGGATGATCGGCTTAGTCTCTGCCAGGAGCTCTTGATCTTTCGCCCATCGGATAGATACATCCAGCGGGAGATTAGAAACAGTTTTTGGTTCAACCACGATAGGCTTCCTTATAACGGGCCGCTTTTAAACTTAAGACTCGACCGGCTGCGGCTTTGCCGGATCGATGTCTTGCTAAACCTCAGACCCTTGCGGCCGATTTGTTAGCTGAGTAAGTTTAGCAATCTTAGCCATTTATATCAGCTCCTTCAGAAAGCAGTCTCATATTCCTGTTTACTCCAAATCAAAATTTGACTCAATAAGCGAAGTTTTTCTAGAAGAAATGCTGTTAGTATAAACTTTCTTAATGTAAACTTAAGTTCCTTCTATTAGGTGAGGAATAAAAATGGTTGCTTTAACACGCAATGATATTAATAAAATTATTTACGAGTTTGATCGGGTTCATTTTCCGCATGTTACGAAGCCGGCATCGAGAATAGAGGGAGGAGACAACTACGTTAAGACCAATCTCTTTGAAAGACATTTATTGGAAGATCGAGGTCTTCCAGTCGAGATTGTGGATAACATTGCTCGTCTTCATCTCATGTCTTCACCCTCGATTGGAGCCCTGCTTCTTTATTATAAAGGCTCTCCTACTTTTAAGCGCCCTGCGGAGATTACTTTAAATGGTCGCTGTCTCGAGGGAGCTTCCAAAGCTTTGCTAGTTCACATGGGAATCCAGCTGGCACAGGAAAGGACGGAGCTCGCAGGTTTCAAACAACTCATCACGCTTGTGCTCAACGAGTACCTTCATAAGCTCGGTATAAACGATAAGCTGGAAATGATAAGAAAAATTGAAGGAACTACCTTCCAAATTCAGAACGACGCACTCCCTCCGGGTAACACTCTTTCTGACAAATTAGCCCAACTTAAAAGTAGATTGCAAATCGATCAAGGGCGATGGAGCAAAGCAAAGGTAGAGCTTCAATTGATTTCATGGAGGGTGCAATTGCTGGTGGCCCGAGTTTTAGATTCCATTTTCTTCAAGATTGGTATTGGTGCCGGAACCCTATATTGCGGATTCCGCCTTATGATTTGGTCTCAAACTTTTAAAGAAAAATTCCCGCGTGTCATGGATAAAATTTTGGAAGCAATTCTTGAGGACCCTCACTCAAAAAGAAATCCGACTTTGAAAGAGGTTGGCATTGTATTATTGGGCTTGTCGAGTTTGATTGGGACGATCGTGTTTGCATTAGTGCAGGGGGAAAAGTTTCTACAAGCTTACTTTCCTAATTTTTTGGCGATTTTAAAAACGGTCAATTGGTCAGATCCAGGGCAATGGATAGCAGGCATTTGTACTGTCATGTTTTTTTCTGGCGAAATGCTTGCAGAGCGGGTTGCTCGATCGATGGATCAAGCGGTTGTCGAAGCAGCTCAAAAAAGATATGTCCAAGAAAAGACCCCTTCTGTTATCGAGAAATGGACTCAGTTAGTTCTAAATCAGCCAATCCAAGCCGGATCAGCTTAATCCAGGTGCTTTTTTAGGCTTTTTCACATATAGTATCCTCTTATTTCCGAGGTGGATATGTTAAAGAGAATTTTTTTCTTGCTGTGCTTGCCCTGTGCTTTTCTGAGGGCCGTTCCGATGGAAGAGGCTTCATCTAAATTTTCAAAAGGGCCTGCCCCGGCCTGGGTGAAACCGTGCGACTTTATAGAGGCAACCGTCAAACCGTCGCAGGTTAATATTCAGCAACTTCTCGATGACGTACAGATCAATTGGGAAGAAAAAACTCGATATGTCCATAAAGTCATCAAGATTTTGAGCCAGGCAGGAGCCGAAGGATTGACTAAATTATCCATCGATTTTGATCCTTCCTATCAGCATGTGATAGTCCATGCTATCCGGGTTCTTAGAAATGGAGAATCGATCGACTGTTTAGAAAAGTCCCATCATAAACTACTTCAACGTGAGGAATCTTTAGACCAAAATCTCTACGAGGGTAAGCTTTCCTTAGTCTATTTTCTCAATGATATTCGTCCCGGAGATATCTTTGATTTCTCCTGCTCACTGGTAGGGGAAAGTCCTCTATGGTCTTCTCATTTTTCCGATACCATGATTCTTCAGGGTTCTTCTGCAGCGATCGAGAAAATTTATCGTCGTATTTTGATACATCCTGATACTCCCTTGCAGATGAAGCAGTTCCATACCTCTCTGCAACCTCAAGCCGTTGATCTCTCTTCCTCGCTTCGGGAATGGTCATGGGAAGTTTTGGAAACTCCTTCTTTAACTAGAGAGGATGAAGAGCCTTCTTGGTATAATCCGGTGGCGCGTGTCCAGATCAGTCAATATAAAAACTGGCAAGAAGTCGTGGGGAAAGTCCTTCCTCTTTTTACTTTACCTGAAGATCTTAGGACAAACGCTTCTCCCGAAATGGCTGCGCTTGTCAATAAGTGGATGGAATCTACAGAGGATGTTTTTCAAAGAGCTACTTTAGCGCTCAGATTTATGCAAGATGAAGTAAAATATATGGGTTTTGAAGATGGAATGGGAGGTTGGAAGCCCACAGACCCGCGCGTGGTCTTGGACCGCCGTTTTGGAGATTGCAAAGACAAATCCCTCCTTCTCCTTGC
Source organism: Verrucomicrobiota bacterium (assembly GCA_018239715.1). Classification (GTDB taxonomy): domain Bacteria; phylum Chlamydiota; class Chlamydiia; order Chlamydiales; family Rhabdochlamydiaceae; genus PALSA-1444. Next base: position 89,532 of record JAFEGW010000007.1, read on the forward strand.
TTTGCTCAAGCTAATGGATATCCGTTCAGCTCCTGTTTTAGTCGAAGCCGAAATGGGTAAAAGATTACCCGAAGTTCTTCCGGCACCTTATTTCAATCATGTGGTCTTGAGGATTGAGATCAATGGCACTTATTATTGGGTAGATCCTACCATGACTTATCAAGGAGGATCCCTGGCTACTAATTATTTCCCTGGCTATGAGTGGGGACTTGTGGTTGCTGAAGGAACGACCGAGCTTACTGCTCTGCCGCCCGAGATTGCCAGAAGGCCGCTAGAAATCCACACATCCATTGTTTTTACATCCCCTGACACGGCCGAACTGAAAATAGAGCAAACTCTTGATGGAAATAGGGCTGAAGGGATGCGACAAGTTATCCAAGTTGTCGGACTCCGAGAATTGCGTCGTGCATCTTTGGAAGATACGCAGAAAATCTATAAAGGAGCTTCTGTGATCAACCCCTTATCAATTCAAGATGATCGAGAAAAGAATGAGGTAAAGATCCATGAACATTATAAAATCTCCTCACGCACTCGGATGGGCAAAAAAATGGTCAAGGTCATTTCTGCTGTTTTAGAGGAAAATCTCGATGACAATATCAACTTAGAAAGGGCTTCTCCTTACGCTCTTGCTCATCCTCTATGGGTGAAGGAGCATATCCATATTGAGAATCCGTTCAATGACTGGGCTCCTGATACCGAAGAGGCCCACTATGAGAATGAAGTCATTCACTTCCATTATGGGATGAAGAGAGAAGGGCAAACGGCCGATTTCGATTACGAGCTTAAGCATCTGAAAGATCACGTCCCTGTCGATTGCATCCAAGATTATTGGAATCTCATCCATGAAGTAGAGCCGAATCCTTCTCTGGAGCTGGTCATTTCTTCCAAGCCTGTATCGGAGAATATAAAATGACAGCAGCATCGGCCGCAGATAAAGTAACAGGTAAGCCCTGGCAGTCGTTGACCACCTTTTATGCCACGACGACTTTTTCTGAAAAAGTGGGGCGGGTTGTTAACAATCTACTCTTTTCAGCCGCGGTGTATAGCGTTTATGCTCTGGCGAGCGGGAATGTAAAACCTCTGCCTCGCCCTGCCTGTTACATGCTTATTGCTTGGGCTATTCGAAAAATTGCTGAAACCCTAGTGGGGTACTGCACCTACTTTGCAATCTATAAATCTCAAGCCCAGCTTCAAGCAATGGAGGAAGTGGAGACACAAGATTTGGTGCGGAGGGGATATAGCATCCAGAGGATTTCTCTCAACAAGTCAGGTATCGCTTATAAGGCTATGCTCGTTACTCATCCAACTATTGAATCGAACCGCAAATGGTGCCTGACTGCTCTTGGAAATAATCAAGCCATGGAAGAGGGTTTATCAGCGGATGTTCACTACAATTTTGCCCGAAAATGCAATACTTTGATCATCAATGGCCCTGCTGTAGGTGGAAGCTTTCTTGAAAAACTTTGGGTATTTCCTACGCGATATCAATTTGGGGCAGGATTTGAGGCTGGACTTCAACTTCTTGAAAAAGTTGTCCAAGCTACTCATATTGCGATCCGAGCCCATTCTTTGGGTAATGGGATGGTATCCGAAGGTATCCTGCAGCATGAGTTACAAATAGGCAAGGTGGCCTATTTACTGATTTCAGACCGGACATTTAGCCGCCTATCCGTGATTGCCAGAATATTTATTGAACACATTCTTGGCGGCACACTCGGAACTGTTGTTGGAAGCGTCGCCACTCTGTTTTGTTATTTAACGGGCACAGAGCTCGATGGGATTGCGGCTGCTAAAAAGTTAACAGACTTAGGGCTTCCTCAGATCATCATTCAACATGGCATTGGACCAGGAACTGATCATGTTATTCCCGATGAGGCGGGCCTAGCTAAGGAATTCCCACAAGATAGACATAAAGATAAGTATCTTCTGCTCTCCGATCGTATTTGTCATAATGGCTTCGTTTCCAGCGATGTCCAAAATCGGCTAGATCCGTTCATCGATCAATTCTTGCAATCCAGATCTCAGTTGCGTTTTCAATAAAACCAGTTTTCTTTCACCACTCGTCGCTGCCATTTGACCTCTTTTGCTCCCTTTTTTCAGCTTTTAATTTCTTTTTTTCCACCTATTGCCACTTTTCTTAATATTTTCGTAAATAGCTGATAATAGGTTGGTTGTGAATTTTTTTTGGGTGGCTAAAGGGGGTGAAAAATCGGAAAGGACTTGCAGATTTGGGGAATCGGTGTTAAATTGTGGCAAAAGGTAAAAAATATAGTGTCCAAGTTCTTCTTCAGCGGATCTAGCCATGCAAAACTCGACGGAAAGAATAGATTTGTTCTTCCGCAACAGATGCGTTTTGGCCTGGTGGAAAACGGTGTTTTAGAATTTACGATTGCACTCGGCCTTGGCGGATGTTTAGCGATCTATCGCATGAGCGATATCGAGAAAATTGTCGAGAGATTTCAATCCAAGCAGCATCTCGCGAAATATCAAAAGTTTTTCACGCTGTTTTTCTCCACGCTCTATCAGACGACATGCGACTCACTGGGACGTATTTTACTTCCCTCCGTCCTGAAGCAAGCGGTCGATATTAAGAGCGAACTGGTCATCGCGGGCGTTCTCAATAAGATTGAGATTTGGCCGAAAGAGATTTATGACGCCCAGCTGAAAGCCGCCTTAGAAGGCAAAGATGGCGATTACGACTTAGCGAAAATGACAGAAGAAGCTTTTGCTCTCCTCGGAGAAGACGAAGAAGAGGAAGTATCGGCTGCAGCTAAGAAATTAGCTGAATTAAAAGATAAGGTCCTCAGCGAAACATGACGCAGAAAAGAGAGCATGCGTCCGTCATGGTCGCTGAATGTTTAAAGTACTTCGAAGGAACCGACCTGAAAGTGTTTTTCGAAGGGACAGTGGGAGCCGGTGGGCATGCCGAGGCTATTTTAGAGGCCCATCCCGAGATTGACCTGTATATAGCTTGTGACAGGGACCCAGAAGCCCTTGCACTGGCAGAGACCAGGCTGAAGGCCTGGAAAAATAAAGTGGAGTTCGTCCGAGGAAATTTCGGCGATCTCGACACGATTCTTCAGAAAAGGGGAATCCAACAAGTGAATGGTTTTTTTTTGACCTAGGGGTATCATCCATGCAATTCGATAAAGGATACAAAGGCTTTAGCTTTTCGAAAGAGGGACCTCTCGATATGAGAATGGATCCTGAAGATGATCTGACCGCCAGTGAAATCGTCAACCGATATTCCGAGCAAAAACTCGGAGAAATCTTCCGTGAATATGGTGAAGAGCCCCATTGGAAAAAAGCCGCCCGCGCCATCGTCGAAGCTCGTTATAAAAAACCGATTGAAACCACCCAGCAGCTTGCTGCTCTTTTAATGGACGCGCTTGGGTTCAAACGGGGTGGAAGACTGCATCCTGCAACGCTCGTTTTCCAAGCCCTCCGCATCGTCGTCAATAAAGAACTCGACGCCATCCAAAACGGCCTGACCAAAGCTCTCCGTTTTCTAGCTAAAGGTGGAAAAGTCGGAGCCATCAGCTTCCATAGTTTGGAAGATCGCTTGGTAAAAAATATTTTCAGATCGGCCTGCCACCGGGATAAAAAAGACGGCGGAGCTCCTTTCATGAAGCTTTTAACTAAAAAGCCTTTAGTGCCGAGCTATGCCGAGATGAGAGCTAATCCAAGGTCTCGCAGTGCCAAGATGCGCTTTGTCGAAAAAACATAAAGGAGAGAGGGGGGAGTCATGTACAGCAGCATTTTTCTTCGACTCTCTACATGCCTCGCGTTTTTTAGCTTTTGCATCTACTCCTATTTAAATAAGCACAATACTTGCACGGAGCTGAAAATGAAGCTGCCTAAGCTGACCAAAGAGATCGAAGCGATCAGCGAGGTCAATGCCAATCTCCAGTACAAAATCGAGTGTTTTGAGAACCCTCAGAACTTGCTAAGTCTGGCCGCCCATCCGGAATACGCCCACCTTAAATTTCCTTTTACAGAAGAAGTTGTTACGGTAAAGGAGGGGCTTGCGCTACAATGGGACGCGCCTGAGCAAAAAACCGAGCAAGCGAAGGCAAAGACAGCTGTTGTTGTCGGTGCTAAGCAATAATTTTCTGTAGTATTAATATCTGTTATGTCCGAAAAAACTCCTCCGACTTCTTATGACCGGCGTCTGCTTGTTTTTGTCGCGCTCTTTTTGTTATTTCTCTTTTCTTTGCTTTTAGTTCAGTTTTATAAGATTCAGATTATCGATGGAGAGAAGTGGCGGAGAGCTGCCGACCGGCAGCACCGGCTCTCGGTGATCGAGCCGTATTGCCGAGGCGTATTTTATTCCAATACTTCTGTCAAAAAAGGGCATCCTGAAAAGGCGCAGCCTTTTGTGATCGATGTGCCCCGGTTCCATCTTTATGCCGATCCAGCGGCTATTCCGGAGGCCTGCCGCCAAGAGATCACTCAAAAATTGAAGCAAACGCTGCAGCTTTCCGATGCCGATCAGAAGAAGGTGCTTATGCAGCTCGGCAAAAAGAGCCGCAGCCGCAAGCTCATTTTATGGCTCACACGGGAGATGCACGATCAAGTCGTGAAATGGTGGCAGCCGTATGCCAGATCTCACAAAATACCACGCAATGCTCTTTTCTTTGTCCACGATTATAAAAGGTCATACCCTTTTGGCAAATTGCTAGGTCAAATTCTCCATACAGTCCGTTCGGAGCGGGAGCAGGCGCTCCAACAATGCGTCCCCACCGGAGGACTTGAACTTTCTTTGAATAAGTATTTGAAAGGGGAAGACGGCAAGAGGGTGATTTTACGCTCTCCCCGCCAGCCTTTAGAAACAGGGACTGTCGTTAAAGAGCCGCAGCATGGGGCAGATGTCTATTTAACGATCAATCATCACCTCCAAGCCATCGCCGAAGAGGAGATCGCCAAAGCCGTCAAAAGCGCTAATGCCACCGATGGCTGGGCTGTGATGATGGACCCTTATACCGGGGAAATCTTAGCTTGGGCGCAATATCCTTATTTCGATCCTTCGAATTACAGAGAATATTTCAATGATCCGAAAAAAGAAGAGCATACGAAAGTCAAAGCGATCACCGATCCGTATGAGCCGGGATCGACGTTCAAAGACATTACGATTGCCATCTGTTTAAGAGCCAATACCGAACTCAAGAAGCAAGGGAAGGCACCTCTCTTTTCCATTGAAGAAAAAATCGCCACAACGGCCCGCAACTTCCCGGGAAGAGGTAAGCCTTTAAAGGATACCCACCATTACAGCTATCTCAACATGTATATGGCGATGCAAAAATCCTCCAACGTCTATATGGCGACCTTGATCCAGCGGGTCATTGAACGGATGGGAGAAGCTTGGTATCGGAAGGCTCTGGAAGATTTTGGCATGGGAACCAAGACCGGCATTGAACTGCCTGCCGAAAGCAGCGGTTTTTTGCCCAGGCCGGGAAAAGCCTATCAAAGTGGCGCTCCTGAATGGTCCAAAGCAACGCCTTGGTCTTTAGCCATCGGGCATAACGTTTTAGTCAATAGCTTGCAGATGATCCGCGCCTATGGGATTTTTGCGAACGGGGGATTGGATGTGAAACCGACGCTCGTCCGCAAGATCGTCAAAAAAGACGGCACGGTGATTTTGGACAATACCGCTCCTAAAGCTTCCCGCCGTATCCTAGATCCCGCCGATGTCAAAGAAATCAACAAGGCCATGCAGTTTGTCACTCAAGCCGGAGGAACAGCTCGCAAGGGAAATATCCCCGGCTACACGGAAGTTGGAAAAACCGGCACGACGGAAAAAGTCATCAATGGAGTCTATTCTAAAAAAGACCATATCTCGACCTTCATTGGATTTGCTCCAGCAAACCAACCCCGTTTTGTCCTGTTGGTCGCGATTGATAACCCCGAGTACAAATATACCCCCGGCGTAGGCAGGAACCAAATGGGCGGAACCTGCGCTGCTCCTGCTTTTAAAGAGATCGGCCTCCGATCTCTCCACTATCTGGGCGTGCCTCAAGACGATCCTCAGAATAATGCCTGGGAGAAAGAAGTCAAAGAACTCCGAGAACTTTTTGAGAAATGGAACCACCCTAAATGAAATTAAAGCAGCTGTTTAAAGAGATCGATGTCACGTGGAAAGGGAATAAAGAGCAGGAGATCTTTTCGATCACTGCCAACTCTAAAAACGTCGCTCCCGGCGCGCTTTTTTTAGCTAAGCGGGGAAAAACAGGCGACGGGCACAAATATATCGCCGAGGCAATCTCCGCAGGCGCGGTGGCTGTTTTGACCGATACCTACGACCCCTTTCTAACGACCGTTCAAATCATTCATCCTGATGTCAGCAGCCTGGAGGCTCTTTTAGCCCAGCGATTCTATCAAAATCCGACCGCTCAGCTCTCGATTTTTGGCGTCACCGGAACCAGCGGCAAAACAACGACGACTTATCTCCTCAAATACCTTCTCGAGCAAGAGGGGCTTTGCGGCCTTGTCGGAACAGTCTCTTGGATGACCGGAAAAAAAGTCATCCCTGCTACCCTCACAACGCCAGATCAGCTCACTCTCATGGAACTCTTCCATGAAATGGGAAAAGAAGGGTGCAAGAGAGCTGTGATGGAAGTCTCTTCTCATGCCATCGATCAAGGAAGGACCCAAGGCATCTCTTATGCAGCAGCAGTCTTTACGAATCTGACCCAAGACCATCTTGATTACCACCATACGATGGAAGAATATGCAGCGGCTAAAGCTAAGCTGTTCAAAGGCCTTAAGCCGACGGCTTATGCGATTATCAACGGCGATGACAACTGGGCGGATCGGATGGTTCAAAACTGCTCTGCACCGATTATTAGATACGGATTGCAGCCGCGGTTGGATCTTTTTGCTGCGGATCTTGAGCTCTCGGCCCAAGGAATGAAATTTGTAGTCCATTGGAAAGGGGAGAAGGTCGCTTTTAAAACCCCGCTGATCGGACGGTTTAATATTTATAATATCCTGGCAGCGACAGCAGTCGCGTTAACGCAGGGGCAAAAGCTCCCTGCTATCGCTGACAAGCTCGAAGGGTTTACCGGCGTTCCGGGCCGTTTGGAGCGGGTGGTCAACTCCCGCAACCTCCAGGTCTTTGTCGACTATTCCCACAAACCCGACGCGCTGAAAAATGTCCTTCAAACCTTAAAAGAATTTAAAAAAGGGCGGTTGATCACTGTCTTTGGATGCGGAGGAAACCGAGATGCTCAGAAACGGCCTCAGATGGCCGCTATTTCTGAGAGCCTCTCCGATTTTAGTATCGTGACCAACGACAATCCCCGTGGGGAAGATCCGGAGGAGATTGCCCGTCAAATCATCACGGGCTTTCAGGATAAAAATTATTTCGTTCAACTCGACCGCAAAAAAGCAATCGAGCACGCCTTGAATCTCGCGACTCCCGATGATATCGTCCTCATCGCAGGGAAAGGGCATGAGACCTACCAGATTTTTGCCCACCAAACGATCGTCTTCGATGATCGGGAGATTGCAAAGCAAGCTTGCGAGCCTTAAGCCTCTATGCTAAACTCCCCATTCATGCGCAAATTTTTGCTCGGGCTGCTCTTTTGTTTTCTAGTTCCTCTCTATGGAAATGATCCTCACTGCGCCTATAAACCTCTCCGGTCGTATAAAATCTCCGTTCCTCAGCATGCCAAGCCGCTGATCATTTTAGATGCGGGACATGGCGGCACGGACGAGGGAGCCAAGATCCATTATTTCATGGAGAAGCGGCTGACGCTGATGACCACGCTCCTTCTGAGAAAATATCTCAATGAGATGGGCTACCGTGTCATCATGACCCGTTCCAAAGATGTTTTCATCCCGCTCGAGAGGCGGGTTTCGATAGCGAATAAAACAAAAGCTGTCATGTTCGTCAGCATCCATTACAATTCCTCTCCTTCTCCCGATGCCCATGGGATTGAGATCTTCTATCATAACGGCAGCGACCATAAGAGAGCTCAGCAATCGAAGCAGCTCGGCTCCTCGATCTTATCAGAGCTGATCGCAGAGACCCACGCCCTCTCCCGCGGCGTCAAAAATGGGAACTTCCATGTCATCCGAGAAACCTCGATGCCTGCCGTCTTGGTGGAAGGGGGATTCATGACCAACACTGAAGAGCGGAGCAACCTCCGAGATAAAAAATATCTCGAAAAAATCGCTAAGGGTGTAGCTCAGGGAATCGACAAATTTGTTAAAAATTAAAGCTTTTTTTTAGCTTCCAGCGAAAACCGGCTGGTCGGCACAATTTTTTGCGAAGGATATTCTAGGGTGTGTATAATGCGTCCTCGGCGCGAATTGAACGCGCGACCTGCCGCTTAGGAGGCGACCGCTCTATCCACTGAGCTACGAGGACAGGGAAAACATTTTATCCGAAGAAGGGGAATCAATGGAAGCAGATATCGGGCTGATTGGACTTGCCGTGATGGGGCAAAACCTCGTGATGAATATGAACGATCACGGCTACCGGGTGGCGGTGTTTAACAGAACTGTTTCCAAAGTCGATGATTTTCTAGCCGGGCCTGCTAAAGGTTCCAAAGTTGTAGGCTCCCATTCCCTCAAAGAATTCTTTGCTCAGCTCAAAAGACCCCGTAAAGTCATGCTCATGGTCAAAGCCGGAGCCCCTGTTGACGAACTCATTGAAGAGTGCCTTCCTTTCCTGGAGAAAGGGGATATTTTAATTGATGGCGGCAATAGCCACTATGTGGATACGGAAAGACGGGAAAAAGAGCTCCAAGCTAAAGGCATCTTGTTCATCGGGACCGGTATTTCGGGCGGGGAAGAAGGGGCCCGGCACGGCCCTTCCATCATGCCTGGCGGCAGTAAAGAGGCATGGCCGTTCGTAAAACCGATCTTTCAGGCAATTGCTGCCAAAGCCGATGACGGAAGCCCTTGCTGCGAATGGGTCGGCGAAGGGGGAGCTGGCCACTATGTGAAAATGGTGCATAACGGCATTGAGTATGGCGACATGCAGCTGATCAGCGAAGTTTATCAAGTTCTCAGGGACCTCGTCGGCTGTTCCTCCAAAGAGCTTCAGCAGATCTTCACCGATTGGAATAAAGGCGAGCTCAATAGCTATTTAATCGAAATCACCGCCCATATCTTTGGTTACCGGGATATCGATGGGAATCTTCTTCTCGATAAAATCCTCGATGTCGCAGGGCAAAAAGGAACCGGCAAATGGACCGGCATCAGTGCTCTTGATCTTGGCATTCCGGTGACACTCATTGCCGAAGCAGTTTTTGCCCGGTGCCTCTCTTCTTTGAAAGAGGAAAGGATCCAAGCATCTGTCCTCTACGGCTCTCCTAAAAAGCCTCATGATGTCGATAAAGAGTTTTTCATCGATAAAGTCAAACATGCCCTCTATGCAGCGAAGATTGTGAGCTACGCCCAAGGGTTTATGCTGATGCGAGCCGCGGCAGACGAGATGAAATGGAACCTCCATTTCGGCAATATTGCGCTCCTATGGCGCGGTGGCTGCATTATCCGCAGCCGCTTTTTAGGCGATATTCAAAAAGCTTACCAGCAAAAAGCGAACCTGCCTAGCTTGCTATTAGATGCTTTCTTCCATCGGGAGATCAGCCGCTGTCTCGAAGGTTGGAGAAATGTCGTCGCTGCCGCTATTCAATCAGGGATTCCTGTCCCGACCTTAGCCGCGGGTCTGACTTTCCTAGACGGCTATACCTGCGCCCGCCTTCCTGCGAACCTCTTACAGGCTCAGAGGGACTTTTTTGGGGCTCACACGTATGAACGTGTCGATCAGCCGCGAGGAAAGTTCTTCCACACCGAATGGCTGGCAAATTAATCGAAATACATTTCGATAATTGATATTTTTATCATTTTTTAATTAATTTAGTTAATTTTGAATTATTAGCAAGAATATCACAAATCGCTAGTTTTGAGTTGTTAATATTAATTTATTGTTTTAATTATTTTTAATTGTTAATTAGTAATAAAGAAGAGGAATAATTATGAATAAATTAATTTTGCTAAGCTTTGCCACATTGTCGATTTATGCAGGTGCTGAAGAAATCGCGGCCTCCAGCTATACCCAGATGAATTCCAACGGGAATGCAACTCAACCTCCGACCCCTAATGTTGTCACTTTAACTTCGGCAGCTCCCGAGAGCAGTAATGGATGGTATATTTTTGCCGATGCTCTTTATTGGCATGCCGATGTAGGCAATGCTGATTGGTCATTCAAAAATAACAACACAGTTGCTGTTCCTGAAAAGATCGAAGGTCCTAACCATTGCCTGAACTTTAAATGGAACTGGGGATTCCGTGTGGGCCTGGGTGCCAATATGGATTACGACCAATGGGATACGAATGTGTACTACACTTGGTTTAGGACGCATAATTCCAATGCTGTGGGTACACATGAGAAGCAAATCGCACAGGATCTGATTGGGTTAGGCACTATATTTACACAGGGCAAAATCAATTGGAGAATCCACTACTCGATGTTGGATTGGGAGTTAGGGCGTTGGTTTTACGTCAGCAAACACCTCTCTCTCCGCCCACATATTGGTGTCAAAGGCGGTTGGATTAGCCAAACAGTCAAGCGCAAGCTGACTAAAGCCCAGGTATATTACAAAGCCGAGTCTGAAAATGATTTCTGGGGAGTAGGTCCTTGCGGAGGTTTAAATACGACATGGGTGCTCGGCACTGTCGGCACGCACCATTTTTCTCTCTTTGGAGATTTTGCAGGAACTTTGATGTACGGACACTTCGATGTCGATAACGAAGAGGAATTGAACTCGATTGCAACAGGCCTAGAAGTTTTGGAGTTCAAACCTCATAAACTCGACCGCAACTTGGTGGCTCCGATGCTGCAAGCAATGCTGGGCTTTAGCTGGGATACAAGTTTCAATCGCGAAAGGTGCCATTTTGGTCTGAGGATCGGTTACGAATTCCAATATTGGTTTCGACAAAATCAAATGCTCACAGGTGAATTTTTCGGACCTTCAAATAGTGTGACTTATCAACGGGCGCATGACGACCTCGCCTTCCAGGGTCTGACAATTGATTTCAAATTTGATTTTTGATCGCGGCCTTTTTTGAAGAAACCTGCTAAATTAAGAGGATGTCAGCCGACCCCCTTTTAAAATTGGTAGGACTCGATTTTCCTCAGCTGGACCGTTCCACTAGACGGATGGTCGGTTGGTATAGCTGGAGCAATCAAATTTCATTACCGCTGGCTGCTGGAGTAGTCGCTCTCTATGAGAAGGACTACGAAGGCTTTCTTCGCATGGCCGTGGCGGTCTGCATCAATCAAATCTGCCTTGAGCTTTTGAAAACGTGGATCCCTGAGACGCGTCCGAATGGGACTTCCCGGTCGTTTCCTTCAGGAGACACAGCTGCGGCTTGTTTAGGGCCCGCTTTCATCGCATTTCGGTATGGAGTAAAAGCTTATCCTTGGATCATGAAATCCATGATCATCGTTGCCATCACAGTGGCTGTGAGCCGTGTCTTGATCAAGGCGCATTGGGTGCATGATGTGGCAGCAGGAGCTGTGTTAGGATGCGCCGTTGCTTATCTATGCAGGGGAGAAAGAAAAAATTCGGGAAAGCGGTAAGCCGGATTCTGTCGTGAGCAATCATTCCTCTAGGAGCCTTGTCGCCAAAGCTCTCGAGCGATCTTGCGTCAAGCAACTGCGGAGCACAAACTTGACACTCTTGCTTCAGATAGGGTTTATAACGCCTTGCCTCTCGACAAGTGCGGCGGACTCCTAAAGCCCGCATTTTCAGCCTGTCTTTCCAACCTTTGCAGGTCAGTCAGCGGTATGTTTTCTGTTACACTTTCCGTAGCCTTGCGGCCCCCAGCCTTTCGCTGGTATCTTCTCCTGTGAAGTCCAGACTTTCCTCTGCCTTGTTAAACAAGACAGCGATTGCTTGCTTTCCCGAAAAAGGATTAGGTGCTAGCAACGCGGCGTCGGCGCCGTTTAGTTGCCGTTGCAGCGCCTTCAGCGGCGGCCTCTTCAGGCTGCCAGTAGTGGATGCGCGAGCAGTGTTCGCAGAAGACGAGGTTTTCTCCTTTGCGGACAATGTTCTCATGCTGAGCTGTCAAGGCGATATGGCATCCGCTGCAAGTCCGGTTTTCGATAGGAACGATCACGCGGTCTTTTTTATTGCGAAGAAGTCTTTCATAAATTTGAAGGACTTCGGCGTTTGCTTGCCTTGCGAGCTCATCGCGCTCAGTTTTTAATGAGGAGCCTTCATCGTTAATCAACTTGATGCTCTCTTTGATCTCATTCTCTAAAGAGGAGCTGCTGATTTCAGAGGTTTGGAGGCTTTCCTTAATCTTATTGAGAAGTTCTTCTCCAGCCACCCGTTTATCGACGAGATCTGAAACTTTTTGCTCAGTGGCGATTTTTTCTCTTTCGAGAGCTGTCATCTCTTGAGTTAAAGCATTGAACTCTTCCACTTTTTTAACAGAGCCTTGCTGAGCTTCAAGCTTTTTCATCTTAGCGGTAATTTCTTGAATTTTCTGCTCGAGCTGTTGGGCTTGCTTGCTGATCTCGGTGATCTCGGTTTCTTTTTCAGTCAGCTGCTGATGAAGCTCTTTCCGAAGCGCATCAATTTGCTCGATCTCTTTTAAGCGCTCTTTTTTCACGCGCATCAGGCGGAGCATCTTCATATCGAGCTCTTGGATCTCCAAAATTGTCTTGAGGGCTTCTTTCATTGACTAATCCTTAGTTTTTTAACCTGTTAGGATATAGGCCTTACTACATTCTTCTCAAGGGGATTTTTAGCAAGAAGACGGAAAATGGTCCTTTGTGACAGAATGCAAATAGATGTCTTATTTAAAAAAATATTTTAACAAAATAACTGAAAATCGACGCTCGTCGGCTGCCATCGCTTATCTGGCGGCGATCGATGCCGTCCATGAACATTCTCCTGAGATAGGGCAAGCTATTGTCCAAGAGCTCAAGGACCAACGCAGCCATTTGAAGCTGATTGCCTCTGAAAACTTTTCTTCACTCCCGGTGCAGCTGGCCATGGGAAACCTTCTGACCGATAAATATTCGGAGGGGTATCCTTTTCATCGATTCTATGCGGGATGTGAAAATGTCGATTTTGTCGAGGCTGCGGCGATTGAAGAGCTAAAGAAAATTTTTAATTGCGACCATGCATATGTTCAGCCTCATTCCGGCGCAGACGCTAATATGGTCGCGTTTTGGTCGATTTTGGTTTATCGGGTCCAAAACAAAGAAGTCGAGCGACTCGGAAGAAAAAATTTGGATGAACTCACCCCCGAAGAGTACGAAAAAGTGCGCCAGCTGCTCCTGAGCCAAAAAGTGATGGGGATGTCGCTCAACTCGGGCGGACACCTGACGCATGGCTATCGGCATAATATCTCTTCCAAAATGATGCAGGCGGTGACCTACGATGTCGATCTTAAGACAGGGTATCTCGATTACAAAGCGTTAGAAGCTCAAGTTAAACGGGAAAAACCCGCGATTTTAATAGCGGGGTATTCGGCTTATCCGCGACTGATTGATTTTGCAAAGATGCGAGAAATTGCCGATACGGTCGGGGCGACTTTTATGGTCGACATGGCCCATTTTGCCGGCTTAGTCGCAGGAAAAGTCATGCAAGGAAATTACGATCCAGTCGCTTTTGCTCATGTCGTGACTTCCACAACGCATAAAACCCTCCGAGGGCCGCGCGGAGGACTTGTCCTTTGCAAGGAAGAGTACAAAGAAGTGATCGATAAGGGGTGTCCTTTAGTTTTAGGGGGGCCTCTGCCTCATGTCATGGCAGCCAAGGCTGTTGCTTTCAAAGAGGCTAACACGCCGGCATTTAGAACTTACGCTCATCAAATTGTAAAAAATTGCAAGGCCTTAGCAGAAGAACTCATGGCTCAGGGACTGCATCTCACGACCGGAGGAACCGACAACCATCTTCTCGTGGTCAATATCTCGGAGATGTTCGGACTGACAGGAAGGCAAGGAGAAATGGCCCTGCGCGAGGCTCGATTCACTGTTAATCGGAATGCAATTCCCTTTGATAAAAATGGAGCTTGGTATACTTCTGGGATTCGTATGGGGCCTGCTGCGCTGACGACGCTGGGGATGAAAGAACACGAGATGCGGCAAATAGCCCACTGGATCGTTAAGCTTTTGAAAGCGACAAAACCGCAGCAAGACGAGAAAACAGGCGGCGCTAGCCGTGCAAAAATTTATATCGATCCGGTTGTTCTCGAGTCGGTGCAGAAGGAAGTAGCGGACCTTTTACACCATTTTCCGCTCTACCCGGAACTCGTGATTGATTGAAAAATGCAATACAATAATAATCTGACAAAGACGAAGAGGTCATATGTATAGGCTCGATGAAGAAGAGGAATCTAAGAAATCCGATGTCCATGTAAAGCTCATCGATAATAAGATCGATGAATTGCTTCTCAAAGCAAGACGCATCTTTTTTTGCGATGTCGTCGAAATGGAAAGCGCCAAAGAGGCCATTCGCAAATTATGGTACCTCGAGATGAGCAACCCCGGAAAACCGATCCTGCTAGTGATCAACTCCCCAGGCGGCTCTGTCGATGCCGGTTTTGCAATTTGGGACCAAGTGAAGATGCTCTCTTCTCCTGTCACCACTCTCGTGACAGGGCTGGCAGCTTCGATGGGATCGGTCTTGAGCCTTTGCGCAGCTCCTAAAAGACGGTTTGCGACGCCGCATGCCCGGATTATGATCCATCAACCCCGCATTCATGGATATATCCAGGGCCAAGCGACAGACCTGGCGATTCAAGCTGAAGAGATCATCAAAACCCGTAAAGGGCTGGTCGATATTTATGTGAAAGCCACAGGCAAAGATGCCAAAACCATCGAAAAAGCGCTGGACCGCGACCGTTGGTTTTCCTCTCAAGAGGCGCTGGATTTTGGCCTTTTAGACGGCATCGTCTCTTCTTACAAAGATATCCAATTCTAATCCTAGGGGAGCCCCAGGCTCCCCATTTTCAAATAAAATCTTCCTTGTTACAATTTAGCGCAACGGGTAGGTATTTATGAAACGACTCTTCTTATTTTTCTGTTTGATCGCTCCTTTGGCTGCGATGGCGCAGCAGAAAGTCTTGTGCTTTGCAGGAAGCACAAGAGCTCATTCTTACAATAAGAAGCTGGTCTGCGAGGCAGCGAAAATCGCTGTGGAAAGAGGGGCCAAAGTCACCCTGATCGATTTGAAAGATCACCCCATGCCTTTTTACGATGCCGATCTTGAGCAGCGGGAGGGAATGCCCCCGAATGCCAAACGGTTCCGGGACATGATCATGACGAGCGATGCTGTGATTATTTCATCACCCCAGTATAACGATTCCATTCCAGCCGTCCTTAAAAATGCTTTAGATTGGGCCTCCAGAAATGAGAGAGGAGAAGAGTCTGACGCTGCTTTTAAAGGGAAAAAAATAGTGATGTTAAGTGCTTCCCCTGGAAAAAAAGGGGGCGCCAAAGCCCTGATCCATCTACGAGCTATTTTGAAAGAGTGTGGTGGAGATGTGTTGGAGAAACAGGTCTCGGTGCCTAGTGCTGATCATGCTTTTGACGAGACGGGCTCTCTCAAGGATCCTATCCTCCGTCTTCAGTTGGAGCAAGCTGTGGATCAATTGAATTAAATCTTCCATTGAGCAGTCCTTGAATTTTCTGCTGCCAATATTCTCCCATTTCTTTAGAGAGGTATCTTTTGATGTATTTTACATCGACTTTCCTCTTAGGGTTTTCGGTGTCGATGAAAGCAAATTTCCGCTTGGATGTGTAAGGGACGTTCTTGGGCACATGAATGGAGCCGTATCCGCTTTGATAAATAGTATAAAGCTCGTCCAAATGTTTTTCCTTCACCTCTGTTTTCCAAATTTTTGCTGAATTAGGGTGTAGTTCGAAATAAGTCTCAACCAAGATGATGGGTTCGGAATTAGGTTCTTCCGAACGTGGATCAGAAGGAAGAATATAGAGCCATTTGTCCGGAACTGTAAAGTACTTGAGCTTCTTTTTCTTGATGACTTTCTTGATGGCCCTAGCTGCTTTGCACCGCCTCACAAGCCAAGCCCAATTGGCGACTCCTTCTTTGATCAGGGGCTCAGCATCGAGATAAAATTTAAAGATATAGCCAGGCATCTCAGGATGTCTCACGACCATAATATCTCCAAAAGCTACAGGCCCTACCTTCACAAATCCTGCAGCTGCGAGAGTTTGGCGGCTTTGAGTCACTCTCGAGGAGGAAAAAAGGATATCCAATTTCTCTTTGATCGGATGGTCTAGAGGAAGGAGGTAAGGTGCCATTTTCCTTCGCATCGTCTCATCCAGCAGAGGATTTTCATAGAAATTCGGGTAGGCGATCAGTGTTGAATGAGTCGAGTAAGCCGTAGCAAAATAAGATAAGATGAAAGAAAAAAATACAAACCAAGCTTTTTTATTCATGGAGAGATTCTTTATTAATTTCTAATTTTCTGCAATGATCCTCTATCATGCAGTTTTCTTTTGCTAAGTACCAGGGAGCCGGCAACGATTTCATCCTTATCGACGATGAGAAGATGAGATTTCCCCTTGAAGATGCTTCTTACATCTCTCGTCTTTGCCACCGGCGGTTCGGTATCGGGGCTGATGGTGTCGTTCTGCTCCAATCTTCTGAAAAAGCCGATTTTCGGATGCGCATTTTTAATGCCGATGGAAAAGAAGCCGCCCAATGCGGCAATGGCCTTCGGTGCCTGGTCGACTTTATCCATCAGAAGGGACATCGTGCTCAGCATTTTTTGATTGAAACCCAAAAAAGGATCATCCCGTGCTCTTGGGATAGCGGACTCATTACCATCGATTTCGGCCCTGCAGAATGGCTACTGGAAGATTTTTCCTTGGATGATTTTTCTCTGCATCTCATCAATACCGGCGTTCCTCATCTCGTGGCATTTGTTGATCAGCTGAACATGTCGGATTTTAAGAGTATGGGCGCAAAGCTTCGTCACCATGCAGCGTTTTCTCCCGAAGGGGCCAATGTGAACTTTGCCCAGCTGCAAGGAGATAAAATCTATGTGCGAACCTATGAACGCGGGGTAGAGGATGAGACTCTTGCTTGCGGGACGGGTGCAGCGGCTGTCGCTATTGCAGCTTTGAAAAAATACTCTCTTAAAAATCCTGTGTGTATTGTTCCGGCTTCAAAGGAAGAGCTTTTGGTGGAGGCAACAGAAGAAACCATTCGATTGAAAGGCCCTGCGACCTGTGTTTTTTATGGATATGTTCCCTATTCTTTTCCTTAGAGGGTATTTACTTTTCGATTCAAAAAGCACCGAAAATCAATTAGATGCACCTTCTAGAAGAGGCGTTGGCAATTGTCTAGAGGTCCAATTACTGGGTAGAGCTGAAGGTTGATATTTCTCTAACTTATCCCAGATTTGATAAAGCACAATGATCTGTTTTCGGTTGGTATCTAGAGCATCTAACCATCGTTGTTCTCCAGTTTGGGGATCATATTTGTCTTGAGAGTAGTGCGTGATCCATTTCTTCTTGATGTCCTTCACAGTTTTGTAGTCGTCGTCATTAAGTGTTTTTGACATCCTTCCATCCAGCCGAGCAGCCGCATCTTCGAAAGCTTCCATACTGACAAAAAGACGAATTCGTAGGGCTTCAACGGCTTTTTCTAAAGTTAAGAGATAAGGATTAGACTGAGTTTGATTTTTAAGATTTTCAACCCATGCTCTCTTATCGTAACACCAACACCAAATATAATATTTGATAAAGCCCCAGACTCCTTGAGTTTTTAAAGCTAAGTGTTTGACATAAGATCTTGCGCACATTTTTTCCACGATTTCAAGACTTGGTAGAACGCTCGTTTCTTCTTCATAGAGCTCTAGGAGGTAATCGGCATTAAAATCGGCGGAGAAGATGTCGCCCCATTCGAGAGTTCGGATGAAATTCTTTTGAAGAGTTCGTTGTACTTGGAAGGCAGCTTTATAAACAATCCCACTCAAAGTTAATTTTTCACAAAAGATTTTTTGAGCGGTGTTTTTAGAGGCGCGATTTGTATATTTTTGTTCTGAAAGAGCTTCGTAAACACATTTTTGCCCGCCTTTTAAAGTTGCACATATCCAGGGATGCGGTGCGTGGGAGTTCACAGGAGCGGCTGCTGTTAAGACTCGTAACCAAGATGAAGACATCATGACCTCAATGCTAGTAACATTATACTGAAATATTTCGAATAGTGAAAATGCATTTACGGAGCTTCACATGTCTTCAGAAGAGGGAATTGTCGACACCCTTTTTATGTAAAGTCCCTCATCAAAAAGAAATCAGGATTAGGACTGAAGCTGTAAAATTTGAGAAGAAAGTGCCGGTGCAGTTGTCGAACTAGAAGAGGTTAAAAGCGTTTGTTGCTTTGCAATGACTTCTTTCCAAATATTCCAAAGTTGTAAAATGCGCTTTCTGTAATTTTGAGCGTCCTCTGAAACGCCAGGCATTTTATCTGCGGAAAATTTTGTTAGCCATTCCTTGCCAATATCACTGGGTGTGGCAAATTTTTGAAGTCCTGCTCGATTGGACTGATTTCTTTCCTTCTCGGGTATACCGATTTCTTCTTCAAAAAAACCCATATTCATCAGGATTCTGCTTTGTAAAGTCGAAGCAGCATTTTTTAAAGCATTTTCGATATATTTTTCGGCGCTGCAAATCTCTCTTACTTGTGGCTTGTCTTTCAGTCGATAACTTTGATCATAGAACCAAGACCAAATGTAATACTTGATTTTCCCCCAGATTCCCTGTGTTGCAGCAGCCACTCTTTTAGCACGGGCTTGTGCGCACATCTGCGTTAATTTTGGATATAGTTGATGAGGGGCTTGATTCTTCTTGATGTTGTTTTCAGCCTCTTGTTGTAACTCTGCAAAGAGTCGCTCAAAGTTAAAATCGGTGGAAAATGCATTATCCAAATATAACTTTTCAGTAAAAGAGGTGGGTGCGCCGTGATTAGGATTGTCGATCAAGCGGAGAGAGATATTAATAATTTGTTGAAGGGTGAGCTTCTGGCACTTGGTTATTTTTGATGAGGATTTGTTTTGCAAGTAATTAGCATATTGCTCGTTCGATAGAAGAGCAGTATATGGGGTGCCTTCCTCATCTATATCATAAAGGTAAGAGTGGTTTGGATGTGTAGGATCTATTTTGTTTATCATCGCAGTCCATTGAACTAATGCAGACATAATCCCCTCTTTTTTTGAATAGAAATAATATCAAATTCTGATTTATTTTTATATCCTTTTAATTCGAATTTTTATGTTATAATAGTATTTATTGTAAGAGTTCAATTTTTTTTAATCGCTCTATCAAGGTCCCTCTGAAGAGCCCTCTTGCAATCTTCCTCGAGGTGGGGCATCCTTTATAGTGAAGGACTTTTGTAAAAGTTTATCTAATTTTTATAAAAGGCTTTTAAAAGGTCAAAGATATGCCGCATGAACATTTTTCTCCTGAAGATGTGCGGGCTGGACAAAAGCTCGAGCAGCAAGGAAAAGTCGGAGCGATTCTTTTTTCCGAAGGGACTTACCAGGTTCAAGTCACCGACGGAAAAGAAGTCTATTGGCCTTTTCTCCAGATCACCGAGGAAGGGTTTTTAAAAGACCACTTTTGCACATGCAAACAGGCCGAAGAGGGGGGAAGATGCCCTCATCAGGTGGCGGCGTGGATCCGGATTTTTAGCGGCCATGAAGATCCTCTGCATGTCCGGTTCCGCGGGTCCTTGTGGAACCATCTTTGCCAAATGGGGGCTCGAAGGCACGGATATGAGACGTCGTGTTTGAAAGGAGGGCTTCAAACGCAGTTTCAAGCTTTCTCGACCACGAAGAAAAAGCTTTTCTCGCTGAAGCCGCTGACGGCCCAGGGCAAGCAGATGCTCCGGGAGGTGATTGTCGATCGCAAGCCCGAGACGGAAGAGACCTCTCTGAAATTTTCAAACCTTTCGCCGGAAGAATTAAAACTCTGGAAGGAGGGAAGGCCCAGCCATTTTCTCAACTACGAGCTCTCTTTTTGGTCGGACCTTGCCAAAGGGTGGATGATCCTGCAAGACGCGGGGAAAAAATATAAAATTTCATTCAATTACGACAAAGATCCTCTTCCGAAAGAGATTGTAGTCAAGTTTGATGATGTCGAGTTTAGCTTCTATATTGCCGAAGCCAACTGGCCTCAGATCATTCCTTCGCTGGCGACGGTTATATCGCCGCTCAAAGCACATGAGTTCTCTCACGAGCAAATTCGGCGTATTTTTTACGATCCTCTGAGGAAGGTTTTCAATTTGGATATTCTCAAATCGGAAGAGGAAGAAAAGCCCGTCGTGGCTTATCCGGTGGGAGAATGGACCTTTGTGCCTGGAAAAGGATTTTATCCTTCTAGACTTGATCCACTGCTCAATGAAAAAGTGATCCCGACTTCTCAAATCGGAGAGTTTCTACATCGGCATCAACATCTAGTAGAAACCCATTTGGTCGGCTCTAAGTTGCATCTGACGCCGATTCCGGCCCAGTATGTTTTATTCTTCGATGAAAATCAGGCGCTCCATCTCGTTTGCTATGCGTTTGAAAAAGGAGACCTGCAAAGACCTAGCTCGGCGAGGTACGGATCTTGGGTCTTTCTTTCTGATAAAGGTTTTTATCTTCTGGAAGATGCACTCTTTGAAGAGAATGAGAAGGTGATTCCCCAAGAAGAAGTCGCAGCTTTTGTCAATCGCCATCGCCACTGGCTCCATGCTTTTGAAGGGTTTCAGACGCATATTATCTCTGTCGAATCTCGGCTGACCTATATCGTTGATGAAAGAGGGCTCCATTTTGAATCGGGTCTTGAGTTGGCTGAAGAGTCGGAAGAAATCTTAGATTTCAACGAGTGGATTTATGTGAAAGGCAGGGGGTTTTATTCTAAAACAACGCGGCGGGCGGGGCAGACGATTGTTCCGGGATTGGAAGTTCCGCGCAGTGAAATTGCGGCCTTTATCCGTGGTCACCGCGACGATCTAGAAAATATCTCAGGTTTTTTCTCTCTCGAATCGCCTCTTTCTGCCTCAGGGCTGCACATCTTGCTCGATGATAAAGGCCATATTATCGTAAAGCCGCACTACACTTTCTTGCCGGCGTATCAAGGGAAGAAAATCGAGATCTTCGAAAATTTCACCTTTGTCGAAAAAGAAGGTTTTCACGAAGTGCCCGGAGAGCTGCGTCTTCCGGACCCTTACTTCAAAGAAG
This sequence comes from Verrucomicrobiota bacterium, assembly GCA_018239715.1. Lineage (GTDB taxonomy): Bacteria > Chlamydiota > Chlamydiia > Chlamydiales > Rhabdochlamydiaceae > PALSA-1444. Next base: position 110,754 of record JAFEGW010000007.1, read on the forward strand.
TTGTGATCGAAGAAAGCGCAGAACCGTATTTTGTCTCCTACGAGATCGATACTTTAAAACCCTCGACCACCTTCATCGATTCCCGGTTGCAAAAGCCTCACTATCTTTATCTGAAGATCAACTCGTTTGAGCGCGAGCCGGAAGGCACATGGCTTCTCGACCTCGAATATGAAAGCGATATAGGATCGATCGATGTCATCTCCATTTGGCAAGCTTTGAATGAGAATAAAAAATATCTTTTTTCCAATGCTGGGTTAATTCTTCTCAAATCACCACGATACAACTGGCTAAAAGGAATTCCCAAAAAACGGTGGCTCAAAAAAGGGAAACAAATCCGTCTGACGACCTTGGAATGGATACGTCTTTTTGTCTTTGAAGACATCCGCGAGCCCGAAGATCCTCGCAGTTTAAAAAATTGGAACGAGTTTAAAACTTTTGAGCCAGCGCTACCCTTTGATCTCACAGGTCTTAAAAGCGTGCTCCGGAGCTATCAGGAAATGGGGCTTAAATGGCTGTGGTTTTTATACTCGCATGGTCTTTCAGGACTTCTTTGCGATGAGATGGGACTGGGGAAAACTCACCAAGCGATGGCCCTTCTCGCCGCTGCCTCCAACTCCAAAAGCGAAGGAAAGTATCTTGTCGTCTGTCCGACTTCGGTGATTTTTCACTGGGAAGAGTTGTTGAAGAAATTTTTGCCGCGCCTTCGCGTCTATGTCTACTATGGAGCTCAGAGGACATTAGTCGATTTTCAGCAGCAATATGATCTACTTCTCACTTCCTATGGAACGTTGCGCAGCGAAAAGAGCCCTCTTTCCGAGGTCCCTTTTGACATCGCTGTTTTCGATGAGATCCAGATCGCGAAAAATGCTTCATCTCAGACGCATAAAGCATTAAAACTCATCGATGCCTCTATTCGGATAGGCCTGACGGGGACCCCGATTGAAAACAATCTTCTCGAACTAAAGTCTTTATTCGATGTCGTGTTGCCGGACTACATGCCCACTGAAACCGTCTACAAAGAGCTGTTTGTTCATCCAATTGAGAAGCAGCACGATTCTGATAAAAAATCGCTACTGGCCCGTTTTATAAGGCCGTTTGTTTTGCGCCGCAAAAAATCCGAAGTGCTGCTCGAGCTCCCAGAAAAAATAGAAAGCCTAGCCTACGCACCTCTTTCCGACGAGCAGCGAGCGCTCTATCGCGAAGTTTATAAAGCCTCTAAAGAGCAGCTTTTCAAAGAGCTCCATGACGAGTCCAAGCCCACGCCCTACCTGCATGTTTTTGCTCTGCTGACCAAGCTCAAACAAATCTGCGATCATCCGGCTCTTTATAGGAATGATATCGAAAACTATAAGCAGTACTCTTCAGGAAAGTGGGACCTTTTTGTAGAGCTTTTACAAGAAGTGCGAGAGAGCGGCCAGAAACTCGTGGTCTTTTCCCAATACCTCGGTATGCTCGATATCATCGAAAGCTACCTGGCCGAGCGCAAAATCGGGTATGCGGGCATCCGCGGCTCGACTCGCGATCGCAAGAATCAAGTGGAAAAGTTCCGCGACGATCCAGCCTGCGAGGTTTTTATTGGATCTCTGCAAGCGGCCGGCGTCGGTATCGATCTGGTCTCAGCATCTGTTGTGATCCATTACGATCGGTGGTGGAACCCTGCGAAAGAAAATCAAGCGACCGACCGCGTCCACCGGATCGGCCAAAGCCGCGGCGTTCAGGTCTTTAAAATGATCGCCCGCGGCACCATTGAGGAGCATATCCATACGCTGATCGAGAAAAAGCTCACCCTCATGGAGCAGGTGATAGGATTTGACGATCAAGATCAAATCAAAGCCCTCACCCGCGATGATCTTCTCGAGCTCTTGCGCCTCATGGACAACTATCCCGAGACGAATTGAGAGCTAGTTTGTTAAGGATTAGGAAGCTGGAACCTATGAATGGCGAACTGCTGCGCGATTCTACCGATAGCTCCGAGAGCGGCTTCATCACCATAGTGAACGTTTTGTTGAGCGGTTTCATCAATAATGACGTTATTAGTTCGGGCTGATTTCTGTCCGCCAAAATACATTTCTGAGGCTCGGATTCTCAGGCGAGGTGTGTCTATTGTTCCGAGTGTAATAAATACACCTTGGTTGCATCTGATCTTGAGGCGCGTTCCACTAATGGTAACACCTGGTTGAACAATGATGTTTTTTGCGACAATGGTAATCCGGTGATGATGGGCGTTTAGATTCCCCGAAATGTAGTAAGTATCTTGGGAATCTGAGAGATCTCCAATTATCAAATCTTGATTTGAATCAATAGGTCCTAAACCAAAGGCAGCCATTTAATTCTCCTTTTATAATTAAATAAAAAAATATAGTATATATTTTTATTGAGTTTTGTTTTTATTCAAAAAATAACTTTCATTAATTTTTTAAAAAGCCAATATTCTACACAAACCTAATTTTTATTCCATTTCTTTATATGCGGTTTCAGGGTAAAATTTTCTCTCAAATATGAAAAAATTTAAATTGGCCCTGGTGGGCCGTCCCAACGTAGGCAAATCAGCTCTTTTTAACCGTCTCTGCGGAGCGAGAATTTCCATCGTCGATGATGAGGAAGGAACGACGCGCGACCGTATTTACGGAAAAGCCGATTTCTTCGGACGTTCTATCGATGTGATTGATACGGGAGGAATCGCCAATCCCGATATCCCGTTTCAAGAGGGGATTCAGCGGCAGGCAGAGATTGCCATTGAAGAGGCCGATACGATTGTCATGGTCGTCGATGGCCAAGTCGGTGTCACACCGGCCGATGAGCATGTGGCTCAGCTTTTAATCCGGTCCAACAAGCCCGTTTGTTTAGCTGTCAACAAAGTCGATGATTACAATCAGCGCGATAACATTTTCGATTTTTATCGTCTGGGAATAGAAAAAATTCTGCCGATTTCTGCAACGCATGGGTTCCAAATCGCTGAGCTTTTAGAAACGGCTTTTGAAGGATTTTCTTTTGACGAGCAAGAGGAGAGCATCGATGATGGGTCGATCAAAGTAGCGATTGTCGGACGTCCCAATGTCGGCAAATCGACCCTCCTCAATTACCTCCTCTCGGAAGAGCGTTCAGTTGTCAGTCCTGTGGCGGGAACTACACGCGATGCCATCGATGCGCATGTGACGATAGGCGGCACAGCCTTGACTTTGATCGATACAGCAGGGATCCGGCGCAAGCGGGCAGAACATGAAGCCGTAGAAAAATTTGCCGCCATACGTACGGAGAGGGCCATTGAACGGGCCGATATCTGCATCCTCGTTTTAGATGCCAAAGAAGGGATGACGACGCACGATAAGAGAATTGCAAGTATGATCGAAGCGGCAGGCAAAGGGTGCATCCTGATTTTTAATAAGTGGGACTTAGTAGAAGGCTACCGGATGGAGCATTGCCTGAAGTCTCTCCGCTATGATACGGCCTTTTTAAGCCATTGCCCCGCGCTGTTTATTTCAGCGCTGACAGGACGGAATGTGTCGAAGATCATGAAAGAGATCGTAGAAGTCCGGCAGCATCAGCTGCAAAGGATTACCACAGGACAGCTCAATAAATTTATTGAGCGTGCGATCCAGGTCTACCATCCTCCGATGATTCAAGGAAAACGGCTCCGGATTTATTACATGGCCCATGTCGAGACCCAGCCGCCGACGTTTGTGCTTTTCGTCAACTATCCCAAGTTAATGTTAGAGACTTACAAGAGATATCTGATTACAAAGTTCCGAGAAACTTATAAGTTCACAGGAAACCCTCTTCTCTTTGTTCTACGCGACCGCAAAAGAGAAGCAAGATTTAAATCTTCCGAGCCCACAGAAGCTCACTCAGACGCTTGATCTTCACGCTTAATTTTTGCATAGCTCTTATATGGCATAAAGCCTTGCGATTCATCTTTTGGCAGGATCAAGACCCTTGAGGTTGTTTGGGGCCAGGGGGAAGTTGGTAAGGCTTACCTTCAATCTTATTATCAACTAGCTTGATAGATTTATATTTTGCCTGATCTAATTCAGGAAATCCCCCTTCTAACCAACTATATTCTGGCTGTAATACAATGGCTCCTCGTGCACATTTGTTGATTTCATTGTTATGGATTTTACCTGACCTAGCTTTTATCAGGATGCCTCTTGCACGAGTAAAACCAAAATCGCCATTTTCTACTACAAATCTATTGCCTATCTTATTCGCTGAACATATCAAAGAGCCTGGCTCTAGCGGCAAACCGGTATTAAGAGTCATCAGATAGACCTTTTTATTTTCAGCAAAAGCAGAACGTATGCCTTTCTGTAATTTTGTATTGGTTTTTAGAGACTTAATAAATACTCTTTCTTCCTCTGTCAATTTAGTTTTATTGGATGCTGTTGCTGCTGTAGCAGGCGGAGGGCTTTGCAGTTCATCAGAGAATGCTTGCTCAATCTCATTACCAACATCAATTGTCTCAACTTTCAACACTATTGCCTCAGTAGTAACACATTGCTCTTCTTTAGACATTATGTGGACCACATCACCGTCTTCAATATTCATCTTTTCTTCAGAATTTATAGAGCGATCAGGTTTCATCTCCCAGTCATTTCTAGCCATAATGCGCCATTGATTTTCTTTTTTACCTTCACCAATAACAATGTGAAAAATGCCATGAATAGCCACGCAATCATCACCCAGATATTTCGCCGTGCAATTTAGATATTTTGGCCCAATGGTTGAGGAGATACTATGAAATCCGTCTCCGTTTAGAGAACGCATGCGTGGCCGTACTAGGGTTTTTCTATCATTTTTGAGGTCAAGTCGATCTGACTTACATCTATTATATTCATTATTCGTACAATGAAATTCAAAAAAGCCAAAGCAGGGAGAAGCGTTTAGAGTAACACCCGATAATTTTACTTCTGTAGAATCAAAAATGCAAATAGCATGAGGAAAATGATAACTATTACTTTCTTGTTTCGTGAGGTTACTATAAGGGATTACACCAATATTGTTTTCAACGTTATATTGAAAAATATACCTGGTTTTAATTCGGATTTTTTGAACGATGGGATTATCTACACTTTGAGGTGTACTTTTTGTTCCGGTCGCTCCTGTGTCAGGTTCTACGTCAAGGTGACAGCCGTAATAATCTCCTTGATTTTGTAGGGGTGTATTCTTGCCATTCTCGCAAATTAGACGCGTACGTTTATCATGATCGAAAATTTCGTAATGAAGACCTTCCCCCTTTGCCTCCTTTTCCTTAATATTAGCAATGTCCTCTTGGCTGAAAGTTGGGTAACCCTTGTCTATTTCTATGCAATGACTAGTGCAGCCTTCAGATTTTTTTTCACCTTCAGATGTGATATATTCGATTTTGTCTTCCCTGATAGATTGGATTTTGCCTTGTGTGAATGGTAATGGATCATAATCTACCGTGAGGCCCTTAATTGTTAAGTTTGTACATCTATTAATCCAGATTGCGCAAGTAGTTTTGGTACAAATGATGTTGACACCGACTGCATTTATTAGAGTGTCTGTTAGATTCTCTATTGTTAAATGAATTCCCTTTTCATTTGGGCTGAAATAATACGTTCCTGAAGGAATGTCAATTTGTTTCTTTCCTGATGCAATCTCTTTTTGGATTGCATCTTGTAAAAAACGACGGGCCAAGGCGCTATCTATAACTCCGGCCATTCTCTCCTCCCTTAAGTTGATCTCTTTTAAATTTTCCTTTTAAATTTTTAATTATGGGGCAAAAAAATTCAATCAGATTTGCGACAAATGAATTATAAAAATAGTCTAATGAGCGAGTTAGAAAAAATTGATACACTTATCAACATGGAGCAATTCTTCCAGAAGATACTAATAGGAGATGTTATGAGAGAAATTGGAAATCCTAGTACAAACAATGGATTAAGAAATCTACAAGTTCACAGGAAACCCTCTTCTCTTTGTTCTAAGCGACCGCAAGCGGGAAGAAAGATTTAAGTCTTCTGAGTCTACATAAGCTCATTCAAGTTCTTGATCTTCACGCTTAATTTTTGCATATTAGTTGCATGAGTATCGTTGGCAATATAGAATGTCATCAATTTCTTTTTCATCCTTTGAGCGCCTACCACAGCACAAAGACAAAAACTCTTTCTATCATCACCAATCTCGCCTTAACGATTCTTACCTTCGGCATATACTCAGTTGTTTTCCTGTACATGCATTTAAAGGATAGATTTTGGATTCAAGAGGGTCTTAAAAGTTACAATCTTGAACATTTAAAGCAAAAACAGAAAGAGTGCTTAGCTCAATTGGAAACCTTGGCCCAAGCAGGGGATTGGGATAATCTTCGCTATCATCGAGACTTTGGTTTCGATTGGTGGATGTTTCCTATTCATCGTCCCAGTAGCAAAGGGTTTAAATATAGCGTCACATTGGACGATGTAGCAGAACTGAAAAAAGATGCCGAATTTATGCAAAATTATCGGAAAGGGGTCGTCTTAGTCGCCAAATCCTGGGGATGGGATTTAGAAAAACGGCAAGATATTTCGGATGATAAACAAAACTGGTCCGGCTACGAAATCCGTCTATGGAAAATGCACAATTCCTTAAAGATCTTCGATCAGCAAGATCTTTACGAAAATTTGAACTATTTCATGAGTAGTCAAAAGATCCAAACTTCTTGGGCCTGGACGATCAAACGGATCCTTTTTTAAGGCAGATATTTTACCAGAAATAACCGATGCCGGCTCCTAGGATGAGTCCGCCGACTTGCGTTGAGCCGCCCATCTTATGGAAGTGCATTTTTTTGTAAGAGTATTCTCCGAAGAAATCGACGACAATATGCTCGGATAAATAGTAAAGGAATCCGGTGTTGGCAAATCCTCCCAGCCCGTGATGAGTCAAGCTCGTGTGGTGGTTCCATTGATGGACAAAGAAATAGCGGCCGCCCATCGTCAGATAGTATTTAAAATCAAAGGTAATAGGCTGGATGTATTGAATGCCCAGACTGACAGGAACCATGCGGATCTTGCGTTTCTCGCGCGTTCTGTGGATTCGACCATCTGCTCCGATATATTCGATGCCTGTATAGACATAGAGAGGCTTCCAGAAGCAAAAAGAGGAGGTCAGTTGCATATCTAAAAGGCCTTTATCGTAGATATGCCGCATCTTTCCATCGCCTATCCGGAAATAGGCAAGTTTATATTCAGTGAGGATGGAAGAGCGGTATTCATTATGCGTAGGAGCGGACTTCTCTTCTACCATGGTAGACGTTGGCTGTGTGTCTGATGTTGAGGGTGCTGTAGGAGTAGGATTGGTGGGGTCGGGCTGGGCATCCGCGTATAAAGCGGTGGCAAGAAGAGCTAAAATAGAAAGTTTTTTCATGATCGATCCTAAGTTTCGGTAGATAATATGTCTTTGCAGGGAAATATTTCAAGGAGGAGGATCTGTTTTCCAGATCTTATTGTCGATGACAGTCGTGCGGTAGATCCAAGGGTCGCTATTTTCACGCAGCAGCCGATCGCAGCCCATGACATAGCCTTTGAAAAATCCATGTTTGCGGATAGCCTGTAGCATGTAGGAAGAGCTGGAAGGTTTGTAATGGCTACGAGGCCCGTCGCAGGGAGAAATGATGTTCTGATGAAACCAGATCACTTTTTCCATGGCATGGGCAGGTAAAGAGAGGTCTGCTGGGGGATTTTCTTGCGGAGCTTTCCACTCTAGATCGGTGTCTTTGCCCCAGGGCTCATGGTAGCCGGGAATGGAAAAGAGCAGGGCTGGAAGTAGAAAAGGCAGGATTTTAAAAAGCATATTTCAACATCAGAATAGGGAAGTAACGGTTTTCATTCATCATCGGAGTGGCGAGCCGCTCATAGAGCCGCTCGTTATAGAATTTCGCTTCTTGGCCAGCGCCATAGATCCCTCCAAAATACCATCCGGCTTCGAGGCTCGTGAAGATAATCCCGGCAGCGGTGTTGCCTTGGTGGAAGAAATAGGCCGAGGCCCAAATGAAAACACCGTTGAGAAGGAAGGCCGTGATGGCCGATTGAGTTTGCCCGACATAGAGATAGCCGCTTCCCGGGATGAAAGTATTGAGAAGTTGGGCAGTGGTGGTCGATTTTTTTCCCTGTTCATATTGAGAGAGGAGAGTCTGGATATCGGGATGCGAGGGGGCGGCCTGTTGAAGGGCAGGAATATCGCCTTTGAGAAGGACTTTAGAGAGGGCAAGCTTTTCAGCGGCTTTAGGATAGGTGGTCTGCATATACTGCAGGACTGTATCGGCTTGATCGGGCTTATGGAGATTTAAGTAAGAGTCATAGAGGATGATGATCAGATCTTGGTGAGGAGTGAAAGAGGTAGTCGTTGTATAGAGCGGTCCGCTCTCATAGGTGTAAAGAGCTTCGGAGTATTTGCGGCCGTAGTAGTAGCAGAGGAGAGTATCATATTCGAGCTGTAATCTTCGATCGGTAAGAGAAGGGGGGATCAGGAACGAAGAACGTTTGAACGAAGTGATAGCTTGGTAAAGGTCTAGTTCATGGGCAAAGCCCAGGCCGATGCGGTCTTCCCGTCCCCAATCTTGGGCAGCTTCTTCATGGGTCAAAGGAGTAAAAGGAGAAGGAAGACTCTTGAGATACCGGTCTTGCACGGCAAAGTTGAGCTGGGGCTCTAGTTCATGGCCGACGCGGAAGCAGCTCGCCAAAACAAGAAGGGCTAAAATCGATAACTTTTTCAAAGCGCACTCCAAAAACAGTGATCCTCGATTTTAACAATTGGGGGGCTTCTGAGCTATTTTAAAATTATTATGGACTATTCGTCGGTCGGTTTTTTGACGATGTCGATGCCGGCGTCAAATTCTTCTTTGAGGACAGGCAGGACGGCTTGTTCTTTATAGAGATCTTCCTGGCTTTCGGTGATCGCCTTATAATCTTCGTAGGTATTGACGATGTGAGGGCGGAGGAAGATGATGACGTTTTGTTTGACATTCTGCCGGTCGGTTTCCGAGAAGAGGACGCCGATGACAGGGAGCCCTCCCAGGCAAGGGAAGCCGGATCTAAAACGGTCTTTGGTGTCTTGGATCATGCCGCTGAGAACGACAAAATGTTGATCGGGAACATGCACGCGGGTGGTCATCGAAGTATGGCTCGAAGTGATTCCTTGGATGTTCGTGTTGCCGCCCGTGACGTTAGTGCTTCCGATGGTGGGATTGGAGATGATCGCGCTGATATCGTTGCTGATATCCAGGGTGACGATATCGCTATTGCCAATAGTCGGTGTAATTGTGAGGTTGAAGCCGACATCGCGGTATTCGATGTTGGAAGAGGATGAGAGGATCTGAGAGTTCGTGGTGACTTGAGATCCAATGAACGGCACGTTAGTTCCCACAAAGAGTGTCGAAGTGCGGTTGTCCTGTGTGATGATTTTGGGGTTCATCAAAACCGTGCTGTCGTTGTCAATTTGCAGAGCGTTGACAAGGCTTCCCAGGGAGATGAAGGAGCGGCCTTTATGCATGATGATGTCGCCGATGACTCCAAGGTCAAGACCGTTCACGAAAGGGACGTTACCGGATGAGGGGGGAGTCGTGGCATTGGTGGCATTGATGCCCGGAGCAATGCTGTTGAAGCTGCTATTGGCGGGATTAACAGGGTTGCTTGCAGAAGCAGGATTGAGGCTCGGAGGGGGGAAGCTGCCGCTGCCGGCAGCGAACTTGTTCAGGTATTGCATCTTGCCGCCCCATTGCAGGCCGTAGTTTTGAGTGTTGGTCAGAGTGGTTTGAATGACCAGGACTTCAATGAACACCTGTCTTAGCGGGACGTCGAGATTCGTGATGAGGTCGCGGAGCTTGGAGAGGGTATCAGCCTCGCCGGAGCCTAGAAGAGAATTGGTGACGCGGATCCATTGCAGCGAGTTGATTGCTGCGAGGAGATTTTGGTTGCCGGTGGCTGTCCCTGTTCCCAAATCGGTGGCGATTTGTTTCAGAGCAGAGAGGATCTCATCGCCTTGATGATATTGGAGTTTATAAATCAGGAAGGAAGTGTTTTGTATCGATTCGATCGAAGAAGGAATGGCGGTCGGCTCCGAGGTAGGGACGTCAAAACGGCGGAGGAGTTCTTCGACTTTAGCGATCGATTCTTGGTCGCCTGTGATGATCAGCGAACAGGTGCGCTGAACATATTTGAGGTTGGAGATCGTGTCGAAAAGACTTTTGTTGGCGACGCCGGAAGCGACGAGGTTTTGCTCAAACTCTTGCAAGATGTTAATCAGGTCTTCGCCGGTTTGATATTTAGGAGTGTAGACGATGAATGTTGAAGGAAGAGGCGGACTTTCGGCATGTGGCGCTAAAGCAGCGACGTCAAATTTCTTCAACATCGACTCGATTTTTTTGAGAGTCTGATCGGAGCCTGTAAAGAGAATCGAGTTGGTCTCTTTGATGTATTTTAACCCGTTGATCGAACTCACCACACTTTGATCGATGGCGCCTGTCCGCTGCAGATCATTGCTCAGCCCTTTCAAAGCAGAAATCAGTTGGGTGGAAGGGACATATTGAATTTTGTAGATCAGGAATGTCGATTCGCCCAGTTGCTGGATTTGCGCTTCTTTTGGAGAGGTGACGTCGATGCGGGAGAGGATCTCTTTGACTTTCTCTAAAGCGCTGGGTGTTCCAGTGAAGATCAGAGAATTAGTCGAATCGACATAGCGCGTCGTATTAAGCGTCAGAAGTAGATCGGGATCGACAAGGCCGGAGCCTTCGAGGTCTTTAGACATATCGCGTATCGAGGCTTGCAGGGCTTGAGGAGATTGATGGATCGGTTTGTAAATAAAAAAGGCCGACTTACTCGATTGTGGAGAAGTGGTTGTAGCGGGGGCAATATCAAATTGTGTAATGAGGGTGCGGGCCTGTTCGATGGAGGCCGAAGTTCCGGTGAGAAGCAGCGAGTTGTTGTCTTTAACCCATTTGATATTCTCAAGTGTCGCGATAAGGGATTGATTGGGAACGTTGGAGTCGCTGAGATTGGAGGCGACTTTTTTCAAACTATCGATGACACTGCTGCCGGTCGCATATTGAAGTTTGTAGAGATAAAAAGTCTGCATTCCCGGTGTGCCTGCAACGCCTTCAGCGCCGCCGTCCAAAGAGACTAAAAGAGATTGAATGCGGGCGAGCGTGTCGGGATTGCCGGTAAAGACAAGGGTATTCGAAGCCGGAGTCCATTTGACGGTTTTGACAGATTGTAAGAATTGAGGATCGGCAAGGCCGGCATTTTTGAGATTTTGCGCGATTTCTTGCAGAGCCTTTTCCAGCTCCTGCCCGCTTCTTGTTTTGGGTGTGTACACTAAGAATTGAGAAGAGGCGGTGGCCACATCAAAAGAAGGCAGGATTTCAGCCAGCTTGCTGAGGGCAGCCGTATCGCCCGTAAAGATTAAAGAGTTGGCCTCGGAGATATATTTAGCACTCGTGAGCACATCAATCAAAGCATAATCGGGCTGAGGCGCTTTTTGCAGATCCTCGGCCATGGTATCGAGGCTGTCTTGGAGCTGATCAGGAGCAGCCCGCTGGATCTTGTAGACATAGAAATTGCTTTTGGGGGAAGGGAGGGAGGTTTCTGTGGCTGAGGTGTCGAGGGTGGGAAGCAGCTCTTTGACTCTCGCCAAGGTCTCATCATCGGAAAGGAAGAGGATAGAATTGGACTCTTTAATCCATTTCGCTTGGGCCAGGCAGTCCATCAGCTTGTAGGAAGCACCCCGTTTTTGGAGTTGTTTGCTTAAGTCTTCCAGGGCATTTAAGAAATCATCTCCCTGTTTGTGCTGGAGCTTATACAAGTAGACGGTTTGGCCGCGCATAGTCGTGGCTTGGCGGGACTGAGTAGGTGTATCGAGGTCTTCTAAAATTGTAAGCGCTCTCTCAATCAGAAAAGGAGTCGATACGATGAAGATTGTATTCGTATCAGGCTGGGGAACGAATGTGAGGGAATTGCCTTCAGAAAAAGGCGTCACGATTTGCGTAGCTAATTTGATCAGCGAATCCAGATCGACGTTTTGCGCCACGTAGCTGTCGACATCTAGGGAAGAATGAGGCGCATCAATGCTGGCGAGCAAAGCGGAGATTTTATCGACGTTTGTCGTGATGTCGGTGATGATCATCTGCTTGGTTTCAGCAGACACTTCTAACAGCGCTGAGTCGGACATCATCGGCTTGACCACGGAAGCGACGGTATTAAGATTGGCGTTTTTAATGCGGAACACGCGTGTGACTAAAGGGGCGTTCCCTTTAGCTTCCGGTAGATCGGAAGAGACAACGGTGGCCAGCTGGCTGACATTGCGAACTTTGGTGATCAGCAGATTGTTGTCTTGCTCTAAGACCACAAGGCCGTTGATGCGCAGCACCTGGATCAAAATCGACATGATATTCCGAGGCGTGACAGGCTCTTCGGAAACAATCGTGACATTGAATTGGAGGTCAGCGTCATTAAAGACGAAATTGAGATTGGTAATTTTGCTCGCAAAACGGATGTACTCAATGATGGAAAGGTTATTGAAATTGATTGTGTAAGTATCTGTTTTCTTATCGAGATCTTTGAGGCTAGGAGTATTGTGGTTGATTTCTTGATCGGAGAATGGGCCGCGTGTTTTCTTCGCTTTGCCGGAAGAAAAAAGAAATCCAACCTCATCTTCCTCGGGAGGTTCTTCGGAAAAAAGAGGTGCGTGCAGGAGCACGATGCCTAAGGCTGCTTCAATCAACGTCAACTTAAGAATTCGCGGAAAAATAGGCTGCATATTAGGTAATACTTGAATCGCAATCCTAAAATACTCCGAGTTTATTGTAAATCATCTATTTAGAGGATTCTACTAACCAATACGATGAAGGGAGAAAAGAACTTGTGGTTTTTTCTCCTGGGCAAAAAGAGGCTGGGTTGCGACTTTTTTCAAAAGGGCATCTGCTTGCCCTTGAGGAGAGAGAAAGAAATTTTCTTTTAAAGCTTCTTGCAACAGCAGATCAAAATTTAAATCCAAAGAATGGAAGATCAAGACGTCGCCGATATTCCAATTATCGGTCGTCATTTCAAAATCACGGCGTAAAGGCGTTCCGAGAGGAGGATTTTCATTGCTGAGTGTGCGAGGAGTTTGATGTCCGGGGGAAACGTGGAGCATATTCCCGAGTCCACAGGAGAGAAAGGAAAGTTCATCGCGGAAAGGCGAAAGCATTAAAAAAGCGGCGGCAAATTTTTGACTCAGAGGATCTTCTTGGACCATGCGATTGAGAGTAGAGATAAAAAGAGGAAAAGAGAAATTTTCTTGGGAGGAGATCAGGGAGCGGATCATGCCGCGGAGGTTAGCGGAATAGATAGGTGTCTCCAGCCCTGTGACGAGCGGCTGTGCAATTAGAAAAACATAGGTGTTGTCGCGGAATCTAAAGCAATCATAATAGCTGCTGCCTTGGACTGCTTTATATTTGGCGATGCCCATTTCCAACGAAGGCCAGGAAGGAGGCGCTGTAGGGGAAAGGGCCTGTCCGGCCTTTTGGATGGTCTCGACGATTTCTTTGAGTTGATCGGTTCCCGGCCTATCTTTTTCAAGGCCTCCTGATTTCAGGTATTCGGAGAGATCGGTAATAAATTTGATCGCATCGGAGTATCTTTCTTTGACAGAGACGGCGAGAGCTTTCTCAAGAATCTGCCGGAGTCCTTTGGGCACTTGAGAAAGATGGATGATGCCGAAGCTGAGCTTGCCGCTGAGGAGTTCGTAGGCAATGATCCCGAGGGCATAGATGTCGGAAGCAAAAGAGATTTTAGAAGGATCTTCCTTTTGCTCGGGGCTCATGTAGGTAGGAGTGCCGACGATGCGGCGGGCCTTTCCTCTTTCTTTTTTTACTTCTTCATGCAGCCGGGCAATTCCGAAATCGATCACTTTGACAATGCCGTCTTCGGTAATGAGAATATTTTCGGGTTTTAAATCTCCATGGATGACGCCGTGGGAATGGAGATGACAGAGGGCGTAGGCCACTTGTAAGATGATGTCGATAGATCGCTTCATGGAAAGGGATTGCTGCTCGATAAATTGCCGGAGAGAGACTCCTCGGATAAATTCCATGGCGATGTAGAGGCCGCCTTCCCACTGTCCTTCTCCGTAGAGTTTGACGATGTTGGGATGGTTGGTCATGCCGATAATCTTCGCTTCTTTGAGAAACCCTGCGACCATTTCAGGATGAGTCACAAACGTAGGTGAGAGGACTTTAATGGCAATCATTTCCCGCGTATCCGGCTGGATGCCCAAATAAAGAATGCTCATGCCTCCTTTGCTGAGAAGCGATTCTATTTTATACGGCCCGACCTGTCGCGGCATGGACGAAGGAGGCTCGTCGTCCGGATTAAAATCGGTGATGGTGGGCTGTTTATAGAAAGTATGATCTGTCATTTTTCTAGAATACGCAGGCCTGAAGCCTCTCCTACCTTGAGGAGTTCTCCAGCAGCAACCTTGCTGCCTTCGAGGGTAATGTCAACGCCTTGAGCTGGACGCATCGGAAGGTCGATCATGGCGCCAGGCTCCAGATGCAGAAGTTTGCTCAGCGGCATCTGCATGCGTCCGGATTCTGCCGTCAAAAGAATATCCGAGCTTGAGGAAGGAGTTTCTTTTTCTTGATAAAAAGCATAGTCGAGGATTTTCATGCTTTCGGGCTTCATTCGGGCCATTAAAAGGGGAGTGTCGCCGAGCATGAGAGTGATCGATCCTTTTTCTTCGACAGGATCGTAAGAGCATCGATCCAATAAGATGAAATCGCCGACTCCAGCTTTTTCCCAGTCTTCTTGAGGAATGAAAGTATATCCGACTTCGCAGCGGAGTGTGACTTCAATATCCTGATTCACTTCAGGGGAGAGAAGGGTTGTTTTTTGCAGGGGCTGGTTAGCCTTGAAGCTACTCACGAAAGAAGAAGGGCAAATGAGCCGGCATTGCAAGGTCTTTTCAGGCAGTGCGCAGCTGATATCGATGCAAAAAGCAGATTCTTGAATTGCCGGCGCTGTACTCACAGGTGAAAAATGGAAAGAGACTTCTTTGAAAATTTGTAAATGATCGATGGCTTCGAGGGCTTTCAGAAAAAGAAAGTGATAAAACCCTTCACGGAGTTTTAAATTATTAAATCCTTCGCCGGAAGTTAAAGCCTGTGCTGTGAGATAAGCGACGTCTTGTTCGGACATCGCAAAAAAGACAGACCCTTCAATCGGAGAGATTTCCACTTCGACGAAAAAAGGTTTATCACCGAGGCCTTGCAAAATTTTTTCCGGCTCTTTCCACTCAGCCCGTGTGCTGGTAAGATTTAAACTCAGCTGCAGTCCTGTACTGATGGCTTGACTGGCATCGGCCCAGGGGAAAGGAAAATTTTCTTCTAATGGAGGGAGTTGCTGAGTCGATGTCAGGGCTTTCTCAACTAAGTTTAACCAATCGTAAGAAACTTCTGTCATAGGGATTTTCGCTTTTTTCCCGAGCATAATCGGAGGAGAACTAAAGCGCAAATCTAAAATCTATCTAAAATAAATTCTAGCATTCTTTTCGTGCTAGTAACTAGGCGACGGATTTTTGAGAGCTAAAAGATACCAGGGAGACATGGTAAATTCTTAAGAAAAGCATAGCAACCTGTCGCACAGATTCTGGATCATCCCAGTCGACAAAATTTTCACCCGAGCCGGGTTTGCATAGGTTGACCTTCTGGGTCCATTGAGCATCGTAATCAAAGTGGGATATGTTCACTTGCACAGTCGTAGTCACTAGGTAATAAGGGAGTGTAAGATAGAGTTTGTCTTTTGCTTCTTTCCTTTCATCTTTTATATTCGCAACTGCAAAATGTACCAAATCAGTGCTCTTTTCTACTTTAAGAGCCAGTCCGAGTACTCGTTGGCTCAATCGATTGATGTTTTCTTCATCCATTTTCGAAAAGCCTTTGCCTGGACCGATAACAGCATAGGTCAGTTTTTGTTTTTCGTTGTGGATGATGGGGAGAGACTGAATCGATTGTATCGAGAAATTAAATATCCTCAGCAAAAACAGAGCGGCTTGATGCTGTACCTCTTTTGAAGAATTATCCCAATCAATAACTGGGTGTTGGGAGTTAACCCTTCCGTATCTATGTGGTTTTTCAATAAGACAAACGGAAAAACACTCGGGTTCAAAAGGAAGCTCCTCTCGGCCTATTGGAAATGTGCTAGATATTGGAAATGTACTAGATATAAGATAGAAAGCTTGAGCTGGTAGAGTACCTATCACTCGACCTAATCGAATATTATCGAAATATTCTGTGGCTCTGCCGAATATTTTCACGAGAATAAAATCGGGTTTCTCCTCGATAGAGCAACTTTGAAATACAAGTTTGTTCTTAGGATCAATAAGTCGTTGATAGATGATGTTGAAAGCTTGCTGATCTATTTCAGTCAAAAGACATTGATTAAATGGAATATATTTTACAACCCTTTCTTGAATTGATGGAGGTTGGGTTGCAGGAGCAGGGTCAGGAGGAATTGAAGTTGGCACAGGATTGACCTGACTATTGGTTCGTGGAGGACTTGGATTTTTAGATGCAGCCGTTGATGTCGCTGGAGGAGGGGCTGAAGTAGTGGAGGGAGCAGGTAATCCTCTGAGTTCAGCTTGATCGATGAATCGTATTGATGATGCTTGGATCATTTCTCTGACTTTATCGTCCAGATAGTCTTTACGTAGGACCTTGCATAAAGCATTTATAAATCTTTCGAACAGACTAAACGATACAACATAGTAGCTGGTAGGAGATTCGGGTGAAGCAATAATTTCATAGATAAAAAGACGATTGCCATTCCACCATCGTCCTTCTTTAACCTTTTCTCGGACATCGTTGGGTATCTGGGGTGCGGTCGGATATACTGTACCTCTTTGCACTGAATGAGCCATGAAACCTTCTTTTTTTATAACAAGTTTATCAGAGGTTTTTTTATCCATTAAGTGTATTTTCTTTTCAGGATTTAATATTTATTTTAAATAATAAAAATTATTTTCATTGGTAGAAAAAGATGTTTTTCAGCAGAGGATAGAAATTCTATACGCTAGACTTCTTCGCTTTCTTCTGGGAGCAGGCTTGTTTCAATAGTATGAATGGAAAATCTTTTTTCGCCCTGGAATGCAGCTCGGAGGGAAGGGATGTTTTTCCGGAAAAAGCGGTTATTTCGTTCTGTGCTATAAAATTCGATGTTGTAGGCGCGAGGCGCAGTGCTGTACTCTTTGATTTTGATCTGAGCGCCGTAAAACATCGACTTCGCATATTCAGGCGAGTTCAGGTTGATGGTGGTCTCTGTAGGCCCATTGGGCTCCAGCATGATGGTGATTTGACCGACCATTTTCTCAAAAAGAGCAAGCATTTCTGAATTGAGGGAGGTATAGCCTGGAGCTGTGGCAGAAGGAGGAGGGATAAAAGAAGGGCCTAAGGTGGAGGCTGCAGGGGGAACCGTCGCTGCGGTGACTTGCTTGCCGACTTCTTCTTTTTTTACTTGTTTGCGGGCGGTAATTTTTTCTTCTTCCGTCTCTTTGATTTGCTGGGCGGTCGTTTCCTTGGCCTCTTCTTGAGGAGCAATACTTTCGGTATAGACGGGCCGCTGAGCACCGGGTTTTTCCACGGAGACGGTTTCGACTTTATCGAGATTGAAGGACTGGAGCTTTTGGGTATTAGCAGCGATAGCGGCCTCTTCATCAGCGGGTGTTGATTCTTCGGGGCGTTTTTGAGGCTGAGGCTGCCGTTTTTCCGCTTCGCCGACTTTTTGGATTTTTGGGAATTTTTCAGCTTTTTTGACGCCCTCGACTTGTTTTTCTGGCGTAGCGGCTCCGGTACGGAGCTCGGCTTTAGTCTCTTCCTCGGCTTCTTCTTGCCGCTTCTTCCGTTTTTTGGGCCCCTCGCCCGATTTATCGACTTTCATGAGCTCTTTGAATTTCTCCGAGCCGGGTTTAGCAGGCTCTCGGGGGCCGCGGGGTTCGTTGGGTGTCGTTCCTGGAATTTTCGTCACATCAGCCATGTTTTTTACGTTTTTTTTCTGCTTTTTTAATGGTATGCATGGCGCTGCCCATTTCGTCGGTCGCTACGCCTTCTTTCTGTTCTTCGATTTTATGCATCTCGTGCGTCCATTCTTTATGATGGATCTTCAATTTTTCCACATCTTTCTGTTTTTTGAACAGATCTTGGCGCGCAATTTCCACTTGCTGCTCGGCGGCGGCCACGACTTTCTGTTGATTTTGCACTTTCTGTTCTTCGATTTTTAGATCTTCCGCGACAATTTTCAAATATTCTTTCATCTGTTGGATTTTATCGGTCGGGGTCCCTGCATCGAGTTTTTCGCGCAGTTGGTCTAATTTAGCTCGGTAGTGTTCTTTGACTTCATCCCTTTTTTTCTCGAGAGAAGCTAATTTTTCTTGCTCTTGGGCGAGAAGGGCTTTTTTCTCGGCGAGCACTTTTTCGGCTTCTTCCAGCCGTTTCTGTTTGATGGCAACGAGCTGCTCTAGAGGATATTCTTCCATAAATCTTATTTGAAGAGAGCTTGGAGTTGCTGCAAGGTTTCTTCAAAGGTGGAGCTCTCTTCGACGGCTTGTTTAAGGAACCGGTTGACTTTGTCGATGTACTTGATGGCAAAGTCGGCGTCTTTGTCAGAGCCGGGCTTATATTCGCCGATGCGGAGGAGGAGCTCGATTTTCTTGTAGTTGGCAAGGACAGTGCGGATTTTTCCAATGAGCTGCACGTGCTCGGGGCTGACGATCTGGGTGAGGACGCGGCTGATCGATCTTAACACATCGATCGCAGGGAAATGGTATTGGCTGGCCAGTTCGCTGGAAAGGATGATGTGGCCATCTAAAATCGAGCGGACTTCGTCAGAAACCGGCTCATTCAAATCATCGCCTGCAACGAGGACTGTGTAAAAGGCTGTGATGGAGCCGCGGTCAGAGTTACCGGACCGCTCTAGAAGACGGGGGAGTGTCGCAAAGACAGAAGGGGTGTAACCGGCTCTCGCAGGAGGTTCACCGGCGGCAAGGCCGATCTCTCGGAGCGCCCGTGCAAAACGGGTGACCGAGTCCATCATTAAAATAACGGTTTTACCTTGGTCGCGAAAATATTCAGCAATCGCTGTCCCGACATAGGCAGCGTTGAGCCGCATCTGGGCGGGCTGATCGGAGGTCGAGACAATAATAACCGATCTTTCAAGCCCTTCGGTGCCGAGATCGTTCTCAATGAACTCGCGGACTTCACGTCCCCGTTCGCCGATGAGGGAGATGACGTTGACATCGGCTTTGGCGTAGCGGGCAATCATCCCTAGTAGTGTCGATTTTCCAACGCCGGCAGCCGAGAAAATACCCATCCGCTGCCCTTTGCCCACTGTCAGGACTCCATCAATGCAGCGAACGCCAACAGAGAGAGGCTCTTCAATGATTTTACGCTTCAAAGGATCGGGAGGAGAATTAATAACGGGGTAAGTTTCTTCAAGTTGGAGAGGCCCTTTGGTGTCTTCATCGATAGGATGGCCCAGGCCATTGAGGATGCGGCCTAGAAGCTGAGGTCCGACTTTGATTTGCATCGACATTCTCATCGGAATCACTTCGGAGGAAGGGCCGATGCCATGCATGTCTCCTAAAGGGGAAAGAAAAACCTCATCCTTAGTGAACCCGACGACTTCCGCCATGAGGGGCTCGCCTTCCCTTTTAATCAGGCAGACTTCACCCATTTTGACTTGCGGAATAACGGCGCGAATGAGCATCCCGACGATTTCAGTGATCCGTCCATGGACGGTGGTCAATTCGAGATCTTCGAGGTGGGAGATAAGCTTATCGAAGTGAGAGCCGTTTTCCATGAGACCTTAAAAATTTTAAAGCTGGATGCCAAATAAGGTTTTTAACCCTGACACAGCGTTGGCCAGCATCATTGAGGCATATTCGATTTCTTGCTGGGCATGGGCAATTTTAACCTGAATCGCCAAGAAATCGGCAGGCTTGAGCGAATCACCCTTGCTTTTCAAGCTCATGATTTGTTGCTGGGCAGCTGCCAGGTTTGCTTGGCCTTCTGTGACGTAATCCAGAAATTTGCCGATGATCCCGCCGCCGGAAGGAGCAGGAGGCTGGGGAACTTCGGCTCCTAATTTCACATTGGCAGCTTTCAAATACGAGTTTGCATTTTTCAGCTTGCTGCGGAGGGAGGCGCGGTCCGATTGTTTGAGCTTGAGGTTTTTGGTTTGAAGCTGATCCTGAATATCGCCCAGCATCCCTTGGACGTACTTTGCTTGGCCCAGCAAACTATCATACGTCGGTCCTGTTGCAAGAGGAGACTGGGGTTGGGCTAATTCCATGGGCGAAGGGGCGGCAGTCTTGCCGGCCGTCGAAGCTTGCTGACCTGCTTTTTCCATATAAGATTCGAAAGATTCGGACCCGGGACCTGGCGTAGGCCCACCGGGGAGCTTTTCTTCTCCGATCTTCTTAAGAGGATCTAAGCGGTCAGGTTGGCCGACCATTATTTACCTTTCTTCGGATTTTTAGCTTTTTTGGCGGGCTGCTGGCCTTGCACAGGGGTGGGGTGTTTTTTGACAAACTTCTCCACAAACTCGATGGCTGTCGATGCCATATTTTTTACGCTAGGATCATCGGTTTTTTTCAAGGCCTCCTGGAGAATTTTTTCTCCTTTATCGGCTTCTTTGACAGTCAAAGCTGTGCTCAGTCCCAGCATAGCGCGGGCCATTTCATTGTGCGGATCGGTTTTCAAAACCTCTTCGAACTTTTTGCAGGCTTGGCTGAGTTCCAGTTTGAGTAGATGGATATATCCAAAGCCTACTTTAGGCATAGCATTTTCGGGTTGAAGAAGCTGGGCTGCTCGAAAAAGTTTAACAGCCGCGTCTTCGTCAGTTTGGCTGGCGGCAATAAAGCCCGACTCGAGCAAGAGCACGAAGTCGTCTTTGTATTTTTGAACTGGTGCCATATAATTTCCTCTTTAGTTTATTGGGGTCTTTGGTTACGTACAGCGGCATTGATCATCGACTGAACCGAAGCAATAAGGTTCGAAATCGAATCGCCGATCTGCGTCACCTGGCTCATTTGGAACTGAACGAGCAAGAAACGGCCGGGTGTGGCAGTCGAAGCACGGCTCGCCAGGTTTTTAACTTGGACGACCAGCTGGCTCTGGATTTTCGAATATTGGTTAATTAAGGAACCAAATGAAAGTGTACACCATGGAAGGGCCATGATTTATGTTCTCCTATTTTTTGTTAGATAATCGATTAAGCACTTTTTGCAATGCCGTATAGCCGTGGAGAAGGACTCCCAGGTTGTCTAATTCAGGTCCTTTTCTGCCTTCGCGCAACTGCCCTTTGATCTCATTAATCTTGGCTTCCGTGGACTTTAAGAGTCCTTGGACTTTATTCGGATCTTTTTTGAGATCTCTTTCTAGGTCAAATTCAAATGCCTTGACAGGCTTTTTCTCTAGTCCGTACATACAACTGGCTCCCTATTTTTCGCAGCTCTAGAGAAGAAATATCCCCTTCCCTGAGGCTCCTATTATTGCAGATTGTAGTTAATCTTAAATTTTAATCCATCTTTTTCAAGCAGCACCGCCGTCGGAGAGATGGTGGTGATGATCATTCCATCCAAATTGTCGCCCAAGGTCAAGATTTTACCATTGATAACAACGAACTGGTTGGCCCCGTCTTTTTTCGAATATCCCATGACCTTGTACTTACTGGTCAGGTCGACAATCGAACTCTCTTCAGTCGTATAAATCACGAAGTTTTTAAGCATCCGGACGCCAGGCAAAGCTTTAAACTCATTGACAAGCGTATCGAATCGAGGAGAGTCTTTTCCATCCACGCGGCCGGATAGGACGAGTTCTCCATCGGTGAGCTGATAGGAGACGTTGTTAAAGCCTTTTTCCAAAAGCATGCTTTGGACCTGGGTCGTCAAGTTGCTCTCGACCACGACCTGGTTGTCCAATCGGTCGAGGTAGGGGAAATTCATGTTCAAATAGTCGGAGAGGGCTTGAGCTTGGTCTAGGGTTTGCAGATAGCCCCGGACCAAGAATTTCCCAGGAACAGGGGATGTTACTGTGATTCCCTGCCAAGCTGGATTGGTGACTAGTAGGGCATTGATATTGGACCAGACAAGTTCGTCAATGACGACGGTGTCTTCAATTTTGCTGAGAAAGGGAAGCCCCTGCAGTTGATAGAGAAGCTCTTGCTTCTCCACAGGAGTTAATACGTGCCCGGTGAGGAAAAGCTTGCCGGATCCCTTATTATAGGAGAATTGAATGTCGGGATATTTCCGGACAATCTCTTTCACTTGCTCAGATTCATCTTTCACTGCCACCACGACAGGCTCGCTTTTGAAAAGCGAGACCATGCTGACAAATAAAACCAGCAGGGCACATCCCAAAACCGCAGCTAAAACAAGGTGTTTCCTAGGGATCACCATTTCACGCCAGTTTTTCGTCGCAAGGGTTTCTGCGGGTACGGCAGCTTTTTCTTCCAGCAGCGGTGCCTCGGAAACCAGCGTTTCTCGCGCTTGCTCTCTGTCAATGACCAGAAACGAGGTGGTCCCCAGAGTGACTTGATCTTGCGAGGCCAGGGGATGTTTATCAGTGATCAACTTCCCGCCTACCAGGGTCCCGTTGCGGCTGCCCAGGTCTTCAATGAACACCATGTCATTTTCATCAATGGTGAGCCTAGCATGCTGACGGGAGACGCTGAGGTCCTGGAAAATGATATCGCAAAGCTCGGGATCTTTACCCAAAACGTAGGTTTTTCCCTTATGCATGTAAAATTCAGCGCCGGTATTAGGACCTGTGATCACTTTGATCATCCAGCGGGCTTCGGGAGGTGTTGCCATGGAAAGGGAGGCTAAATCAGAAGATTCTTCCAATAAAGAGGGAGCGGCTTCTTCAGGTTTGGGGAGAGCTTCACTGAATCGGAAAAACGTATTTCCGATTTGAATGATATCGCCTTCCCTTAAGAGCACGGGCTCTGCGATGATGAGGCCGTTTTGAGTGGCGGGGTTGACGGCGCTAAGGTTTTCAAGGACGTACCCTTCTGGTGTCAGCCGGCAAATCACGTGTTTGCGCGAAACCATCGGGTCTTCCAAGACAAGGCCGACCACGTCAGGATCGCGTCCTAACACCCATTCTGTCCCTTCTTCGAATCTTAAGATAAGCCCAGCTAGAGGGCCCTCTTCTCCTATTAAATATCCAGCCATGTTGATTTAATCTTTTTCTGCCTCGGTTTCGTGCTTGATCAGTTCTTTTTTCCAGTAATCAATAAAATTAACGAATTCTTCGAGGCTGTCTTTAAATGTCTTGTAATTCATCTCATACGGTAAACTCAAAGAGAGTGTCAAGGAACTTTCATCATCTTTGAGTCCGAGTGCTGCGCCGCCGGTCCCTTGACCCAGGAAGTTGGCTTTCATCAGCAGCATGAGAAAGTCTTCTTTTTTCTTCTGGGGCAGAGGTCCGATAAGGGAAGAAAAATAAAAACCAGGATCCAAATCGGTCATCGCAATATCTACAGCGCTGATCTTCAGATGATGCACTTTCTGTTCGTCGGGCGAAGGGACCGCTCCAAGTCCCAAATCTTGATAAAGCTGTTGTAGTAAGTTCTTAAGCATCATATGTCTTAGGTGTCCCGGAGTAACCGCGGTTCCTGCCCACTGTTTTATTCACTTACGAATAAAAAAGCAATTTAAAAGAAAAATTGATCACTTAATAAGTGAGTTTTAAATGATCAAGGTCTCAAGATGCAGAGAAAAAAACAGAGCTGACATAACTCAAAAGTGCGGTATTTTGATCAACGCGAATTTGTTCACTTAGGCCGGGGGAGAATTTCAATCCCCAGACGACTGCTGCGCGCGTGGGCTAGAGGGCGCAGTAGAATTCGGTGGTGCAGGAGGCGCACCAGACGCATCACCCTGTAATGCAGGAGGCGGTAGTGCAAGAGGTGCAATTGCTGCCGCACCTCCTCCAAATGCTGCTGGACCTGAACGGCTGCCACCTAAGGGAAGATCTAAAGCTGAAAGGCTGGCTGACCTTGGAGCGCCAAACCCAATTCTTGAGCCGGTCGGGCTGGAGAGGGTGAATGATATGTGACATCTGCTGATGATATATTCGGATTCTCGTCGTATTTCTGGTAAAGCGAGATATTTCATGAATAGGTAAGTATTTTGGGAGATTTCAAGAGGAATTTTACTGTTTTCAGTTTGTCCATTGAGAAAATGGATGGTTACACGCTCTTTTTGTACATAGTCCTGATATATTTGTGATAGTCTTTCTAAACGTAGGGCCAGTTTTCTTATCTCTGCAAGAGTTTTTTTTTGCAGTTCGATATTGCTTTCAATTCTGTTCAAATCTTTTAACAGACCCTCTCCTGCTTCAGTGGTTTGCCAGTTACTCTTTAGAGCCCTTTTACGATTACATTCTTGGATAACCTCCTCTTTCTCCGAATGGAGCTTATAAAGTTGGTATTCTACTGTATGGCAACAAGATATAAGTCCGGGAGAAGGCTCTCGCTGTAGCGATTCAGAACTTGAGCTGCATTGCTCGAGTTGATCATCATGCCATCCTGCTGAATGATGAAGACTAGGTCTTCTAGAGGGCGTAGCATAGGGGGAAGGTGGTTCACTCAACCGATAAACGGCTGTAATCGAAATTCCTAAAATTGTTGCGGCAATGATTGTAGTTTTCCATTGATCCGTAAAAAAAGTTTTGACAAGGGGGGCTAAGACACAGATGTCATGCAGAGAATCACGGTAGAACGTCCATTGTCCTTGAGCTCGTGGAGCACTGAGAGGAGGTCTATTAAAATCGACCCCATAAGCTTGGCTTGTCGTTGAAAAGATGTACCGAATAATCTGTCGTATTTTCATGAAAGGCTGCTGCAGTGAATGAAGGAGCGCTTTAGAAAGCGATCTCACTCGGTGCTCGGGTTTTGGGACTACGCGGGCTTCTATTTTAGCCAGTTCCATCACATCATTCACGTTAAAAAGATCTGCAAGTTTTTTTGAGGAGAGAACTTTTTGGCAGACTTCCAACATTTTTGGCCGGTTCGTTCGAAGGCTTAAAAGAAGAACGGAATGGAAAGCGTTTTTTAAGCTATCAACTGTGGAAAGTTCCTCAAATTTTATTTTCAAAATACTCTCTAGACGAGGGTTAGAGTATTTTGCCAGGTAAGCGATCGCTTTGTGGAAGATATTGCAAGAATCTTCAGGGGATTTATCTACTGCTGCTGGATCGCTGATAAGGCGGGGAGATCCTTGCTCTCTTGCTTTAGTAAAAGAGACGATATCAAATGTTTCCAGATCTTGAAACCAGTCGGATACAGGAGGCGGCGTGTAGAAAAGAGCCTTGAAGGACTGTCCCCAAGAAGCCGGTTCCCAAGAAAATCTGAATGAGACGTTAGTTCCTGTCATAACACCCCCCAAGTTATGAAAAAGATTATAGGAGGGAGGCAAATAAAAAGAGAATATTTAAATATGATTTTTTGGCAGTAAAAAGTGGCTGCTATTCGTTAACTCAAGCGGTATGAAACTGAATCCTTAAGAGTTTCTTAAGCAGAGCGCTTCACGAGGGGAGGGGCGCCTTCTAAAATGCACTCTTTAGTGATATGGATCTCTTTAATAGTGGGATCGGAAGGAGCTTCGAACATTAAGTTGAGAAGCATGCTTTCGACAATCATCCGAAGAGCCCGCGCACCTGTGCCGGTTGCTTTTGCTTTCTCTGCCATGCCGCGGAGGGCATCAGGGGAGAAATGGAGGACAATTCCTTCTTCGGCAAAAAGTTGTTTGTATTGCTTGACAATGGCGTTTTTAGGTTGAACGAGGATCTCTACAAGATCTTCGATTGTCAATTCGTTGCAGTTCGCTATGCTGTTAAAACGGCCGACGAATTCAGGGATCATTCCGAAGGAGATTAAATCTTCAGGTTCTACCTTGGAGAGGAGGTAATTGGTCTCATGCGCATCGAAAACCTGCGTCTCTTCCGCACTGAATCCGATCGTGCTGCGGCCGAGTCTTTTGGCGATAATTTTTTCCAGATGGACGAAAGCCCCGCCTACAATAAACAAAATGTTCTCGGTGTTGACCTTGATATACTCTTGGTTAGGGTGTTTACGGCCGCCTTTGGGAGGAACGTTGGCGACAGTGCCTTCAACAATTTTGAGGAGCGCTTGCTGGACGCCTTCTCCCGAAACATCCCGGGTGATCGAGACGTTGCCGGTGGTCTTGCGGATTTTATCAATTTCATCGACATAGATGATCCCCATTTCAGCACGGCTGATATCGTAATCGGCAGCTTGGACTAGGCGGAGGATGATATTTTCCACATCTTCACCGACATAGCCCGCTTCTGTTAGAGTCGTGGCGTCGGCAATGGCAAAGGGGACATCTAAGATTTGGGCGAGCGTACGGGCAGTGAGGGTCTTCCCAGAGCCTGTAGGGCCGAGAAGG
This sequence comes from Verrucomicrobiota bacterium, assembly GCA_018239715.1. GTDB lineage: Bacteria > Chlamydiota > Chlamydiia > Chlamydiales > Rhabdochlamydiaceae > PALSA-1444. The sequence continues at coordinate 137,184 of JAFEGW010000007.1, forward strand.
AGCACGTTGGATTTGCTATAGGCCACATCCATTTCTTTGCTGAGCGACCGGATTCTCTTATAATGGTTATAAACAGCAACGGAAATGGTTTTTTTGGCTTTTTCTTGGCCGATCACATACTCGTCGAGCCGCTGTTTAATTTCTTTGGGTTTGAGCAGTTTAAGTTCATGATGAACAGGTTTTTTTTCGATAATGTCCATGCAAAGGCGCGCGCATTTGTCGCAAATGAACGCTTGGGGGCCCGAAATCAGTTTTTCAACAGCCTCTTCCGACCTGCCGCAGAAAGAGCAGCTCGCAGGCTGTTTTTTATTATTATCGCTCATACTTCATCAAGCTGTGGTTTTTTGTGGCTGGCTGGCAATTTTATCGATCATACCGTAGGCTAAAGCTTCTTCAGGGTTCATATAATGGTCTCTTTCGGAATCTTCGAGGATTGTCTCAAGAGATTGTCCTGTTCTTTCACTGAGGATGCCCGCGCAAATCTTTTTGAGGATGAGGACTTCTTTAGCTTGGATTTCCATATCGGCTGAAGTTCCGCCGATGCCACCGGAAGGTTGGTGGATCATGATGCGGCTGTTAGGCAGGGCAAATCGTTTTCCTTTAGTTCCCGCGGCAAGAAGCAGAGCTCCCATGGAAGCTGCTTGTCCTATGCAATAGGTATTGATGTCATATCCCATGAATCTCATCGTGTCATAAATAGCCAGGCCTGAAGAGATAATACCGCCCGGGGAGTTGATATAGAGGCTGATATCTTTTTTAGGATCATCAGCTCTGAGAAATAGCATCTGCGCGATAACGGTGTTAGCGACAGCGTCGTTGATTTCAGTGCCTACAAAGATGATACGGTCTTTTAGCAGCCGTGAGTAGATGTCCATGGCCCGTTCGCCACGGCCGGTATCTTCGATAACATAGGGGACTTGGTACATATAAATCCTATCGGTTGAAAATCAGTATATTGCCGATTGAGGTGTTATTGCGCAATAGGTCTATTTTATGACCGAGGGTGTTTAATATTTTATTTTTGATCGATTTTCCGTCTCTAAGCCACAGTCGCATGCGCAATCACAAAATCTTCCGCCTTTTCAAGGAGGAGGCGCGAGAATGCTTCTGCTTGGTGGACTTCTGTTGAGTCTTGAGGATGGAAGTCACTGCGGTCTCCTAAAAGCATATCCAGAGGAGTTTTGGGTGCTTTGTGGATATCTTTCGGGGAGATAGTGATCTTAGCATCGGCTAAAATTTTGCGGCAAAGATAGAACATCCTAACGGCTTTCTCCGATTGTTCGGCAACGGAACCTACAGTCCTTTTTTTGGCTTCAGGCGTCATGCTGTTCCAGTGCTGTAGATATTCTTGATCTTGGAGCAGTTGCTGCATACGGAAGCGGACTTCACGGTCAATCAAGCTCATCGGAACATCGAACTTGTATTTGGTCAAAAGCAGTTCGCTGACTTCTTCGCGCATTTTTTCTTTCACATGTCCGTCGGCTTTTTGATTTAAAAGCTGGTCGACATGGGTGCGCATTTGCTCAACGGAAGGCGCGCCGAGGCGTCGTGCAAACTCATCGGTGAGTTCGGGCAGCGTAGCTGTTTCGACTTGTTTAATGACGACGCGGACTTTTTTGGGTTTCAGTTCTTCCTGATCTTTTTGAGAAGCGTCTTCATCTGGAACACTGACACCTTCCAAAACTTCACCGCGATGTCGTCCTAAAATGAGGTCTTTCATCCACTTTGCCATCGAGCGGTCTGTCACTTCAAAACGGACATCGGCAAAGAGTTTGCGAGGAGGGTCTTCATCAATGACATCCACATCTAAAATGACGAAATCATTTTCTTGGATGGGCCGGTCTAATTTTTTCCATTCAGCGAAAAAAAGTTGGAGCTGGCGGAGAGTTTCGTTGACTTTATCTTCATTGACAGCAGGACGCTCAACGGCTTTTAAAGTGATGTCTTGGGGATTGACTTGAGGAATTGTTGGCTCGGTTTCATAGAAAAGAGTGAGCGCTGCGCCTTCATCTAACGAATGGCTCTTCACGTTATAGTTGATCTTGGGCTCATTATTAAGGAGGGGAATGCTTGCAAGCTTAATGCAGTCTTCAAAAACGAGGTCGGCGATGCATTTTTGCCACTCGCCATCGATATGTTTAGAATAATTTTTTTCAACGAGGGCTTCAGGAGCTTTCCCTTTACGGAAGCCTGGCAGAGTCACCTCTTTCCCGACCATTTTGATCGCTTTGCGCCGGGCTTCTTTCACAATAGAAGGATCGGCATGGACTTCAAGCTCGACTTTGCACTGTGGCTTGAAATGGGCTTTGACTTTGAGCTTTTCATTTGAAAATTCGATAGGGGCTTGAGTTTCTGTCTCTACCTTTTGTTCCATGACCATCCTTATATATAGGGAATTAGCGGGCGATGAGGCTCGAACTCACGACCCTCACGTTGGCAACGTGATGCTCTACCACTGAGCTACGCCCGCATGGGGAACCAGTATAGAGTGAAAAGAACTTTTTCGGCAACCCCATAGGTTTAAAAAAATATTTATCCATTGAGTGTCGAAGAATCTAAAGTTATATGCGGAGGGGGAGTGTCCTTCATGGAAGATAATAGAGATTGAGGGTCGACCGCGGACTCTATGCGTATTTTTTCAAAATTTCTCTCGCCTTCAACTAACACCTTAATCGGCATTTCAGGTTGTAATTGATAGTCTAGATCGATGATTTGATCCAAAGAGCAAAATAAATTTTGGGTGTCTTTTGTTAAAGGAATAACGATGGATTGCTTATCCAACAGGATGAGAACCGCTTGGGTGTGATCATATAAAAGACAAAAATTGCCTTTGATAAAAACTTTTTGCGGCTGGTGATATTGAGCGTCAAAGGGACGAGAGGAAGCTGAAGAAGGGTTTTGTTTATTCAATGCTTGCGAATAGCAAAAAAACTCGTCGCCGGTCCTTGTATGATAGAAAACATAGTGGACTTTATTCTCAAGTTTAGAAAAGTGCTTTGCGACGAGCCAGGGATCTTGAACATATAGAATAGATGATAGATGAGGCCGCAAAGAAATATTGACGCTTTTCTTGGGATCTGTTTTTAAAATGCAGGTGGAGGACTTTTTGTTGTACTCCGCCGTATAGATTCTTTTCCCTAAACAAAAAGCCGCAGAGTAGGTTTCGATTGCATGAATGAATAAATATTGCCTTCCTGTTTTTCCTTCAGAGGCTTCTATATGCACCCAGCGATTCATTTCATAGATCCGACAGATCGTCATCGCTTTAAAATCTTCAAATTCAGAAATAGAGCGGACAGCTGCTCTGGACAAAGAGAGCCCCTCTCCGATCGTGAACTCGAAAGTACGGAAAGAACCCGCAAGGCCGAAATAGGTATAAACCTCGAAAATAAAGAGAAAGCAAATGAACCGAGTTCTCGAGACTTTATATGTTCCTACGATCTCAATTTCCTGGTGATCCGGGAATAAATCTTGCGACATGGACGGCATTTGGATCGAGCATCTGTTTCTTTGGACATCTAAAACATAGCCTGTTCCAGATCGAGCATTGGGAGTTTTTTGGGTCAAAGAGTGAAAAATCAAGCCCATTTTTTTTGCCTTTCCCCACTGTGTATCTTCATTCACGATCGTGCGTAAATCTCTATGAGTGAGGCAAAGCCTTGCTAAAGTAGGGGGAGGAAGGAAGCTCAGGATATGAACAAAACATTCGGGAGGAAGGGTTGAAAAAGATCCTAAAGAAAGTGGAAGTATCGGGGTAGGAAATTCGATAGATTTAACGGCCATTTTTTTCCGAAAATTTAAAATTAGGACAAAGTTTTAATCGATTGGAAGATTGAATTCACGCACTTTTCCTCATCTGAAAAACCGTGATTAAAAGGAAACATTCTTTACAAAAGTTTTATATGCGCAGACAACCCAAATATTTTTTGTTGCGGATGTAAAAAAAATAAAGTAAAACACAAGTTCAACAGTCGGATTGTGCGATCGTTTGTTGGTAACCGACAAACAGGTCGTGCAATCTTTTAGATATTTAATAGGTAAAAAAGATGTTGAATTTTCGAAAGCTAAGGCAAGATTTTGCGTCCGGAATCGTCAAAGAAGGCAAAGAACTTTTTGATAAACAAAAAGTTGTCGCCGCTAAAATTCTCCACCTTGACAATCGGATCGTCCGGATCAGCGGAAGAGTCCAAGGCCAGTATGAAAATCATTACGAAAGCGAGATCGAGATCGATCGTCTTGAGTGCGAAACTGTCGACTCGGACTGCGACTGTCCCTATAACTACGATTGCCAACATTTGGCCGCTCTCATTTTTTATCTCGAAGAACGGCTCGATGAGATCATGGTTTCGTATTCTAAAGAAAATAACTTGGAAGATCTTGCTGAGAAACACGATTTCGATGAAGAGCAGAAGCAAGCCTTTATTAATAAATTTAAGGAAGCGGAGAGCAAGCAGACGCAGAAACAAGAAGAGCTGTATAAAGAAGAAGTTCTGCAAGAATATGTCACTTCTTCGGAAATGCTCGCCGTCTCTCCTTTCTTCAAACCTCAGGAAAAATACGAGATCGATCGGGCTGAAGCGGCGTGGGTCTTTTCCCTCCCTGCGAACCTCGATGGCCGTCAGCCTGTCGAGCTCCAGCTTGCCCTTCGCCTTCCTTCACGCTCGAAGCCCCTCCATATTCCTTATCTGAAAAAATTTATGGAGGCGCTCAGGTATGAAGAGCCGATTTTTATTGGGAGCAAACGGTATTGCTTTGCTTTGAGCTCCTTCGATAAAAAACAGCGCGAGATCATGAAAATGATGATGGATCAGGCTCGATTCCAGGACCAGCCCAGCTCAGAAAAAGGATATCGGATTGCTCAAATCGACCTCGAGCTCTTTGGAGTGATTTTAGCCCGTGTTTTTGAAGGAGCCAATGAATTTTTTAAAGAGAGCGGATACTCTCCTCAAGAAGAAGAACTTCCGCAGCTTCCGGGGCTTTTTGATACCACTTTCGAAAACCCTCTAAAATTTTCGCCTCATCCTGCCAATCTGAAATTTGTTATCGAGTACCTTAAACCCCCGGTGTCGAAAATTCTTCTGAAGCCTGCTATTTTGATCGATCAGAAGCAAATACCCGTCGAAGAAGCTAAATTTTTCTCTTGCACACAGCCAGGCATGCTGCATCAAAATGTCTATTATCTTTTCCCTGCTTATATTAGCCGGCTCCATCTGAAAAATCTTAAAACGATGCAAGATTTGACGATCCCTGAGCCTCTTTTTGGAACGTTTGTTGAAAACGCCATGCCGGAACTTTCCCGTTTTGCGCAGATTGAAAATGGCGAGGCGATCGATGACTTTGTGACCTTGCCTTATGTCGAATCGATCAAAGCTACTTGCGACTTGGTCTATCTCGATGGAGAGTTGGAGGCGACTCTTTATTTCCATTACGACAAGCAAAAAATTCCTGCCTCTCCGAACAAACTGGAATACGATCATGTGGCATCCTTTGTCTCCAAGTCGGGTATTTTAGCCCGCAATCTCGTGGAAGAGCGAAAAATCATCGAAGAACTGTTTCAAGATTTTCTTTTTAATACGGAAGAGTCGGTATTTATTGCCAAATCGGAAAAGAAAATTGTGGAGTTCATGACCGATATTATTCCACGCCATCAGCATCGCATTACCTTTAATTGCCCTCAGAACCTGCTCGATCAATTCATCTACGATCAGACCACTTACACACTGAATTTATCTCATACCTCCCGTATCGATATGTATCAAATTGAGCTTAAAGTCCATGGCTCTCTCAAAGGAGCGAGAATCGATCTGCTTTGGGAATGCGTCGCATCCAAACGGGCTTATCTCGAAATGGAAACTCAAAAGCAGCGCGCTGCAAAAAAAGCCGGCGAGAGCAACAAGATGCCCAAAATTCTGGTGCTCGATCTAGAAAAAATCGGCGCCATTGTCCAGCTTTTTGATGAGCTCGGCATCACGGTTTTAACCGATCATACGCTGGAGCGTCCTTTGTGGAGTTTGGCCAATATCGATGCCAGCCATTTCAAAGGCCTTCCTGTCAAATTTGCGATTTCCGATAAACTCGTCGATATCCGCAAACAAATGCTCGGCGAGAAAAAACTTTCCTTTACAGAAGTTCCCATGGAAGTGCAAGCCACGCTCCGTCCTTATCAGAAAGACGGCGTCAACTGGGTGGAGCGGCTTAGGCTCATGTACCTCAATGGTATTTTGGCCGATGACATGGGTCTTGGAAAAACTCTCCAGGCTATCGTGGCTATTGCCCAATACCGGATGAAGAAAAAAGCGCTTTCACTGATTGTTTGCCCGACTTCTCTTCTCTATAACTGGAAGGAAGAATTTGCCAAGTTCGACCCTGAACTCAAAGTTCTGGTTGTCGATGGCATTCCTTCAGCTCGCAAACGGCTCATTGAAAATATTTCTAAATATGATGTGATCATTACATCCTACACGCTCTTGCAAAAAGACATCGAGCATTACAAGACAGTTCTCTTCGGCTATGTGGTCCTCGATGAGGCCCAGCATATTAAGAACCGCGGCACCCGTAATGCCAAGTCCGTGAAGATAATCCAAGCTGAGCACCGGCTCATCCTCTCCGGTACTCCAATTGAGAACTCTCTCGATGAAATGTGGAGCTTGTTCGACTTCTTAATGCCCGGCTTCTTAAGCACCTACGACCGGTTTGTAGAGAAATATATCCGGGTCTCTGGCTCAGAGCTTTCAAAAAATCTGGAATATCTTCGCAAAAAAGTGGCTCCCTTTATCTTGCGCCGCATGAAGACCGACGTTCTGGATGATCTGCCGCCCGTCTCTGAGATTGTTTACCACTGCCAGCTCACCGATGTCCAACAAGAGCTCTACCGCTCTTATGCCGAATCGGCCCGCAACGAGCTCGTCAAACTGGTCGAGCGCGATGGATTCGACCGCGTTCAAATCCACGTCCTTGCTACTCTTACTCGCCTCAAACAGATCTGCTGCCACCCGGCGATTTTTGCCAAAGAGAAAGCAGAGGCCGGAGATTCAGCCAAATATGAGATGCTCATGGAGCTGCTCCAGACCCTCATTGAAGGAAAACATAAGACCGTCATTTTCAGCCAATATACCCGCATGCTCCAGATTATGCGGGAGGACTTCGAAAACCGCGGGATCAGGTTTGCCTATCTTGACGGCTCCAGCAAAAACCGGTTGGAGATTGTCAAACAATTTAACGAAGACGAAAACCTTCCTGTCTTCTTGGTCTCCCTGAAAGCCGGCGGCACGGGTTTGAACCTTGTCGGAGCCGATACCGTGATCCACTACGATATGTGGTGGAACCCCGCCGTTGAAAACCAGGCGACCGACCGCGTCCACCGGATGGGTCAAAAGAAAAATGTATCTGCCTATAAATTAATTACACTCGGGACCATCGAAGAAAAAATTGCTGAAATGCAGAAAAGGAAAAAAGGATTGGTCAAGAAAGTCGTAAGTTGCGATGATGAGGCAATTGCTAAATTAACATGGGAAGACGTCTTAGAACTTCTTCGAACATAAAATTATATGAGTCAACAAAGAGCTTTCAACGTTAGAGACATGATCGCCCGTTTAAGCCAGGGCGCTTTAGGAAAATTCGGTAAACTCTCAGGCTTTTTCTCCAATGATATCGGCATCGACTTGGGAACGGCCAACACGCTAGTCTACGTCCGTGGAAAAGGCATCGTGCTCGCCGAGCCTTCCGTTGTCGCTGTCGATTCGAATACGAATGAAGTTCTCGCTGTCGGCCATAAAGCAAAAGCCATGTTAGGAAGAACCCCTCGCAAAATCCATGCCGTCCGCCCCATGAAAGACGGAGTTATCGCTGATTTTGAAATTGCCGAGGGGATGATCAAAGCGCTCCTCAAAAGAGTTACCCCTGCGCGCAGCATCTTCCGTCCTAAAATTTTAATTGCCGTTCCTTCCGGCATCACCGGCGTCGAAAAGCGCGCGGTCGAAGACTCCGCACTGCGTGCCGGCGCTCAAGAAGTTGTCCTCATTGAAGAACCGATGGCCGCTGCCATCGGCGTTGACCTCCCTGTCCACGAGCCTTCCGCCAGCATGATCGTCGATATCGGCGGCGGTACCACCGAAATTGCGATCATCTCTCTCGGAGGCATTGTAGAATCCCGTTCCTTAAGAATTGCGGGTGATGAGTTTGATGAATGCATCGTGAACTACATGCGCCGCACCTACAACCTCATGATTGGCCCTAGGACAGCCGAGGAAATTAAAATCACCATCGGCTCCGCTTATCCAATGGGTGACCACGAGCTTGAAATGGAAGTGCGCGGCCGCGACCAAGTCGCCGGACTTCCCGTCACCAAACGGATCAACTCGGTTGAAATCCGCGAGTGCCTCGCCGAGCCTCTTCAACAAATCATCGAAAACATCAAACTGAACCTTGAAAAGTGCCCTCCTGAGCTTGCCGCTGACCTCGTCGATAAAGGGATGGTTCTTGCGGGCGGCGGTGCTCTGATCAAAGGACTCGACAAAGCGATCATCAAAGAGACAGGACTTCCTGTGACCATTGCCCCTCATCCTCTCCTAGCGGTCTGCCTGGGAACCGGAAAAGCCTTAGAATATCTCGATAAGTTCAAGAAGAAAAAGGCTTTGGTCTGAGAGTTGTCATCCAGCGGGTGAAAGAAGCCAGCGTCACCGTCGACAACCAAGTCGTCGGCCAGATACGCAAAGGCGCTTTAGTTTTACTTGGCGTCCATAAAAACGATATTCCAGAAAACACACAGTGGCTCGTTCAAAAACTTTCCACGCTCCGGTTTTTTTCCGATGCTCAAGGTAAAATGAACCTTTCTCTTCAGGATATCCAAGGCGAAGTTTTGATCGTCTCGCAATTTACCCTCTATGGCAATTGCCACGAAGGACGCAGGCCCGGTTTTGTCGATGCTGCTCCAGGTCCTCTAGCTAAAATGCTCTATGAGAAGTTTGTGGAAGAGGCAAAACAAATGTTCAAAAACGTCCAAACAGGCATCTTTGGGGCCGACATGCAAGTCAGCCTCATCAATGACGGTCCTGTCACTTTCATGATCGATTATCCTTTCTAAGCTTAGCTTCACTCTTTTTAGAGAAGCTTATCCCTTTTGATGCTAATTTGATTTTTCTATTTAAAAAAGAATATAATAATTAACATGTTTTTTCATTTTTCACTGAAGGAGAATTTATGGTATCAGTTGAAAACGACCTTACTACTCATGATTTGTATGCTGGAAACAGTGTACATGAAGCGAATACAGAACAGAGTAGAGAGGTAACTTCCGAAACAGCTCCTGAACACAAAGAGCTGACGAAAGAAGAAAAAAAAGCATTGCTCTGGTGGAAAACTCCTTATCGCCATGTTCTTTCGTACCACTTTGACCAATTATTTCTGACAGAATCCGAACGTCTAAAAGCTAGACAAATCCGAATCATTGAAGACAGTGATTTAATCCTTTCAATTGACTACCCTAAGCATTTTTATGACAAGAAGGAGGCTTTCAAAGCATTAAAAGCTAAAGCTGAACAGGGCGATCCTGAGGCACAATATACAGTTGGGGTTTGTTATGAGACGCATATCGGAAGATATCGTTCAAAAAAGCAATTCGAATGGCTTAAGAAGGCAGCAGATCAAGGTCATAGCGCTGCTCAATACCGATTAGGAACTTGTTTTTTTCACGGAGATGGAGTGGCTCAAGATGAAAAAGAGGCCTGCAAATGGTTTCTCAAGGCTGCCGAGCAAGGCCGGGTGGACGCTCAATACCGACTAGGAATGTGTTTTTTTAATGGTGAGGGAGTGGCTCAAGATGAAAAGGAGGCCTGCAAATGGTTTCTTAAGGCTGCAGAGCAAGGTAGTGTTAATGCTCAATACCGTATAGCGGAATGTTATTTCAACGGCCAAGGGGTCACAAAGGATGAGGCTAAGGTATTCGAGTGGTATCAGAAAGCGGCAGACCAAGGAAACTTTAAGGCCCAAAATTTTACTGCATACTGTTATTTGAACGGATATGGGGTTGCCCCGGATCCAAAAAAAGCGCTCGAATATTCCCAAAAAGCAGCTGAGCACGAGAATAGTTATGCCGATTATTATCTAGGAGCATGCTATTTCGATGGCGATGGAATCACCAAGGATCAGGTAGAGGCATTCAAATGGTTTCTAAGAGCGGCTGAGCTAGGAGGATATAGCTATGCTCAATATCAAGTAGGCCAATGCTATTTCTACGGTAGTGGTGTCGACAAGGATGAGGCTAAAGCATTCGAGTGGTATCAGAAGGCTGCTGAGCAAGGTTGCGTTAGTGCACAACATTCTGTGGGTTACTGCTACTTCTATGGTCGAGGAGTTTCCAAGAATGAGATCACAGGATTCAGTTGGTTTCTAAAAGCAGCTGAGGAGGGATATGTCTATGCACAATATCGAGTAGGACAATGTTATCACTATGGCGAAGGAGTTGATAAAGATCTGCGAAAGGGATTCAACTGGTATTTGAAGGCGGCAGAAAGTGGAAATGATTCTAGTGCCCAAAACTCCGTCGGATATTGTTACGACCTTGGATATGGGGTTGCCAAGGATAGCAAAAAGGCCTGTGAGTGGTATCGAAAAGCCGCTGAGCAGGGAAATCAAATTGCACAGGGTAATCTCGGAATCAATTATTTCTATGGTATTGGTGTAGATAAAGATCAGCAAGAAGCATTCAAATGGTACCAGAAAGCAGCAGAACAAGGATATGATGATGCGCAATATCGATTGGGTCAGTGTTATTACTATGGCCAAGGAGTCTCTGCAGATCCAGTTAAAGCATTCGAATGGTACCAGAAAGCGGCAGAGCAAGGAGAGGTTAATGCTCAGTATGCGCTGGGATACTGTTATCTGAGGGGTCTTGGAACGATTTCAGACGACAAAGAGGCGTTTAAATGGTTCAAGAAGGCCGCGGAGCAAGGATCTAAAAAGGCCCAGTGGATGCAGAGGATCGAATTCTTATTTTAAATTAATACAACCAATTTAGCTCAGTTATCCTACTCAGGGCTGGCGTATTTCTCTTGTCTGTTTGTTCTATTTTATCAGGAGACCCGGTAGAGCTAAATGTCTTGACTCCTTAAACGTTTGTGGAAGTCTTACCACCGCAATATTGTCTGGGTGTAATCGGCAAGCAGCCTATTTTTTAGGGAATTTAGAGTGTTACTACTAATTCCATTCCCTGATGTATTCGATAATTTTAGTCTGTATATAATTTTGCTTAGACTCTTCAATCGCTTTAGGACTTAGTCGTTCGTGAGCTTTAGCTAGAAATTTATCTCCAGATCTCTTGATCGTGAGAAACAACTCCATGGGATTAATTAAACACTCTAAACCTCGATAACCGTATCTCAGTAAAGAAGAGAAATTTCTGAAGGATATTTCTTTCTTAATGTGTCGACGAGATTTATGTAACAACCACCATAGACTGATAGCCATACAATTTTTAAACAACATGAAGACTAGTTTATCCGTAGCATAGGCTCCTAAGACAGGCTTTGTAAACTTCATCAAATAGCCTAATACCGAAAAAACAGGTCTGTATAAAGAAAGGTAGTGCCATCGAAGAGCTTTAAAAGTGCAGTAAGCACCTCCAATAGCAGTAGCTAACAAGATTGCAACCTCTACAATTCTATTCTTAAAAAATAACCCGATCCTAGGTTGCATTTTCCAAGAGAACACTTGGAAGTCTATTTTTCTTCTATGCCATTTACCTTTTTCTTCCGAATTGTTTATAGGATGATGCCAAGGATTTCCGTACATTCTTTTGATCATATTAATTTTTTCATCGGAATTACGATCAAGGAAGTAATTTTTAAAAACCAGGAACATCAATTGTTGAAAAGGCTTCTGTAGCCTCGCTGTATCTAGTGGAAAAGCATTAAATAGCTCTTGTTGTGTTGTTCCAAGATAAGTCAGCAATCCAGTCGAAGCGTCTTGCAAGCGGTGATTGAATCTCATGATTTTAGGTAGCTTTTGTGTAGGAAGGGACGAGCTACCTTTGTAGTATATGAGCATTGTTCGCACAGATTGATTTTGCTTTAATCTTTCTTGAATAATTTTATTAATTACATCCACTGGTAGGCGTAGGCTGTCATTCTCCAAACAGAGTTGAAATGTTAATATAGAAAATTCTTCATGAGCAGCCTGTGTCTTTTGTTGTGGCTGAACAGCATGAGGAAAGTAAGATTGGTCAAATTTGTGCACCATTCTATTGAGATCATTTCTTGTTAATGCTGCCATATCTTTAACTCTCTTAACAAATTTCTAAATTAGGATAAGGTTATTGATAATTTTCTAGAAACTTTTATCTCTATCTCTAAAAAAACTTCAGCCTATCGAAATAAGAGCTTTCCATGCTCCGTTTTTTTCTGATGACCGAGGTAAAATGAATCTTTCTCTCCAGGATATCCAAGGCGAAGTTTTGATCGTCTCGCAATTTACCCTCTATGGCAATTGCTTCGAAGGTCGCAGGCCCGGTTTTGTCGATGCTGCTCCAGGACCTATGGCTAAATTGCTCTATGAAAAGTTCATCGAGGAAGCCCAACAAGTTTTTAAAAACGTCCCAACAGGCATCTTTGGGGCCGACATGCAAGTCAGCCTCATCAATGACGGTCCTATCACTTTCGTGATCGATTATCCTGTCTAAAAGCCCTCCCAGTCGTTAACATACTCCTCTTTTCACTAAGGAGGACTGATGGTGGACGCAGTTCAAGCCGACTTTGCTGTATTTGCAGAAGACAATTTCGCTACAGCCAGCCCCGATCAAAAAGGGAACAGGACTTCCGAAAATTCTCCCTCTGAGCGGAAAGATTTGACGAAAGAAGAAAAAGTGGCAGTAGCTTGGTGGAAAAACCCGCTATCATGGGGGCCGAACGATCTCACAGGATCAAATCCAGTTAAACCACTAAAAGAAGAAAAAGAAATCGTTAAAAAGTATCGAATAGCGGCAGAGCAAGGAAATGCTGAAGCCCAGCTCAATCTTGGAAAATGCTATTTATCGGGCCATGGAATAGCCCAAGATGAAAAAGAAGCCGTCACGTGGTTCCAAAAATCATCCGAGCAAGGAAATGTGGACGCTGATTATGAGCTGGGTACCTGTTATTTCGAGGGTCGGGGCGTCGCTAAAGACCGACAAGCGGCATTCAAATGGTTCCAAAAGTCAGCTGAGCTGGGACAAGCTCGTGCTCAATATAAGGTGGGTAACTGTTATTTTCATGGATGGGGTGTGGCTGTAGATGAAAAAAAAGCCTTCGAATGGATTGAAAAAGCTGCCAAACAAGGAAACTCTGAAGCTAAGCAAATGTTAGATGAAGTCATTTTTCAGACTTGACTACAAGCTCAAGAAGGCCAGATTTGCTGGTAGATCTCATCGGTCTGTTGTTTGCTCTGCATTGACAAAGGAGGTTTTAACGTAGGGCTTTTCAGTGACAAGAGAGCCGGCCCATGTACGAAAGGTACGGAGGCCGGCTAATCCATCGATTAATGGCATGAGCAGTGAGAGCAGGAAACGGAAGAGAAGATCTCGTTTTTCCTAAAGAAAAAATTGATCTCATTTTTCGCGTTTTCCAGGCTGTCAGAGCCATGGACCGCATTTCGGTCGATCGATTCGGCGAAGTCTTTACGGATGGTGCCTGGAGCCGCGTCTTTAGGGTTGGTGGCTCCCATGATCGCACGGTTTTGAGCAACGGCATTAGGGCCTTCTAAGACGGTGACTAACACGGGTCCTTGAACCATGAAGTTCACGAGTTCCATATAGAAAGGGCGTGCTGCATGGACAGCGTAAAAAGCTTTTGCTTGCTCGACGGTCAGGTGGACCATTTTAGCAGCGATAACTTTAAGGCCGGCTTTTTCGAAGCGGGCTAAAATTTCGCCGATATGGTTATCAGCAACTGCATCGGGTTTAATAATCGATAATGTCTGTTCAATCTGCATAAAATCCTCTTTAAAGGTTCATAAATTATATCCTGTTTTTGACTTTCCGTCGAGGAATAAGGCGCAATCGCTTATAATGGGGCTAAAAATTTTTTATGAAAAATATCGGTATCATCCGGCGCAATGGACTGGGAGATGTTCTCTGCGTCATGCCGCTGGTCCATCTTTGTAAAGAGCGGTTCCCCGGCTGCCATGTGACTCTTTTTGTCGATAGAAGGGGAGCGCCCTTGCTTCCTTATTTAGAAGGAATAGATGAGGCCGTCGTGCTCTCTTCTTCCTCCAACAAATACGGAGTGCTTCTGAAGACGGTATGGTCTCAAAGAAACAAAAAATTTGATCTTTTGATCTCTGCGAAATCTTCCCCCATGAAACTTCTAAATTTTTTCCTTTACGCTTTAAAGGGGAAAGAACGGATAGCTTATGTCGATGGCAAGTGGCACTCCCGTCTCATCAACCAACCTCGTCAATACGACCCCCGGGAAGAAAAACACCAAATGGTCAAGAGCCTCTGTTTATTGGATCCTTCGTGCAGAGAAGTGCCTCGCCATTTACAGCCACGTCTCAAAGTCACGCCGGCTTTTCGATTTGATCAGCGCACCGTGCTGGTTTCCGTCACCAATAACCGGCTAGGAAGCACGCTCGATGCCGATAAAACTCAGCGGCATTTGAACCGTGCAGCGGAGAAAGCCTCTTTTAAAGTGATCATCAATTGTGAGCCTACCGATGTTGCCAGGGCAGAGGTGTTAGCAACAGGCCTGACGATGCCCACCGAGGTGATCCCGACACCCTCTTTTCCTGATTTTCTTGGACTGATTGCTTCCGTCGATGTCTGTTTTATTGGAGATGGGGGCATCATGCATCTCGCTGCTGCACTGGGTAAGCCTCAAGTGGTACTCTTTGGCGGGACTAAAATTTGGGAATGGGCACCGCTTTCAGAGGAGGCCATTTGCCTCGGTGATCCTCACAATGTGAATTTCATTCCGGAAGAAAACATACAGCAAGCTCTCAATAGCCTCTTGGAGAAATTATGAAATACGGAAACTACCCCGATTTATCGCATGTGAAAAAAATCCTCGTGGTCAAGCTGCGGCATCACGGAGATGTGCTGCTTACTTCTCCGGTTCTATCCAATCTGCATGCGGCGCTCTCTCAAGCAGAAATCGATGTGATGATCTATAAAGATACAATCCCTATGCTGGAAGGGCATCCTGCAGTCCGTAAATTTTGGGGTTATGATCGGGGATGGAAAAAATTGAGCTTTTTCCAAAAGCATGTCCAGGAATTTTCTCTTTTAAACAAAATCCGCGGGGAAAAATACGACCTCGTGATCAATCTCACCGAAGGAGACCGCGGCGCCATCGCAGCGCTCGTTTCCGGAGCTGAAATTAAGGTAGGATTCGATCCGGAGGGAAAAGGGTTTATCGGCAAACGACGTATCTATACTCATCTTGTCAAAAACTGCAAAACTCCCCGTCATACGGTGGAGAAAAATCTCGATGCGATCCGGAAAATCGGGATTTTTCCGACACCGGAAGAGAGAGATCTTTTCTTTGCTATTCCTGAGGAGAGCAAGAAAAAGGTCCGCCAAATTCTCGAAGAGAAGGGAATTAAAGAGTTTTTTCTTTTTCATCCCGTTTCTCGCTGGAAGTTTAAATGCTGGCCTCCTTCAATGGTGGCTAGGCTCATCGAGGAGCTTTACTCTCGCGGTGAAACCATCGTCATGACATCCAGTCCCGATGTGCAAGAGCTTCAGATGGTGGACGAGATTTTAAAATTAATTCCTCATGTTCCTGTTCTCAACCTGGGAGGAAAAACTTCTTTGAAAGAGCTGGGCGCTCTCATTGAAATGAGCCGTTGTCTTGTCTGTGTCGATTCCGTTCCGCTCCACATCTCGAGCGCTCTCAAAAGCCCCGCTGTTGTGCTGTTTGGCCCTTCGTCAGATCTCAATTGGGGACCCTGGCTCAATCCTCGTGCGCGGGTTGTCGCGCAGCATTTACCCTGTCGGCCTTGCTTGATGGATGGATGCGGCGGAAGCAAAATGAGTGACTGCCTCCACACGCTTCCTGTGTCAAAAGTCCTAAAGGCTATTGATGAGGTGGTTTTGGCTCAGGCTTTGCTACCTCAGGTTCTTTGAAAGTCCATTCAGCAAGTTGCGAAGCAGCACCTTTGATCGGATGATTGAAAAAGTTGAAATTCAAAAAGCCTGTCTCTTCTTTGAATTTTCGATCGCGCACAAGCAGCAAACAGAGCATTGCTGCATGGCTGCTTCCAAAACTTTTGAGCATGTCAATAACCCCTTTATAAAGAAACCAGCCAGAGACACCTGTATAGTTGGATTTAGGATCGATCACATTTCCCACCAAATAAGTTAAGCAGAAAACCCCGGCTCCGCCGATCTTCCCACCCCATTCAATTCCTGCCTTCCATGTTTTTTGATAGGCCTGAAAAAAAGCGTAAGCCACTCCTATACGAATGATGACTTTGAGAAGTTTTTCCCAGTTCTCTTGGGCTTCCTTTTTATTGATGGGTTTAGACTTTTCTTGACCTGTCATCAGAATATAAACAGGAACGCAGAAATCTTTGCCCATGTTGTAGAAGGGAGCAGCGAAATCTTTGCCCACAGGCCAGAGTAAATGTTTGAAAGGCTCTATAAAATAGTTAGTCATGGATTACCTCGGGGTTGTGAAAAAATAGCCTGCCAAAGTTTTCGATAAATCGGTGATCTTCCGATCGAGTTTATAATCGGATAGAAAAGGTTTGAACTCAGAAGCAACATATAAACCGCACATGATAGATGCTAATTGAAAGGGGGCTAAATAGAGATCTGCTCTTTTAGCTGCGCGATACGTCATTGAGGCGGTTGCAGAAAGCAAGGATACATAAGGATGCACGGAGACTGTCGCAACAAGGATGATTGCCCAGGCGCTGAATTGTACGAATAAATGAGTCAAAGATGAAGGTTCGATAGTCTTATCAATAGCTTTATTTCCCATCACCTGTAAAAAAAACATGGCAGCTGCTAAACCTGTTCTGAAAGCTGCTTGGAAGAATTTGCTCATTTCATGACCATCCCGCCTGTTTATAGCGCGATAAAGAGGAACGATCAAATCCGTTGCTGGTTGGACTATAAAAGCCATCTAGAGCCTCTTCTTTGTTGTGAAATAATCAGCTAAATTTTTAGATAAAAGGGTGATCTGCTGATCTAGTTTGTACTCGGATAGGCAATGTTTAACTTTAGATGCAAGATACAAACCGAACGCTATCGCCACTATTTGGAGTGGGGCTAAATTGAAATGCTGGCTTTTCGCTGAACGGTAAGAAATGTTGGCAGTCTCAGAAAGTATAGCTACGTAAGGATGTACGGATGCTGTGGCAAAAAAGATGATTGTCAAGACAACTAGAGATCCTGATAAATTAGGCATAGATTGGGGTTCTGTAGTCTTCGCAATAACTTTATCTGCTATCACATGCAGAAAAAACACTGCAGCCGCTAAGCCTGTTCTGAAAGTGGCTTGGAAGAATTTTTCTGTTTCTTCTCGATCTCTCTGGTTTGCAATACGGCAAAGAGGAACGATTAAATCTGTGACAGGTTCGATTAAAAAAGACATCGTCATGCCTCAAAGTTATCGAAAATATTAGGAGTTTTGCGGTTTTAAAGGAACTTTGAAAAGAAGTGTGTAGATGTGAAGGATGTCTATTTTTTTGTAGATCCCAAAGAATGGGTATCTGGAGTTGCGGTCATTGCATCGGCTATTTTATGATGATAATAATCGGCGACAGAATAAGACAATGATGGATCCTGTTTTTTTGCCTTTTTGAATTCATTTTTATCATAGTATGCGTAATCAAGACCTAGGATTCCAGCCAAGATAGCTAGGCTTCCTCCGACTAAATAGATAGTCTCTCGCTGAGGAAAGCCCTGGATAAGCAATTGCGCTCCCCACCACATGCTAAAATAACCCTGCGCAATAAAAAAAGCATAGCCATCAAGGCCATACTGGACCATATGAGCACCGATGATTAAAACTAGATAATCCCATTGATAATCATTTTTTTGAAAAATAGTCCGTGTGGTGAAGAAAAAAGCAGCGGCTGTCATTGTTTTAAAAAGAGTTGGAAGCCATTCCTTAACATCGTCTCGATCATAAGGTTTATGTTGAAGAACGATGGAAGGAAGGTGAACAATTTCTTTAATGGGATCAATTAAAAAGCTCATTCATTAAAACTCATTTAAAATTGGGTCAATATAATAGAGTTTATAAGAAATTAAAGCAATTTTAAAGTGTTTTTTTGCTTCAAATTAAACGACGAGAAGGGCTAGAGGCTAGCCTGTTCGCCCACTCCTGATATTTTTTATCCAGAGGGTGGTCTTTGAGCGCATCTTTAAGAAAATAAGCCACGTAAAGGAAGCCCAGCGCTCGAGCAAAATCTCCTGCATCCTTACGTGTAAGGATCAGCTGCTGTTTGTAAACGATATCGGTCGTTTTAGTCACGAGCAGAAAGCCCCCGTTGATGGTAGCGTTAAAAAGAGCAGCCGCATAAGGATGAAGGATGTACTGCGATGCAAGGGCAAGGCTACCGCTGAGGTTATCGTGATGACCGAAGAAGTAGTTGAAAGGGATAATGGCTAAAAAGAGTCCTGCTACGGTGGCGGTCCTAAAGGCGGCTAATATCCAACGTTCGATATTTTGTTGTTTATTCCCCTGGCCTGTGCAGAGATGATAAAGAGGAGCTGTAAGCTCAATCAGGGGAGAGAAAGGTGCCATTGCGAAAGAAGCCATCATGGAAGTCATACGATATCCTTTTTTGGCTTTAAAGTTTGAAGTCTTCGCCGAAATAAGTCAAGCGGGCTTCCCGGTTTTGGAGGAGCTGCTGGACGGTGCCAGAGATGAGGATCTTGCCTTCGCGGATCAGATAGCTCCGATCGACAATGGAGAAGATCTCTCGGGCGTTATGGTCGGTGATCAAGATGCTGATACCTTTGTTTTTGAGGTGCCGGATCATCTTTTTGACATCGGCGACGGCAAGGGGATCGATATTGGCAAACGGCTCATCGAGTAGAAGGAGGGAAGGCTCAGTGACGAGGGCGCGGGTGATTTCTAAGCGTCGCCGCTCTCCGCCGGAAAGGCTGCCGGCTTTTTTCTTGGCAAGTTTTTCAAGATGGAGCTCATGAAGAAGATTTTTCAGCCGTTCTTTTTTTTCAGAGGAAGAGAGGGGAAGAGTCTCTAAGACGCAGAGGATATTGTCTTCGACGGAAAGCGAGCGGAAGACAGAAGGCTCTTGGGCGAGA
Source organism: Verrucomicrobiota bacterium (assembly GCA_018239715.1). Classification (GTDB taxonomy): domain Bacteria; phylum Chlamydiota; class Chlamydiia; order Chlamydiales; family Rhabdochlamydiaceae; genus PALSA-1444. The sequence continues at coordinate 156,433 of JAFEGW010000007.1, forward strand.
TACCCCATGCCGAGCTGGGCCCGTTTGTGGATGGGGAGCGAGGTCGCATCGGATCCTTTGAAAAAAACTTGACCATCATCGGGATGGATCAGTCCGATGGCCATATAAAAAGCGGTCGTTTTTCCCGCGCCGTTAGGACCCAAAAGGCCGACGACTTCGCCGGGCTTTACATCAAAAGATAGGCCATCAACGACGGTTTTACCGCCGTAGGATTTTTTCAGATTTTCAACTTTAAGGAGCAGGTGGGACATAATTACCAAAAAATTTGTTAAGTGTCGCTTGTTCTTCAGCAGAGAGGGTGAGCTGCACGTTGCCAAGTCCTTTGACGGTTTGCTTTTTTGTGATTGGATCTTGGGTAATGTGGACTTCTTGGGCACTGATTCTCATGTTGTCTTCTTCGTTAGCAAAGACAACTTTTTTTCCAGGATCAGCTCCCAGGATAAATGTGCGGGTAGTGGGGCTGTATGAAAGCCGATCGGCGAGGCCGAACTTAGTGAGCTTGCCGGTGGTCAAAGAAGAGATCTTGATATGGCCTTTTAAAGAGACGGAAACCGGTGTAAAGGCTCCATTTTCTTCGGTGTACTCAATATGGGCTTTATCGGCGAGGACCGACATTTCGCCTTCATGGTAGGAGAGTTGTCCATTTTCAGGAACAACCCCATTCACTGTGGGGCTTTCGACGGTACCGAGATTTTTCTCACGGTCAAAGCTGATGGTGCCGTGAGAGACCAGCTTATGCTGGTTGAGATAAGTGAGGGTAGTGTTGCCAAAACTTTTGAATCCGATCAGGTTTTTGTCGCGTTGAAAAAGAAAGATTTCTTGATCGGAGACAAGGGTTCCCAAATTAGGTTCTTGTACGGAAGGATTGCCTTTGAGGACAAGCGTGTTTTTTTCATGATCCCAAAGGAGATTTTCCGCGCTAAACCGGACTTCTCCTTTGGAAGAAAGAGATAAGGAGGGGAGGATCCCTTGAGGGTTTGTCATGAGAAGTTTGTTATGCACGATGTCCAGGTCAAAATGATCTGCTTCAATGGTATCGGCTTGATGGACGAGTTTGCATTTTTGATTGCCCTGTGAAGAAAGGTTGCTTTGAAACTCATTGCTGCCCGGATTGACGAGCTCTTTTTTATAAAGGATCGCATCGGTAAAGAGGGTGAAGTCGCTTCCGTAGATCAGCTCTACGTTGTCGCGGGCTAAGACATTTTGTACATCGTAGCTGGTTTTGGGCTCATCTGATTTTTTTGAAAACTGCAGATCGATAGCTTGGCTCATCAGTTGGAAGGAGCAAGGTTTTCCTTTTTTTCGCTTCAGGGTATCATTGTAGGTAACCCGGCGCGAAGAAGTTAAAAAGCCTTTGAGCGTGGAAAAGTCTAAATCGGCTTTTTCACATTTGAGCTCAGCATTTTGATGGAGTTTGAGCAAGACATCTTTCTCCAAATGAATCATAGAGAAGGGAAAATCTTTCCCTGTTTCTTGTTTTTGCAAGATCGCTTCTTCAGCCTGCATTTTACCTAAGCCGTGATCCAGTAAGACTTGTCCCTTCAAAACCAAGGCGTTCCCATCATAGGAAGCGTTCGAAGAAGAAATCGTCCCTGCATCTGTCCCTTTGACAGGCAGCTCGGCAGGAGCAGCTGCAAAGAGTGTGTATGAAACTAGGCAAACAACGGCGGGCAGAAAATTCATGGTTTTTTCTCCTCTTGTTGTGACAAAAGCGTAGCTTTAAAGCGCTGGGCTTGGAACTGGGTCGTTTTCCCCGCGACGGAAAACGAAACGTCCTGGGCAATTCCACGAAGAAAAGCTGTCTTAGGATCGACGGAGCCGGGAAGGGCGGTGCCGGGGACGCGGAACAGCGAAAGCGCGACAGAGTTGGCGGCAAATCTTTGGGTCGAGTATTGGTAGATCCCCTGATCGGCTTCGAAAAATCTCATTTGCTGCATCGGAACATTTCCTTGGGCATAGAGCTTATCTTGCATCCAGCACTGGATTTGCTGTAAATTTTCGATAATATCGACTTTGTCATCGATTGGCAACAATGTCAATACAGAACTTTTACTGTCAATCCTGTAATGCAGGCGAGATTTGTCTTGCTGGGAAAGCCAAAGGTCTTTACGCACGCTGCTGCGGCTTTGATGGGCCTGCTGATTTTGACTAGCTTTTGCAATGGCCTTACCGGCTTTAGCAAGCGCTTTATACTGCAACCGGTCGGCCGCAGACAGATAGGTGAGCTTATAGAGCCAACCTAAAGAGAGCACTGCCATGAAGAAACTGGTGATCAAGATCGCTCGTTTAAACATGGACCACTTCGTAAATTTTTTTGAGTTCTTCCATTAAGCTTTTGAGTTCTCCGAAGGGATACACCGAGTCTTTATCGCTTTTGGCTTCAGCGGGATTAGGATGAGACTCAATGAAAAGGCAGTCGCACCCAGAAGCAATCGCCGCTTTAGAAAGCGTCGGGATAAATTCCCGCTGCCCTCCTGAAGAAAAGCCGTTGCCTCCCGGAAGCTGAACCGAATGGGAAGCATCGAAACAGACAGGGAACCCCATTTTTTGCAAAATAGGGATTGTCCGCATGTCGCTCACGAGGTTGTTGTAGCCAAAGCTTGTTCCCCGGTCGGTGAGAATGATTTGGCTGTTGCCTGTGGCCAAGAGTTTATCGACGACATTCTGCATGTCCCAAGGTGCCATGAATTGCCCCTTTTTAACATTGATGACAGCGCCGGTTTTTCCTGCCGCTGTGATGAGATCAGTTTGGCGGCAAAGAAAAGCGGGGATTTGAAGAATATCGCAGACTGCTCCGGCGGCGGTTGCTTCTTCGGGGGAATGGATATCTGTGAGCACGGGCACATCGAGCTCTCGTCGTATTTTTTCCAAAATCTTCAGCCCTTTTTCAAGACCAGGGCCCCGAAAAGATTGGTAAGAGGAGCGGTTGGCCTTGTCGTAGCTCGATTTATAGATAAAGTTGAGTCCAACCGATGAGTACAGCTCTTTCAAATACTCAGCTGCAGCCATCGCGTGATCTTCGCTTTCGATCACACAGGGACCGCTCATGACGGCTAGAGGTTGTCCTTTTCCAATAAGAAAATTTTTAACTTTAACGAGTTGCATAAAATAGATCCTTGACCGAGTAAAGGCCTGGAGGCCTTGTTTTTAAAAATTTAGCCGCGTAGATGGCGCCGCGAGCAAAAACTTCGCGGGATTGTACCTGGTGTTTAAGCTCAATCCTTTCGCCGGCCATGATAAAATAGACCGTGTGGTCGCCAATGATGTCGCCGGAGCGGATAGAATGGATGGGAACTTCTCCCTGATTGACAGCCTTGGCGAGCGCCAAGGCAGCGCCGCTCGGCTTGTCTTTTTTGGTTCGATGATGAGCCTCGAGAATTTCGATTTGGCAAAGGCCTTTAAGCTTCTCGCTGATTTGCCGCGCTGTTTCAATGCATATCGCCATCCCCAGGCTGAAATTAGGGGAGAAAAGAATAGGAATCTGCTCCGACATCGCATGAATTGCATGGATATTTTCGGGTGATTGACCTGTAGTGCCAATCACCAGAGGTTTGCAGAGGCTGGCGCATTTCTTCAGCAAGGCGGGAAGAGCAGCCGGCGCTGAAAAATCAATGGTGACATCTGCACTTTCAAGGGTCTCATGCAGGGAAAGGGCAGGGTCTGTTTCGACGACAGCTCTGACCGTCTTTCCCATCCGTCCGCGGATGCCGTTTACATATAGGGATAATTCCATGCACCTGAGCTTAACATAATTAAGGCTAGGGGGCAATAGACGGATATGTTAAAAAAAATTACGTGTGCATTTTGTGGTGAAAAAAGCTATAAAATATTTTAAATTGATCTTTCTAGCCCGGACAGATAAGATCTTACGACTTCTTGATGGATTGATAGCTCAGTGGATAGAGCACCCGCCTTCTAAGCGGGCGGTCGCAGGTTCGAATCCTGCTCAATCCGTTTTTTTAATCCGGCCATGTTATTGAGGGAATATGAAGTATTTGGGTGATTACGTTCTTTCAAAAGAATCTTTTCCGAAACTCGATACAGCCTGGAAGGAGCTGAAAAAATCGTCCTTTCAAACTCTTCCGGAGCAGGAGAAGTTCAGTCGCGTTTGCCGTCTGCTTTTGCAGCTCATCAAAGAGGCTCCTGAGAGCGCCTTCTTGCTCAGTTCGGTTTTAGATTTTATTGAAAGAATTCACCGGGATAACATTCTCGAGCATTTCCATTTTAACAATTTTGAACTCTGGCTGAATCAGTTTTCGAGACTGAGTGGTGAAGAGAACCTGCATATCCGAGGGAAAATCGCCGGACGGTGGGTGCCTCGAGATGCCTATCAAGTCTTCTTCCCTGTCGGGATGGGAAAAGTTTATCCCGGCAGCCATTTTGTCACCGCTCATGGATCCCCTGATCTCGATACAACGATTGCTTCGTTTTGGGGATGGGTCGATGCATTTGCCGCGCGTGTCTCCGAAGGGCTCCACATTTGGAATATTCCTGGAGGCCTTCCGCCGGCTCAAGTTGAAGTCCCTTTTCTTTTTGATAATATTTTTGGGCCGAAAATTTTTAACAATTTAGCCAAACACCGGACTTCTCTTTCTGTTTCAGGTCTTGATCTTGTTAATCAGCATGGGATTGAGAAAAAACAGCTGAAAGAATCGGTCTTTGACATTAGCCATGAGAAGGGGCCTCATGCGGTAGTTCTAGTGGATTCCCAAGGGTATTATTTGGGAGAATGGCGCAGTAGCGATGTAGATCCTGTCGAATCGGTGATCACCCTTTTGAATCAATGCCTCCGATGGTATGAAAATTCCCTGCACGTGAAATTGATTTCCATTTTTGCTGTTGAAAAGTTGACGGAAAAAGAACTCCAGAAGTTTTTCGATACGATGCTGAAGATGAGGATCGAAGAATGCGAGCCTGCGCAGGAGTTTACCGCTCGTCAAGCAGAGCTTGTAAAAGATTATCTTTTTAAAGTTTTAGGAGTGAAGCAAGGTCTCCAATGCACCTTTGCGGAGTTTGCCAAAGCCATGGCGCATCTTTCGATCTTTGACTTCAAAGAGTTTATCTCTTTGATGGAAAAGGCTTCCATTTTCGATAAAAAAGGAAAGCTCATTGAAGACCGCAAGCTTCTATTTGGCTATTTAGCAAAAGTCATCGGCGCTCTGGAAAATGCGATCTATAGCGTCCGCCGTTACGTTGATAAACTCGATGTGGCTCTTCAAGTGAAGTCCAAGGTCTTTGGCATGATACCGCACCATGTCAATTATCGTGCCGATCTCGAGGAGATCCGCACGAAGATCGACGGCTATCCTTATTTAACAGTGACGGGTTCCGATAAAGAGGGCAAGCCTTTTCCGATCGGCGTTATCCACGCGACCGATATTTTTAAAACATCGCTCGGCACTGTCACAGTGAGAGATTTCAGCAACCGGGAAGAAACTAAAATTCCTGCCTATTTAGATGTGATCAGCGTCATCGACCATCACAAGTCCCAGCTGTCAACACTGCAGCCTCCCGTCGCCTGGATTTCCGATGCCCAGTCCTCCAATACCTTGGTAGCCGAGCTCAGCTTTAAAATTACTGATCAATATAGCACCGGGGGCATGACGCTGCAGCAGATCGAAAAACAGATTCATGATGTTCAAAAAAACCTGAAGACTGCTTCCAGCAAGAGGATCTTGCAGCGGCTTTTGCAGAAACATCTGGTTGCTTCAAGGAAAGAAAAATATTTCGTCTCTCCTCAGCGGGAAATCATCGAATATTTCCATTTTATTTATGCGATTTTAGACGACACCGATCTTTTGACCAAAATCTCAGTGAGCGACCTCGAGTGTGTGGCTGAGCTCGTTAACCGTTTAAAAACGTTGATCATGGGAAAAGAGGTGGAAGTCATCCATTTTGATGATATGAGGCGCGATGACCATTTCAAAAAAAATGCAGCCAAGCGGATTTTGCAAAATGACGATATGTACTCGCTCTATCGCACGATCTATCATTCCAAAGGGAAAACGATTGAAGACAATCTCCGTCTTGCCGCGGAAGGAAAACCCTCTGGTGTTTTTGCCGATACAAAAGAGCAGAATGGATGTTGCCGTGTGGGACAGACCAAGCTGCTGGGTAAAATCTTCCCGACCTATGAAAAATATGCGAAGAAGATTCGGCACGAGTGGCTGCTCCAATCTCAGATGGCATGCGAAAAGAAACCCGATGTTGACCTCCACCTGCATATGATCAGCACGATTCCAGGCGCCGAAGAGCTTTATGCCGGCAAGCCGGAAAAGCACATGCACCAAGACGAATTATGGATTTGGATCCCTTCGACAGAGACGGCCATCGAGCATTTGAAGAGTTTCCTCAATAGCATGCGGTCTGCTCCTCACGTCGTGGACAATCCGATGGAAGTGGAATTTTTGGGAGATAATGCTAAAGAGCTGAAATGGATTTTCGAAGAAAGCTTTAAGCCGATTTCTTCCAAGGTCTTGAAAGAAAAATTACCGATCGCCGTACTGAAATTCCAAGCGGGTACCATGAATTCACGCAAGGCTTTGATTTCGCCTTACCTTCCCCGCCTGGGTTAAACTTCTTACTGCTGATGTACAGTTGCAGCTGTTTTGGGCTCTTCGATGATCTCTAAAGAGACTCGGATCCCATTGCGGCTCGCGACTGACATGAGCAAAGTGCGGATCGCGTTAATGGTCTTCCCTTTTTTTCCAATGATTTTACCAATATCTGCTTTATCCACTGCAAGCTCGATGATCAGCGTATGAGTTCCGCCGACTTCATTGATACGGACTTGATCAGGATTGTCGACCAGATTCTTGACGATATATTCAACGAATTCTTTCATAATTCGATCCTCGTGTTAAAGGGTAGTCTAAAAAATACTTAAGTCAACGATACGTGGGGCAGAAATATTAATCAAGATTGGCCATCAAGTTAATTTTTTTAAAATCGTCCGGCAAAGGAGCTTTGAGGTCGATCAACACACCTGTAATAGGGTGTTTGAGCTTGAGACGATAGGCGTGAAGCATTTGGCGCGAGGCCTCATATTTTTTATTCCAAGCCGGGGCGCCGTAGACGGGATCCCCTAGAATAGGAGCGCCTTTATGTTTGAGATGTACGCGGATCTGGTGGGTCCTCCCTGTGATCAACTGGACTTCCACAAGAGAGAGCTTTCCATCAAAGCCCAAGACTTTGCAAATCGAAGTTGCAGGCTTTCCTGTCGGATCGACAGCCATTTCTTTGCGGCGGGTCGGATGCCGCTTGAGGGGGGCTTCGATCGTTCCGTTTCCCGGAGTGCCTACACAAATAGCGAGATAAGTTTTTTCAAGCTTTCTTTCACAGAACATCTCGACAAGTTTTTGATGCGCCTCTGCTGTTTTGGCTGCCAGTAAAATCCCTGAAGTATCTTTGTCTAAACGGTGGACTATTCCAGGTCTGAGCGTATCGGCCTGGGGAAGGCTCTTGCAATGATACAGAAGGGCATGGACAAAAGTCCCTGAATAATGGCCCGGCGCGGGATGGGTCACCATGCCTGCAGGTTTATGGATGGCCAGCAAGTGGTCGTCTTCGTAAAGGATATCGAGAGGGATATTTTCAGGTTCTAAGGAAATTTCTGGAGTCAGCTGGAAACAGATTTCAATCTCATCTCCGGCTTTCGGCTTGTCTTTTTTTTTAAGCGGGAGTCCATTAACTAGAACAAAGCCTTCCTCGATCAGATATTGGAAATATGTGCGTGAGTATGTGGGAAATTGCATCGAAAGGAGACGATCCAACCGTTGCTCGATCATCTCATCCGTGACAATCAAATTTTCTGTCGAGGAGTCCATATTTTATTCTTCGCCTTCAGCCACTTTTTTGACATACTCCATCGCCTTGGCATTCCTTGTATTGATTTCACTGATGGTCGTATTGATCATCATCATCATATTTCGCTTCAATGCCGCGATGTATAAAACAGCATCAGGGGTCCCAAATAATTTCATCGCAAAATTTGCCCACACATCATCACTGGGCGATACCGAGGGAAACGGCCCGCCAGACCCGCCCGCCCCCGTGGGGCCGGATCCGCCGCTGGATCCCGAAGGACCTACTGGTGTTGTCATGCTTGCCTCCAATTGTACCATATATTATAAAGTTCAAACAATGATAGAAAAAATTGTTTTACGTTTATTAAGTCTTAAAAGCTATAGCACTTACGAATTAAGAAAAAAGTTGATGAAGAGGGGATTCAGCCCTCAGGAGATCGAACCTGTCCTGGAAAAGTACCAGCGACTAGGTTTCCTCAACGACCAAGACCTGGCTCAGCGCCGCCAAGAATCCTATAAGAAAAGGGGATACGGTCCTCAGCGGATCGCAGGGAAGTTCAAACAGCAAGGGCTTAAAGCCGCTTCCTATCCTCCCGAAGAGCAGAAAGAGGCGATCTTGCGCCTGATAAAAACTCCCATTTTCGTTAGAAAAGACCGCAACAAGAAAATTGCTGCCCTGCAAAGGCGCGGCTTTGATCTTGAAGTCATCTTTGAAGTCATGAACGTTTGCAAAAATTCCTCATAGATTTCTAAATGCGCCTACGCTATAAGCAAATATTTTATGCAAATTGGCGTTTTGGGAATTAACTACAAATCGGCTCCTCTTCACCTCCGAGAGAAAATCGCTCAAGCTTGCCGCCATTTGTCTCCTCACAAGGTGGTTCTCTCGACCTGCTACAGAACGGAAATCTACATTAGCCAAGAAAACTTAGCTGAAGCTCAAGCTGAGCTTTTTTCCGATCTCAAGAAAGAAATTCCTCATTCCCATGAGCATGCCTTTTATACCTACTTCGGCAAAGAATGCTTTTATCATCTTGCCTGTGTGACGGCAGGCCTTGATAGTGCGATGCTCGCTGAAAGCGATGTCCAAAGGCAAGTGAAACTGGCCTACGAAGAGACACGCACTCGCCAAGTCTTATCTCCTGGGCTCCATTATCTTTTTCAAAAATCCCTTAAGCTGGGAAAAACCGTCCGCTCGACTTTTTCTATCTTTGAAAATCCTCTCCATTTAGAAGGAATGATTTATCAGTTGGTCGATAAAGTTTTAGGTGCTTCTCCACGGCTTTTATTCGTGGGCAATTCGGATATCAATCGGAAAATGATCCATCTTTTTTGGCGCAAAGGCCACAAGAACATGACCCTCTGCACACGAGGCCTTGAATCAGCTCATTCATTTGCCTTGGATTACGAGCTTACTCTCAAAGACCGCTCGGAGCTCGATCACTGGCATCACTATGAAGGTGTCATTGCAGCGACCCATAGCGAAAGCCCTCTGATCTCTTCGATGCCTGAAAAACCTCTCACTCGGCTGATTTTGGACCTCAGTGTTCCTCGCTGCGTGAAACCTTCTTTTAAAAAGCATCCTCAGCTCTCTGTTCTCGATATGGAGCAGATCAGCGCCTTTTTTGAGAGCCATCACTCGGAGCGGCTCTCCGAAGTGCAGTCGATTAAAAACTATCTGGTGCAAGCTGTCGAGCGATATACAGCTCTTTTTGAAAGAAAGTCCCTGATTTCCTTTCCTTTAATTTGATTTTTTCTATAAATTATTTCCAATTTTTCGGGAGGGACATCTATGGCAACTTTAAATCCTACAAGAGCCGGCGACTTTATCAGTTTGATCTCTTTGCAGTTTGATCAACGGCATTTTGCTGCTTCTAACCCTGTCGCTTTGAAGGGGAATTTAAAACATACAACTCAAAGTAAACCAGCATACATGGATCTTTTGCCCACGGATATTCAAGGCAAAGTCGCTAGTTATGCGTCCAATTTCTCAGATTGGATCAGGGCGACAAGGTTTTTAGAAACTCCATTAGCAAATCCTGGGCAGGAAAGTGTACGAAAAGCAGCGATCGAACTCAGCGCTAAAGAACTATTAGTGCGACTGAACCAACCGCTGGGATATTTCAAGCCGTATAGCGAACAGCTGTTAACTTATGTCTTTCAAGAAGCCTTCAACCGAGCTCAGCCTGACACCAGAGTCGATGAGAGAGAAAAAATCATTAATCAAGTCAGCGATGTACAGTCTCAATTGGATAAATTGCCTCTAACATTCCGCCGTGCAAAGTACAAAACGGAGGCTTTCTTCGCTCGTTGGTTAGATAATTTTTGGGTCAAAGTTTTGCTGGCGTACAGTACGTATAAGGCCTATCAACTTTTCCAACCTAAAATTTACCATTTTCTTTCCCAAACTGTGATTCCGCGAGGAGTAAATTATCTGATTAATCACGCCCATATCTCGGTGATTAAAGTTGTCAGCGGAGGGGTAGCTCTTGCACAGTGTGCCTATCAACACTACTGGAAGACAACGATGGTTTTCTTTGCAGCGAAATGGGTGACTTCAGGGGTTCCTCGCGTCAATCAAGCATTGAGAGTTGTTGAGACCTTTGCCTTTTTTCCTGCTAAAGTCATGGACTATTTTTTCATGTCGTCTTTTAGTTTGCTGACCTCATCTTGGAGAGTGCAATCTTCCGTTGCAGCGAGTATTAACAAGATGACAGAACGTGATAGAGCGGCGCATCTTGAAAAGGGAGGCATAGAAGCCTACCGTGTCTGGATGCAGCTGATGCAAGGCGGTGTGCAGACGATCGTTCCACAGGCAACAGCGTAAATTTAAATTACAGGGGTTTCAGAGTCAGATATTACCCTTGGAATTAATTTTCCAGTTCTTATAAAATTTCCCCCAATTTAAGAGGGGAATTGTCATGACAATAGATGTTGCAGCAGCGCGAAATTTTTCCCAAGCTATTCTCCAGAAATATGATAATGAGTTTCGTACAGATGCCCTCAAATCCGAGGAAGATGAACAAGAGGATGTCGATACTTTGGCTCAGAAGACTCAAGAATACAATAAAATTGAAAGTATGACCGAGTGGTATACAACTGTCAACGCTTTCAGGTCTTATTCACAAAAAAGTCTTTCAAAGCCCAAGTATCAGGAAGCGAAAATTCTTGAGTCATCTGCTATGCAATTCAGTGCCTTGGATCGCTTGAATGTAATAAAAGATGAGAATGAGGTAGAACCCTACCTGCTAACAGAAGGGGTTCGAGGCAGTCCCCTCCTCGATAAGGTCTCACCTTATTTACCCATTCCTTTCTTCTATTTTTCTTCCCCTAAGTCCGAGCTTGATAGTTTGATTTTTCAAAGAGCCTTTTGTGCTTTATCGGATCTTGAGCGGGATAAAATCGTTCAAGAAATGCAGCAGGCTTGCCACAACCTCGAACCTCATTTTTTTAACTCTCAACAAAGAATCTACCGTCTTCAAGAAGTCGCAACCTGGGTGTTTAGAAATTCTTTTGCCAAAGGTATTGTCAGCACAGCTTTAATTGCGGCTCCCACCGTCGTCATTCTTTTTGTCATCACTCCTAAGATCTATGCGGTTTTTACTAAGGTCTTAACGGATAAATGGGAAGCTATTGTCTCCCAGCATCCCTATGAATCTGTGGTTTTGAAATTAAATGCTCTCTATCACCAAGCTCGAGACTTTAACAACTTTACCACGAAAACTGCTTTTAGGGCTCAGGCAGCTTCCTTTGTTTTACCCCAGCTCATTGCAATGACGAGTCACGTATCTTCATATGCGCCTTCCGTTCTCATGAAGGTTTATTATGTGGTTTACCCCAAGTTATTTTTTGGACTGTGTGCAAATAAATTCGTTAGATCTTTTCTATTGAAGCCCTCCTTGGTGGCTTTTAAGATTTTCAATGGAACGGAATACAAGACGGTCCAAGCCTTGAAAGAACGATTTAAGAACGACTCCATCGCTTGTGCAAATGCTCTAAAGGCACATTCCCTTTGGATGTATTTGCAAAAAAGAGGAACACCCGAACCCACCTTAAACCTTTTGGGTTATTTCCCCACTCCTGCTGCCTAGTAGCTTAAGCGAACATTCTCTTGAGAGCAAACCGCACAGCAGAGAAAATTTTTACAATTAAAAGAACGGGAGTGGAAAGCACGAACAATAACGGATTTTGATTCCTGTAAACACGCGTGTTCATCGCGAAAGCCCACAGCGAAATAATGGGTGCAACAGCTAACATAACAATGAATGCGGGTGATATCGGTTTAGCAGGTTTCCGTGGGGAGTTCGCAGGTGATTTTCCAGGACCGGATGAACCTGGGAGTCCAGCCAAAGCACTGCTGGGTAAAGCAGGCAGCAGCTTTGCTAGCTCGGGATATGTCTGAATTCCTTTTTGCGTAATGGTGGCAATTTGCTGTGGCACAAGGCTAACAGGATGCGTCTTTACATCCGGATTCTTTTCTTTCCAACAATGTGGATGCATAAGTTCATCAGCTGAAATTAAAAAAATAGGAAGAAATTCTTTATGGCAAATCGAACACATTTGTTCAGGTTCGTCTTTAATCATCTCTTGAAGGCGCCTAAGCACAAAAGCTGAATCTTTCTTATGTAACTCACTAAAAACCTGTGCAATGTCTTCAATAGGCCGGCATTCTTGAAGAGAGCTCTGCCTGTGGTCAAGAGGACATTCCAGTTTTTTTGCAAAACACTCTTTTAAACAGGCTTGCATAAAAACATGGCTGCATTGTGTCACTACAAGTATGAGATCTGCACCTGGCTGGCCTGAGTCGAGTTTTTCTTTAAAAATGGTCTGATGGCAGTGAGAGCATTCAGAAACCAATTTGATTGCCATCTAAACCTCCTAAAATTCTGCATGACCAGGATAGCGGGGGAAAGGAATCACATCCCGGATGTTTTCCATGCCGGTGGTGAATTGAACCAGACGCTCAAATCCCGCTCCGAAGCCGGCATGAGGCACAGTCCCGTATTGGCGGAGCTGGAGATACCACCAGTAATCTTCTAATTTGAGGCCGTAATCGAGGATCTTTTGCTGCAGCCTGTCATGCCGCTCTTCACGCTGGCTGCCGCCGATGATTTCGCCGATCTTAGGAACGAGGACGTCCATCGCGGCGACGGTTTTTCCATCGGGATTGAGCCGCATGTAGAAGGCTTTGATCTTAGCAGGGTAGTCGGTGAGGATGACCGGTTTTTTGCAATACTCTTCAGCGAGATATCTCTCGTGCTCAGATTGGAGGTCAGCGCCCCATTCGACAGGATATTCAAAAGTTTTACCTGATTTTTTTAGGATCTCGATAGCATCCGTATAGGTCAGATGAGCAAAAGGAGTGGAGGCCACATGCTGCAGGCGAGCGAGGAGCCCTTTTTCGATGAAGGCATCGAAAAATTCCAAATCAGCATGACACCGTTCTAAAGCAGCGTTCAGAATGAATTTAAGATATCTCTCAGCCACATCCATGTTGTGCTTCAAATCGGCAAAAGCCATTTCAGGTTCGATCATCCAAAACTCAGCTAAATGGCGGGAGGTATTGGAGTTTTCTGCCCGAAAGGTAGGTCCGAAGGTGTAGATATCGGAAAGGGCGCAGGCCATCGCTTCTCCGCCGAGTTGTCCCGACACGGTCAAGTACGTCGGTCTTTGGAAGAAATCTTGGGAGAAGTCGACCTTTCCATCGGCAAGCTTAGGAAGCTCATTCCAATTGAATCCCGATACGGTAAATTGCTGACCGCCGCCTTCGCAGTCAGAGCCTGTGATAATCGGAGTTTGGACGTAGAGAAAACCCTCTTTTTGAAAAAACTCATGCGTCGCAAAGCCTAGAGCATTGCGGACACGTGTCACCGCGCCTTGGGTATTGGTCCGAGGTCTCAAATGGGCAATCGTGCGGAGGAACTCAAAAGAATGTCGTTTTTTTTGGAGGGGATAATCCTCGGCAGAGCAAAGACCTAGAATATCAAGGGAAGAGGCTTTGACTTCCCACTTTTGCTTGGCTCCCGGGCTTTCGACCAGAGTTCCTTGGACAGCCACCGAGGCTCCCGTCGTCAGATTTTTCATCAGATCGTCATAACCCTGCAGAGAATTTTCAGCGACCACTTGGAGGCCTGCCAAAGTCGAGCCATCATTGACTTCAATGAACGCGAAGTTTTTTTGATCGCGGACGGTACGGACCCATCCGCAGATTTTGAGGGGTTGTCCTAGGTGCGAGGTCGAGATATCTTTGATTTTTGTGCGTTTCATAATTTAAGCAAATTCTCTTAACATTTTAATTTCTTCTTTCCAGAGCGGAGGGCCATCGGGCGTTTCCAAATACTTGGGCAGTTCGCGAAGCTCGGGGAGCTCCATCATTGTTTTAAAGCATTCGATGCCGATCAATCCTTTTCCGAGGGGTGCATGCCGATCGACCTCAGAGCCTAGAGGTTTGAGTGAATCGTTGACATGGAGGGCGTAGAGGTGTTTGAGGCCCACGATTTGATCGAACTCTTTTATCACTTTTTTCCACCCATCCAGAGTCGAGATGTCATAGCCGGCTGCAAAGGCATGACAGGTGTCAACACAGACTCCTATAGGAATTTTGTGATGCACGCGGTCGACAATATAGGCAAGATGCTCGAAGCGGTTCCCGACGGAAGAGCCTTGGCCTGCGGTCGATTCTAAAAGAAGGCGGGTGGGGCCTTGGCTAGCGAGAGATTCGAGCTCGAGTAAGCTCTCGACAATGGTCTGCAGGCAGGCCTCTTCCGAAGAGTCCAGGGCCGCTCCGGGATGGAAATTTAAAAAGGTGATTTTCAGCTGGTGGCATCGATGGAGTTCTTCTTTAAAGGCATGCCGGCTTTTTTGGAGCCCTTCGGGATTGGGAGAGCCTAAATTGATGAGATAGCTATCGTGGCTCATGATATTTTTAATGCCGGTACTTTCCAGGGACTGTTCCCAGAGAGCAATGGCTTCTTCCGTCAGCTTTTTGCCGTTCCAGGTTTTTTGGTTAGCCGTAAAAAGCTGAATGGTCGTCGCTCCAATCTCCTGGCCTTCCAGAAGGGCATTATGCGGACCTCCCTGAGCCGAAGTGTGAGCGCCGATGAGAAGTTGATCTGGGGATATTTTTGACACGGAAATCCTTTAAAATGGAAAGTATAAAGCATCCAGAACATCTAGACAAGCCTGCGCTAGGACTTCTATTCGCTTTATCAAATGAAGATTCATAGAAATTAATTTAGAAAAACATTCATGTTAGAGAAATTTGCTAAATATTCGCTTGTCAATAGAATATAAGTGAGTTACAATTTATCTCAAGATATGATAAATAGGAAAGTGAAGTGGCAAGGGCGACGAAGATTTCAAACGTGCTGCAAAAAGTAAGGGAGAGTGTGAGTTCAGGTCGTTACTACGATACTTCTCATGCCAGCCAACGAAAAACTGAGAGAAATATTGCCTTGCCCCATGTGTTGTATGTTTTAAAGAATGGATACCATGAAAAGAAGAAAGATGAATTTAAATCAGAATACAATGATTGGACCTATGCCATACGTGGAAAAACTATCGATGGTCGGGATATCAGGATTGCAGTTGCTTTCGATGAGCATGATATGCTAATTATTACAGTCATAGAAATCAAAGTGAGTCAGAGGTGAAAATGGAAAAAAAACAAGTCAAACGGTTTGCTTATGAGGGATTAGGATTCCCCATCATCCTCGTTGATGTCACATTGGTCAAAGTGAGAGACATCTGGACTCCTGCTGTTGATTACAACAAGCTTCAAAAAACGGTCCTATTGGCGTTAAGTCATAAACCTTTTCCTCTTTCAGGTCATGAAGTGCATTTTATCAGGGCGTATTTTGAAATGACTCTTGAGGCTTTCGGAAAGAATTTTGGGATGACTCATGTCGCTGTTTTAAACTGGGAAAAGGCGAAAAGTAAAACTGCTAAAATCAATCCAGCTGTCGAGCTCTTGCTTCGGCTTTTCATCCTTGAGAAATTGAATATGAACAACCAGGTTTTTCGCGATACATTCCGAGAGTTTGATATTCAACGTATTGCAAGAGAACAAAAGTCTCTATTCGAAAAATCAAGACCTTTACTTTTGCATATGCAGGGTATCGGTAAAAGGGCTTCTCTTAGATAGCCGTTTTTCTTTTCTTATACAGATAAAAGAGAAAAACGGGACTGATCGTGAAGATATTGCCGATGCAAATCATCGACAAGTACCGGGCTGAGCTGCCGATATCGACGTTGCCTGGAGGAAAAAAGCTGACAATGATGGTTGTGCTGCAGCCGAAAAGCCCTAGGAGAGCGGTGATCCACATGCCCCAGTGTTTGCCGGGAATCTTGAAGGTGGGGGGGCGGTTGACATAAGAGTAATGCAGCTTGACCGCAGAGCAGAACATCAAAATATACATGATCATGTAGAGCTCTGTGCTGAGGGCTGTCAAAAACCAGTAGAAAGCATTCACGCTGGGCACTAAGAGGAAAATCAAACAAAAAAGGCTTACGAGAACCGCTTGGGCTAAAAGAATGTGAGAAGCAACGCCCGCTTTGTTCTTATAGGTAAAGAAAGAAGGGAGAAATCCAAACTCCGCTGCATGGAGCAAGCCCTTAGCAGGGGAGATGAGCCAATTGGTAATGGAGCCTATCGATCCTACCACGATCATCACGGTGAGCAAGGGTGTTAATGCACGGATGCCGAAAACTTCAAAGAAATTGCTGAATACCTGCATCACCCCGGAGACTAAGTTAATATCTTTTTCGGGTAAGACAAAGGCAATCGACAGGGAGCCCAGTAACATCGTCGCAAAAATGAAAAAAGAGGCGAGGAGGACTGCCCGGGGGAAATTCCTTTGAGGCTCTCGGATATCGTTCACATGAACGCCTGAGAGTTCCATTCCTAAGAACGAAGCCATGATGGCGATCAAAGAAATCCAGTTGGTCGACTGAGAGAGAGAGGGGATCCAGCTGCCTTGATCCAATCGAATTTGAAGAGGCTGGCCTTTGCATACCCAAATAACTCCTAAGGCGATCAAGAAAATCATGGGAATAATAGTTCCGATGGTGGCACAGATGTTATTCAGCAGGGCCGAAATATGGAGGCCTTTGAGGTTGATGAGCGTAAGTCCCCAGAACACAATGAGGATAAAAGAAACGAGATAAGCTTTATTTTGCGCGAGCTCGGGATTGATCAAATAGGCAGCGGTCCCAGCGATAAAAGATAGGATGGTGGGATACCAGGCCATCGTGTTGATCCATTGAAGCCAAATCGCGAGCATAGCCCATTTTTCTCCAAAGGCTGTTCGGACCCAGTGATAGACGCCGCCTTTTTCTGGAAAAGTGGCGGAGAGCTCTGCCGCAATAAAAGCCGTAGGGATCAAAAAAACAAGGGCAGAAAAGATAAAAAAGAAAATCATGGAGCTGCCAAAAAGAGCCGCGGCCGGCAAATTTCGGATGCTGTCAATCGCGGCAATGATCAGAATGACTAAAGAAAAAAATGAAATCTTTTTTGACATCCTGCTATTTTCCCATAAGAAGATGAAAATATCCAGTCCGGTTTTTTTCGATTTTAAAGTATATGAGTGAAAAAAGAGGTGACAGATGCAAGATCGGTTTAAGGCGCTCAGGTCTTTAGGCAAAAAATCTTATTATTCGCTGCCGGCGTTGGAAGAGCAGGGGATGGGGAAGATTCGGCGGCTCCCGGTCTCGATCCGGATCATGCTGGAATCGCTCTTGAGGAACCACGACGGGATGCGAGTCAAGGATGAGGATGTTAAGGCTTTGGCTCAGTGGAATGCCCAAAAGCCGTCGGAGGGAGAAGTCCCTTTTGTCGTTGCGCGGGTGCTTTTGCAAGATTTTACGGGAGTCCCACTGCTGGTCGATTTAGCGGCCATGCGTGATGCAGTCGGGGCTCAAGGTTATCAAGCGGGCTTGATCGAACCTCAAGTCCCTGTCGATCTAGTCATCGATCATTCGGTTCAAGTAGACCGGTCAGGAACGACCGATGCCTTCATGTTTAATTTACAACTAGAGTTCGATCGGAATAGAGAACGGTACGAGTTTTTAAAATGGGGACAAGGGGCTTTTGAAACTTTTAAGGTGGTGCCTCCAGGCATTGGCATCTGCCACCAAGTCAATCTTGAAAATCTTGGCTCTGTGGTGATCCGCGACAAAGAAGTACTTTTTCCCGATACTTTGGTCGGGACAGATTCCCATACCACCATGATCAACGGCCTTGGTGTGGTCGGATGGGGAGTCGGAGGGATTGAAGCAGAAGCAGCGATGCTGGGACAGCCTATCTCCATTCAGACGCCTGAGGTCATCGGTGTTCATTTGAGCGGCAGTTTAAAAGAGGGAGTGACAGCTACCGATTTGACGCTCAGAATTACCGAGCTATTGAGAAAAGAAAAAGTCGTCGGTAAATTCGTGGAGTTCTTGGGGGAGGGGACGGCAACCCTTTCTGTCGCCGACCGGGCGACGATCGGGAATATGGCTCCTGAATACGGAGCAACGATGGGGTTTTTCCCCTGCGATGAAAAAACTCTCGATTATCTCCGCATGACAGGAAGAGACGAAGCCCATGTCGCGGAAGTGAAAGCCTATCTCCAGGCTCAGCAGCTTTTTGGCATCCCGCGCAAAGGGGAGATCGATTACACTAAAGTCCTCGAACTCGATCTTAACACTGTCACGTCGTGTGTTGCAGGCCCCAAACGGCCGCAAGACCGGATCAACTTAGGCTCACTGAAGGAAAAATTTCATCAGCTGATGACGGCGCCGGTTCCTGAAGGGGGCTATGGCAAGGAAAAAGTTGAGCATGCAAGGCGGGTATTTATCCATGCAGGCGGCCTTTTTTCTCCGCATATCCATCATGAAACCGGAGGCAAACCTCAAATCAACGGCAAATCTGCCGGCTGGAGTGAAGAAGAAATGGTCACGAACCGTCCCATCACCGAAGCGGTGGCCAGTCCGGGCTATGCGGATGAGTCCAAAGCGGAGATAGTTTTAAGCCATGGCTCGGTAGTGATTGCGGCTATTACGAGCTGCACTAATACGAGCAATCCCAGCGTGATGATTGGAGCGGGGCTGCTTGCCAAAAAAGCGGTTGAAAAAGGACTGAAAGTCAATCCTCTAGTGAAAACGAGCCTCGCGCCGGGCTCCCGC
Source organism: Verrucomicrobiota bacterium (assembly GCA_018239715.1). Classification (GTDB taxonomy): domain Bacteria; phylum Chlamydiota; class Chlamydiia; order Chlamydiales; family Rhabdochlamydiaceae; genus PALSA-1444. Next base: position 175,401 of record JAFEGW010000007.1, read on the forward strand.
GTTGTGACCGATTATCTAGAAAAAAGCGGCCTTCAAGAGTACTTGAACCAACTGGGATTTGAACTGGTCGCATATGGGTGTACCACTTGTATTGGCAATAGCGGGCCTTTGGAAGAGAGAATCGAAAGAGCGATCCAGCAATACGATTTAGTTGCCGCCAGCGTTCTCAGCGGCAACCGGAATTTTGAAGCCCGAATCCACGGAGCTGTGAAGGCCAATTTTTTAATGTCCCCTCCGTTGGTCGTGGCCTTTGCCCTCGCAGGCCGTGTCGACATCGATATGGAAAAAGAGCCTTTAGGGACAGGCAAAGACGGAAAGGCGGTTTTTCTGAAAGATATCTGGCCTTCCTCGGAAGAAATCCAAGAGGAGATCAAAAAGTTTCTCCAGCCTTCGATGTTTAAACAGCGGTATGCCCATATCCTGCAGGACAATCCCGTTTGGCAAGAAATTGAAGTGAAAAAAACTGCTCAATACCACTGGGATCCGAAGAGCACCTATATTCAACAGCCTCCCTATTTAGAAAATTTTACCCTCGATTTGCCTGCGCAAAAAGAAATGGCAGAAATGAGAGCTTTGGCTCTCTTTGGAGATTCTGTTACAACAGACCATATTTCTCCTGCCGGGGCTTTTTCAGCCCAGACTCCCGCTGGAAAATATCTCTTATCTCTCGGTGTCAAAGAGCAAGATTTTAATAGCTATGGAAGTCGGAGAGGCAACCATAACGTCATGATGAGGGGAACCTTTGCCAACGTCCGCATTCTCAATAAAATGGCCGATGGAAAAGAAGGCGGCTTTACGAAGCTGATGCCCGAAGGGAGTATCCTGCCGATATTTGATGCCTGCATGGAATATGCCAAGAGAAAAGTTCCGCTGATTGTTTTTGCCGGCCGAGATTATGGGATGGGAAGTTCGAGGGATTGGGCCGCCAAAGGGACTGCGCTTCTGGGTGTCCGTGTTGTCGTTGCGAGGAGTTTTGAGAGGATCCATCGGAGCAATTTGATTGGGATGGGAGTGCTGCCGCTTGAATTTCTGCATGATGAAAGTTTGGAATCGCTCGGAATTCAAGGCGATGAGTTGTTTTCCATTCAAGGGCTCAAAGGCGAGCCTGGTCAAGAAGTCACGCTAGTGATCTCTAAAGAGGGGAAAACGCGCAAAATTAAATTGAGGTCTCGTATAGATACCCCCATCGAAGTAGAGTACTACCGCCATGGGGGCATTATGCCTTATGTGCTAAGGCAGCTTTTGAAACAGCCTTAGAAGTTATAGCCTAACTCGAGCCGAGCGCCGAAAATGGTCTCAGGGCTTTGCACATTGAATTTGAGTAGGTAGGGCTTTAACTGGATATCAAAAGCCCGGCTTTCTCCCACTGTCCATTCGACAGGCAGTGTCACTTCATAACCCCAGAACTCTTTCCTGCCTAGTGTTGTAGGAAGAGTTAAGGTGGTGTTGTCATGAGCGGCAAAAGAGTACAGGACTTTAAAGTCGCAGCCCACATGGAAGTGTTTGGCAAATTGCTGGAGGGTTTTCAAGCCCGTCGCAACATACCACCAGTGTGCTGTTGCTCCTTTCACATGCTCATAGTGATATCCGGGAGCTCCAAAGAGCGACAAGGTGCAGCTAGGGATCAGCGAGCTGCTAAAGGTATAACCGAGGCGTTGCTCGATATTTGTCCAAAGATGGCCTTTGTGCCCTTTCAGAGTTTCTCGGATTTCCTTTTTAGGATGCTGCTTCGTTTTATCTTTTTCTCTTTTGAGATCGGCTTTGTTAGCACCCAGAGCGGCTAATACATCTGTCGATGCATAGAAAGCGTCGGGTCTCACATATTCATAGCCTAGTCTCAGTCCGCCGTAATAGATATTGCGGGTGAGGCTAAGGTCGACTTTAAGAGCATGATTTTCCAGTCCGCCTTTGAAGTGGGAACAGAAAAACTCAGGAGCTGCATAAACCCGATGATCTCTTGCTTCGTCTGTAGCGGCAATTTCGATCTTGGTTCGGGTTTGTGCTGCTTGTAGTAGCGTTGAGAGAGAAAGTCCTAACGCAATCAGTAATGTCATTGATGGTTTTTTCATCCTAGACTCCTTTTGGTTACAAGGTTTACTAACTCACATCCCATATCATATTTTAATGTAATCTTTAAGTTCAACCCACAAAAAATTTACGAAGTGTAGAAGCAGGATATCTTTGGAAACGAAAAAGCCTCTCGATCGAGAGGCTTTTTCAATGATAAATCTAGAAGATGGGGATTAGTTTGTATGAGCGATATGCTCGCAAACCATCGCGATGTTCACAGGCATAGGAAGCGGGATTTGATCGAGATGAGGCTCGCTGATGAGCTTGCCGCTGAAAGCAGCTGCATCGAGTTCCAGATATTCAGGAACTTCACGAGAAGTATTAGCGACGGCGTCTTTCACGAGTCCCATTTGCTGAGACTTAGCTTTCACGGAGATCGCCATGCCAGGACGGACTTCGAAAGAGCGACGGTCAACTTTCTTGCCGTTAACATAGACGTGTCCATGAGAAACGAGCTGTTGAGCTGCAAAAATCGTCGGTGCCAATTTCAGGCGGTAGACGATATTATCCAAGCGGCACTCGAGACGGCGGAGAAAGAGGTGAGAAGTCACGCCTTTTTTCTGGAGGGCTTCTTTATAATAACGGACGAATTGTTTTTGGCTGATCATGCCGTAGATCGCTTTAAGCTTTTGCTTTTCATCGAGCTGCATGCCGAAGTCAGATTTTTTCTTTCTCTTGGCCCCGTGCTGCCCAGGAGGGTTGGCTTTGTGAAGTAAGGGGTTGCGAGCGCGTCCGAAGATGTTCACGCCGAATTTTCGGGCTATACGATTTTTAGGGCCGGTATAACGTACCATTGTTGCTCCAAGTAATAAACAATATAAAGGGAGTTATAATAGTGCAGGATGAAATTTTTCACAAGTGTAAATGATTCTTAGAGACTAGAAGGTTTCGAAGATTCACCCTTTTGGGTATAGTATAAGGCATGACGTCTTATTGGGTGCTTGCTTATTATTATTTTACATCGATCAAAGAGCCTGCACTAGAGGTGCTTCGCCATAAAGAATTTTTTTCAACGCGAGATATTAAAGGAAGAATTTACATTTCTCACGATGGAATCAATGGGCAAATGAGCGCAAGCCCTGATGCAGCCGAGGAGTATATCGAGTGGCTGCGGTCCGACTCCAGATTCAAAGATATCGAATTTAAAATTCACACTTATCCCGAACATTGCTTTCCTCGGGCTACGGTCAAAGTCCGGCCGCAATTGGTCGCCATGGACGCCTCCTATGATATGAGCAAGACGGGGGTGCATGTGTCCCCGGAGCAGTGGAAAAAGATGTTGGAAGAAAGGGATGAGAAAACCGTTCTTCTGGATGTCAGGAACGATTACGAATGGGAGCTCGGGCATTTTGAAGGGGCTGAACTTCCTACCCTCGAACAATTCCGAGAATTTCCCACCTACGCCAAGAAGCTTAAAGAAAAATGCGATCCCCAAAAAACCAAGGTGATGATGTACTGCACGGGAGGCATCCGGTGCGAAGTCTATTCAGCTCTTTTGAAAGAAGAAGGTTTTAACGAGGTCTATCAACTCCAAGGGGGGATCATCAAATACGGCTTGCAAGCGGGATCTAAACATTGGAAAGGAAAGCTTTTTGTCTTTGACGACCGTTTAGCTGTGCCTATTTCAGAAAAAGAACCGGCAGAAACCATCAGCAGCTGCATCCATTGCAAAGAAAAATCCGACCTCTACTTCAACTGTGCGAACATGGACTGCAATGAGCTTTTTATCTCTTGCCAGGCGTGCGCTGAAAAAACAAAAGGGTGCTGCTGTCCTGATTGTGAAGCGGCTCCTCGCGTCCGGCCCCTTCAAAAGGGGGAAAGGCCTAAGCCTTTCCGCAGGCTCTCACACCTTTTCTCGGAGCAGACGAATGAGCTCTAAAATCTTGTCTTGAGTTTCATCGCGGACGATGGTGAGGCCCGGCTTGATCCCGACTTCTGAAAGCTCGAACGCCTTCATGGTATTGCAAATACGGCCATCGAGGCGAACGCCGGCCCCGCGGATATTTAACATGTTGCCCCAGTCGCCGAACATCTCCAGGGTCATTTCACAGGCGGTGATCAGAAAGACCATTTCCTCCGCTCGATACGTCTCTAAAAGCTTAAAAAATTGCTCACCGATGTAATGGACAGTAGGAATAAAAAACACTTTTGTTTGCTGAGCTGGAAGGGCGTGGAAAGCTTTGCCGATGAAGCACTGCCCGCAGACAGGGTGGTTCTCATCATGGATGCACTGATCGGTGAACCGGCCTGAAGGGCATTCCAAAGGTTTATGGCAGTAAGAAAAACCGACGACAGCTAAGGGTGCGTTAAGAGATTTTTGAAACTCCTCCAGCGACGAAAAGTTATAGAGAAAAAAATCCCCTTCCCGGACATACGGTTTTTTTCGGGCATACGATTTAAGGATGTTCCGCGTATACTTGAAAGGATGTTTCCAAAAGTACCTTTTAAAAATATGATTCTTGTCATGCCTGAGCAGATATACAAGGCTCTTCCAGCGGAGGAAACGGGAAGTTTCCGGGGTAATGCCGGGGATGTTAGGAAGATGTCCCAGCGTTTTCAAAGGATGGGTCTTGGCCAGGTTTTTTGCCCGCTCATCCCAAATTTTTAATTTATCCGTCATGATAACAGATTTTACAGAAGAAGAGATTTTTCGGAGCAGCTCTAAAGAAGAATTGAAGCGTCTAGCTGCGCGCGGACAGCTCATTTGGAAAGGGAAAAAAATCGTTTTAGACCCTTTTACGGGATTAGAGTTTTTTTATCGGATTGTACCTGCCGGTGAGAAATATGCTGTCCATGCGAAAATGAAAATGGGATCGCGTGAAGAAGATCTCTCTTCTTGCGAAGCTGTTTTTGCCAAGGGAGCTCTGCAACATTCGATTTTCCGTTTTTGGAAAGAGGACATCGATCCCCAGTGGCTTCAATCTCGTGTACTCGACTTACTCGAGCTTAAAGAGCTAATAGAAAAGCCCGATGTGCCGCAGCTGATATGGGACTGCCCCGTTCCCCGTTTTAAACCGGATCCACTGCCGATTTTGAAATTAAAAGATCGGACAGGGGCTTTCGCCTCTCTTTGGATGGACTACGGCTTGCAGGGAAAGCACCCCATGAAAGGAACGCCCGAAGAAATTTTTTGGGAAAAAGATCTTCTGGAAACCGATTTTATGAAGAAAATTGTCGGCGAGTCTCACTATTATTGCCCGATGGACAAAGTCGTGAAAAGCTTGACCTTCCTACTCGATGTCGGATGGACAATTATCGATGCTCAAGGGAAAAAAGTCGTGCGGCAAGGTGCTGCGGACTGGGCAGCAGTATCCCAAGTGGATCATGTTTTAGTGAAGGGGAAGGTGGCTTATGGCCAGCACGCAGCGGATGTCAAAAATGTGATCGGGGCTTTTAACCGTCGCGACCGTTTTGTCAATTTAAGCGAGAGTGATGTCGGTCTCTTAGATTTCCCTGCAGAATGGACTGCTTTAGCTGAAGAGGAGATCGTGGCCGAAGGAATTGCTGTGAAACGTCATCATGTGGGTCTTTTGGAAGACATCACGCCCCTTCCTCCCGAATATCAAGCCGCTGCATGGGAAGAAGTTTTGCTTTCAGACAATTTTCTGGGAAAGTTATTTGATTATCAGCGCAAGGGGGTTCAGTGGCTTTCGTATCTCTTCCGCTCCCGTTTTGGGGGTCTCTTAGCCGATGAGATGGGACTCGGGAAAACGATCCAAGTCCTTGCGTTTTTATCGACATTAAAAATCACGCAGCCTGTCCTCATCGTCATGCCGGTTTCACTTTTGTTTAACTGGAAAAAAGAGTTTGAAAAGTTTGTCCCCTCATTACAGGTCTATGTACATAGGGGAGAAGATCGACTTCTAGATTTGGAAAAACTGAAAGAGCAAAAGGTGATTTTAACTTCCTATGCCCAGCTTCGCATCGATCGGCTGCTCTTGGAATCAATGGACTTTGAGGCTCTCATCTTAGATGAAGCCCAAGCGATTAAAAATCCCGATTCGTTGACTGCGCAAATTGCCTGCCGGCTTAGAAGTCCTTTTAGATTGGCCCTGACGGGAACGCCTGTTGAAAATCGGTATGAGGATCTCTGGTCGCTCTTCCGGTTTTTAATGCCCACCCTCTTAGGAGAGCGGAAGGAAGCCCCCGTGCTCGAGCGTGTCCGGAAAAAAATCCGTCCCTTTACTTTAAGGCGAACCAAAATCGATGTGAACTTGCAGCTTCCTGAAAAGCAAGAGCAGATGGTATGGATCGGTTGGGACGAAGATCAGAGATCTTTTTACGACCAATATTTAAAAGAAAAAAGAAATGCTCTGGTACAAAAGGTCCAAGCTCAGGGGATCTCTTCCCAGAAAATGGAGATTTTAGAATTGATTCTCCGGATCCGGCAAATCTGCTGCCATCCGCAGCTGGTCTCGGGAGAATATGCCGGTGAGAGTGCGAAATTTGAGAGGGTATGTAACGACCTGGAAGAGGCGATATCGACAGGCCACAAAATCTTGCTCTATAGTCAATTCACCTCCGTGCTGGGTTTTTTTAGGAAATGGATGGAGGAAAAAAATTACAGCTATGCCTATCTCGACGGACAGACCCAAGACCGAGAAAAAGCTGTCGAGCTGTTCCGCTCGGATCCAAATATACAGGTTTTCTTGATGAGCCTCAAAGCGGGAGGAGTCGGACTTAACCTTCAGGTGGCCGATTATGTCTTTCTCTATGATCCTTGGTGGAACGAAGCAGCAGAGCGGCAAGCCATCGATAGAGCTCACCGTGTGGGCCAAAAGAATAAAGTCATCGCTCGCAAGTACCTTATGGCTGAAAGTATTGAGGAAAAAATCTTGAAGCTGCAAGGGGTCAAACAATCGCTCTCAGAAAATTTACTTGAGTTTGAAGGGGAAATACAGCCGATCAGCTTAGAAGATCTTTATACGCTCCTAGAAACTATTTAGCGAGATTGCATTCGATGAAGTCGATGAAGTCTTGAGCTTGGATATTGCGTTCAGCAGTAACGCCGAATTCGCCTTTAAAAATTAGCCAATCCGCATATTGAGGGTTAACTCGAATACCTCGTAAGTGACATGTAAAAGGGACCTTCCATGTTGTCCATTGAATAGTGAGAGACCCCGTTTCGAATTCCAGATATCCCTTATCACTTTCTAAATTAAACTTGCCCTTTACTTCTTTTCCGATATGAAGGGTGGTTCCAACAGCTGGTTTTAAATTATCTATTGTAGCTTTTGTTTTGCCGGCGGGAAGTTTTGTTAAAGGGATCTTTTTTTCTTGAGCAAAAGTCAGCTTAAATCTTCCTGTTTCCATATCCATTTCGCAAGATTTCAAGTCGTTCATAGGAAACACTCTCTTGAGTATAAAATTTCCAAAATATTGAGTTTCATGAGGATCATCCTTTGGATGACGCGGAAATTGAACTTCCGTGGAAGAAAACTGAACCATAAATAGAGATTTTAACGCTGATAGGTGTCTTTCGGATTCGGGGATTTCTGCGGGTATAAAGACAGGTTTATCAGGTGTAGGAGCAGCAAGAGGAGCCATCTCTCTTTGATGGATGACGATGAAATCATCTTCTTTTTTCTTTGTTGGAGGAAGTGTTTTAGTTTCTTGCAGCGCTGCAGAAGCATTTTCTTCTGCATTTTTTAAAGAGGAAGGAAGCTCCTTAGGGAATGAAAAATCATCTGGAAGCAGAGGTTCGGTGATCGGTTCTAGTTGTAAATTTGGATAATGTCTTAATGGGGTGTCCGGAGTTTGGAGCACTTTTTGTAAATGCTGTCCTTTTTCGGATGAAGGATCTCTGTATTCTAGGTTCTCGAGATAAATATCATCCTCAGCTGCAGTGCGTTGTAATGGAGTATCCCGGGTCTCTTGCGTACTGCTAGGAGTGGGAATTTCAGATGCTTCATGGAGCACGACGACAGGCAAACTCATGTTGATCTTAGGAGCTGGCATGCTAGGCTTCTCTTTCAAAGTTTCACGAACTTCATGTTCCGTTACAGGTAATTTTTCTACACGCGACTTAGGTTCTAGTGGAGGTTTGGATGAGTTGTCTATAGTACCAGGGGCAAAAGTAACTTTCTTAGAACCGCGAAGAGATTTTAACCAGTTCCAAAAGGCTGAGAGGGCTGTTGCGAAGGAAGTGAAGAGATTTTGAGGGAAAACGGTTGTTCCCATCGAAGACATCATATCGCGGCTTAAAGGGGCAGAGGCCATAGGGACAGGCTTTTTTTTCAAACCTGACGGGATAGGCGGAAGTTCCACAAAGGTTTTTTGCGTCTCGGGCTTCAGGTTCTGAATGTGGATTTGAACATTGTCAGAGAAAATTCTCATGCTGTACTTTTCAGATCCAGGCCGCTGCACGAGAGTCACGTTAAACTCTCCTGAATGACGAATTTTCTCGTAAGCCTCTTTATTGGTCTTTTCCAGCCCTTTAAAAAGCTGGTGCATGCCGGAGATAACGCGTGTAGATTGGATAGGATGAGCGTTTCTGAGACCTAGGCCAGCGGATGTCTGGTGAAATGAAAATCTAATAGGTTTAGTCATAATATTATAATTTTTTTATACACTTATTATAACAAATTATTTAAATAAGCGATAGTTATAATATTAAATATTCTAATCCGGTTAATTGCTTTCTTCTCGTTGATTTTCTTCTTCTATAAGCTCTTGAGCTGCAGCCTTTAAGGTCATGAGGCCTTGCTCGAACCCAATCTGTTTGAGAAGCTGATCTAAATAATTTAGCTCTGTAAGTAATTGATCGTTAATGGTTTCAAGCTCGGAAATCCTTTTGAGCATCTTTTCTTTTTCCATAATATCCTCCTTTATGTAAAGTCATATTTTGAGTGATGCAAAAACCGTGCCAAGAAAAAATAGGAGGAAAATATGAAGAAAGTATGCGCCGTTTTAGGAGTAGCTCTGTTAATGGGTTGTGGAGGAAACCAGGAGGATGTTTGCGGTAAAAAAGTCGCAAAACAAACAGCTCCTGTGGTCGAGCAGAAAGCCGTTGCTCAAGAGCAGGCACCTGGGGTGGAGTCTTCTGTAACACCTTCAAAATGAAGGAGCTGTCTTTTAATAGCAGGGTCGGGTGTATAGCACCCGATCCCTCCATCGGAACGAATCACACGATGGCAGGGAATGAAGAGGGGGAAAAGATTGCCTCGGCAGATATTGCCGACAGCTCGGGCAGCCCGCGGGCTTCCTACGCCCTGAGCAACCTCTTTATATGAGAGCACTGATCCCAGCGGGATCTTCTGTAGAAATCTAAGAACCTCTCCTTGAAAGGTATTTCCAGCAAGCGGCAAAGGCATGGAGGACCATTTTTTTTGGGAATAATTCTTAAGCCAAGTGACGAAAATCTCCACTTGGTCTTTAGGGCAAGACCCCGGATCTAGCGAGAAATTGCGGGAAGGAGAAAGGCTGACTCGCTCAAGTGAGCCAGCCTCGTAGTGGAGCTGCACCCGAATGCCGGGTTTAGAGCCTATGATAATTACCATGAGGCGGCAGGATTGATCTTGCCGATCATTTCATCGAGCCGGCTCAGTTCTTTCCATTTCGCATCTGAGACGCGCTCACCATCGTAGAAGTATTCGACTTGGACAACTCCGTCAGCGAAATACTTGGAGGGGCCGTGTTTTTTATCGTTTTCCCAGAGAATTTCTTGAGAAACCTTATTTCCATCGATGTAATGAATTTCCAGGCCGTTTTTGAGTCCATCGAGATAGTGGACGTCGACAGAGCGGGCGCCATTCTTATAGAAGGTTGTTTTTCCATGGAGTTTTCCATTCACATACTCTTTCACAGCCAGAGGCTCTCCGTTTTCGCTAAAGCTCTTCTTCTCGCCCTGCAAAACTCCACGCTGGTAAAGGGCGCTGCTTTCAGGATATCCGTTGGCATAGAAAGTATCTTGCTTCGAAAGATAGCCGTCCTCAAACTCTTCCCGGGCCAGCAAGACACCTTGAGGATCGCGGACGAGTCGAGTTCCTTTCCCTTTTTCAACGCGGGCTTCTATTTCGTTAAGCCGTGTGAAATATTGTCCTTCGACAAGCTCTTTCCCGACATATTCTTCGGTGCACATAGGAGTTCCATCGGCATATCTTCTCGTTGAAACGAAGCGCGAAGGGGATTGTTGGACATCTTCACGGAGGGGCATTCCCGACAAATCATAGGTGATTTTTTTGACTAAGATGCCATTATTGTAGAGGAAGTAAGACTCGACTGTCTGGCTGTTAGGGAATGTATGGGTCGAGGCGCCGTGAAGCACTCCATTTTCATAGGTCGATGTGATTGTCACACCGTTTTTGAGATTCGTGATGACTTGGCCAGGGTATTTCTTCCCTTCAAATTCATCTTTTGAAACAGCATATCCATATTTATGGACATAACGTTGTGAAACGACGTTGTTGTCTTGCTGTTTTTGACTACATCCAACGAGCAATAGACCGAAGCAGCCCAATAAATAGAGAGTGCGGCTCATGAAAACCTTCCTTTAGAGTATGTTTACAAATCTAAGTTTGGGGTTATTTCATAGAAAATAAAAGGAACCCAAAACTTAGATTACAAAGTTAGAAATTTCTTAAAAGTGAAACGCCTAAATTTGTGAATGCTCTAGTACACTTTTAAAACCGTGTACTAGGCCTCATAATAAGCAATCGCGCAACTTTTCCGCTACAGAATGTGTGAGTTTTTGGTGTTCTTGCTCGACAGCCTCGAAAGACATGGTCTTGGCCGGGTCGCGATAACGGAAGCGGAAAGTGACATTTTTTCGGTCTTTGCCCAATTGGTCGCTCGTATAGAGATCTAAAAGATAAAAATGTTCTAAGAAAGGAGATTTTGTCCGTTCCATTGCCTGCAAAACAGTGGCGATAGGAACATTTTCTTTTAAAGTGAGTGTCCAATCTCTTTCGGAAGAGGGGAACGCTGCGAGCTCGGAAAAAAGGCGCGCTTTTTTCTTTAAGGGCAGGATCTCGTGCAGGTTCAGTTCTGCGAAGTAAACGCGCTGTTGGATATCGAGTTTCAGGAGTAGCTCTGGATGGATCTCTCCCATCACGCCGATCGTTATATCTCCGCTTTTGACTTTGATTTGACGCCAGGGATGGAGCGTGTCTAGATGGGAAGGCTCAAAGCTGTACCTTGCCAGGCGTAAGCTCTCGCAGAGATTTTCAAGGAGGGCCTTCAAATCGTAAAAATCGACATCGTGCGGCTTTCTGTCGAAATGGTGAGGGCGGGTTTTCCCTGTCAGAATAATGCCGGCGCAGGAAGCTTCTTGCAGTTCATTTTTTTCACGAAAGTGGATCCGGCCGACTTCAAAGGCAGCCATTGTATCGATTTGATGATTCAAGTTATGCTTCACGGTTTGGAGTAAACCTCCGAGAAGTGAAGTCCGGAGCGTCGATTGATCCACAGAACGGGGATGGAGCACGTGGATAGTGCTATTTTCCGGAAGGCCTTTTTCCATCGTGAGTTGAGCTAGAGCGGGGCTAATGAGGTCGCAAGTGATGCACTCTTGCAGACCTTGCTCTAATAAAAGAGAGCGCGTTTCTTTTTCCAAGCGGTAGATCGGCGCATCGGGAAGCGTAGAGCCCGTGTAGGAAGGCCTGCCGCGAGGGATATTATTATAACCAAAGAGGCGTGCGGCCTCTTCGATAAGGTCAATTTCCTGTTGAAGGTCATTCCGATAGGTTGGAACTGCCACTTCTAAAAGATCTTGAGAAGTTGTTTTCACCTGCATTTCAAGTCTTTCAAAAAGTGCAGCGGCTTCGCCAAGACTTAAGGAAAATCCGAGGATTTGTTTGAGCCTTTCAAGTCTGCATGCAATGACCCTGGGGACAAAGTCTTGCTGCTTAATGTCAACGAGAGGATGGATTTCTCCGCCGGCGATTTGCTCTATCAGCTCTGCTGCACGATTTAAAGCATGCACCACGTTGCCGCCATCGATCCCGCGATCGAAGCGGTAAGAGGCGTCGGTTTTGAGGTCGAGCAGGCGGCTCGTCTTGCGGATGGAGCCTGCATCAAAAACCGCCGATTCAATGAGAATATTCGTGGTTTTCTCGGTTGCAGCCGAAGAAGATCCGCCCATAATGCCGGCAAGGGCTAGCGGTTTCTCGCTATCTTGAATTAAAAGTGTTTGAGGGGGGATTTCCCGTTTCTGCCCGTCGAGCGTTTCCAGAGATAAAGGCCTGTTTGCAGGAGCGACCACAATTTTTTGGTCGATTTTATCGAGATCGAAAATATGGAGCGGCTGACCCAGTTCCCACATGACATAGTTGCCGATGTCGACGATATTGTTGATGGGTCGAAGGCCGCAAGCGAGGAGCCGTTTTTGAAGCCAATCGGGAGAAGGGCCGACTTTAATTTGCGTCATAATCCGGCAAGCGTAGCGAGGGCAAAGACGAGGGTCGGCGACTTCCACAACCATTTTTTTGGAGCCGGTTTCTTTCAAATGCGAAGCAGGACGGCGGGCGCGTGTCTTATAGGCCGCGGCAAGTTCCCGAGCGATTCCTAGGACGCTGAGCGCATGGCCGAGATTCGGCGTCAAAGAAATATCGAAAACAGGATCGTTGACATGCTGGGACAAATCACTGCCTAGAGGAAGATCGGATGAAAGTTCGATAATTTTTCCGTCGCTCTCTTCGGATAGCTGAAGTTCCGAGGAAGCGCAAAGCATGCCTTCGGATTCAACATCCCGGAGTTTGCTTTTTTTGATTTTCCATTTTTTCCCTTCTTCATCGGTCAGCTCGGCGCCCACGCGTGCAAAGGCGACAAAGATTCCCTCGCGGCAATTGGGAGCCCCGCACACAACTTGGTATTCTTGCATGCCATCGGTCACCCGGGCAACCCGCAGCCGGTCCGCATTGGGATGCTGCTCGGCTTGGAGGACTTTCCCGACAACAATGCCTGTAAAAGAAGTTGTCATACCAGTGATCTTTTCGACTTCAATTCCTAGCAGTGTTAAAGTCTCAGCGATCTCTTGTGGAGTGGCCGCAAGGGGTAAAAAATCTTTTAACCATGAGAGAGGGACTTTCATTAAACGATCCTTCTAGCTAAATTGTATAATATCTAAAACAGGATACCACAATTGGATACACCTCTGCAAGAACAGTGGGCAAAAAAAAGCCGCTTTTTGACCCAAGCCCTCATCTTTAGTGGCGCTTTGAACATCGGCCTTCTCACCTCTTTTGTTTATTTCGTTCTGCATGAGAAGAAAGAATCGGTAGCTTTTGAGCTGCAACCCGTTTCCCAACCCGAAAGCAAAAAGATGCTTCAGCAACTTTCCAATGCTGAAACGGTGGCCCATTACGCGACGATGTCGTATGCAGAACTTGTCGATTTGCTCAGCAACCAAGAGGCGGTGGAAGAAGGGTATAAAAAAAGAGATTTAGCCCTTGCCAGCTTAGCCGCGTTCCATTTTATTAATTTGGACAAGGCCCTCCACGGTTTCCCCGTGCAAAAAAGACTCCTCTCTTTCCAACGCAAAGAAGGGCCTGAAAGAGTCGATATCACCGTCTATCCCGGTCTCACGGAAGATCAGTACCAGGCCGTTTTACAGTTCATTAAAACTGAAAAATTTCCTTTCACAGCGCAAGGCCTTTTTTTTGAAATCCAGCAATCGAAAATGCCTCGCGATCCTTCGCTGCTGGAAGCTTTTTTCCTCACGCCTGAATTTACGGCTCTTAGCACGCTTTTAAACCGAGCAGGGGTTCCACTTCCTGCTGAATATGTGGTCGATCTCATTGCACAAGGGGATTGGCTGCTTCTCCAGCAATTCACTCAGGAGCAAAAGCTTGCACAAGATCTTTCACCGCTCCGCCTGAAAAACCTTTTATGCAACTATATCCGCGGCCGCTCTGTGCTGGCTGCCAAAATATTATTGGAATGGGACCGGGAGTTTATTCTGAAAAAATTTGAAGATCCTGACCTGATGGCCTTTCTCGATCTTTTCCCTCATAAAACAGGGTCGCTCGAGCTTCTTTTAAAAGAGCTTATCACTAGCCCTCGTTCGGACGCTATTTGGAAAAAAGCAGCGGAAAAGCTCTATGTCTTTGCAGGAGCTACCTGCCCAGATCCTTACGATCACCTAGCAACCCTGCAGACTTTTGCTCCTAATTTTGTGCCTAAGACTGTGAAAATAGAACAACTAGCTGTTGCAAAAACTACCTCTGCTATAGAGCCCTCAAAACCTGCAGTGGCGGTTAAAACTAAACGAACACATGTGATCCAAAATGGCGACAATCTTTGGAAGATTGCCCGTAAATATAAAGTGTCGATTGAGGCCTTAAGAAAAGCCAATCATCTCGACTCTGATAAATTACGGCCTGGAAAAGAGCTCTTGATACCCGCAAGCTCTTAGTCGATTTTAAGAAATAGGCAGCTGCATTTGTTTGCTTCTATGTGCATGAGTGTACCTTTCCAACTCTTGAGAGGCGGCTTGTAGTTCCTCATGCGTCCTCTTTGCTCGCTCTATTAACTTCTCGTAAGCAGCCTGAGATTTTTGAAGCAATTCTTGCTTCTGCTTCTTCATTTCCTGCCACTGTGTCAGATCAAGATGGATTTCAAAAAGATGGCGCGGGTTTGTTTTTGTCTCCACATCCGGCACAACTCGCTGTAATTCTACTAAAATAGGGTCTTCGCTGCCCCGCATTTGATATACAGCTATTTTCCGATCGGTGATCGTAGAAAGAACTTGTACTTCAGGGACTTTCTCCAATTTGGCTACTTCGTGGGAGGCCAAAAGCTCTTGTCGACGCAGCATGCTGTGCTGCTGAAGGTGAGTCGTGATCTTGATTTCATTTTCGATCAGAAGATCCCAAGCATCTGTGAAGTGGCTAAATTTCTCTATTTCTTCTGCGTCTACGGGTATTTGATGTGCAATCTCCTCAAGTTTGTTTGCAGATTTCTTTTGGAGGTTCCAAGTTTCTGCGATATCCTCGCTGGTTCCGCCTATTTCTCGATGATAAGCCATGGCAGAATTGATGTATCTTTGCAGACTAGAGAGATGCTCTTCAATAAATCGCTGAGCATCCTTCATTTGGCATTCAAGATATACAAGATTTTGTTGGTGATTTCGTATAACAGATATAGGTGAGATTTTTTGAGGGTTTCCCTCTGATCTTTTAGATGCTGTTGTTGTTGGCGCCATGGGAGCGCGCAATCGTTGGAGCTTTTTATTGTTCCGAGTTTGTTGGTCAGAGTAAAAATGGGCATAAAAATTTAATAAAGCTTGTCTCTCATTCTCAAGACTTGCTACAAGAGCGTCTCGTTTTGCAATCTGGTCTTCTAATCTTTTGGATGCGGTATGAACTCTAGCTTTCGTGCTTTCCAGCTCTTCATATCGTTCCCATTTTAATAGCTCCGCTTCCAAAGCTTTCCTATCTTTTGCTTTGGTCTCTTTCTCCTCTTTTCTTCGAAGCGCTATTCGGCGATCTTTTTCTTCTCTCTGCGCTCGAACTTGTTGATATGCCTCCTCTTCCTTGATACGCGCTTGCCTTTCTTTTTCTGCTTTCTTGAGTAACACATGTTTCATACGTTGAGGGTCGAGTTTTAAGGTTTTTGCAATGGTTTCTCGTGTTTGAAGAAACGCTTTTTTAGCTGCTGCTAACTCGGCTGAGGTCTTGTTATCAGTCGGTAATTCTGTTCGATACCTTTGACCTTTTCCGATCTCAACGGCAAAATTAACGCGATTAAACCCGCCTTGTTGCCTAGGGACATTATAGAGGACCGCTCCAGCATCCGTGGTTACTTCGGTTTGATATTTTATGCCGTTCATTTCAAAACCCAGATGGACGCGATTAGGTGTTGGGCGTAGAGCATGAAAGAGAACAAGGCTGGCAGCAGCAATGGAAAGAAGATTTCTATCAGCATTGGAAGCTGTTGCGACTCCCCATGTCACATAACAAGAAGCAGCTGTCATCAGAAGGGCAAAAGACCGAGATGCTATTTGATCTTTTTTAGAGGAGCATTTTTTATTCCATGCTCGATTCGCGAAAGCTGCGGTTGCTGCAGCGACTCCAAGAGCGACGAGGGATCCAGCAGCCTTTCCTAGGGTCTTTGGCATGGACGTATTTTCTTGAACAAGCTGGTAAACGCGATCGATGCTAAATTCGATGGGAGCTGTGGTATAAGATGAAAAAATTGTCTGGAAATTTGTTGCTAAAGCCACTATCTGAGATGTCATAGTTTTCTCACTTAAAAAATTATTGCCTTTAAATTTTAACAAGATAAAGGATTATTCTTCTTTGATTTTTTCAGGATTTTAGATTTGATTAATTAATTTTTTATTTGTTAAGGAAAATCAATACCGCCGGGATGCCAAGGATGGCACCGGCCTAACCGTTTGAACGTGAGCCAGAGTCCTTTAAGTGTGCCGTATTTTTGCAGGGCTTCTTTGGAATAGTTTGAACAACTGGGATAAAAGCGGCAGCGGTTTCCGATGAGGGGGCCTAGAGTCCACTGATATAGCCAGATGAGTCCCAGAAAAATGGATTTCATATAATGTGGAAGAGATCCCGCATAATGACGATGAGGATCTCAATGAAGATTAGAATAATGATAGTCCACTCGAGGCGGGAAGAGTGTTGGTGATTGAGCTCGTTGCTCAAGATCTCGAAGAGTTCATGCACGACGCCGAGCCGTCGATTAAGGACTTCGACTCTTTTGGTGACATCGAGGTAATGAGACGTGCGACGGTAGAACGGCTCTAACTCCGGATAATTCCAGAAAAACTCAGGCGTATCCAAAATTTCGGAGTGGAGATTGACGAAGTTTCTTTCAATGAAGAGTTCTCCCATTTTACGAGAAATCTCTTTACGGGAGAGGACGATTTTTCCTTTCGTCGCGAGGTTATCGGGAAGGTATTTGGTATTGTCGATCGTCTTTTGAATCGTCTCTTCAAAAGTCGTCAATTTGACCGACTGGGCAATGCCGTATGAGATAGCCAGTTTAGTGAGGACATTTTTGGTCTGAAGGATGATCTCATCTTCTTCGATGCGCATGTTTTCGCCATAGCTGAAGGTGAATTCGTCCATCTCGGCTTTAGGTATGGGATTTTTTTCGAACTCCTTGAGCGAACCTAAAATAGCCAGCTCCTCTTCGTCCGTGAATCCCCATAGGACCACGCATCCGTAAGAAAAATAAAAAATATCTCCTTTAGGCTTGCGGTCTTCTTTAATGGCAATATGAGCGCAGTCGCGGAACATCTGAGCTGAGCCGAATTTCTGTAAGGATTGAAAAAGCCGCGGAAGATCGTAAGCAGCAGCAGTGCAATAAGTCGTACAACGCATATGGGCGTGACTATAACCGACTGCCCGTTTAAAGGGAAGGAGGAGGGGCTGGAATTGACAAATAAAAATTTTAAATAGACTCTAAGACGTTGTCCGGCAGTGTCGATTTCATTTCAAAGATGGGATGAGAAGAGGGATTTGAAAGAGCTTGTAGGCCCGGCGGGTTCAACTTCTTCAGTTGATTTCTTTTTTCCGACAGATTAAGATCTTTCCATCATTTGCGGGAGTGGCGGAATTGGCAGACGCGCTACTTTGAGGTGGTAGTGAGGCAACTCGTGTGGGTTCGAGTCCCACCTCTCGCAATCTTATAAAAGATCCTTCAGATTTTTTTCGAGTAGGTGCAGGAGAGGGGTCAGCCCTTTTCTCTTCTGCAACGATTGAAAGGATCTATTCTGTGCAAGTTCCATCATGATATCCCACTGAGAAGAAGAGACAGAAATCGGAAAGGCGGCTTTTTCTTCGAGGGAGAGAATTCCTTCATGGGAGAGGAGTTTTAAATAGAAAAGCAGCAGAAGGCCTGACGGCTCCTCAAAATAGGGCAGCTGTTTCAGACAGGCAATAAAGAGGGCGTAGAGTAAAGGGGCAGGCTTGCCCGGTAGCTGGGAGTGAAGAATGATCTGGGCCATCTTGCCGGCTATATCCAAATAGTCCCATTTTTCTCTTAAAAATAAGTTGTCAGCAATTAAAGATCCGTCTTTAAAAAGATAGAGATCGGAAAGTTTTTTTCTATAAATTGCTTCAATTTGAGAAAAAGGGCTGAGCAGCACCAGTTTTTCAGGGGTCTTGACCCGCTTGGCCATGAAGCTAATCAATCCTGCTGTCGGAGTAAATAGGGTAATAATGCGGTGGTTCTCTTTAAAAGGGGTGGTCCTGAGGACGATGCCTTCGACTCTTTCTTCAGCCATTCCCAATGTTATAAAATTCTGGGTGTAAAAAGTCGATCTTCCTTTTAAGCGAAGGTTTTGCTACTATTTCTAGACCTTTGCACCGATAGCTCAATCGGATAGAGTACCCGGCTTCGAACCGGGTGGTTACAGGTTCAAGTCCTGTTCGGTGCGAATTTCTTATGAATATCTTTTCTTGTACACAAGCTGAATATGTTCAGCAGATCTACGACCGGCTGGGTAAAGGAAAAAGACATGCGGCCCTGCTTTATTCCCAATGGTTCAAACAGGGGATCGTTAACCCGTTAATCTGGGCAGAACCTCAAGCGATGCCGCTCGTTGAAGAGATGTGGAAAGGGACGGAAAAGGTCCTCCCTCCTGTCGTTTCCGAGCAGAGAGATGGAAGTACTGTTAAATTTTTACTGAAAATGTCCGATGGGCTGGAGACCGAATCGGTCCTCATTCCCATGCAAGCGGGCGTCACGCTGTGCATTTCTTCCCAAGTCGGCTGCAGGATGGGGTGCACCTTTTGCGAGACGGGAAGAATGGGACTCTTACGGTCGCTGTCGGTAGCGGAGATCATCTCTCAGGTTTTTGTTGCGCGGTTTGTGGTGAACTCTCCGGTCCGCAATATTGTTTTTATGGGAATGGGAGAGCCTTTTGACAATTATGAGAATGTCATGCAGGCGATCCATATTCTGACGGATGCAGGGGGATTTGCTATAGGGCCCAGCCGATTGACAGTATCGACCAGCGGCTGTGTGGAGGAAATCTACCGCTTTATGCGGGAGGCCGATCCGGCTGTGAACTTGGCCGTTTCGATCAATGCTCCCACGGAAGAATTGAGAACAAAAATCATGCCCGTGAATCGAAAATGGAGCCTGGCCGAGCTGAGAAAAGCCTTAATCGATTATTGCGCTCATCCTAGGAGGGAGATCCTGATCGAATATGTCTTATTAAAAGACTTAAATGATTCTTTAACCTGTGCAGATCAGCTGGCGGAGCTTCTCCAAGGGATGAGAGTCCGCGTGAATTTAATTCCCTATAATGCTCAGAGAAAAAGCCGCTTCGAGCCGCCGGAAGAGAATGTGCAGAAGGCATTTGCAGAGAGGCTGGTTGAAAGGGGATATCAAGTTCTTTTACGTCATCATAAAGGCCGCGGCATTAGGGCCGCTTGCGGGCAACTCGGCAATAAAGAAAAGCGCAAGGAATGGTTTCAAAAAGATGAAATGTTAAATTCAGAGGCACACTCCTAAAGCTTGGGCTTGTGGACCTGGGTGTCTATTTTATCTATTTAAAATCGGACATTCTCTATAATGGGCAAAAAAAGCCCGAAAATTCTTAGAAGGAGTCTCTCATGGTGGACAAAGCAAAATTTGCAGAACAAGAAGCAGCACTGGGATATCGTCTGACGCTCATCGGCCGCAATGTGTATGTGACCGAGGCCATGAAAAATCACGCGATCGAAAAATTATCTAAATTAGACCGCTTTCATCAGCATGTGATTGACCTTCATGTCACCTTGGACATTCAAAAGTTAGAGCATAGCTGCGTGGTGATCATGAGCTTTGACCATTTTAAAGTGAAAGTCGCCGCCAGCAGTACCGATATGTATGCTTCGATCGATAAAGCTGTTGAAAAACTTAAAGCTAAAATTGATCGCTGGAAAAGCCGTATCCAAGACCATCATAAAAAAGCTTTAAAAGTGGTCGATATGCAAATCAATGTTCTTCAGCGTCCCTACGATACCATTGATGATATCAACGAGGAAATTGAGAGCGAGAATAAGAAGAAGGCTGTGCAGGAATATCATCCCCCTAAAGTCATCGGCAACTCCAAGCGGCCTCTCAAGACGCTGACGACCGATGAAGCGATCATGAAAATGGAACTTTCGGATGATGGTTTTATGATTTTCCGTGGGGAAGAAGACCGAAAGCTTAAAGTGATCTACCGCCGCAAGGACGGTAATTACGGCATTATTCTTCCTGAATGAAACAAGTCTACGATAAAATCCGTCAAAAATGGGTCGCCGCCACTCCGGAAGAAATTGTAAGGCAGCGGTGGACCCATCGGATGGTGCAAGAGTTGCAATATCCTCCGGAACTCTTAGTGATCGAAAGAGAACTCAAAATGCTTCCTCATCTTGAAAAACATCCACATCCCTTACCGACAAGGCGTGTCGATATCTTGAGCTTTGGCAAAAACCGCCAAGGAGTATTTCCTCTGCTTTTAGTCGAATGTAAGAGTGAGCCGCTCACGCAAGAAGCGCTCGACCAGGCGGTTGCCTACAATACTTTTGTCCAAGCTTTCTACGTAGCGATTGTCAACCAAACGGAAGTCCGATTGAGATATAACTTGTCGTGTGAGCGTTGTGAGATCCAGCACCTTCCGTCTTTTGCTGATTTGATGGAGGCAGTCCGTGAGTGAAGTCTGCTGTTTTTATCAGTGGAGCGAGAAAAAAGCTCAGCAATTAGTGTCGTGGGTGCAAGCGCATGACGAGCGGTATGCGATTTTTTTAGAAGAGAGTCCCTCCACAGTAGTATTAACGACTCCACATCCAAGAATTCGGTGCATCTCTTTGCCGCAGCAAAACCCGGAGAAGGCGTTCGAGAAAATAGCTTGGGAGTTTCTCTATCTGCCGTTTTCTTTCGAAGACCCTACTCATCCTGTTTTGCAAAAACTAGCCGCCGTGCAATCCGAGATTAACTTCCGGGCGTTTGATTTTGCTGATCAAGGCCTGCAGCTGCTGCATAACCTGCGCAGCCATCTTTCCCGCCCTACAAGCTGGGCAAAAGATCTCTATGGAAAATTTAAAAATATACCAGCGATTGTCTGCGGAGGCGGGCCTTCTTTAGCCTCAGCGTCTTCAGAGCTTAAAAGGCTGCAAGATAGAGCTGTGATCATCGGTTGTGGAGCCGGTGTAGAGGCTTTGCTGAAAATGGGCATCAAGCCCCATTTTGCCGCTCATGTCGATCCTGCGCCTTGTCATAAGTTCAGCTCGGCCGATATTCCTGTTTTTTATGAGCTCCGCACCGATGCAGCTGTTGTCGAGAAATATAAAGGCAAACGGTTTTTAGTTGCAGGACCGGGGAATTTTCCTTTAGAGAGCTGGGTCCAAGAAAAATTAGGCCTTGAGTCTGTACTCGATGGGGGATGGACCGTGGGTACCTTTGGCGTTGTGCTTGCCACACTACTCGGCTGCGAGTCAATTGTTTTAGCCGGAATGGATCTTGCAACGTCAAAAGGGCAGATGTATTCTCCCGGTGTTAAAACGACTTCAACTACAGATCATTTTATTCCTCTGAAGAACCGGGAGGGAGAGCCGGTGCTGAGCCGTGCCGATTGGGTCAAAGCGGCCCAATGGCTAGATGCCTTTGCGCTCTGTCATCCTGACCGGAAATGGGGGACGATATCCAGGAAAGGATTGGAGATTCCATCGATCCCGCTGATGGATTTACAAGAGTTTCAAGCAGCCGCAGTCGTGACAAATAGAGTCCAGCACGCCGTTCAAGAAGCTTTTGTCCACCCAGCTCCAGCGTTATGGGAGGAGATTGTCCTCAGCTTCAAAAAGTCCTTGGAAATTTGCCGCAAAATCCTCCAAGAAATGGAGAGGATTTTCCCTCAGAATCCTGCCGAAAACGGGCTCTGCGCGATGCTAGAGCACGATTTGACTCTGGAGCCGGCCTTTGAGCAGGTTCTGGGCCCGCTTTGGTCGTATTGGCTGCATGTCATTAGCCGGCATAATACCGCAGGGGAATGGGGGCTTTATTTAAATCGGATCCTCTTTTTCCAATCGCTTTGTGAGAAAATCGATGCCATTTAGTACCCGTTATCCCGACCTAGCCCTTCATCTTCATTGGATCCGCAGCGAGAAAAAAGAGCTCGGAAACGCTCAGGAAGCCCTCGAATGGAAATCATCGCTGCCCTTAGACCGGATCGATGTTTTATATGTCTACGGGCTGGGAGGACACCATGCGAAGGTGCTAAAAAGCTGGCTGGCAGAAAATCCCAGCCGCCATCTTGTTTTTTTAGAAGACGATTTGGCTGCCTTGCGAGGTTTTTCCGAAATGCCGCAGGCGGAGGAAATCCTCGCTCATCCTCAAATTCATGTTCGATGGATCCCTAATCCTCCATTTTGGGACCGCATTTTAGAGGAATGCGCCGCTGAATTTTCATTTGATAAGATCGAAGTGTCGGCTTTAAAAGCCTATGAAAAACTCCCGCGCTTTCGAAAAATCAAGCTGAGCCTGCTTAGAAAGACAGTTCTTTGGAATTCTTTGACATCGGAGAATATTTCAGGTCATCTGCTCCATGAAAATATCATTCCCAACCTCCGCCGTATTCCGAGCTGCTGCTATGTCAATAGTTGGAAAGATGAGTTGAAAGGCATCCCGATTATCATTTGCGGGGCCGGGCCTTCGTTAAAAGCTCTGGCTGACGATTTGCATCAGATGCGAGACAAGGCTCTTATCATCGCCTGTGGATCGGCCTTATCGGCTTTATCCCATTTAGGCATACGTCCTCATCTGGGCATCGCGATCGATCCGAACAGCCGCGAGTTCGATTGTTTGAAAGGGTGCACGTATAGGGATCTTCCGCTCCTTTTTGGAAGTCGCCTTTATCCCAAAGTGTTCGAGCTGTTCGATGGCCCTTATGGATATATCCGCTCCGGAACCGGAAGCCTCCTCGAGAGCTATGTCGAAGAAGAATTAAACTTGAAAGATCCGTTTCTAGGGCACGATTTAGGAAGAGAAGCCCTTTCTGTCACCACGCTGGCCCTCTCGCTGGCCCACGCTTGGGGCTGCGATCCGATTATCTTTGCCGGCGTCGATTTAGCTTATGAGCGAGAAAAACACTACGCCGAGGGCGTTCCCGTGAAAGTCCAGATCAACCCGCACGAAAAGAGCGCCGGCGAGCAATGGGTCCGCCGTAAAGGGGCGCGAGGGCATTGGGTCTCGACTTTAGTCAAATGGATCATGGAGAGGGATACGATCGACTCTTATGCCCGCCGGCATCCTGGCACCACTTTTATCAATGCCAGCTCCGGAGGGCTAGGATTTAAACACATCCCCCACCGACCCTTTCAACAGCTCTGCAAGAAAACGGGCGATTATGATGAAAGAATCCATGAGCTCGTAAAGAGAACGAAAATTTCTCTCTCGGAGGCCCAAGTCGAAAATGTGTTAGCTTCCGTCCGAAACAGCCTTGAGAAATGCTTGGAAATATTACGCCTTTTACAGCAAGAAGACAGCGGCAGCGGAAAAGCCGTTCTTTATCAGCTCGATCTCGAAGGCGAGATTGCCTATCAACTGGTCTTGAGTTCTTGTAAGCTGGCTTTAGAGCGGTTAGGGAAAAAGAAAGATCCTGTAGCACTCGAGCGGGAAAAATGGAAGTTCCTTGAAGAAGCTGCTTTTTCTTATTTAAAGTCTTTTTGAAAAAAGGGGCAAAAAAGAGTTTTTGCCCCTCGAAAAATGAAGAATTATGCTGGAATTTCAGCTGTGCTTACAGGCTCAGAAGAGGCTGCAGCCTGCAGGGTTTCGACTGTAACAGCCGATTCGGTTGTCGTTTCGACAGCTGCAACAGGGGCTGTATCGTTCTTTTGTTCAAGTGATGCCACAGCAGCTTCAGCTGGAGCCGCAACTTGTTGATGGTCTTCTACGGCTATAACAGCTTCAGTGACGGCAGCATCGCTCTTTTCTTCAACCGCTGCCACAGCAGGTGCAGGTTCAGCTGGAGCTGCAACTTGTTGATTCTCTTCGATGATAGCAACAGGCTCAGCAACAACGGTGGCTCCGGCGATTTCTCCGGTCGCAACGACTCCCTGGATTTCGGTGGCCACAGGCTGCGCTTTTGCGGGCTTAGGTGTGATGGCAATAGCATCTTTGAAGACATTGAGATCTTTTTCTAAAAGGGCTTCATCAGCTCCCCAGGAAAGGATAATCAAGCGGTAATTCTTCTCAAAAATGACTCCGGTTGTGCCACTGAACTGAGTATTATCATTGCCTAGGCTGACTCTGCCGGTTCCTATTGCACAATTTTTAACTGTATCGATGGTCGATTTTCCTGTGACTTTCAAATAGGGATTACCAGGGGTTTGCGATAGATGTGCTTCGACACTGCCCGCGACATTAATTTTCATGTCCTCTGAATAAGAATCGCCTTCAAGGGCTCCCTTGATATCGAATTTGACTAGGAACAACTGTGAGGGCTTCATTCCAGGAAAAGCTGCATCTTGAACTTGGGCATGAGCTTGCAGCAGAGCTTCTTCTGAGATCTCAGCATCTTCATTTGTGGAGGCAAAGAAGATCGCGCAGCCGTGCTGCTCCGTGCCATTTTTAAATTTTACTCCTTGAAATTGACAGTCATCAAATTCAAAGGCTTCAGGAATCAGCTCGAAACTTTTGGTTTCTTGCCAGCCCTCGGGGACTTTGATTTCGACGGTATGCAGGGCATCTTCTATGCGAGAAGTGACAGGAGCATTGTCGTTTTCCGCAAGGGTAGGTATTGTCATCAAAGACATCAGTGTAAAGCTCACAATCGCGAGTTTATTTCGTAGGGACATAGAATCTCCTTGGTTAGGATCAAATTAGATTTCTTTCGTAACTAAGGGTTCGTCGATTTTCGAGTTCTTTTGAGTGGATTTTGATTTAAACTACTAGGGCCCTATCCATTTTCGCATAGGGCCCTAGTAGTTTGAATCAAAAATCAACAGAACCTTAGTTACGAAAGAGGTCTATACAATAAGCGAAGAATATTTTTGATCCAAAGGAATTCTTTATTTTTTCAAGTAGAGCTGCAGCTTATTGCGCAGCGTGCGCACGCTAATGCCCAGCGATTTGGCTGCACGTGTGCGGTTATGATTGCACGCTGCAAGCGTTTCCAAAATATGCTGTTTTTCAAGATCAGCAAGGGTGATTTCCTTCGCCATCGGCACGGAGAGAAGTGCGGGGGCAGAAGGATCCAGACGAAGATGGTCTGCTTCAATGAGATCTCCCGCATTCATGACCACGGCCCTTTCAATGGTATTGGCAAGTTCTCGGATATTGCCTGGCCACGGGTATTCTAAAAGACGTTTTTGAGCAGAGAGGGAGAGCTCTTTTTTTCGTTTTTGATTTTCTTCTGAAAAACGATCGAGGAAATAGTCTGCCAGAGAGAGGATATCTTCTTTTCTTTCTCGGAGAGGGGGGAGCTGAATAGGCACCACATTTAGCCTAAAATAGAGATCTTCCCGGAACTGCTTCTGCTCGATCATCTCTTTCATACTCCGATTCGAGGTGGAAATGAGCCGTACATCCACGTTGATGGGCTTGATGCCTCCCACCCGCTCGAATTCCTGCTCTTGGACGACGCGGAGAAGCTTGGCTTGGACCGTCAGGGGGATTTCAGAGATCTCATCTAAAAGGAGAGTTCCTCTGTGCGCCAGCTCAAATCTTCCGATTCTTTTTTCGATCGCTCCGGTGAAAGACCCTTTTTCATGGCCGAAAAACTCCGATTCAATCAAGGTCTCAGGGACAGCCGCGCAGTTGACTTTGATGAAGGGGAGGCTGGCTCGGGGAGATTGGTGGTGGATCGCATGGGCAATCACTTCTTTCCCTGTTCCGGATTCTCCGCTGATAAAAACAGCCGCATGGCTTTGCGCGACCTTGGCGATATCCGATAGTACTTGCTGCATCACTAGACTTTCAGCCAAGATGGCTTCCTTGCGTCCTCTTAAGGTCGATATGACAGCAGAAGGCGTGGCAATAGCCCGCTGGGCTTTTTCCAGGATCTTTTCCAGCTTCTCAAGGGTGAGAGGTTTGACAATATAGTCCAAAGCTCCTCCTTGGATAGCCTGGACAGCTTGTTCGATCGAGGAAATGGGGGCAGCCACAACGATCGGGGTTTTAGGGTGGGAGGATTTTATATGTTTGAAGGTCTCCAGATCTTCAAGAATGATGAGATCAAAAGTCGTTTCCTTTAGAATCTGTAGAACTGAGGGGCTGTTGCTGACCGTGACGATATCCGCCTCGGGGAAGAAAAAGTCATCATCATTTTGTAGGAGTATCTTCACAATGGGCCTATGGTTGCTTAAATCGCACATTAAAAAAATTTTTATTATCCTGCAAACAGGATTCCTTATTTTTTTAACGGGATGCTCGGGTTTAGAGAAATCGGAGCAGGAAAAGCTGCGGGAAAATAATGCCAAGGGCGAATATATCTACCGGAACCATAATGAGGTCGCCTATCCCGTCCAAACCCCTCGCCATCGCGAGCGGGAAGCCTATCCTTGGGAAGGGGAAGCTCAAGAATAGATCCATCAAATCTCTCGACCTAAATTAAGTTTTCCTCGATAATTTCTACCTCATGCCGATGTGGCGGAATGGTAGACGCGGTAGACTCAAAATCTACTCCTAGCAATAGGGTTCAGGTTCGAGTCCTGTCATCGGCATTTTTTTATGGACTGGATACAAAAATTCGATCTCTTCCTTTTTGATTTTGACGGACTCCTTGTCAATACGGAGGAGCTCCACTTTGCAGCCTATCGGGAGATGTGCCGCCAGAGGGGATACCATCTCCATTGGACCCTTTCTCAATTTTTCCAAGCAGCGCATTTTGACTCTGCAGGCTTAAAAAAGGCTATTTATGAAGAGTTTCCCGCTCTTTTCGAGCAAGAACCCCGCTGGGAAGTCCTCTATGCGGAAAAAAAACAATGCTATGAGCAGCTTTTGGAAAAAGGCGATCTGACTCTCATGCCGGGAGTCGAAGATGTTCTGATCGCGTTGGAGAAGGCGGGCAAAAAACGGTGCGTCGTCACTAACTCAGCCCGAGTGCAAATCGACTTGATCAAGCAAAAAATCCCTGTTTTAAATACCATCCCTCATTGGTTTACACGGGAAAACTACAAAGAGCCCAAGCCGCATCCCGAATGTTATTTGATGGCGATGCAACAGCTGGGGCAGCCCCATGATAGAGTCATTGGGTTTGAAGATTCTACACGAGGGCTCACAGCCCTTCGCGATGCGGGTGTTCCGACGAGGTTCTTAATCTGCCCTGCCGACCATCCTCAAATGGCTCAGGGGATTCCTGAAGGGACCTACTTTCCTTCTTTTGAAGCAATTAATAATTAACTTTCACAAGAAACAGTCCATGCGCAGGAGCTGCCGGGGGAGCTAAGCGGCGGTCTCTGGCTGCAAACAGCTTGGGGATCTCTTCTATGGGGGTTTTCCCACGAGCAACTTCCAATAAGGTCCCGGTAATATTGCGGACCATCTTATAGAGAAATCCGTTCCCTTCAAACTCCAACCTCACCCCTCCAGGCTCCGGGCAAATATCTAAACGGATGAGCGTACGAATAGGATTTTTAGCCGCGCTTCCTTTGGAGGCATCATTAGCAAAAGTGGTAAAATCATGCGTACCGACAAAATAGCGGGCAGCCGCTTTCATTTGTTCGAGGTCGAGGCGTGAGTAGTCGTGATAAGCGTAGAGCCGTTTAAAAGGGTCTGTCGTCCGTTCTAAATGAAGATGGTAGTGGTATTCCTTGGAAATTGCGCTATAGCGCGCATGAAAATCTGAAGGGACAGCTTCTAGGGAAAGGATTCGGATATCGGGGGGCAGGATGCCATTGAGAGATCGCTGAAATCGGGGAAGATCGAGCTGCTGCCCAGAGGTGAAGTGAGCAATCTGTCCTCTGGCATGAACACCTGCATCAGTACGGCCCGAGGCCGCTATAGAAGTCGGAATGCCGAGGAGAGTTAAGAGAGCTTTTTCGAGAAGAGCCTGGATAGAAACAGTATTGTTTTGGACTTGCCATCCTCCATAGTGTGTTCCGTCATAGGCGATTGTTAATTTATATTTTTGCATAGAGCTATTATAGCATAATAGCTATGTCTTTGCAGGATAAAAAATAAATTGAAAGAAGAGGGAAAGGCGGAACGCTAAAGGCGTTCCGCCTAGGAAAACTATGACAAATGTTTGTTAACGAGTTTTGTCATCTCGAACATGTTCACTTTTGACTTATTGCCAAAAACGACTTTAAGTGCGCCGTCAGCCATGATGTCGCGCTTGTTTTTTGGATCTTGAAGCTTATTTTTCTTGATATAAGCCCAAAGTTTTTTTGTAACTTCAGTGCGAGGCATGGGTCCACGACCTACTACCGCAGCGAGCTCTTCGCTAACGCGCATGGGTTGCATGAATTTGGATTGTTTTTTTGCCATGTGGCTTCTCCTTTGTGTTATTTGCTACCTTTTATCCGCTTTTGGCGGTCGGTAGGCTATCTTGAGGTAGTTCTTCATTATCCTCAGAATGACTTTGTAGCTCTCTTGGGATATTATAGTCAAAAAAAATCAGCTAAAACAGCTATTTTTTTTAATTTTACCCTACTCGGCGGGTCAATGAGGGGTTGCTCTTGCGTTTTTCCTTATGATCGGTTATCTCTAAATGTCTCTCATGATGATGAAGACTTTAGCAGATCAATTGGCCCAAAGTTCCTCGATCAAAGAAAAAATCGAAGTGCTCTCGAAGGTCCCTGTTGTTAAAAGTTTTTTGGAAGAAAATACTCTCCTGGCGTCTTTCCTGAGCAAGGCTCTTCCAGAGCATGAGCTCGTGATCAAGGCCGTCCTGGCCGCAGGGCAAGGAGACAAGCTCTTTGCTCAATTTTCTGAAAGTAAGGCGGCCTCTCTTTTGGAGCAGCTTTCTCCTGTTGAGAAGTTTTATACTTCGATCGGAGGGATTGTGGGATACCAGGCGCGTATGCTGGAACTCCTGGCCGCCAAAAGAGATGCCGAGACTGTTTCTAAAGGGCCTAAATCGATTTATCATTCCGCCGAAGGCATTGATATCTCCAACGAGTCTTTGCAGGTTAGAAAGGCCATTGTCGATGGAATTTCGATGCTTCCGAGTCTTGCCGAGATTTATCCACTGGGAGGCGCTGCCGACCGCCTCCGGCTTTACGATGAAAAGACGGGCCTTCCTCTTCCTGCCGCTCGGCTTCCCTTTCTAGGAAAGACACTCCTCGAAGGGCTCGTGCAGGATTTGCAGTCTCGAGAATATTTGCATTATAAATTGTATGGCCGACAGGTCACGACGCCGGTCGCCATCATGACTTCTGAAGAGAAGAATAACCATCGCCATATTTTAGATATTTGCGAAGAGGCCAACTGGTTCGGACGTCGCCCTGAGAGTTTTAAATTTTTCTGCCAGCCGATGGTCCCTACGATCAATAGGGAAGGAGAGTGGCATCTGCAAGGACCGATGCAGCTGCTCTTAAAGCCCGGCGGACATGGGGTGATTTGGAGGCTGGCTCGCGAAGAGGGGATCTTCGATTGGTTTTTTGCTTCCGGCCGGAAAAAAGCCCTCGTGCGGCAAGTCAACAACCCTGTCGCTAACACCGACTATGGGGTTATCGCCTTTACCGGCATTGGATGCGCTCAAGATAAACGGTTTGGGTTTGCATCATGCCCTCGGCAAGTTAAAGCTTCCGAAGGGATCAACGTCCTCATCGAGACGCCGAGCTCTGCAGGTTATAAATATACCCTGACCAACATCGAATACTGTGATTTCAATAAATTCGGGATTGTCGATCAGCCGGAAAAACCGGGAAGCCCCTACTCGAAATTCTCCTCGAATACTAATATCTTATTCGTCGATTTAGAGGCGATCTTGAGCGCTCTTTCGCTCTGTCCGATCCCAGGGATCCTCGTCAACCTTAAAAAACTCGCCTACCGGAATCAAAGCGGCCAAAAAAAAGAAGAAGAGGTCGCCCGTTTAGAATCGACCATGCAGAACATTGCCGATTTCTTTGAAGAGGCTTTCGACAAACCTCTGCCGCCTTCCGAACGGCACCAGCTCAAGACCTATTTGACCTACAACCACCGCCGCAAAACGATCTCCGCTGCTAAAAGAGAATTTACGCTAGGGTCTTCTCTCTTAGAAACCCCCGAAGGGTGCTTCCTCGATATCTTGCGCAACAATCGAGACCTCTTAGTCGATCGCTGCCATATGCAAGTGCCTGTCGTCAGCGACCCTCTCCATTTTTTTGAAAAAGGGCCTTCTTTTATTTTTCTCTATCATCCTGCTCTAGGCCCTCTCTATTCCGTGGTTGCCCAGAAGATCCGCGGAGGACGGCTCCATCCCGAAAGCGAGCTTCAGCTTCAGATTGGAGAAGCCGATATCGAAAATTTAGATCTTGAAGGCAGCTTGCTGATCCAAGCCGAGTCCATCATGGGCCACACCGAAGGTCAAAAGTTAATTTATTCCGAAAGATGCGGCCGCTGCGTTTTAAAAAATGTCACCGTCCGCAACAAGGGAATTGACCATGACATGCCCAATGTCTATTGGCGCAATGAGATCGCCCGTCAAGAAGTCTGCCAGATCATTCTCCGCGGCATGAGCGAATTCTATGCAGAAAATATCACCCTTCGCGGCGATCATTTCATCGAGGTGCCCGATGGAGAGCGCTGCATTGCCGAAGAAGTTGACGGCCAGCTCCGTTTAACCTTTGAAAAAATCGAAGCCCCTTCCTGGCACTGGCGTTATCAAGTCTACCCTAACCATTCCATCATCCTGACAAAATAAAAAAGGCAACATCCCGCAGGATATTGCCTTCGTTCTAAATTGCTGTTTTTGATGTTATTTCCCATCTCCTTGAGGAGAGGCAGGCGCAGCAGCTCTTGCAGAAGGCTTCGCGCCGGCTTCGTCTTTCTTTTCAGTTCCGCTAGCCGGAGAAGCAGGGTCGCCTGAGGCGCTAGCTTTATTTGTACCTGCAGATCCATCCGCAGGAGGCTGAGCTGCTGCTTTACTGTCAAATTCCTCTCCTTCACTTTCTTCGCCTCTCTGAGTTTTATCTGCGGCAGGAGGCTTAGCGTCTGCTTTATTGGCCTTTTTATCTTTTTCTCCATCGCTTTCTTCGGATTCAGAGGTCTTATGTCCTTCACCGGCTCCATTAGTCCCCTTAGAAGATTTAGCAGCTGCTTTATCAGCCTCTCCAGTTTGTTCTCCATCACTTCCTTCGGATCCAGAGGCCTCATCTGCGCCACCGGCTCCATTAGTCTTCTTAGAAGATGGAGCGGCTGGATCGACGGGTCGTGTACGGTGGGCAAGATACGCAGCCACAAAGATAGTACCTACAATACTGAAGGCGACTTTATGGTTTCGAAGGCCCTCTAATGCGGGCTTAACGATAGGTTCGAAAATAAAGTTATATCCTAGGTTGCATCCATCGGTATAAATTCTTCCCAAGTGGTAAGATTCTACAGCTTTTAGAGAGTGATGCGCATGTTGGATTTGGCCTACCAGCACACGTAGGGGATAAGATAAGTCGACCATGAAAAACCTCCTTAAAGGGAATATTGTAATCGCAATAATTATAAAGACCTTATCTTTAATGTAAAGAAAGCTTTAGCGTCTTTATCGAGCGTGGACAAGCTTGCCTCTGATCGAAGTATTTCTTTCAACAAAATGTAGCAGATCTTTTGTTCATTGAGTGTTTAAAAGAATTGAGATATTATGAAATGCTATTAAAGGGACATTATGAACGAACAGACGCAAGACAAGATAGCCAGCATCGAGAACCGCCTCCTTCACATGTGGAGGTATCTTTGACCTGGGTACAAAAGAAAAAAGGGTCGAAGAACTGCAGACATTAATGGGAGAGCCGGCTTTTTGGGACGATGCCCCATTGGCCCAAAAAATCATCTCCGAGTCCAACGAGCTGAAGGCTTGGACTCTGCCTTATCAAGAAGTCAAAGAGAGATTTGCGAATGTCCATTCGCTGCTGCCTGAAGCTGTCGAAAGCGGAGATCAAGCTTTTGTCGAAGAGCTTTTAAAAGAACTCGAAGAGATCGAAAAGAAACTTTCCGAACTCGAAATCCGCCGCATGCTCTCAGGCGAAATGGACGGCAAAAATTGTTATCTCAGCATCAACGCCGGAGCAGGGGGGACTGAAGCTTGCGATTGGGCCCTGATGCTCTCCCGCATGTATCAACGATGGGCGACCAAACGCGGCTGGGATGTGGAGATGCTCGATACGGTGGAGGGAGATGTCGCAGGGATTAAAAATATCACCTTCAAAATCTCCGGGCCTTTTGCTTATGGGTATTGCAAAGCTGAAAAAGGGGTCCATCGTTTAGTCCGGATTTCTCCTTTCGATGCCAATGCCAAGCGGCATACGAGCTTTGCCTCGGTCGATGTGACGCCGGAAGTCGGCGATGATATTCAGGTCGAGGTGCGCATGGAGGATATTCGGGTCGACACTTACAGGGCTTCCGGCGCAGGAGGCCAGCACGTCAATAAAACGGACTCCGCAGTCCGTATGACGCATATTCCGACAGGGATTATCGTTTCTTGCCAGCGGGAGAGAAGCCAAATTCAAAACCGGGAAGCGTGCTTAAAGATGCTCCGCGCTAAACTGTATGAACAAGAAATGGCCGAGCGGAAGGCAAAGATCGATAAGATGGGCGGCGAGAAAAAAGAGATCGCCTGGGGCCATCAAATCCGCAGCTATGTGTTTCAGCCCTACACGCTTGTCAAAGACAACCGCACCGATTATGAAGTCGGGAACATTCAGGCGGTCATGGATGGAGAGATCGACGACTTTGTTTTAGCCTACCTCAAGGAGTTTGGTTAATGGATATTCCCGGCTTTGACATTCGCTACACCTATCTGACGGATATCACCTATCTCCGCCAATGGGTGCAAAGCCCTGGCATGTTGAAATGGTTTCCGATGGGCACCGAAAAAGAGATCGAAGATGCCCTGCAGTGCTGGATCGGATTTTGCCGCTGGAGCTGCAGCGTGACAGCCACGATCAATCATGTTCCCTGCGCGGTCGGGACTCTTTTTCTGATGCCGTACAAAAAAGTTGCCCACCACTGTCTTTTTAAACTCATCGTTGATCCGCATTGGCAACGGAAAGGAATTGGCCAAGCGATGGTCCGCAATCTGAAACACCTCGCGAGAAACTATTTTCACCTCGAGATGATCTCGACAGAGGTCTTTGAGGGCAATCCCATCATCTCCTTACTGAAGAAAAATGATTTTGCAGAGATATTCCGTCAGGAAAAGTTTGCTAAGACAGAGGAAGGCTATAAAGCACGTGTTTTTCTGGAGACCCAGCTATGACGGAAATCCGACCTGCTGTTCCCGAGGAATCAGTCTATCTGACAAGATGGCTGACAGACCCTGCGATCTTGCGCTGGTTCCCCATGACGGACGCAAGAGAAATTGATGACGCTGTGCGCATCTGGATGGGCTATGCGAAATACGAGGCCTGTTTTACAGCCTATATCGACGGTGTTCCTGTGGGAATGTCGACTCTCTATCTGCAGCCTTACCAAAAATATGCCCATCAATGCCTCTTTGCTATTATCGTCGATGAAAACTACCGCAATCGAGGCATTGGGAAGGCCCTTCTCGAGCATACCAGTCAAGCTGCTCGAGACAAATTTAACATTGAAGTTCTTCATTTAGAAGTTTACAAAGGAAATCCCGCTAAACGTCTCTATGAGCGGATGGGATTTAATGAATTTGGGCAGCAGCCTAAATTCATTAAGCTGGAGAATGGAGAATACCTCGATAAAATCATGATGCAAAAGGATTTAACCAATGGCAGGTCATAGTAAGTGGGCGAACATTAAACATCGGAAGGGAAGAGCCGATGCGATCAAAGGAAAAATCTTTTCCCGTATCACGAAAGAGATTATCACAGCGGTGAAGCTCGGAGGCCCTGATCCGAAGTCCAATTCGCGCCTGCGGCTTGTTTTGAATAAAGCGCGCGAGGCCAACATGCCTAGTGATAACATCGATAGGAACATCAAAAAAGCCTCCAGCGCCGATCAAGCTGCTTATTCCGAAATCACCTATGAAATGTATGGATACGGCGGCGTTGGGATGATCTTGGACATCATGACCGACAACAAGAATCGGATTTCTTCCGATATCCGGATTGCCATGAACAAAAAAGGCGGCAACTTAGCGAATCCTGGAGCTGTTGCCTACAATTTTGATCAGAAAGGGGTCATCCAGGTGCTGAAAAAAAATGCCATCGAAGACGAGCTCTTCTTAGCCGTCTCCGAAGCCGGCGCCGATGATTTTGAGGCCGATGACGAGATGTTTATTATCACTACTCCTCCCGATCAGCTCTTTCATGTCAAAGAGGCGATCGATAAAAGGGGGATCAAAAGCGAAGAAGCTGAGCTCCGTTATATTCCCAAGGTCTACGTCGAATGCAGCGCGGAGGATCAAAAATCCAATCTCGAGCTCATCGAATATTTAGAGGGCCTTGATGATGTCGATGCCGTGCATCACAATATGAGAATACTCGAATAAGGAAGTATTTGATCATTTTTCGCTCAAAGGAGAATTCTATGATGAAACACGGCCGCCTTTCAGCGGCTTATCTATTATAGAGCCTTTTTCGGAATGCTCACTAAAATCCCGCGAGCAATCGGACAAAGTCCAGGAACTGAGCTCAAAAGAAGGGCCACATCGATGATTTGATGAGTCTTGGTCTCGAATTCAATGACTTCATCATTCTTCTTCAGAGTTTTTACTTCTTTGAGAATAGTGGCATAGGGGATTTCGATGAAAACTCTCGTGATAGGATCTGCACTTTGAATCGACTGTTCGAATTCCATCTCAAGCCTAAGAATCGTACTTTTCTCCGTATATTCTTCATAATGGAAAATCGGGAAAGCTGAATTCACTTTATGCCCTTTTTGTTCGGTATAGATTTCAACGTAGAGAGGATTGTTTTCATCCGCCAGCCTTAACAAGGCCTTGTTTCCTCCTCGGGCCATCAGTTGTTCTTGTCTTGAAAGAGCTTCAGAAAGAAGAGTTAAATACTCTTGTTCTGTCATGGAACGGGGAATCAGAGAGGAGAATTTTTCTCCTTTTTTGCCTTCGGCGATCATTCCACACCAAACACCGGTGCTTAAGTTGGTGTAGCGCTTCGAAATTTTTGCATCGTCAGGATCGCCTGCCGGACAAATATGTTTTCCTGCTCCGTTAAAATTTCGAAGATGGCCGATGTCCAGGACGAAAGTTTGAGTAGACTCGAACAAGGGTGTCCAAGAGTCGTCGAGCGTGGAGCAGTGTTCCATGGCAAGGAGTAAATTTCTTTGGGTAGGTTTTTTAGGAGGAACTGATGCCACAGGGCTGGTCTGAGCCAGTGAAGAAGCCATGGCATTTCTGACGGCTGCTACCTGAGTGCTATGCTCGGGGGAACGAAGACTGTTCAAGCAATCTACCCCGCGCTGTACACGAGCGTGAGTTTTGGGCATGGGTTTGCAGGTCAGATCACTTTGCGTAATAACCTGTTTCACTGCTTTGATAGGGCTCGGTGTTCCTTCTGCCTTGGCGGGCGAGCTTTGAGTCGGAGTACTGTCTCCTGAGCTCGTTTCGGCTGCCATCTCTAAACGGGCAGCCTGAGCAGATATTCTGGGGAATGGTGCTGCTGTTTTTCCAAGCACCGCAGTTTCGAATTCATCTCCCGATTCTGGAGCTGAAGCCTCGGCTTCACTGCGCTCCGACGCATTGCTTGGGGAATTTTGAGCAGAGCTACAATCAGATCCGGCGCCCCAGAGGGCCCCACGCAAAGGAGAAAAAGGAGTTTTTGCCGCGGCTGCCGGGACTCTTGCATCTGCGCCAGGGGATATGGGGAGAGGCTGGCTTTGATTATCTCTTTTGCTAGGCGGGGTAAAAAGCAACTCTTCCTCCGTCACTGAAGAGGATATTGGAGTCACGCGTCCACTGAGCGAAGGTCTGGGAGTGAGAAGAACAGCAGCGTGTTCTTGCGCTTCTTTCTGTGCTACTTGACCAGTAGTTTTTTGAATTTCAAGTGCAGCCTCGCCGAATCCAGAGGTTGGAAGAGGTGATCCAGCAGTCGTAATGGATGTTTCTTGAATAAATAAAAGCGGTGCGGTTTTCGTTGTCATAGATGGCCTTTGTGATTGGAATCACTAAACTATATATTTTTTATCTTTTTATATTCATGAAAAATAAATTTTCTATATTTTTAACTATTTATTATTAAATAATATTTTTTTAAATTATCATGAAAAAAAACGAAATTCTTATAGAGCAAATGCATCTATGCGAAGCACTTACAATCAAAAATGTTTTCCTTTAATCCGATAAATGAGTAGTCTTTCATCGCATGTCAGTAAAATATTGTGTGATTAGCTCACTTTCATTGAATGTTCCAGATGTGCCGCAGCCTCTTTCTTTTGAAACGAACTTTTCTAAAAAAATACGTGATAAAACATTGCAAAAGCTTAAGGAGGATCAAGAAGAGTGGCTAGCGACGGACTCTCTTAAGCATCCTGAAAAATGGAAGGCCTGCATTCTGAATACAGTTTTGATCTGTCCTTCGATTGAAGCCATTTCATTTGTTCCTGCAGAACTCAAAGCTCAACAAGTTTTATGTGCAATCAAGGCAGAGGACACCTCTCGACTTGTTTATGATTCTTTTATCCGCGATCCCGAGCTGGAAGTAAAAAAAGATTATATTGAAGGTGAAACTGCCATCCAGGCGTCTTTAGATGAAATTCAAGAGCAAGGACTCAAAGAATCTATCCAAAGTGTTCTACGGAGTTTTCTCAAGGACCCTTCTCTACGCCGTTTAGCTTTAACTTTTAAAGATGGAAACGGGCCTCGAACTCTGCGGGAATGGACCAAGGATCCTCGGGATCAAGATGCTCAAGATTTTTATATTATCGGTACTCCAGCTTCATGGCCCACACTTCCGGCCGCTGGGAACGTCGCTCAAGTAGCCCTAGAATCTCTTAAACCCGTGATCATGCATTATACCGACTCCGTGCTCAAAAAAACCTTAGAGGAATATGAGCGGCGGCCTCCTACTGAGAATTCGGTGTGGACCCAGCGCATTCTTTTCACTTTATCACGAGACCAAAGCATCTTTTCGATCAGCTTTATTCCTGCTGACCCTAGCAAAGCTCAAATTCTTCAAGTGATGAGGCAGGATCGTGCTCCCCAGCTTCTTTTTTACCATCAATATGTGGCTTATAGATTTATCAGTCCGGTTAAAACTGTAGATGGAGTTTTTGATCCTTCCAAATGGCAAGTTTCTGCGATTGCAGAAAGTTTATACCCTCGTTTGGCTGCTGTGATCAACAAAGCCGTGAATTATCTGAAGGAAGATTTTGCTTTATCGGGACTTGCCCTGACTTTAGAAAATAAGGCAGGCAAATCTGTTACCTATGTCTGGCTGAAAAGTCCTGCTCCGATTAAATCGTGAGCTTTTCCCAGGCGGTTAAGTTACCATCAAAACTGAGCACTGGAACGCAGAGAATCATAGTAAGATATGACTCTTACTTATACGAAATATAAGGCCCAATACCTTGGATATCATCCAGCTGGATAGTCTCGTAACGGAACTGGTTTTGCTCCGGGAGAACTCCTTCCATGAGGACGGCCAGCCGCTTGAGGTTCGAGCGTGAAAGGAAAGTTTTGGCGGTTGCTGTAAAGTCTGTGTACGTGAGTTTTTTAACCGCTTCGATTCTTTTTTGGGTCCACTCAAAATCTCCGTCGTAGTCAAAAGCGAGCGTATAGAGCTCGCCGGCTTTGCCGGCGAGGGTTTCTGGGGGTCTTTCGAGTTCTTTGATGAGAGAGGCCTTAAGAGTTTCGTACCTCTGCTCGGGGATCTTTTTCTGGAAGTGTCGGCTAAATTCTTCGAGGAAAAGTTCGAAACGGGCTAGAAGTTCTGACGGTTGATGAGTGATGGATTGAACAGCAAAGAACTGGAGCAGTTGCCGCTCGGTCTCGACATCCCAAGATTTGGCAATATAGCCTGTTTGCTGTTTTGTTCTCAGTGTATTAAAAAAATCATCTTCGAGCGCGTTCGAAAGGATTTGCTGGACTGCCCTTTTTTCCATGGAGAAAGATCCTTCATGCAGCATCAGCATTGTGCTGTTGCCTTGACGCTCGGTGTTTTGAATGATCATGTGGGGCCCGAGATTATTCGAAGGGGAGAGGACCCCTTTTTTGTAATGCTTATCCGCAGCAAAAGGAGCTGCATTCAAGGAAGTTTTTAAATCGCTCCAGATATTTTCAGCTTCGGCAGAGGTCATATTGCCATAGACCATGCCTTCGGCATAAGATGTTTTAAAGATTTCGTGGGCAAAGCCGAGGAAGTCTTCATGGGAAATGTTCTTCAATGCTTGGTATTTAGCACGGGGAGTCGGCGCATTATTGTAGATCAAGCTATTGAGAAGCTGGGCGCTTTGCCGAATCGGAAGCTCTTTAGAGGCGTTATCGTAATCCGAGAGGAGTGATTGTTTATAAATATCGAACTCCGCAGCTGTAGGGGAGATATCCTGGAGGGACTGAAACGCCGTTTTGAGCAGAAGAGGGATTTTTTCGCTGTACCCGGAAGCATAAATACCAAAATTAAATTCTTGCTGAGAAAAATTTAATGCAAGTCCTGCTTGTGCTGCGTAAAAGAGAGGCGAGCAGAGCTTCTCTGACAGGGCTCGGTTATAGAGATCAAAAAGTGCGCGCGATTTGGCAGATCCGTCCATTTGAGGGGTTTTTAAAGAGATCAGAGCCGTGGTTTCAGGGACGAGATATTTTTGATCTTGCTTAAAGTAGAGCTTTCCGAGTTCTTCTTGAGCTAAAAGCGTAGGATTTGCCGGCAGGTTTTGCGACGCGGGAATGAGAGCAATTGATTCGGGAAGGTAAGGATTAGGAGAGGGGATATCGATGTGAGAGTGGGTTTTTGCGTCAGCCCAGGCGACGAGCTGAGAGGAAGAAGCTTCTTTAAGGGTATAAGAAGCATCCATCCATTTTTCTTTCTTATTCGTGGCAACTCCGGTGAGCTTAGGGTCGGCGCAGACGAGATAGATACAGGATGAGGGAGTCAGCGACTCTAAGAGGCTGCTGACCATTTTAGGATCGTAACGGAGAGGCAATACTGTTTGCTGGGGGAAAGTCTCTAATTTCTCAAAGACGAGGGCGGCAGCTGTGCTCGTGACAAACTGATAGGCATCGCTGCGGGATTGGTACTCGTAGCCGATTTTAGCCATGCGCTCAGTTTCATCAAAGATGTAGCGGGGGATGCCGGTCTCCTTAAGGCGGCTGAGAGTTTGGAAGGTGCGGAGGAGGATGGTATCGATTTGTTTGATTCCGGCTTCAGTGAGGGAGATATCAATGCTAAAGAGGCAGCTGCTTTTACTCCATTTATCTGTAGAAACAGAAACATTCTCTGCAATTTTTTCCCGCTTGAGTTGCTCTAAAAGGCCATTTTCTGTCCCATTGGCTAAAGCATAACCGAGAAGAGAGGTCGAGGCTGTCTCATTGTCCAAAGCGATTTCTTTCGGCAGCTGCCAAATGAGCGACACCGATTTGAGGTCTTTGACAGGCTTGATATAGAGAAAATGCCCTTTTTGCTGAGAAGAAAACATCTCGTCAGGATAAGCGGGGGCTTCTAAGTTGTGATTGGGCACCGGAGAGAAATGGTCGACAGTGAGCTGGATCATTTCTTCCAGAGGAAGAGGAGAAATGGCCACCAAGTGCATGCGGTTGGAGCTGTAGTGTTCTTGATACCATTTTTTAAGAGCTTCTTGTGGAATATTACCCAGTGTAGCGGCGTTACCTATAGAGAAGGCTGCATTCGGGTGCTCTGGGTTGCCTGTTTCTTTCAGGATCATCATGCAGCGCCAGCCATCATGTTCAACGTTTTTGGCAAACTCTTGATCCACTGCATGAAGCTCGCGTCCGATACAGGAGGGGAGAAAAAGAGGGTCGACAAAGAAGTGGGAAAATCGATCTAAAGCGCCCTTAAACCCGTCGTTGTTGATGGAAAAACTGTAGACGGTTCTATCCGGGGCTGTATAAGCATTGGGAGTTCCGCCATGATCGCTGATGTACTGCATGTATTCGGATTCTTTCGGATAGGCTGTCGTTCCCATGAACAGCATGTGCTCTAAAAAGTGGGCCATTCCGGGATACTCTTTAGGATCTTGCCAAGAGCCCGCTTCAACGGAGAGTGCAGCAGCTGATTCATGCACCCCGGGATCGGAAACAAGATAAGCCTCTAAACCATTGCTGAGGCGGATTTTGGCGGTTTTTCTTTCGGAGAGTGCAGGAGTGAGGATTTTGAGAGGGTTTTTATCTTCAACCCGTTCATAGGAGGCTGCGCCGAAAACGTGGATCGTTCCAGCTATTAATAGAGTGGTGATAAATTTTCTCATGGGACTCCTTTCACTAACATTTGATAATCGCGGCTGACCAAGTTCCAGATATGGTCGGCCCTTGCCTGGCGCCGGGCGTGCTTGTCAGATTGATCGTAACCTGGATATCTTTCCATGTCAATACAGGGCCCTACGGAGAGATGGGCGGGGCCGCGCTGGCCATGGCGTGCTTCTCCCAGCTCAATCTGAATCGCCTCGGGCGGCGGGAGCAAGTGATAGGTAGCAAGGGCCATAGGATAGAAGTAGGTCGGTGTCTTGGCTTTTTGAGCCATGAGGTAGAACATTTCAATGCTTTGCGGATCGAAGGGCGCTACTTCCACCACTCCTTGAGCATTGCGGCGGTCGCGTCCTCCGCTAGGGGCCACATAAATGCATTTTCCTCCTTCTTTCAGAAGAAGGCACATCAGTTCCATCGCTCGCTTGTTATGATGCTGTTTCTCGGCTTTTTTTTCGGGAGGATGGTCGATATACCGCTTGGAGTAGATGCAGAGGAGGTTTCTGCCCATACTGAAGGGAATGGCCAGAGGATCGGTGATCACTCGTTCTCCCGCTACAAAAATCATATTTTCCGCGAGTTTAGGGTATTTCTCATCGAGCAGGATACTGATCGCCTGGGGATCGGCTTCGATCTGATGATTGGCAAGAAAAACAACGTTATGTCCCTGTTTTAAATGAGAAATGACCTCTTCGATATGAGGATGGCCATGGACCTCTGAGGCTTTAACATCGATGAGGAGGCTGAAAAAGTCTTTCCCAAATTGATAATAGTCGAAAGGATACCGGATTTTTTCATGAAACGGCTGAAAGACAAACGGCGTGAGATGCTGGGTTTTGATGAGCTGCAAGAGATCCTCAAAACACTGATGGCAGGATGAAAGGGGAATGCGATGCTCGGTTAAGACTTCAGCGAAGCTTTGATAGAAGGTGAGGCAAATGCGCTTCACCTTCTCCGACATCCATGCTTGCGCCTGAACTTTTTCTTCAAATTTCGAGTTGTTTGCCATTGGTTGTCGAATAGAATTGAAAATCGTTAAGATGAAGCGTGTCGTCGGAGTCGAATTTTAAGTCGGCATTCCATTTCTCAGCTAATTTTCTTAAATACGACTTGTCTTGATGGCTTAAGAAGTGGTCTAAGCTTGGATGAGAGACCAGCTCCAAGGCAAATTGCTGCTGTTGCAAAACGAGTTTTTTCAATGTTCGTTCGATTTCAATGACGACGCTTTCATGTGTTTTAATAATTCCATTGCCTGTGCAATAAGGACATGCGGTGAACATCATCTGAGCCAGAGATTCGCGGCTGCGCTGACGCGTCATTTCCACCAGGCCGAACTCGCTCATGCCTAAAACCGTGCATTTCGCCGAATCTTCTTTCATGGCCTCTTTCAGCCGCTCTAAAACACGCCGCTGGTTTTTTCGAGCTCGCATATCGATAAAGTCGCAAATAATCAGTCCGCCGCTATTGCGGATGCGAAGTTGCCTCGCGATTTCATCTGCGGCTTCCATATTGATGCGGACTAAAGATTCTTCCACATCTGTCGCTCTGCGTTGATCTTTGCTGCGGCCCGAGTTGACGTCGATTGTGAGCATGGCTTCGGTACGGTCAAAAAACAGGTAGCCGCCGCTAGGGAGCCAGATTTTTCGGCGGAGCGCTTTGTCAATTTCCCGTTCCACGCCAAATCGCTCGAACATCGGAGTCTTATCGCGGTAGTATTCAATTTTAACTTCATGGTCGCTGCAATAGCGTTGGTAAAGTTGTTTGCATCGCTGAAATGTATTGTAATCGTCCACTAAAATGCGGGTGTAATGTTTATCGATGGCGGTGATGAGGGATCGCTTGATGAGGTCCGATTCTTCGAAAAGGCAGGTCGGTCGGTTGGCCTTTTCGAATTTCTCCATGATGTCTTTCCAGGTATTAAGCAAGTCATTAGCTTCTTGGATCAGTTGTTCCGGAGTGGCGTTCAAGCTGGCCGTCCGGCAGATCAGTCCCATGTCTTGAGGCATTTCGAAAGCTTGGATGAGTTTTTTTAGTCGGTCGCGGCCTGCGCGGTCTTCAATTTTGCGGGAAACTCCGCGGTGTGGTGTGTTGGGCAGCAGGACCAGGTAACGCCCTGCGATGGAGACATTGGAAGTCAGACGTGCACCTTTCGTTCCAATCGGTTCTTTGACGACCTGCACCAGCACAGGCTGGTCGGGTTTCAAAATCTTAGAGATATCGGTCTCCCGTTGCTTTTTGCGGCTGCGTCCTTCGGCTTCTAGATCGAGATCGAAATCCATATCGAACAGCTCTTGGAATTTTTGGGTGTTTTCCAAGATGTCGGAGATGTGGATGAAGCCGTTTTCGCCTTCATTAATATCAATGAAGGCCGATTGGATGTTGTGTAAAATATTGGTTACACGTCCTCGGTAGATGTTCCCTGTTAACTGGCGGCTATTTTTTCTTTCAATCACCAGGTCTTGCAAAAGGCCGTTCTTCAGGAAAGCACACCGTGTCTCTTTCGATTCAACATTTAAAAGAATTTCTTGATTCATAATTTACCGTGTGTGTGAAACCGCATTTTACACAGTTCGCACCTTAAATACTAGTGGTAGTTATGCAATTGATTATCAAGACTTTGGGATCGCCAAACCTAATTCTTCATAAATCTCGTTCACGCGAAAGGATTTTCCTCGGGGCCCTGTTACAAGAATAATATTTTTCTTCTGCAGTTCCATTTTCTTTTCTTCAGAAGCTTCGAGATATTGAGGGCTAATTTTAAAATATTTATTATACCAGGGATAAGGAGAGATTTTTCTTTCTGCTAGTGTAACGGATGATGTTGCAGCAAGAGTCTGGCAATAAGATTGGAGGTAATGAAGCTCAATTAGCAGAGGTAGCACCCCGGGTTTGGGAGTCATCGCAGGATCTGGCTGAGCTATCTTTTTTAGTTCATTAAAATGATTTTCAGCAGTAGCACGGATTAACTCGAGATTCTGTGTGGGATTATCGGTAACACTTAAGGAAAGGGTTGTGAAATGAAGAAGAACTTTATCTTGATTTTGACCCGACTTACCATAATGATAGCAAAGAGCAAAGGCTCCTAATCCCAGAAAAGGGAAAATAAAACCTAATCCTTTTAATGAGAATTGTCCTTGCCTAATTTTTGAAGAAATTTCCCAAGGCACTGTGACAAAGCTGGCGATACCGCAGACAACAGAAGCAAAGAATAGCCGCAGAGCTTTCGTGCTTAGAGCTTTTATTTTTTCTTGTTCTTTCACAGAATCAAATGTTCCATTGACAAATTCAGTGAAAAAATGCGGTATTTCCATTGCGTTAATCAAAGAGGAAGCTTTTTGGATGGGATTTGCCATAGATACTCCTGCTTTTTTCAAAAAAGATACCACTGGACAGGCAGAAAACTCAAGGATCTTTAATTTAAGACTGTCACTCTAAATCTAAAGTCTCAAGAGTAAAAGACGTCCCATCCTAAGTTGTGACTAATGATATATTTTGAGCAGCATTTCGTTTTTCTTGTCGGGTGTAGGGTGAAGATATGGGGTGTTA
The DNA here is from genome assembly GCA_018239715.1 of Verrucomicrobiota bacterium. Taxonomy (GTDB): domain Bacteria; phylum Chlamydiota; class Chlamydiia; order Chlamydiales; family Rhabdochlamydiaceae; genus PALSA-1444. The sequence continues at coordinate 219,361 of JAFEGW010000007.1, forward strand.
ATAGTGAAACGCTGAGTATAGCTAGGATAACATCCGTTCTCTCTTTTCTGAGCTTGAATCTGCTCCTTTGTCAACGATTTCCAATAAGATGAAGAGCACGACAGTGTCGTTGAAGAAAACGCAGTTTAATGAACAATAATTGAGATTGAAGCTTGGAAATTGCTGCTAACAGAAGAGCGACAAAGCTTGCACAGGTGAAGATCGCTGAAACGAAGAAAAAGGTAAGACATCGATATCTTGCATTCAGACATTTTATTTGCTCTTCCCACGGATGGCGGGTTCCATCGACGAATTCAGTAAAAAGCCTAGGATCGTCAAGTGCTTGGATAAAAAAAGATGCTTGATAAAAGCAGTGAGTGTAATGGATGGAATTTGTGATAAGCTTTTCAAATTTGAAGTGTTTTCTAAAAACTTACAGTCTTCTTTGAAAACCCCCAAGATTTTCTAGAAAAATTTCCCTTTAATACTGAATTTGATAAATTTTTCTTTTTTCACCATAACGTTCCTCTTCTTTCATAGAGCTGGGTTTCAGGTGGTTTTCGATCAATTTTATCGAGGCTTGATTTTCCAGAAGAGCAGACATTTCTAAAGCTTGCAGAGAATAACCTTGTACAAGAAACTTTTGGTTTTTAGCCAGTTGTTCTTTTACAAAATAATTCACAAAAGCATTCACTGATTCAGTTCCAAAACCATTTCCTCTAAATTTTTGAGCAAACAGATAGAAAATTTGGGCGACACCTGGTTGAGCATCATGTTCTTGGCGAGCTTCTATGACAATCAATCCAATTTTTTGTGAAGAACTGTCTTTTGAAATTACAACATAAGCGCTATAAGGAATGCCTTGAAGAAATAAGTCATTCCAACCTATCACGTCGCTACTTACTCGCTTGAGGGTTCTAGGGATTCTGTCATGATAAAATTTCATGGTTTCTCTATTACCATAGAGCTCTTTCCAGATGAAAAACTGGTCTTCCATCTTAATCGGTCGAATAATAGTGCGTGCAGTTTCTATTTTTGTCTGTTCTATGTTATTTTCAGGAAAAGTATAGATTACATTGAAATCTCTAGCAGAATTTTTACTCTGTCCGTCTCTCGTCATATTTCCTTTTTCAAATTTACAATGAATATGAAGTTACCAACGCAGTTTATTTTAAGGCGAACTTTTAATAGTTCTTAAGCTGCGATTTAATTTTTTCCAGAAAATCGTGCTCGACGAGGCGCAGGGCGCCTTTTATACCGCGGACAAAGGTCTCTGGAGAGGAATCCCCATGGCATTTGACGACAACGCCGTTGACGCCGCATAAGATCGCTCCGGGATATTCGGCATAATGGAGGCGGGAGCGTAGATTCACCAGCTCATGTTTGAGATGGGTAAAAGAAGATTCGCGGGAGCTTATTTCTAATTCTTCTAAAATAAACGCAGCGATGCCTTCGGCGGTCTTCAGGAAAACATTCCCCGTAAATCCGTCGGTGACTAAAACATCGATATTACCCTGGAAAACATCTTTTCCTTCGATATTGCCAGCAAAAACAGGCGTGTCGCGGTTCATGGCTTCGAGTTTGATGTAAGCTTCGCGCAGCTGGGGTGTTCCTTTTTTAGCTTCCGTTCCAATGTTGAGAAGGCCGACGGTGGGATTTGCAATGCCTCGGCTTTTTTGGTAAGCGATTCCCATGGCTGCAAGCTGAAGGAGATGATCCGGTTTCAGGCTTAAATTAGCACCAATGTCCAGAACAGCGACTTCTCTTTTTTTGGTGGGAAGAAGAGCCAGAAGGGCGGGCCTGTCGATGCGGGGAAGGGTTTTTAAGGTTGTTTTCGCTGCCAGCAAAAGAGCGCCGGTATTTCCGGCTGAGACAAAGGCATCGATTTTCTTCTCTTTTAAAAAAAGGAGACCTTGGCAGAGAGAGGCATCTTTTTTACGGCGGACCGCGATGATGGGGTCGTCTTCTTTTAGAATGACATCGGAGCTCTTCACGACGTGAATTGCAGGGTCTAGCTCGCCGCTCACCTCTTCGGAAGCAAAGAAAATGATCTGGGCAGGAAATGGTTCTTCGTGAAGGGCTAAAACAGCGCGATAAAGATCCTCAGGGGCCGTATCACAGCCCATGAGATCAACGCCAATCCGATATTGATGGTGAGTCATGGTGCGCAACTCTCTTGTAAAGCCAAGTTACGCAACAAGTCTATTTTTTGTCACTAGCTGCGATGGATCGGCCGGCATAATGTCCGCAGTGAGGGCAGACGGTATGAGAGAGCTTTTTGCCTTTGCAGTTAGGGCAGGTCATTGCATTTTTGGGTTTTTTAGCGTGGTGCGCTCGGCGGGAATTTTTTCTCGCATTAGATAATCTATTACGTGGTACAGCCATTGTTAAAACTCCTAATTGGTAAGGATTATACTAAATGTTCTATAAATCGGCGAACGGAAAATGGTGCTCGTCAGAAACCGCAGGGCTTTTCATGAACTTAGTGACGGTAGACCGCTCGGGGCACTTCCCCTCCTGGCATTCGATAAATTGAGGAATGAGCAGAACAAGTTCTTCCCGGACGATGTCTGTAAAATCAAAAATTGTCGATTTGAGTTCATTTAAAGGAATGGTATGATAAATGTCTTCGGCCTGCAAAGGGACCACTGTCATTTGATTGCAGACGCTGCAAGGCATTTGCACCTCTGTATGAGCCGATAGGTGCAAAATGAGATGCTCATCGGTTTCATAGGCCTGGCCTTTCAGATGGATAGGACTGTGGAACGAGATGTCAGGCTCATGGAGGTCCAATAGGTCGGAGGGGAGGACATGTTCAAGGGTCTCCCGTTTTCCATGGCGCAGCTGTTCTGTAAAAATTTTTAATGGACTATCCATAAGACTTCTAGTTTACCCTTTTAGCAGGGTTAAGATCAATTGTGCAGACCTGGTATTGCTATTTTCCGATCCGAGTATAGAACGCAGATGCTGGCACTCCGCTTTGCAGGCGTCTTTGTTTAATATTAAATTTTTTACTGTCTGGAGGAGAGTTTCATCGGTCAATGCGGGGCCTATGAGCTCAGGGAAAACACTTTTTCTCGCAATCAAGTTGGGAAGGGCATAATACGGCAGTGAAATATTAAAAATATGTTTTGCTAAAAAGATGTCCAATGGAGAGATCGCATAGGTGACCACAGTCGGAATCTCTCGAAGGGCGAGTTCTAAAGTGATCGTGCCTGATTTGGCGATGGCGAGAGTCGGTTTAAGCTTTTGGAGTTCTACAGGGGATAGCAATTCAAGCGAGGTCGACGAAGCTAATTGTTGAAGGAGAGGACGGTATTTTTCCTGGGCAACGGAGACGACATAACGAAAATGGGGGAAGTCGCGCTGCAAGGAAGAAATCAATCGGAGAAAAAACGGAAAGTTCCGCTCGATCTCTTTCGTACGGCTGCCGGGATAAAACGCTACCACGGAATCAGAGCTTTCTTGGGGAACCATTTTCTGCACGAGGGGATGGCCAATATATTCGACACACAGGGGAGTTGCAGCAAACAGCTGTTTTTCAAAAGGCAGGATGGAAAGAAGAAGGTCAAGGTTTTCTGCCATCAATTGAATTCTCTTTTTTCCCCAGGCCCAGACGGAAGGGCAGACGTAGTGGCAGATTTTTCCCTTAAACCCTTTTTTACGGAGCATACGTGCAAGCCGCAGATTAAAACCGGGATAGTCAATGGTGATGACGACCTTAGGCTGAGCTTGTAAGATGGCATCGATGGTTTTGTAAAAGCGCCGGATCAGAGAGGGCAATGAAAACAGAACATCGATGAACCCCATTACCTGGAGCTCTTCCATCGGATAGACAATTTCCATGCCGGCAGCTCGCATTTTAGGACCGCCGACGCCCCTCACTTGAAGATGAGGATTTTGCTGATACAGAGCATGCAGAAGTCCTTCGCCGAGTTGATCTCCGCTCGCTTCCCCCGCAATGAGGAAGATATCAGTCATGGGAGTCTCCCAGGAGTTTTTGGCTCAGCCAGGAAGCTCCCTGCTTGAAGACAGGGGGGGCAGTTCCATGCCCTTGATGTCCGATGGAAGGCCCGATGATTAATTCGATAGGAGAAGAGCTGATTCGGTGTTGATAAGCTGTTTCTGAAAGCTGCGAAATGAATTGGAAACAAGGGTCAGTTCCAACCCGCTTGTCTCGATTGCCGATATAGAAGCGCAGCGATCGATCGTAGAGTTTATCCGTCCAATGGGTAAGATTCCATCTGTCGACATCGAGTCCTTCAAATTCTTTTACCGTGTCCAGCCGGGTCAAGGGAGCAAACCCCAAAATGTAAGAAACTTCCGGAAGCAGAGCAGCAGCATGCGCAGCAATAAAGGCGCCGCGAGAGAGGCCCATCATGCCGATCTTTTGAGGGTCGACCACACGATGTTCGATAAGATGATGGATATAATCGGCAATTTCTTGTGTGAACGTTTGGATGACATTCCGCCCTTGATGGATCTCCTCGGCCCACACACGCAGGGCTTCCGTGGGAGGAAGAACATCATGGCCGGGCAAAGTCATGGAAAAGATGCGCAAGCGGGAAGAGGAAAGAAAGACAGCCGGCTGATTGTAAGGGTCCAGATGCAAGCTATCATGCGCGGAAAGAGCAAAATAAAAGACAGCGGGAAGAGGCCCGGCATCTAAAGGAGGTCCAAGAAATTCTACTTTAGGAGGCATGGCGAGGAGGGTGTTTTCGAGGGTGATGCCGTCGATGCGCGGGATGCACAAAGGCCTCTTGCCACGTTTCTAAGATGTTTTTTAAAGCCGGCTCTAAGCAGGTGCGGAGATCGAGGAATTCCAAGGCGAGAGGAAAATCGGGATCGCGGGGGATACGAGGCCTTTTTCCTACCCTTTTTTCATAGGGAGTCATCCGGAATTGAGCGGTGAGAATAGAGGTGATCTTCATTCGGAGCTTGCGGGGGATCAGAAAGAACGGTTGGAAAAGAGTGGAGATCACTTGATAGGTTTCATGCTGGATCTCGCCAAGGTGAGGAATTTTTCCCCGATCGATAAAGCGGGTCTGGAGAAACTTTTGCAATAGGGGAAAGATCAAGCAGCTCAGCAAAACGCCGCGGTCCAAAGGCTTGGTGGTGCGGGTCCGTGTATCGACTTCTGCGAGATAAGAGAAGACGTCTTCGCCCGCAGGGCTTTCCAAAAAATCAGAAAAGGGGGGCATTAAATGTTCGAGGAAGCCCGATTCGTTCATTAATTGTAGGAATGCTTGAGAAGCGCCCGATTCGAGCATGCGGAGAATTTCTTCGAAAATGCGGGCCTGAGAGCTTTTCATGATTTCAGGACGGCATTCGGCCAGCGCGATTTTAGCATCGGGATCGACTTCAAATCCGAAACGGGCTTGGAACTTGATGAGCCGGATCATCCTCACAGGATCTTGCTTAAAGCGTAAAAAAGGCTGCCCAATAGTGCGGAGATATTTTTTTTGCAGATCGGGATATCCTCCCACATAGTCGATGACCGTTTGGCTAGCGGGATCGTAGAAAAGCCCATTGATGGTAAAATCTCTGCGCATGACATCTTGCTCAGGCGAACCCCACTCATTATCGCGGATGATCAATTGATCGCTTTCAGGATCTCCCGATCTAAAGGTTGAAACTTCGAGGATTTTTCTTCCGCACCGAATATGCGCTAAGCGGAAACGGCGCCCAATCAAAAGGCATTGGCTGCGAAAAAGATCTTTGATCTCTTCGGGCTTTGCCGATGTTGAAATATCGTAATCTTTAGGTCTTTGCTGGAGCAAGAGGTCGCGGACACCGCCGCCCACGATGTAAGCCACATGGCCGGCTTTTTGCAGGCTATTGACGACGCGTAGAGCATCGGGGTCCACACTGCCGAGGGGGATTTGATGGTCATCTAAAGAATAGATCGTCGGGTTCATAAATCAAAATATCTTAACTGAGGTGGTAGTTTTGTTGGAATCTTTCTTTCCAGTGGTAATGGTCTAAGAGGCCGTCGGTATCTCTTCCTAAGATGGAATAGGCTAAAAAAAGGGCTTCCACCGAAGCAAGTCCGCGCTCGGGGTCGGGGCAATCAGGCTGGCGGCGGGGATAGGCGGTACGGAAATGCACCGGCAAACTGCGGGCGATATAAGAGGATGGAAGGCTTTTGGCCATTTTTCCGGCATAACGCCAGGTGCCGTCGATTAAAAAAATTCCTAATGGTGCATCGTCTAAAGTGAGCGGGGGAGCCTCTAGGGAGCGTACCTAAAAGA
>JAFEGW010000008.1 GCA_018239715.1 Verrucomicrobiota bacterium
TCTTTTAGGTACGCTCCCTAGTCGATCTATCTGAGCAGGTGTTTCTATTTTCTTTATCTCTTGGCTTGTTTCAAGATCCCAAAAACGGATCGTTGTATCTTGGCTTCCCGAGATCAGCTTTTTCTCGTCTTTAAATAAAGCAAACGAAGTAACCGGGGCAGTATGTCCAAGAAGAACCTTAAATTTGTACGTTTCTAGGTTCCAGATACAGATATTTGCACTATCATTTGAAATCAAATTTTTTCCATTCATGCACAAAATCATGGTAGCAATACTACCATAATCTGGTTGAAGCTTTTTAAGTACTTGGCCAGTTCCGAGATCTAGAATACACAAACTGTGATGATTGTTCAAAATGACCCCTCTTCCATCAGGAAAAACAGCTACGGAACCAACATTTTCTGGATATCTTATGGGTGTGCAAAGTTCTTTGGACGTCTTTAGATCCCAGATACGAATAGAGTCATTAAAAAAGATGATATTTTTTTTAATCCCTGTTAAATGCTTTTCATATCTAAATTTTCCTACAGAAACCAATTTCTCTCCCTTTTGAAAAAAAGCTAAAGCAACAATATCACTGGTGTGTCCTTCAAACTTGTGTGTTTCTTTAGTTGTCTCTAAATCCCAGATATAGATTGTCCTCCCGATGCTTCCGATGATTCTTTTTTCATCAGGAAATAAGCAGAGATTTTTAATCGGTCCCTCACATTTTATCATAGGCCACCTGCTTAGTTGGACTCTTTCCATTCTAGCTCCATCCAAAATAGCATAGCTCATTGTAGCATTTGATAATGTAACGCCTGTTAAGTCCACACTTCGCAAATCTGCTCCTACCAAATTTGCCCCTTCAAGATAGGCTCCTGGAATCCGAACTTTTCTTAAGTTTTTACGACTGAAAGAGTAACCTGTTTGACTCAGGATAGAGATAGCATTAGCCGCTGCGATTTTTTCATTTTCAAAGTATTTTGATCGCTTAACAAATTTGAAAAGAATCTCTTGTTCCTCATTGAAGCTTTCGCTAGCTTGACATGCTCCAGCATAAGATTGGAGATTAGCTAAGCTCATCAATCGCTTATTCAAGGCTTGTAAGCACTTCTCATCTATTTCTGAAAGCTCGTATTTTTTCTTGAGGGTTAGCTGCTGAGCGGACTGAACAGGGAGCCCAGCTCCGCGAGGATAAGAACTTGATCCTGAGATCGTATTTAGGGAAGCCATGATATCTTCTTAGTTTTAGCTCATTTTGCCCCATATTGAGTCATGAGTTGCCGATTTGCTTCTGAAAGACCTATAGCCTGAGATATTTCTGCCAAATTACAGACCAAGTTAGGACTAGTTACCCATAAGAGCTCGGGTTTTATGCTAGCGTCTTTTTGGTGTAGATTCCACATCCATACACCTCCGTGTATATCTGCCACACATAAAAATTGATCTTTTTGAATAGCTATTTTTTCTATTGCAAATGGATGGACTATGACAGCAATTTCCTTCCATTTTTTAAGATCCCAGATACGAACCGTTCGGTCTCTACTTCCAGAAGCTAGCTTTTTTTCATCGGAAAAGAGAGTTATGTTGGTTATCCAGCTTGTATGCCTTTCGAGCCTTTTGAGCTCTTTATTTGTCTCAACATCCCAGATACGGATAGTCTTATCATAACTTCCAGAAGCCAATCTTTTTCCATCCTGAAATAGAACTAAAGTTTTAACATAGTCTGTATGTCCTTTAAGCTTTTTAAATTCTTTTCCCGCTTCCCAATCCCAGAGGTGAATAATTTCATCCCCGCTTCCCGATGCCAATCTTTTTCCATCAGGAAATAAAACTAAGCTTGTTACCATATACTTATGCCCTTCAAGTTTTTTAAGTTCTTTACGCCCTTCAACATCCCAGATCCGGATAGTGTTATCCTCGCTTCCTGACACCAATTTTTTTCCACCTGCATATAGAGCCAAAGCTGAAATCGAATCTGTATGCCCTTTAAGCTTATAGAGTTCTTTGCCTGTCTCGACATCCCAGATGCGGATAGAATTACCAATACTTCCTGAAGCTAATTTTTTTCTATCTGGGAATAGGGTCAAGGTCACAACTTTAGATGTATGTCCTTTGAGCTTTTTGAGCTCTTTACCCGTCTTGATATCCCAGATACAAACATCACAATTACTTCCAATAGCCAACCAATTTGAATCAGAATGTAGAGCGAGAGCTTTAACTTTTAAGATAGAATTTTCCAGTTTTCTAGACTCTTCATCCATATTAAGATCCCAAATTCTGATAGTCTTATCCTTGCTTCCCGAAACTAACCTTTTTCCATCGGATGAGAGGGCTAAGGTAGTAACAATATCTCTGTGCCCTTCAAGCTTTTTGAGTTCTTTACCTGTTTCTATATCCCATAAACTAATAGTGTTATCAAGATTTCCTGAAATTAATATTTTTGCACTTGGAAATAGAGCTAAGGTAACAAAAGCATTTGCTTGCACACGAATTTTTTTAAATTTTTTATTAGCTTCAAGTTCCCATATATAAATAATATTTAAACTTCCTACCGCTAATGCTTTTCTATCAGGAAAAACGCTTAAAGCTGTAACGATATTTGTATGCCCGTCTAGTTTTTTAAGCTCTTGGCCAGTTTTAACATCCCAGATACGGATTGTCTTATCTAAGCTTCCTGAAACTAGTGTTCGCCCATCAGGAAATAAGGCTAAACTGGTAATATGGCTTATATGTCCTAAGAGTTTTTTGAGGATTTTTCCAGTACCTACGTCCCAGATGCAAATGGTTTTATCAAAACTTCCTGAAGCTAACCTCCTTTCATCCGGAAAAATAACTACATTCGTAACCTGCCCACTATGCCCTTCAAGCTTTTTGAGTTTCCTTCCTATTCCCAAATCCCAGATATAGATAATCTTATCCTCACTTCCTGAAGCTAACTTTTTTTCCTTTGGGAAAAAAGCTAAAGTTGTAACTTTAGCTGTATGTCCTTTTAGCTCTTTGAGCACTTTTCCTATCTCTAGATCCAAAATATGGATATCTTTACCCTTACCTACTATTAATCTCTTCCCATCTTTTGTAATACAAATAGCTTCCACCGTATGTTTAGATTTAATCATCGGCCGCTGTCCTAACCTTGATTTTTCCATAAGAGTTCCATGGAAAAGCGCATAATTCATTACAGCTTGCGTTAGTATTACTCCAGATAAATCAGCTTCTCGAAAATCAGTTCCCACTAAATTTGCTCCTTCAAGATAAGCTCCAGGAATACGAACTTTTCTTAGGTTTTTACGACTAAAAGAGTAATCAGCCTGGTTTAGGATACCCATCGCATTGGCTGCTGCAATTTTTTCATTTTCAAAGTATTTTGATCGCTTCACCATTTTGAAAAGAGTCTTCTGTTCTTCTAGAAGGCTGTCACTTGCTTCACAAGCTCCAGCATAAGATTGGAGGTTGGCTAAACTCATCAGTCTCTTATTCAAAGCCTCTAAACAACTCTTCTCTACCTCGGAGAGTTCGTATTTTTTCTTGATGAATGTCTGGTGGGCTAGTTGAACAGGAGGCTCAGTTACTCGATGGGAAGGATTTGCACTAGAGATTAGAGAAGTCATGTTATCTCCTTAATTTAGTTCATTTGGCTCCATGTTGGGTCATGAGTTGCGAATTGTCGCCTGAAAGTCCGATAGCCTGGGATATTTGTGCATCAGCACAATTCAATCCCGGATGTGTCGTCCATAGGAGCTCAGGTGTAACGCTATTTTTTTCTTCCCGCAGGTTCCACATCCATAAACCTTCAGATGAATCTATTGCAGATAGAAATTTATTGCTTAGGGCAATTCTCTCAATCGCAAATGGATGGTAAATAACAGCAATTTCTTGATAATTTTCTAAATTCCATATACGAATTGTTGTATCATGGCTTCCGGAAGCTAATCTTTTCTCGTCATGGAACAGTACTAGAGATGTAACATCTTTTCTGTGTATTTCTAAGGTTTTTATTTTCTTATTATTAACTAGATCCCAAAAATAAATAGTCTTACGGTCGCTTACTGAAGCCAATTTTTTTCCATCAGAAAATAAGACTAAAGGCGTCACCCATGTTGTATTCCCTTTAAGTTTTTTAACTTCGTTTTTTATCCCTAAATCCCAAATTCGTAGGGTCTCATCCATACCTGCTGAAGCTAACTTTTCTCCATTATGAAAAAAAGCCAGATCAGTAACTATGTATGTATGCCCTTGGAGTGTGTTAAATTGTTCATCTTTCGCAAGATTCCAGATACGAATTGTCTTATCCCCACCCCCAGAAGCCAATAACTTCCCATCGGTAGAGATGGCTAAGCTCCTAACGTCACGTTTATGTCCTTCAAGCTTTTTAAGTTCTCTACCTGTTTCCATCTCCCACACGCGAATTGTCTTATCCTCACTCCCTGAAAACAGTACTTTTCCATTGGTAGAGATGACTAGAGCTCTAACAGTATCAATATGCCCTTCAAGTTTTTTGAGTTCTCTCCTTGTCTTGAGATCCCATTGATAAATATTTTTATCACTGCTAATTGCCAATAAGTTTAGATTAGCAAGGAGCGCAACAGTGCGAACCTTTGTTGTCTTCTCTTTAAGATTTTTAGGTTCCAAATCAATATTCCAAAAACGAATAGTCTTATCTTCACTCCCGGAGGCTAATTTTCTTCCATTTGGGAAAAAAGCTAAGGTTGTAATACTATCTGTATGCCCTTCAAGTTTTTGGAGTTCTTGGCCTGTTTCTATTTCCCAAATGCGGATGGTATTATCATAACTCCCTGACGCTAAGCGATTTTTGTTAGGGAAAAGAGCTAAAGTCGTAACAGCATCAGTGTGTCCTTCGAGATTTTTGAATTGTTTGAATCCCTCCATATCCCAAATGATGATGGTCTTATCATAGCTTCCTGAGGCTAATCTTTTTCCACCTGAAAATAAAACTAGGCTAGTAACCGTTAGTGTATGACCTACGAGTTTATTAAGTTGTTGGGCGGTCTTGATATTCCAGATGCGAATAGTTTTAGCAACAGTTGCTACAGCCAAATTTTCTCTATCTAATAATATTAGGGATGTAACTTTTGCACGTTGTTTTAGTGTTTTGCATTTTTTTCCACTTTCCGCATCCCAGATACAAATGGTCTTATCCCAACTTCCTGAAATTAGCATTTTTCCATCGAGAGAAAAAGTTAGAGCACTAACTCCCTCTTTATGTCCTTTTAGTCTTTTAGGCTCTTGCTCTATCTCAAGATTCAAAATGTAGATAGCCCCGCCATAGCTCCCAGAAGCCAATCCTTTCCTATTAGGGATTAAAGCTATGGTTGTAACATCACTTTGATTCCCGTTCAGTTTTTTAGTTTTTTTTCCTGTCTCTAAACCAAAAATATAAATGCTATTACCAGCACCCCCTATCAACTTTGTTCCATCCTGTGTGAGGCATATTTTTTCAATACCTGCCTTACACTTGACTAAAGGCGATTGTCCCAATCTTACTCCTCCCATAAGAGCACCTTGAAAAAGGACGTAATTCATAACAGCTTGTGTAAGTGTAACTCCTCTTAAGTCAGCTCCACGCAGATCAACCCCTACAAGATTCGCTTCTTCAAGATATGCTCCTGGGATACGAACTTTTCTTAAGTTTTTACGGCTAAAAGAATAACCCATCAGGTTCAAGATGGAAATGGCATTGGCAGCAGCGATTTTCTCGTTTTCTAAATATTTAGATCGCTTGACAATTTTAAAAAGAGTCTCTTGTTCTTCTCTCAGGCTTTCGCTAGCTTGACATGCTCCAGCATAAGATTGGAGATTAGCTAAGCTCATCAATCGCTTATTCAAGGCTTGTAAGCACTTCTCATCTATTTCTGAGAGCTCGTATTTTTTCTTGAGAGTTGGCTGCTCTGCTGGTTCAACAGGTAGTTCGGTTCTTCTAGCATAAGAATTAGATTTAGAGATCATATTGAGAGAAGTCATACAACTCCTGTCTACTTATTTTTAGGTCTTTTTGCCCCATGTTGAATCAGAAGTCGCCGATTAGCTTCTGAAAGCCCAACAGTCTGCGATATCTCTGCTTTGTCACAACTTAAACTAGGATGGGTTGTCCATAAAAGCTCAGGCTCAATGTTACCTTCTTCATAATGCAACTTCCAAATCCATATGCCTTTTAATGAATCTATTGCACATAGAATTCGATCGTCTTTGAGAGCAATTTTTTCAATTTCAAATGGAAGATGGATGACAGCAATTATGGTGTTATTTTCTATATCCCGGATGCGTATTTTTTGATCATCACCTCCAGAAATCCACCATTTTCCATATCGGAAAAGCGCTAGAGAGGTAGCTCGCTCTGTATCTGTTCCGGGAAGCTTTAATTGAATGCCTTTATCTAAGTCCCATATCCGTATATTTTCAAACATGCTGACGAAAGCTAACCTTTTTTCGTTGGGAAATATAGCTATAGCCTTTACCCATATTGTATGTTCTTCAAGTTTTTTAAGCTCTTGACCAGTTTTCACGTCCCAAATGCGGATCGTCTTATCAGAGCTTCCTGATGCCAATTTTTTTTTCTTAGGAAATGGAGCTAAAGCCATTACTGAGCTTGTATGTCCTTGGAGTTTTTTAAGCTCTTTGCCAATCTTTATATCCCATATACAAATAGTCTTATCCGAACTTCCTGAAACTAATTTTTTTTCATCTGGAAATAAGGCTAAGGTTATAACAGAGCTTGTATGACTTTCGAGTTTTTTAAGCTCTAGGCCTGTCTCCACATCCCAAATACAAATTGTTGCATCCTTGCTTGCTGAAGCTAATTTCTTTCCATCTGAAAATAGGACTAAAGAGCTAACACTGCTTGTATGACCTTCAAGCTTTTTGAGCTCTCTCTTTGTCTTTGTATTCCAAATGTCTATTCTTTTACCATTTCCAATCACTAAAACACTTAGATCAAAGGCAAAAGTTTTAATTTTTATTATAGCTTCATCGAGCTTTTTAAACTCTATTGCCATATCAAGGTTCCAAATACGAATAGTCTTATCATCGCTTCCTGAAGCTACCTTTCTTTCTCCGGGGTAAAGAGCCAAAGTCGTAACCCAGCCCGTATGCCCTTCCAGTTTTTGGAGTTCTTTTCCGGCCTCAATATCCCAGATGCGGATTGTATCATCCATGCTTCCTGAAATTAATCTTTTTCCATCGGAGAATAGGCTTAAGGTCATAACCGGACCTTTATGTCCTTCCATTTTGTGGAGTTCTTCTCCTATCTCAATATCCCAGATGCGAATAGTCTCATCCGAGCTTCCAGAAGCTAACTTCTTTTCATCAGAAAAAAGGGCTAAAGACATAACTCCTTCTTTATGCCCATTGAGTTTTTTGAGTTCTTTTCCTACTTCCATGCCATAAATGCAGATATGCCCATCCCAGCTTCCTGCGATCAACCTTTTCTCATTAGAAAATATGGCTAAGCTTGTAATAGGAGCCGAATGCCCCGGCAATTTTTTTTGTTCCTTTTCCTGCTCAATATCCCAGATGCGGATTGTACCATCATCGCTTCCTGAAGCTAGTCTATTTTCGTCAGAAAATAAGACCAAACTCGTAACCGATTCCGTATGCCTGCTAAGTTTTTTGAGTTCTTTCATGGTCTCTACATCCCAGATACGAATAGTATTATCGGAACTTCCAGAAGCCAACTTTTTTCCTTTGGGAAAGAGGGCTAAGGCATTTACCAATCCTGTATGCCCTTTGAATTTTTTGAGCTCCATGCCTGTTTCTATATCCCAAATATTGATATCTTCACCTTCACTTCCTATTAATCTTTTCTCATCTTTTGATAGGCATATAGCTTTAACAAGCCCATTACATCTAATCGAAGGCGATTGTCCTAATCTTATGTCTTGCATATAAGCATTATTTAAAAGTGCATAGTTCATAACTGCTCGCGTAAGTATAGCTCCTGTTAAGTCAGCTCCTCGCAAATCAGCCCCTACTAAATTGGCTCCATCAAGATAAGCTCCAGGAATACGGACCTTCCGTAAGTTTTTACGACTAAAGGAGTAACCTGTCTGGTTTAGGATACCCATCGCATTGGCTGCTGCAATTTTTTCATTTTCAAAGTACTTTGATCGCTTGACAAATTTTAAAAGAGTCTTCTGCTCTTCTTTAAGATTATTGCTATCTTCGCGAGGCCCAGCATGAGATTGGAGATTAGCTAGACTCATCAATCGCTTATTCAAAGCTTTTAAATTGTCATGTTCTATATCAGTGAGCTCATATTTTTTCTTGAGGATCAGCTGCTCTGCTGGCTGAATAGGAAGCTCAGTTGATCGAGGATATGAATTTGATCGAAAGATTGCACCGGGAGAAGCCATATATCTCCTTTAATTTAGTTCAATTTGCCCCATGTTGTCTCATGAGTTGCTGATTAGCCTCTGAAAGCCTAATAGCCTGCGATATCTCTGCTTTATCACAACTTAAGCCAGGATGTGTTGTCCATAAAAGCTCGGCTTTGACACTCTTTCCTTCTTCATGCAACTTCCACATCCATAGGCCTAATCGATCTGTCGCGCATAAAAAATTATCATTTTTAAGGAAAATGGTTGAGACTGGTACTGGTTGACATATAGCAGCTATTTCCTGACTTTGTTCTACATCCCAGATAGGGATTATATTGTAGCCGCACGATACCAATCTTTTTCCATGAGTGAATAGGGCTAGAGCTGTAACAGACTCAGTATTTCCTCCAAACTTTTTGGGTTCTTTGCTTTCCAGTTCCCAAATGCAAATAAGTCCATTTTCGCCGCCCGAAGCTAACCTTTTGCCATCCGGGAATACTGCTAGAGAATGAGCTCTATGATCAAGTCTTTCGATTTTTTTTCAATCTGCACATCCCAGATGCTAATAGTTCTATCACCAAAACTTGCAGAAGCTAACCAGTTCCCATCGGGGGATACGGCTATGGCTTTAACCAAATTATATCCTTTGAGGATTTTGAGGGTTTTGCCCTCTTTTATGTCCCAGATGCGGATAGCCCCATCTGAGCTTCCTGAAGCTATTCTTTCTGCATCTGGGAATAGAGCTATGGTAGTAATACGACCTGTATGCCCTTCGAGTCTCTTGCACTCTTCAGCTGCCTTTAGATCCCATATACGGATGGTGTTATCGTCGCTACCTGAAGCTAGGCTTTCTCCATTAGGGAAAATGGCTAAAGTGTTAACTTCACCTGTATGCCCTTCAAGTTTTCCGCATTCTTTCATCGACTCGGAATCCCAAACGCAAATATTTTGACCATTTCCTACAACCAAGAGATTCCTATCGGGTTGCAAAGCAACTGCGCTGATTTTTAATATAGACTGGTTAAGATTATTAAATTTGTGCTCTAATTCTATATCCCAAAAACGAACAGTCCTATCCCAATTTCCCGAAACTAATCTTTTTCCATCCGGAAATGGGATTAAAGCAGTAACCCAGCTTGTATGCCCTTCGAGTTTTTTGAATACCTGACCTTTCTTCAGATCCCAAAGCAAAATAGTGAAATCTAAACATCCTGAAGCTAAACTTTCGCCTTCAGGAAATACGGCTAAAGAGGTAATGCCTTTCTGCCACTCAAGTTTTTTGGGTTTTTTGTCATTCTCTAACTCCCAAATAAGTATAGTCTGATCCAGGCTTCCTGAAGTTAACCTTTTACCATCAGGAAATAAAGATAAAGCCTCAATCCCTTTTGTATGCCCAATGAGTTTTTTGGGTTCATCACCGGTCTCTAACTTCCAAATAAAGATAGCCTTATCATGGCCTGCTGAAGCTAAACTTTTTCCATCAGGAAACAAAGCTAAAGCTTTAATTTCCCCAGTATGCCCTTGGAGTTTTTCGAGTTCTTCACTGGTCTCTACGTTCCAGATACGTAGGGTTGTATCTTTACTTCCTGAAGCCAGTCTTTTTCCATCAGGGGATATTGCTATGGTCGTAATACTATCTATATCCCTCTCGAGAGCTTTCCCTGACGAGACAGGGAGAGTCTTTCCAGAAGTTAAAGTTATTTCACCTGTAGTCTTGATCTTATCTATATGCTTTTCGAGTTTTTTGAGTTCTGTACCTCTCTCAATATTCCAAATACGAATAGATCTATCCGAGCTTCCCGAAGCTAATCTCCCATCAGGAAATACAGCCACGGTCGTAACCTTATCTGTATGCTTTTCGAGTTTTTGAAGTTCTTTACCTGTCTCTGCATTCCAAATGTAGATGCTTTTGCCAATACCGCCTATTAAACTTTTCCCATCTTGCGTTAAACACAAAGATGTAACTTGATCATCGCACTGAATGAAAGGCAATTGACCCAATCTTATTCCCTCCATAAGAGCACCATCAAATAGAGCGTAATTCATAACCGCTTGAGTTAGCGTAATACCTGATAAATCAGCCTTTCTGAAATCAGTACCTACTAAATTTGCTCCTTCAAGATAAGCTCCAGGAATCTGAACTTTCCTTAAGTTTTTACTGCTAAAAGAAAAACCAGTATGGTTTAGTATAGAGACGGCATTAGCAGCTGCCATTTTTTCATTCTCGAAATATCTTGACCGCTTAACGATTTTTAAAAGGGTTTCTTGTTCTTCCTTAATGTCTTCACTAGCTTGGCAGGCTCCAGCATAGGATTGGAGATTGGCTAAGCTCATCAATCGCTTATTCAGGGCTTGTAAGCAACTCTTCTCTATCTCAGAAAGCTCGTATTTTTTCTTGAATATATGCGACTGAGATGATAAAGATAAGTCAACACTCATTGGAGAGCGAATATCCGAGCTAATAATAGAGCTTGGCAGGCTCATACTCCTCGTCTTACATTATTTGATTTGCGTCCACTTTTGTAACCTGTTTAAATACAGTGTGTTATTAATGTTTACATGAAAAAGGTAACAATAGAGTCATATTTATGACATCCATTGTTACCTTACTGTTATTCTTCAAGTAGTCTTAGAGAATCTATCTACGAAAGTCTGGTAGAATTCAGAACTAAGATCAGCTTTAAACCTTTCCAGATCTTGGGCTCTTTGACCCAAAGTCGTAAAATTAACGCGATAATCGTTATGGATAAAAGACCATCCTTCAGGCCGATAGATTAAGTATTCTTTATAAATTAAAACCGCTGGAGGAACTGGGAAATACTTTTTCCATGGATCTAATTTTGTCTCTTCATCAGTGATATACTCTTTTTTGCCATCCACTTCGAACATTTCACGTGCGAGTTTTGCTGGCTCCTCGATGAATCGTGCAGCAAGAATATTACCTCCCGCCCTTTTAATCTTCACTTGAGATCTGCAAGCACTAATACATGCAAATGCCTTAAATAACCTCCAATCGATCGCTTTGGTTGTTTCACCTTGAAATAAGTCTTTTAACGGTTTACCGGGATTAGCTTTTTGAAATTGTTCAACAATTGCAGGAACACCATCCACGCCAATTTTTAAGCGTAAAGGGTTTTTAAAACGAGACCAAATGTTTGATTTCTGAAGCGCTGTAAAGGTTTCTTTGTACCTTTCTTTAGGCCATGCTAAAGGATGGTCTTTATCATTTTCATGTAAAGTTAAATACCTATCTAAATATTGATTTATTCTATTGTCATCAAATTCCTCAAAACTGAGGGACACTGGCTCTCCGGATAAAGAAGAAAATTGAGAGGCTTTAGCAGTACCTTTTTTAAAGCTAACGATACATTTCAAATTTTCCCACTCTGCCAAACCGTTACTCATATAAATATCGACTTTTTGAGCCTCTTCATCTTTAAACTTAATTTCATCAAAGGCATCAAAAACAACTAAAACTTTTCTTCTTCTCAGCTCAATTTGCTTTGCGGCATCAATTCCATTGTCCTCAAGAATTTTATGCCACGCTTTTGTGGGATCTTTCACACTAGATAAAGGTAGAAAAATGGGAAAGTAATCATTTTCATCATTGAAGTTTTCAAAAAGCTCAGCGACGCAAATTTTTAAAGCAAGGCTTTTTCCTGCACCCCCATGCCCTTCGATTGTCATTAAAGGATTTTTATTCTTTTCATCTAAGAAGTTATTAAACTCGGTCTTAAAGTCCCCGACCTTTCCTGTTTTTTCATTTTTAACATCTAAAGAAATATAATAAGGTCTTTCATGCGCTAGCTGCTCATCCCCTTTTAGATTTTTAGCTCCTAAAAACTTGTCTCGGATCTGCTGCAAGGTTAAGAATAGAGGGTGCATCCTGGCAGCTTCTATAAAAAGCTCGTTAGGATTTTCAACAGAGACAAAAGAAATAGATGGAGGAAGGTCTTTAGACTGTACCTTTCCAGCCGCCATTAACCGTGCAAGGGCTTCTTTAGCATGTTGGGAAACCTTATCTCGTGGGTGAGCTGTGGCGCTCTTCAAATAAAGAAGAATGAGTTCTCTTAATTGTCCTTTTTTTGCATCATTTTCAATGCTAAAAGATTCTTTAGTTCCTGGTTGGATATTGTTCATATAAATCTTGTCCAGTAGAGCAATTGCGAAAAGTTGAGTTTCTTCACTTCTAACTTCATCTGCTGGTTGATGTAAAACATCCCATAGAAGATCGACAAAACCCTTTACAAGAGAGGTATTATGAAAATCCATCTCTTCTCCTTCTTCTCCTCGAACACTATTAGGATCAGTAACTAGCGCTTTTAAAAAATTGTAAAAAGCAGGCGTTTTCATTAAATAAGAGCGAATCGAAGACAAATGCAAAAACCAATCTTTTTTCAATTGTTGGATATTAGAAAAAGCTTCTTTAAAATCAGGGGCGGCCTCAATGATAGCCTGGGGAAGATGGAAAGCCATTTTCCAAGGTTTTTCAATTTCAATAGCATCAGCAATTCTTGCTAATCCTTTGACAACTAAGAAACCTCGATTTAATACAGCCTTTGTTGTCGATTGGTCAGAAGGTAGGATAGCGAAGGATTGTTTTGCGTAATTGACAAGATAATGGACATGAAGATCTGGATGATCTTCGAATTTTTTGATAGCTATATAAGCTGCCCGGATGAGATTATGGTCTAGGTTCTTCAATTTTTTAGCCGTCATTACATCGAGCAAAGCAATCATGGCCTCCAGTTGCTTTCTAGCTAAATTGGCATTATCTTTTTGCTGATGAGTTTGTTCAAGATGCCCTGTTAAAATGGGTAAAATCCTAACAAGCTGTGCTGGGTCGATATCACTTATCCTGAAATCAGACTTGCTTTGCTTTGCAAGCATTTTTTGAAACAAAGATTGTTGTAATTTAACCAGAATCTTAATGACCCCATCGAGAATTCTCTCATCTAGAAGAGCTGTGGCATCACAGTTGGTGAGCAACGCGTTAAGAGTACGAAAGCCATCATGGAACTTCATTTTTCCTAAAACAGTCGTCGCTTCTTGAATCATCTCTTCGGAAGGTTGGTGCTTTTCTGCATAAACATTAGCTTCATGGTGAACAAGCGAGAGCGCAATTGGAGATGGGTTAGGCTGGCCGAGCGCTTCAGCAAGATCTTTTGAAGAATGAACTGAAAGAATCGAGACTCTACTAGCAAGAGGGTCAGGAGGGGGTGCAGCAGCAGGAGCCACGGAAGCAATCGGTTCGAGCAAAGGCTTAGGAGGAGGAGATACAGCAGCCGGAACCGCAGGTACAGCAACCACAGGCAGTTGCTGGCGAGCCACGATATCAGCTTTAGCTTTACCTTTTAATGATACAACCAGATGACCTTGATTATTTAAGTCGACACCTAGATCGGACTTTAGAGAAGGAAGAAGTCTATTCAAATCCTCAGGACTTAACTTCTTAAGCTCATCGAATGAACATGTAACAGGTTGATAATCTCCATTTTTGATATAAGCCTTACTGGAACGAAGGTCATGAGGGTTAATTTCGAGTTTATAATGTTTATCTTTAACTTGACCTTCAATAATCAAATCAACATTTAGCGGATTACCTTTCCGAGTTTTATGCAATGTCAAAGAAAGATAAGGAGAATTTTTATCTTTTTTTTCCTCTGCTTCGATGTGAGGTAATTTTAATAGAAAAATTTTTCCTGCTTTCTCTAAAGTCAAAGGTTCTTTGAAACGATGAGGATGTACCTCCATGTCAGACTTAGTCCCAGCAGAAAGCACTTTAGCATGTATTTTTTTAAGTTCAGAACCAGGGGTGATTTCTAGATGATAATTATTATTTTTATTCGTTTGTCCATTTAAACCAAATCTTATAGATTGCACCGTACTTGCCATGGCAAATCTCCTTTTTTGAATTTCTAAAGTATGTTCACGATTTCTTTTCTCTTTTGGTTAGAATATAAAAATATCTTTTTTCCCTTTCTATTAAGTCAGACAGAATTTTCATCTGTAGCTTGGAAGTCGACTTATTACCTTAAAATCATAAAGATCAAAATATTTTAGGACTAATAAAATTTTGAATAGGAAGAACTTACATGAAGTGCGGTTTTGATTTCAGGGACTGTCCATAAACACAGGTTTCGTCATATTTCTGAAGATTTTTGGGTTGTTACCTTCAAAATCAAGCTCTTTCTTTAAACTAGGGAGCATTAGGTTTGATTTTTGCAAGATCTGCTGGGTCTTGCTGAATGCTTTGCTTCGCCACAGAAAAGAGGAGTTAATGTTATTTCAAGGAACGAGAGAATGGCTAATTCATTCCTTTATTGCACCTTGCTGGATCATGAGTTTACGGTTTGATTCAGAGAGACCACCTGCTGTGGATAGTTTTGCGCCGAAGCAACTGAGTGCAAAACGTGTGGCCCATATTAATTTCGGTTTAAAGCGCTCTAATACAGGGTTTAGGTCCCAAAGCCAAAGGCCACCTTTGCTATCCCCTAACACATATTATTCTGTCGTTTTTAAGAGCAATTGAAGCTAAAGGAAAGGGTTGTTTCATGGTAAAAATCTGTTGGTAAACGTCTAGATCCCAAATGCGTATACTGCTATCTTCACTGACTGCAGCTAGTCGTCTTTGATGTTTAAAAAGGGCTAAACCATTAACAGAACCTTCATTATCCAAAGTTTTAAATGATTTATTTTGATTAAGATTCCTTAAATCCCATAAACGGATTGTTTCGTCTCTACTTCCAGAAATAAGAAATTTTTCATTGTCGAACATCGTTAAGGTCGTCACAGCATCTGAATGCTCTTCAAGTTTTTGAAGTTCATTTTTTGAATAGATATCCCAAAGACGGATTATTTTATCTTGGCTACCCGTAGCAATCTTTCTTTCATTATTGAATACTACGACAGTCAAAACAAAATCTGTATGTCCATTAAGTTGTTTTAGTTCTTTACCTCTTCTTACACTCCAAATCCGGACTGTATTATCAAAACCCCCAGAAACAATTCTTCTACCGTTTTTGAATACTGCTAATGCAGAAACCATTTTAGAATGACCCTTGAACTTTTTGGTTTCTTGTCCTGTTTCTAAATTCCATATCCGAATTGTTTCATCCCAACTCCCAGAAACAGCTTTCTTTTCATGATCAAAAACAACGAGGGGGGAAACTTCAGCCATGTGGCCCACGAGTTGTTGGATTTCCTTTCCCGTCTTTAATTCCCACGTCCGGATGCTACCATCCCAGCTTCCGGTGATAATCTTTTTTCCATCATTTAATAATGTTAAGGCAAAAATTCTTCCCATATGTCCTCTAACTTTTTCAACATCATTATCTGCATCAAGATCCCAAAAACGAATGGTTTTATCCCAACCTCCTGAAACAATTTTTTTTTCTTTTTTAAATAAAACAATCGTAGAAACGGTATGTAGAAGACCTTCAAACTTTTTGAGTTCACTTTTTTCGTCTGGGTCCCAAATACGGATAGTTTGATCCATACTTCCTGAAATGATCTTCTTGCCATTATCAGAGATAGCTAGCGTTGAAACTCCGCCTGTATGTCCTTTCAAGACTCGAGATTGCTCTGGTGTATTTAAGTTCCAAACCCGAATTGTACAATCTTCACTCCCCGAAATGACCCTCTGTCCATCAGTGGAAAGTGCCAACGCAACAACATAACCGGTATGTTCACAAAGATGATGAAGTGGCGCTCCTGTGTTAAGATCCCAGATAATAATTGTACAATCCCCACTTCCTGAAGCTATTTTTGTCTGATCATCAAAGGCTGCAATCGTAAAAATCTTTTCAGTATGCCCTTTAAATTCTTGAATCTCATTCCCTGTATCTATCTCCCAGGGATGTATCTTATTACTCCACACCTTAGCTGAAATGACTCTCCTATCGTCCTTTAAAACAACCAAATGCTCTTCACTCTTATTCTCAAATCGAAAGCACTCTTTGCCTCCTTTTAAATCCCAAATTCTGACTGTCTTATCAACACTTGCAGAAATTGCTTTTTTCCCTTGATCGAATAGAGCCAATCCCGTAATCCCTTTTGTATGACCTATTAAAGGCTTTTCTGATTGGTTATTTTCTACATTCCAGACATGAATATCATTGCCAACACTTCCAACAAGCTTCTTTTCATCGGGTGTTAGTCTTAAATTAAAAATAGGCTCAGAACATTCAATTCTAGGCCATTGCCCTAATCGGATACCTTCCATTTTTGCTCTGTTAAAATCTGCATAATTCATCACTGCTTCTGCTAGCATTACTCCTCTTAAGTTTGCACCTCGTAAATTAGTCCCTACTAGATTTGCTCTCTCAAGATTAGCTCTTGGAATACGAACCTTCTTCAATTTTTTACAGCTAAAAGAATACCCCGTCTGGTTTAGGATAGAGATAGCATTTGCTGCCGCTATTTTCTCATTCTTAAAATATTTCGATCGCTTGATGATTTTAAAGAGAGTATCCTGTTCTTCCTTCATGTCCTCACTAGCTTCGCATGCTCCTGCCTGGGATCGCAGATTGCTAATATCCATTAAGCGTTTGTTCAAAGCTGATAAAGTGCAAAGCTCAGCTTGTGAAAGTTCATATTGTTTCCTTAGCTTTCTTGGCTGAGATAATGAAAACGGCTCAAAGCTTGCTGGCAATGACAAGTTAGAAATAGGGCTTGATAAACTCATAAAATTGTCCTTCTCTAAATATCTTTAATTTTGGTAATTGAATTTTTACCAATGAAACAAACAATAAATCAAAAAAGACTTTACAGGTTAATAAAATTTTAATGGAAGAAGAAGATTTTGTTGTATACTTCGATTTTAAAAAACGATCGAATCTCTTTGTGTTCGTCTTTTTTTTTAGAAAGCATGGCTCATTAACATGCCCATATCGGTTGCATATTCATGATCTTGGCTTTGCCTTTCGACGCCGAAAAACCCGGCCATTCATACCTGGGACGATCGTAAAGCTAGCTGTAGTAGTCAATATAGCTAGCTTTACGATCGTCGAACCCTTATAGGCCCCAGTAGAACGTGGAGCTTTGACACAGCCCAATTTAGCGAAATTTTGACGTATCTAACCTTTCAAGCCCCTTCGATGATGAGGAGAAAAAAAGGAAATCCTCAACAGCCTCTTCATCTAGCCAAAGCTTTAACCGTCCTCTAAAGAAACTTTTAATTCCTTTTTTGAAACAATCTCTAGAGATCTTGCTTGATACTTGCAAAAATTTTTACTCTCACCCTTGATGATATCCATATCAGCAATAGAATTCCTCTCCGATAAGATCTGTACCTTTCACTTTCCATATCTCCTCACCTCCCCGGAAAATATCCGAGATACATGGGTCCGTGTGAAAACCGAATGATTATTGAATTCTGAGCCAGACAAGGGCCCTGCCTTTCCCTTTTGAAATGAGATAGCCCTTTCTTTTGAGCTCAGCCAGAATGTATTGCAAAGTTCGTTTGGAGATTCGAGATTCTACCTTCTTGAAAATCTCACGCACAGCCAGGGTTTGACCTGCTTCAAAAAGACTGAGAATTTCGACTTCGAGATTCATCAATTCACTTTCAGCTGTTTCTCTAAAAGTTAAGGTCGTTTGGGGGCTTGGATAGAAAGTGACACGGATATAAGTTCCCAATTCCTCCCATTTGGGCTGCGGATACCCCCCTTCTCGGCAAGCTTCCATTATTCTTTTATAGCCGCTGCCCCACTCTTCCATCCATTTCAATTCATGAAAGACCCTTGCGATCACTCTATTCCGTACACGGCTGACACCCGCTTTAAAATCATCCAAAGTAAACCCAAAAGGAAACATTCCTGGGTTTTGAATTTCCAACCGATTATTGAAAATCGCTATTTGAATATGCGAGCCCGATAGAGAATAATCGGCATGAACCAAGGCATTAATCAAAGCTTCTCGCAGAGCGACAGGTGAATATTCAGGAATATCTCTTCGGAAAATATTTTTAATCTCCGCAGCCATGCGAGTGTTCCTAGCAACGAACTTGAGAACTTCCTCCACGGCATCCAAAATAGTTCCCTCGACATCTAATCGATCTAGAATGCTCGCTTTATCATTGCCTAAAAAACGAGCGCAGCTCACCCTTGCATCCGGAACCCACTGACTCCGGATTTCTTTTTTTCCGAAAAGAATCAAGCCTCCGACAGAAGGCACATATCTGCGATCTACCGCGCTGAGAATGCCTAAAGATCGGAATTTTTCTTCGGTGCTCTCTTTTTTAAGGCTAGCAAAACGATGAACGGCTGCTTCCAGTTGCAGTGCATCTTTAGATACATCTACAAGCGGCTGCTGATCGTATGAAAGCATCAAAACCGTGCGCTGAAGTTCAGCCAAAAGCTCGGGGCTTGCAGGCCGATTAGTCGTTCCTAGTCGAACATAAACACCTTGGGGAATGCCTTCTTTTTTCAAATAAAAAGGTGCCCTCCAATGAGACACCTTAACGATGAGAAGATCTTTCCCCTCTACGGTTGCTATTTCTATGTCGGGAAAAATTGATGGCCGAATGTTATCAGAAATAGAACTCGCCAGCGCCTCTTCGGCTTTGAACACATCTTTGACTCCAACTAGTCCTCCCTCTGATGACCGGCCGATGATCAAGGTCCCTCCAGCCGTATTGGCAAAGGCTATGACAGTCTTAAGAATCGGCTCCAAGGACGAAATGTCTCTCTTGAACTCCAATACCTTGGATTCAGGTAGATATAGCAATTTTTCGATTTCCATAAGCTAATTATGCAAAATCGCGCAAAATCGTGCAATCTAATTTGCGCAATTAAGATACGGCCTTGACTCGAGCTTTGGCATAATGCCGAATGACCCAGCTAGCAGCCGCTCCGATGGCAACTAAATAGATCCCTGGCGCCCAGACCCACCCTGTGGCTCGATAGAGCCAGAGGCAAATAGCGGATGAGGGCGCTCCGATCAGCTGAGAGCCCAGAGCGCTCCCTAAGCAAAGAACCGTATACCGATGCTCCGGCGCAACGCGCTCCAGGGCCCAGGCATGATATGGCGCAGCAAAAGCTACTCCGAAGATGACTAAGGTCAAGCGGATGAAAATCACTGTCCCCCAGCTTGCTCCTCCCACAAAATAAAATAGCGGGATCGCTAAAACGGCCGACCAAAATGCCGCTGCAAACATCACCTTTTCCTTGCCCCATCGATGGGCCAAATACCCAAAAACAGGCAGTAAAAGCATATCCAAGAAAAGGAGAAGCGTATTGACCTGCATGACAGCTGTCTTGGTCAGGGAAGTCACGAGAGGGACATAGCCGTTCATTAAGACGCAAGGAAGCGAATAGGTCGTATAGGAAAATCCCGCTGCGGCAATAAGGGCAAACAGAGTTTTCCTCTGCTCTCGAAAGACCTGTTTCAAGGGAATCTGGGGAGCAGCGGCAGGACTTTCTGGCGGAGTCTTCAGACGCAAGAAAAGTCCCATCAGGGCAGCTAAGCCTCCCAGCCAAAATAAAAACCGCCATCCCTCTTCGATATAGCCTTGCATGCTCAAGAAAGCGACCAAGCCAGAAGCGGCGACATATCCTACAATCGAAGAGGCGCCATAGAAGCCGCTGAGTAGACTCCTCCGTTCTGGAGCTGTATTTTCCAGGACATAAAGCGCTGCTCCTGTCGATTCCCCTGCAGTAAAAAAGCTCTGCATCATTCTAGCAAGGGCAAGACTTAACGGGGCCCAAGCCCCCACGGTTTGATAGACAGGCAGGCAACCGATCGCCACCGTGCTGATGGCAATGCCC
Source organism: Verrucomicrobiota bacterium (assembly GCA_018239715.1). Classification (GTDB taxonomy): domain Bacteria; phylum Chlamydiota; class Chlamydiia; order Chlamydiales; family Rhabdochlamydiaceae; genus PALSA-1444. Next base: position 20,084 of record JAFEGW010000008.1, read on the forward strand.
AAAAGCGAGCAGCCCAGGGCAAAGGGACGACCATAGCGGTCGCCTATCCGGCCAAAAACCAATGACCCTAGAGGTTTAGCTAAATGACCTAAGGGAAGCATGGCATAGGTTAAAATCAAGGCTGTAGTAGGATCTTCGGATCCAAAAAAAAGAGGTGCAAGGAAGGGAGCTAAAAGGCCAAAGAGAGCCTTATCGTAGTTGCCGAGCATATTGCCGATCATCCCGGCTAATCGGTCGCGCAGTCGCATGTTTTTCTCCCTATTTGTAAGCAATAGGGAAGAAAGGTCATTAGAAAGACCTTTCACACTCCCTACGCTGGCATAACCCAGATCAAGTAACAAGAGTTGGCTTTGTTTCAGCCTCTCAGCCTGATAGCATCAGGCACCTCTGGTGATGGATAAAAATATACACGAATACAATGAAAAAGACCATCTTTTGGATGGTCTTTTTGAGAAAAAATAAGGACTTAAATTAAGCGCCTTTTTTCTTCTTGATGTATTCGACGACATCTCCGACGGTTTTGAGCTTTTCAGCATCTTCTTCAGAGATTTCAAAGCCGAAACGCTCTTCGAAAGTCATAATGAGCTCTGTCAAGTCGAGAGAATCTGCGTTGAGGTCCTCGATAAATGACTTTTCGAGCGTAACATCCGCTGCGTCAACACCAAGTTGCTCGACAACGATGTCTATGACGTCTTTTTCTAGAGATGACATAAGCATACTTTCCTTACGGGTTTCAAGTTAATAAGTTTTTTCACATGACCATTCCGCCGTCGACGGTCAGCACCTGTCCTGTCATATAATCAGACCAGTCGCTTGCTAAGAAGACCGCTGCTTTGGCGATATCTTCCGGGTTGCCGAGCCGCCCCATGGGCACTTTCTGCATAATGGCTTCTTTCTGCGCATCGGTTAAAACATCCGTCATCGATGTTTTAATAAAACCAGGAGCGATGCAATTGACGCAGATCCCGCGGCTTGCAACCTCTTGGGCCAGGGACTTGGTAAATCCTATCATCCCTGCTTTTGATGCGGCGTAATTGGCCTGTCCTGCATTGCCTGTAAGGCCGACAACGGAAGTAATATTGATAATCTTCCCGCTGCGGGCCTTGATCATAGGCCTTACAAGAGCTTGGCAAGTATTATAAACAGATTTAAGATTCACGGCAATGACTCGATCCCAATCTTCCTCGCTCATCTTCATTAAAAGACCGTCTCGAGTGATCCCTGCGTTATTGACCAAAATGTCGATTTTGCCGAAGGCCGTTGTAATTTCTTGAATTGCTGCATCGGCGGCCTGTTTATTAGCGACATCGACAAGCTTTGAAAGAATTTTTTGAGTGGGGAAAGCTTTATGCTGCTCTAATAAGGCAACGACTTCAGCCGCCCGCTCGGCATGGGTGCCGAAAATCGCGACATGAGCTCCTTGCTTAGCAAAGGCGAGGGCAATTTCTTTTCCAATTCCTGCTGTTCCGCCCGTGATAACAGCCGCTTTATCCTTGAGTTGATGCTGCATATAAGTTCTCGAGTTGTGCCAAATCTGTTGTTTTTTCGATGTTCAGAGTTTGCCCTTTCACACCTATTTTTTTATTCATGCCTGTCAGCGTCTTGCCAGGTCCGATTTCGATGAAGAGGTCGACGTCTTCCAAAAGGCGGATCCCTTTCTCCCACTGGGTCGGAGATGCCACTTGAGCTATCAGATGCTCGCGGATTTCAGGAATTGAGTCAACAAAATCTCCAGGCACGTTCATGACGAGCTGAACGGGGCTCTCCAGTAAAGGGACGGAGAGAAGATAAGATTTAAGTTTTTCTTGGGCCGATCGCATGAAAGGAGTATGGAAAGCTCCGGAGACTTCTAAAGGAAGCACTCGTTTAGCCCCTTGAGCTTTTAAGCGCTCTTCTGCTTCAGCCATCGCTGAAACAGCTCCTGCAATCACGACTTGTCCAGGGCAGTTTAAATTGGCGATCCAGACATCGGCAGGAAGGTTCGCAGCCACAAGAGCTGGATCCATTCCTAAAACCACTCTCATAGTCCCTTGCCGCTCCAAGCAGGCCTCTTGCATATATTGTCCCCTTGCAGCGACGATTTTCAAAGCATCGGCAAAAGATATGCGGCCGGAGGCGTATAAAGCGGTATATTCCCCTAAGCTTAAACCCGCACAAATAGAGGGCTGCAAGTGAGGAAACTGCTGCTGAATACAGCGTAAAATCGCCACACTGACAATGAAAATCGCCGGCTGGCTGTTTTTTGTCAGGATGAGTTCTTGCTCAGGCCCTTCCAGGATTAAACGGGTAAAATCGGTCGAGAGGATTTTAGAAGCTTCTTCAAACGTTTCACGGACAATCGGAAAGGCCTCATAAAAATCATGGGCCATGCCAACATATTGAGCCCCTTGTCCAGGAAAAATAAAAGCGATTTTATTCATAAGAAAGGACAGACGCTCCCCAAGTGAGTCCAGCTCCAAAAGCCGTCAGAAGAATATTATCTCCTTTCTGGGTCGACTCTTGCCGGATCAGTTCATCTAAAGCAATTCCCAGCGAAGAAGCCGACGTATTGCCGTATTTATGGATCGTGATGAAAACCTTTTCCATTGGCACTTCGAACCGTTTTGCCAAAGCCTCGATAATGCGCATATTAGCCTGGTGAGGAACGAGCCAAGAAATCTCTGATTCTTTCAGTCCTGCCTTTTCAATCGACTCTTTTGAAGCAAATTCCATGCGGCGGACCGCGTGCTTAAAGACTTCCTTTCCTTCCATTTGCAGATAGTGCAGGTTGCAATCGACCGTCTCTCGGCTGGCCGGCTTTCGAGATCCTCCTGCGGGAAGGATAAGAAGCTGAGCAAGCTCTCCATCGGCTCCCAAGGAGACATCGCGGATAGCAAATCCCTGTCCTTCGGAAGAAATTACAGCGGCGGAAGCTCCATCGCCGAAAAGGACGCAGGTGTTGCGGTCTTGATAGTTGACAATGCTGGAGAGTTTTTCGGAGGCCACTATCAGGATGTTTTTGTAGATGCCGGACTCAATAAAAGCTTTTGCCATTGCCAAAGCGTAAAGGTACCCTGTGCAAGCTGCTTGGACGTCCACTGCAGCCGCCTTCATAGCGCCGAGCTGAGACTGGATTAAACAGGCAGTACTCGGAAAGACATAATCTGGAGTTAAGGTGGCAAATAAGATAAGGTCTAAGCTTTCAGGAGAGATTTTAGAAGCTTCCAACGCTTTTTTAGCGGCTTCCAGGCCCATATCGGAGGTAAACTCATCGGGGCGGGCAATCCTCCGCTCTTTCATTCCTGTGCGGGTGACAATCCACTCATCACTAGTCTCAACCATCTTCTCAAGATCTTGATTGGTCAGGACTTTCTCGGGGACATAGCTCCCCGTGCCAATAATTTTTGCAGTAGGTCGATTAAAATTTTGCATGATTAATTATTATACCGGAAAAACCAAAAAAAGAGAATCCTATTCCTTTGTCAAATAAAAAAAATTTACTTTAAATTACATCGACGAAATGGATGGATTCCTACGGATAGGCTTTCAAAAAGCCTAAATCGTTAAATATTTATTTGAAAATAAAAAAATTGAAGGAAAAATTGCCAGAAAGTCAAAATTTATGAGATAACATAGCCTTATGAAGAAATTGATTCGAACAGTTCTCATTATTGCTCTCTTAAGTTTATCTTCGTCTATCCAAGGCAATGACAGCCTCCAAGATACCGCTAAAGAAACGGATCAACTCTGGCGCTCGGGCGCAGGGGCCCATGATGGTTCCTATACAGCCGTCAGCGCCTCGATGATCGCCTGGGGAGTCGGGCTCGGAGTCGGAATTGCTGTTCTTGCAGCAGTCTTGCATCAAAGCAAAAAGGGCGGCGGTGGGCATCATCACTGTCACTAAGAAAATAGCGCCTTTATTCTTTCTCTGCTTTGCGATGGTCGGATGCACCTCTAAACCTGACCCTAAAAATACCGCTTTGTTAGAAACGCCTCGGCAAGAAATCACCGTAGAAGATTCTGACCATTGTTATTTCATTCCGCCTCCAGGCTGGGATTTGGCCGATCGATCGAAGCTATCCCCCCGCGTGAAGATTTGTTTTATCGGGAAAACTTCGAAAAACCTCCGCCCTTCCGTCAATTTGGCCACGGAAAAGGTCGATATTTCTCTCAAGGCCTATGTCGATATTGTAAAACGCGATTGCGCAAATGATCCGAATACTCGTTGGCGCGACTTAGGAAAATTTCAGACTCCCCTGGGCGAAGGAAGACTGACAGAGCGGGAAGTCAAAACAGAATGGGGCGTCTCCCGGCAAATCCAATTGATTGTCATCAAAGACAACACGGCTTATATCCTGACCGCCGGAGCTGACAAAGAGGAGTTTCCCCGCTATTATAAGGATTTTGAAGCTGTGCTCCGGTCTCTCAATATAGCGGAGGATTTAGCCGCTTCCTATCCTACAGCAGAGAAAAGATCAGCCCTCCGCGATTTGATTGGAAAACTGCAAGCCGATTTCAAAAAAACTACCGATCAAAAAATAGCAATGGAAGATACGCTGGATGATTTCATCCAAGAGTCATGGGAGCCTTTTCAACAAAAAGTGATTAACGACTTTACGGAAATGGGTCCCTACTGGCAAATTCTTTTACTACGAGATATACAACACCAACTTTTAAAGAGGCCCGCATGAAAAAATGGATTGCTTTATTGACGAGTGCTGCATGCACCTTCTCATCTGTGACCTTTGCAGACGACCTTCCCCCTGCTAATCAGACAATTCCCGCTACGACTCCTTTGGCTGCGACGGAGCCAGCTGTCGAAGAAGCTGCCATGCCTACAACAACCTCGGACTCTACCGTCCGCAAACCCGTCGGCAAGGCTGCCGATGATGGGTCGCAGACAGCAGGCAGCGGCGCAGGCAAGTATGTTCTGGCAGGGGGCGCCATCGCCATCGGTATCGCAGCCCTGATCCTCGTTTCTCGGCATAAAGGCCATCACCGACATCATCATAAACATAATTAGCCATGTCGAGAGTAGCCTTTTTACTCCTTTTGACTCTTTGCGCTTGCGAGTCTTCCAAATCGTGGGAAGTCTCTCATGTGCAGGCCGGCCAAAAGGAATATAACTCCTCTAGACTTTCCTATCCGATCCGTGATATTGTCAATGGAATAGGAGTGGAGATGATTTGTACCCAAGGCCAGGTCAAGACTTATCTGGAAGTACATGCTCAGACCATCCCTCCCTACCAAGGAAATCCGAAGGAAGCCCTCGTGATCATGAAGGTTAAAGATAAAACGTTTCAAGGCATTGCTCACCGGCATGAAGGCGGCCAGCGCGTCTCATTACCCCCTCAGCTCCATCAGCTTTTGATCGAATCTCTTCAGCTCAATGCGCCTGTCACCGTTATGTTGGAAGGCTACTTCGCTACTCTCGATCCGAAAGAATTTCCTGAGCAGTTCCAAGAACTTCAAACAGAGCCGATGAAAAACCCCCTCCAACTCCCCTTTAAACTATGAATAAACTAGACCAGCTTAAGAAAATGACCGTGATCGTTTCTGATACGGGAGAATTTGAAGAAATCAAAAAATACCATCCGACCGATGCCACGACCAATCCCTCTCTCATCCTGGCTGCCTCCTCCAAGCCCGAATATCAGTTCCTCATTGAAGAGGCCGTTGTCCATGGACAAAAAAAAGGGAAATCAAAAGATGCGCAGCTGACTCTGGCAATGGACAAAGTCTTTGTGAATTTCGGTCTTGAAATCCTTAAAATCATCCCCGGCCGCGTCTCTACTGAAGTTGATGCACGCCTTTCATTCGATGTCCAAGGATCGGTTGCTAAAGCCCGCCATCTGATTGAGCTTTATGAAGCCGCAGGGATCGATCGAAAGAGAATTTTGATCAAACTGGCTTCCACTTGGGAAGGCATGAAGGCTGCCGAAATCCTCGAGAAAGAAAATATCCACTGCAATATGACGCTCCTTTTCAACTTGGCACAAGCTATCGGTTGCGCCGAAGCAAAAGCGACCCTCATCTCCCCTTTTGTCGGCCGCATCTTAGACTGGTATAAGAAAAACGAAGGAAAAGAATCTTATCCTCCCGCTGAAGATCCCGGCGTGATCTCGGTCACTCATATCTACAATTACTATAAAAAGATGGGATATCCGACTCAAATCATGGGTGCCTCTTTCCGCAACATCGATGAAATCCTCGAACTGGCCGGCTGCGACTTTTTGACGATCGCACCTAAGCTTTTGGACGAACTGCAAAAAGCTGAAGGAGATGTTTCTCGCAAACTCTCATGCGAAGCAGCGAAAAAAGCCGATATTCAAAAAATCAATGTCGATGAAAAGACCTTCCGCCTGATGCTTTGCAACGATGCGATGGCCTCGGATAAGCTCTACGAAGGAATCCGGACCTTCAGCAAAGATATCATAAAACTCCAGCAGCTCCTCTCGAGTAGAATCTAATTTTGTTCCATGGCGCTGACTGTAAGGTTGACCTCTCAAGAAACCGTATTGGCTGTGATTTCTCCTTCGCTCCCCAGTCCCTGCCTGCATTTAAGAATTGCCATAGAGAGTCTTTGCCCTTGGGATAGGGCATTAATCACCTTCCATCGAACTTTCTTTCATCCTCGATCTTTATCGGGAAGACTCGATACACATCAAGCTCTGGAGAGACAAATTCTAAAAATGCAGTTAGAAGTGCAAGTAGAGACGGATGCCAGCGAAGAAAATGGTGAAAATCTCGCCCTACTATCCAGAGTCGAAAATATTGTCCGAGGAATGATCGTTCAAAAGCGTGCTGATTTTGCATTTGCAGAGGTCCGATCACAGAAGGATTTTCAGAGAAAAAAAAGGCTACTGAATCTTTATAAAGAAAGAGCCTTAGAGCTGTATTTTAAAACCGACGCAACTCGACTGAAGCAAAATCTAGATCATGCCTTATATGCCACACTGAGAGGACAAGCTCATGCTCTCGCGCAACGAGCTCTTGAGAACTATTGGAACTGGATTTCTGAGTACTCCTGGGGCTATCTGCATCATTGGAATACAGAAGTCGAAATGTGTAAACGCATCTGCAAATCCATCACTAAAGCTTTGATGGATCTAGACCCACGTGAAAAACCAGCACTCAAAGCCACCTATGGCCATCATTTAAGGACGAATCTATGGATTGCCCTCGAAAGCGTCATTATCAAGCTAGGTCATCAACAAACTTGGAATAAAGATGTGCGACTGATCTATATGATGTATAAAGTCGAGCTTTTAAAAAATTCCCTCTGCCGCATGCTCTTGTGGGAAAAATTAAGTCCTCTCATTCGTCCATGCGAAGAGGCAATACAAAAACTCTCCCGAGAAAAAAAACATAAAAAAGACCCTCTTAAATCGGCTCATAAAGAATGGGTGAAAAAATACAATGAATACGACCCGCGAGAGCTCAGAAAAGTCCTAGATGAATATAGGTTCACCCGCTGCGATCAAATAATCATCCAGGCCCTTTCCCTAACGATGGGCCATGACCTGAAAAGAACTTTGATAGAGCAAGAGATCCTGGATATGGATATCGCGGAAGACTTGACGATCCCGCAAGATCCCGGGCTCTATTTAAGATATCAACTTCAAATGCGCGATGAAATGGCCCTTCGGCTTCTTTCACCCCTCCAAATAAATTCCTCATAAAAAAAACATGCCTTGTTTATGATTTGCAAACTTTTGAGGAACCGCTATGGCTCTTGTTGTCAAAAAAGAAAACGCACCACAAACTCTGAGAGTTATCCGGGATCCTTCCCCTTCTCCTATTTTAAACCTCAGCCTAATGAGAAATCTTTTTACCCCGGCCGAACGGCTTACCCTTTTTTATTATCCTGTCCTAGCATGGAATGAATGTGTCACTTTTTCTGGCTTAACTTTGTCTTTTTCTAAAGACCCTGACTTAGCAAGGATCATCCAAAGTTTGAATAAGCTCGCCTTGCGCACTCTACCCGATGAAGAGATGCAAGCACGCTTGCTCCAAGATGCCAGAAAAATCCTCGAACCGCAGATCACTTATCAAGTCGATATCCAAACTCAAATCTCATCAGGTAAAACGAGGAGAGAACATGAGCGCATCCTGGGCCAGCTCAAAAAACAAGCTTGGATTGCCTATTTTAATCAAGGAGGCCGAGAAACTAGGCAAAAAATCGATGAAGCCCTGCTCCAAGCTGCACAACAGGACAACCCTCAAAATCTCATGTGCCTAAAACTCTACTGGGAAGTCTCTGCTACAAACGAATGGGGAGCTGAGTGGCATCAATCTCTAGAAGCAACAATCTACCGAGTCCTAAACCAGGCTCTCGAAAAAGGTTCTTCGCGCATAGCCTCGATGCAGCAGCCTCTGTTCCGACAACGGTGCGGCTTCTTGACGCAACGAGCGTTAGAACTTGCTGTTCAAGAGACGGTGGAACAATGGAAAGCGACGCCCCAAAACAAGTCCCTCTACTGTGGAGACCCTACAAAACTTAATTATATGTTATTGAAGGGAAGCCTCTGGAAAATACCCCTGATGCGCTCTTGTCAAAAGCAAATTCTACAACCCCTCATCGACAAAACACGCCATGACATCATAACACTGGCGCGTGAACACGAAAAGACCATTCAAAGCGAAGTTGCAGGACTGTTAGAAGAACTTCATTCACCTGCTTGCTGCATTGATCGTCAGGGCGTTGAAGCCCAGTTTGGTTTTTCTGCCTCAGAAAAAATGATAGCCGCCCGCATAAAAGTAAATCAGGAACAAAGGAAGCGTTGTCTGGACGCTCTACAGCCGCTGCAAGCTCATACGTTCGAAACCCATTTCGCATGGGCATGTAGGCAATGGAACTACGATACTCAAGAAATGCAAAGCGCCTTAGATGAAGAGACGCCTTATGACAGAGATGTGCTTGAAGTTTTGAGGTTGACCGGCGTCACAGAAGATCGAGATTTATACAATCAAGAGATGGGGCTGGACTTGAAAAGCCTACCCGACCCTATCGCTTATTTTGTCGAACAATACAAAAGGAGAGACGAAGAAGCTCTGGCTTTATTCAACAAAGTGACAGTGCTTGCTTCAGACCCTATTCCTCCCGTTGCCACCGCAACTTAATTATTCGAAACGCGCGAGCCCCTTGCTCCGGCTCCGTTCAAACATCCAGTAGAAGAGCATCATACTGAGCGTCAAATACACCAAGTTAAGCCCTAAACTAATCGCGGCATCTCCCCAGGGGAAAGGGCCTCCGCGCAAGATTGAGCGCATCCCCTCAAAGATATAGGTCGTCGGTAAACACCAGGCGATTTTTTGCGCCCAAGAAGGAAGCGTCGTCACGGGGTAAAACACAGCGCTAAAAGGAGCAAAAATATAAGCTGTCATCCAAGCGATCATTTGCAGCCGCTGTCCCCAGTAAATGACGACGGAAGCTGCAAAGAACCCGATCACCCACCCTGAAAGCATGAGCAAGGCCATAAATGGGAGGAAAGACCATCCCAACGAGAAGACGTTCAACGCATAAAGGAGATAGACGAAGACCACTCCAGCAAGGAGCGCAATCCCAATCTTTACTACGCAGAGCATCAAGACGCCCACAATCCACTCACTGAGACGTAGAGGTGTTGAAAAGAGGTTGACCAGGTTCCTGTTCCAAAATTCTTGCAAAAGGTTCACGGAAATCTCGTAATTGCCCCTCCAGACGATCTGCCAAAAGATGAGGCCTGTCAACACGATCAGGGCAAGATTGGAAGCTCCTGCTTGCTGCTGCATCCAGACGGTGGTGAGCCCCCATAGGACAATATCAATCGCCGGCCAATAGAGAAGGTCGGCGATTTGATCGAGTTTGGCAAACAAGTAAAAGTAGCGGAGAAAGACTGCCCAGCTTCTTCTAAAGTTGATCATTTTTTCACCATCTTTAAGAAATAGTCTTCTAAGGTCGGTTGGTTGATCCGGATCATGGTGTAATGGATATTCGCCTTGGCTAGCTCAATTAAAAAGGGAGCAATCCAGGCATCTTCCATTTCCAATTCGATTAAACGGTGGTCGCTTTTAAAGGAGATTTTTTTCTCCTGAGCCAGTGCAATAGCTTTTTCCATCCCTTCAAGGATGACCAGTTCCAAGCGGGAATGGGAAATCGTCTTCACGAGGTTTTCCGGCACATCGTCGGCGATAATCTTCCCGGATTGAAGGAACAGGATCCGGTCGCAAAGCTCGGCGACTTCATCCATCTTATGAGAAGTAAACAGCATCGAGGTCCCCTCTTTCTCTCGCTGCTCTAAAAGAAAGGAACAGACTTCTTTGGCCATATCGGGATCGAGCGAAGCGGTCGGCTCATCCAGCAGCGCAATCAGCGGTCTAACAAGAAAGGCTTTGACCAGGATGAGGCGGGTCAGCTGACCGGCAGAGAGCTGGGTCACGGTCGATTTGAGTTTATCAGCGATCCCAAATCTTTCTAAAAGTGGAAGTCTCCTTTTTTTGATTTCAGGGCCCGATAGTCCATAAATGCGGCCGAATACTTCCAGGTTTTGCTCAACGGTCAGCTTCCAAGGCAAATTCACATAAGTGCTAGCGAACACGACATTCTGAAGTACGTCAGACCTGTTTTTTTGGAAGTCTTTGCCGAAATAAACAATATTGCCGGACGTGTAGGTCAGCGTCCCCAAAAGCATGTGGATCGTCGTGGTCTTCCCCGCTCCGTTAGGGCCTAGAAGCCCCAGGATCTCCCCCTTTTTCAAATCAAAAGAGATTTCATCCACGGCTGTCATGGGCGGTTTGCCAGGAAATTTTTTAGTCAGTTTTGTAACTGAAAGAATGGAACTCATATTGTTAGCCAAAATAGAAATTTAAAATAAAAGGGGGTGTCGTCCATAGCCACTGAGGCAGCTATGCAGCAGGATGTCGGTATTAGCCGACCAACAAGTTTGAGCTTTGTATCATGGATGCGATGCCCCCACTAAATGAATAGATTTATTATAGGGCATCTCTTTTTAATGTCTAGAGCGGAAAAGTCATGCTTTAAGGGCATTGTCAAAGACCCTTAATCGCTGCAGCATGCCTGCCCTGTAGGACTTTTGAGGGGGAATGGCTGAAGCCATGCTGAGGGTAGCTTGCACGTTATGGTACATCTTCTCCGTCAAACACGAGTCGGTTTTGATCATCTCCACGAACTGGAAAAAGACCCCCAAAGCATTTGTTAAAAGGGATTCGCTGGGCAGAGATCGGGCTCCATGAATGAAATGGTGATCCCGATCGACAACCTTAAACCTCTCCACAGCCATACAGTGAATAATCCCATAATCCCTCTCAGGTATAGGATGCCGAAGCTGCTCAAAAGTCCCGAGGATATCGACTACAGCTGCATCCTTCCAACGGAGAGCTTCTTTTAGAGGGCCTCTTAGGAGTATTTGAGGATCTTGAGATAAATAGGCTACCATATAGCGAACAGCTTTAATGTATCCCGTCAGCTCTTGAAGAGAGACTGCTTTCAGCCTGTCGGAACGAAAAAATGCACGGCTTGCATGATGCTCGATTTTCAGCCGGGCATGTGCTAAGCATAGCTTACTAACAAGCCTTGACCGCAGCAGTTCCTGCAGCGTAAAAAATTCAAAGATCTGCTGGCAAAGCTCCGGAGGCAATGCTTCAAAACAATACCTCATTACACTTCTTGTTTTTTTAGGTAAGGACTTTTGAGTGCGAGAATCGGGATGTGCGCGTTTATTCGATGGTGTGCAAAGTCGTACGGCCATGTGTCGTTCCTGCTCGAGTTAAGAGAATGTTTCGCTGGTAGAAAAAATTTCAGGCCGGCATCTTAGCAAAACGAATTAAATAATTGAATACAAATAGGTTGAAAAAAGAGAAAGTCGCGAAAGAGAAAAAGAGATGCAGGAGAGTCCCAGCATCTCTTAAAAGACTTAGTCATTGAAGGCGTAGCCAAGATGTCTTCATCGCTGACATCGAGACATTTCTTAATGCCGGCATCAAGCTCGAGGAAAATAAGCAATTTAGAAAATGGGGTAACGCCGATCATCGATACAATCATTCGTCAGTCAGCCTCTATTTTCGGCATTAATACTGTTCTCTTTAATCTGCTCATTTCTTTCCCTGATAGCCATTTAGGGAATAAGTTCTTGACGAATTCAGATAGCAGGTCTTTTTAAACACATTCTGGGTTAGATTAAGGTCCTGTGCTAGTTCCAAAGTTGTCGGATCCAAAATCAAGTTGGAGATGGCCGGTACTGTTGATGAAAAAATAGCCAGGTGTTGGAGTCGTTGTCAATGAGACGTTCTCATGCATACTGACAATCGTTGGCGCATTACCCTGTGTGACGACAAAAACTCCGGCTGTAGCTGTTATGTTAGGAATCGTGATATTATTGTTGTTAATTTTCACTTTTATGGGGCTTCCGTCATTAGGGACTGTTTGGACGTTGATTCCCCTCATGGGTGCTGCCGATAAGCTCGAATGGATCGAATTACCAACGACATCTAAGGATATGTTCCCAATAAGACCTAAGCTTGAATTAGCTCCTTCTTTAGATAAAAGCGCGAAGATGTTTCGTTGGAATCCAGTACTTCCATTGGCACCCATAAAGATATTGTTTTTGAGCACGAAATATCCTTGGAGGGGGCTCACAAGAGAAAAGAGACTTATACCAAAACTACCATCCGCATCTCGTGCGATCATCGTATTATTTTCCGCGATCACATTGCCTCCTCCAAAAATGGAGAGAGCATCCGAATTAGGAACGTTGGGAGATACAGCTGCTTGTGCACTTGCTGAAAGGATATTATTTTTGATCAAATAGTTTATCCCATCATTGACTCGAATACCAGCTCCTGCGCCCGGGATGCCAAGACCTTGACCCACCTTATCAACACAGAATAGTCCTGAAACAACGTTATCGCCTTCACTCAATAAGACAGCCGCGTGATATAGACCGCCCTGTGTCTGCGGAGTGAGCGTATTAGAAATCATCGGCAGACCTTTCGCATGGGCTCGAATATTGATGAGTCCTTTTGTCGTCTCGACTTGTTGTCCAATTCCAGCTCCTAGCAGTTGCTGCCCTTTCTTCAACATAATTCCGCCATTCATCCCGGTATCGGTTCCATCTCCTGGGAAGACGTAAATAATATCGTTAGGTCCTGAGCTATTTTGAGCATCGGCAAGCGTATTGAAGGGTGATTCAAAAGTCCCTTGGCTATGGCTCGTATTATCGACGAACCAAACCTTATAGGCATGTCCTGTCACAGGATCAATCGCTTTTGTCTTCTGATGTTTTTTAGTGACTACAATGATTTCTTGACGATCGACTCTTTGAAGAGCTCTTTCTTGGACCATGCGGCGCTGAGAGCAATAGGAATTATCGGTATTGCAGCCTTTGCTGTATTTAAGGACTCTTTTACCGCCAAAAGAAAATGTCAAAGCCGCTTCTCCCTGAACGATCCCTTTAAAGATTTTATCGTAAGAGCCGCTTAACTGAAGACGGAGATAATCAAAAAGCGTGAGCGCTACACGCCCTTCTCCGCCCCATGCGACCCTTGCCTGCTCTTCAAAGTAATAAGGTCCCGCAGCGGCATATAGCTTGTAGTTTTCTTTCCTCAACGCATGAACGCCGACTTCAGCGTTTCCGCCTTTCATCGCGATCTCTTTTCTGCTGGAGAGGATGATAGAATTGTGTTTGAACTCATGGAAACGAGTATGGAATAAATGGCTGTCTTTTTTCCCCACAGGAAGATAGCCATTCACTCGGAAGTCCCAAATCTCTCCGAGGGTCTCTAGGCCAAACCCCACCTGGTTAGAGTGAAATCGATGAGTCTTTCGATAGTCATAATAAACGTTGGCGCCATAAACTCGAGAAGAGCCTAAATAACGGAGTCCAGCGCCTGCGTTAGCAGCAGGTTTGCCGTCGTTAAAAATGTGTCCGCGCAGATCGAGGAAAGGAATCCAAGCGCCGTCTAAAGTTGACGGAATCGTAAAAAAGCCCTCTAAAGTGGAGTATCCTTGATTATAACCGACGCCATTGGCCTCAATGTGCCGGACCTCTATGCGCTCCGGGCGGGGAGATTGAACGTCGCAGGTTTCTTCAACGATTTTGTGCATTTTCTTAGGCTGTACGCAAGAACGGCTCTTAGGTTGAGCAATACATTCAGTTTTTGCAACCTCCTGACATGCACCATCGCTAAAAAGAACCGCAGGAGAAATGCAGAGAGACGTAAGAACAGTTATAATTTTGCTATTCATAAACCCATTTGAGTTAGATTATTCCTTTCCACTCATATCATTTAATTATTTTGTGATGCAAATAAATTTTTAAAATCATCCCAAATAAAAAATCTCTGGAAAGTAAGTTGCTCTGCTGAATTTCACAAAGCCAATTCGGGGCAAGAAAGTTTTTTCTTGAGCGAGGACGGTTCTCTATACGCCTATGACAAGAGTAAAGCAGACGGTTTTTCCATCCGTAGAGATTCATTTGCGAGATAAATAAAAACTCCCCGCCCGGAAGGGCGGGGAAAGAAGATTTTATTCGTGGAAGGTGACTGCCAAGACGTCTTCTTCGCTGACGTCAAGGTATTTTTTAACGCGAGAGTTGTACTCGAGGAAGCCGGTTCCACCTGGGATCATGTGGCCCATGATCTTGTTCGACTTGAAGTCGAGGAGGTAGTCGGTCTTGCCTTCGGAGGCCGCGTCGGTAAGCACACGTGTGGTCTCTTGGAATGAAGCGGCAGACACGAACGATTCTGTCGTGAGGGACGCTTTAGTGATACCCAAGAGCACAGGGGTGGCTTGTGCAGGTTTGCCGCCTTCATCAATAATCTTACTGTTCTGATTATGGAAGTGCTTGCGGTCGATATCTTCTCCGTAGAGGAATGTCGTATCGCCCGGATCTGTGATGCGCACTTTTTGGAGCATCTGGCGCACAATGATCTCGATGTGCTTGTCGTTGATGTCGACCCCTTGGAGACGGTAGACTTCTTGGACTTGGTTCACGAGATATTTTTGCAGTTCGCGGACGCCGCAGACTTCGAGGATCTCTTGCGGAACGACAAGCCCGTCGGTCAGCTGCTGGCCTTTCATCACGACGTCGCCTTTTTGAACGATCAAGTGTTTCGTGAGAGGAATCAAGTGCTCCTCTTCCATGCCGGACTCTTCGTCACGGACCACGACGATGCGCTTGTTCTTCTGAACGCCGCGGAAGTCTACGATACCGTCGATTTTGGCGATCTCGGCGGCGTCTTTCGGACGGCGTGCTTCAAAGAGCTCGGCGACGCGAGGAAGACCGCCGGTGATGTCCTTCGTCTTAATCGCACCGCGAGGAAGACGGGCAAGGAGCGTTCCCGCAGGAACAAATTGTTTTTCTTGGACTGAGATGAAAGCTCCCGAAGGGATCGCATAAGTACCGATCATCTCTTCGAAGTTCTTGTCTGAGTAGATCATGATCTGCGGGTGGAGTTCTCCACGATGCTGCTTCACAATGAGCTCCGTCTGGCCGGTCTGCTTATTGATTTCACGTTGAGTGGAGATCCCTTCAACGAGGTCTTCATATTTGACATAGCCGGGACGTTCGCAGATGATCGGGATATTATGCTGTTCCCAAACGGCGATCTTGGTCCGCTTTTTCACTTTTGTGCCATCGGCAAGGAGGATATGAGTTCCTAGCTCGATGTTGAAAGTTTGGAGCGGCTCCAGAGATTTGGTAGCTAGGAGTTTTTTGTACTCTTCGAGGCTTCTTCCTTCATCGCGGAGGATGTGGAGCAGGCCGTTTTTATTAAGAGCAATCCAAATCCCCTCTTCGTTTTGCACGGTGCGGACGTTCTCGTAAACGAGAATCCCTTCGACTTCTGAGAAGAGCTCGGGGCTGAGAGCTGCAGAAGCAATACCTCCCAAGTGGAACGTTCTCATGGTGAGCTGCGTTCCAGGTTCACCGATCGACTGGGCGGCGATAATACCGACGGCTTCGCCGAGGCCGACTAAGCTGCCGTTGGCGAGGTTAATGCCGTAGCACTTCACGCAAATACCCCGTTTAGTTTCGCAAGTCAGCGGCGAGCGGATCTTGACGGTGTCGATACCGGCATCGTCGATAGCTTCCGCTTGTCGAATAGTGATGAAATCGCCTGCTTTAGCGAGGAGTTTCGTGTTGTCGCCAGGGAGGTAGATATCGTCGCAGATAGCGCGTCCGAAAATACGGTCACGCAGCGGAACGAGTTCTTCTTGACCTTGCTTGATCGCGCTGACTTCGATCCCGTTCAGGGTACCGCAGTCGTCTTCCGAGACGATAACGTCTTGAGAAACGTCGACCAGACGGCGTGTCAAATATCCCGAGTCGGCTGTTTTAAGAGCGGTATCGGAAAGACCTTTACGAGCACCGTGAGACGAGATGAAATATTCGAGAACCGACAATCCTTCGCGGAAGTTCGAGGTAATGGGAGATTCGAGAATCTCGCCGGAAGGCTTGGCCATCAGACCCCGGAGGGCTCCGAGCTGTTTCACCTGAGATTTGTTACCACGGGCTCCTGAATCCATCATCAAATAGAGAGGATTGAGGACAAAGTCCTGCGGATGGCTGATCAGTTTGAACAAGTCTTCTGAAAGCGCATCGGTCACTTCCGTCCAAACGCTAATGATCTTGGACTTACGCTCGCCGTCCGTGATAACCCCGTCTTCGTATTGTTTACGTACGGTTTCGATACGGCGGTAAGCCTGGTCAAGAACTTTTCTCTTGTTCTCAGGGATGCGGACGTCTTTAATTCCCATGGAGAGAGCAGCTTTGGTTGCTTCAGCAAAGCCTAAGTTTTTCAAGTTGTCAAGGAACTTCACAGTCGCTTCGAGGCCGACTCTTTTATAAGTCTCCAGGATCAGCTCCGAAAGTTTTTTCTTACGGAGAGAATAGTTTTGGAAACCGAGTTCTTTCGGGACAATGGTATTGAAGACTACACGGCCCGGCGTGGTTTCAATAATCCCTGTCTCCAGGCGCAGTTTGATTTTTTCATGGATGTGGATGCCACGGCCGAGTTCATCGCGCCGTCCGCCGGTTTCTTTGATATGCGGATGCTCAAAGGCATTGAAGCTTCCGCCGGCATAAAGGGCCATCAGCACTTCTTCAGGGCTTCCGAAGACTTTCATCTTCTTGCCGTGCTCTTCCGGATTATAAATCGGATCGTGCATGACGTAATAGAGGCCCAAAATCATATCCTGCGAAGGAACCGTCACCGGTTTACCCGAAGAAGGCAGGAAGATATTGTCAGGCGCCATCATGAGCGTCTTCGCTTCGATCTGCGCTTCGACAGAAAGAGGGACGTGCACGGCCATTTGGTCACCGTCAAAGTCGGCGTTGAACGCAGTACAGACGAGCGGATGGATCCGGATCGCTTTACCTTCGATAAGGGTGGGTTCAAACGCTTGGATACCGAGTCTGTGTAGCGTCGGAGCTCGGTTGAGAAGAACCGGGTGGCCTTTAATGATCTCATCGAGAACATCCCACACTTCAGGCGCTTGCCGCTGAATCATCTTTTTCGCGGAGCGGATCGTATAGACATAACCGAGGTCTTTGAGTCTTTTCACAATGAACGGCTCGAAGAGCTCGAGGGCCATTTGTTTAGGAAGACCGCATTGGTTGAACCGAAGCTCAGGACCGACGACGATCACGGAACGACCGGAATAGTCGACCCGTTTACCGAGAAGGTTTTGACGGAAGCGGCCTTGTTTTCCTTTCAACATTTCGGAAAGCGATTTAAGAGGACGGTTGCCGGCTCCCATGACAGGGTGGCCATGGCGACCGTTGTCAAAGAGAGCGTCGACAGCCTCTTGCAGCATCCTTTTTTCGTTGCGGATGATGACGTCGGGCGTTTTGAGCTTCAAGATCGCTTTGAGACGGTTATTACGGTTGATCACACGGCGGTAGAGATCGTTGAGGTCCGATGTCGCAAATCGTCCGCCATCGAGAGGAACGAGAGGGCGCAGCTCAGGCGGGATGACAGGCACGCACGACATGACCATCCAGTCGGCTTTGTTCGGAGACGAGACAAAACCTTCAATGATCTTAAGCCGTTTGGCGAGCTTCATTCGCGCTTGCATTGATTTCGTTTTGCGGAGCTTGTCTTTGAGATCGACAGCTAGAGCTTGGAGATCTTCTTTTTCGAGCAGCTCGCGGATCGCATCACCGCCCATGCGGGCTGTAAAGCTATCAGGACCCCATTTCTCTTGGGCTTCTCTGAGCTCGTTATCGTTCAGAAGCTGTTTTCTCTCCAGTGTTGTACGTCCGGAATCCACCACCACGAAATCTTCGTAATAGATGACTCGCTCGAGGTCGTTCGTCGACATGCCGAGGATGTTGCCGATACGGGAAGGCATGGTTTTGAAAAACCAAATATGGACCACAGGAACGGCCAGGTCAATGTGTGCCATCCTTTCGCGGCGGACTTTAGAGAGAGTGACTTCAACTCCGCAACGATCGCAGACGATCCCTTTGTGTTTGATCTTCTTGTATTTTCCGCAGGCGCACTCCCAATCGCGGGTAGGTCCGAAGATCTTTTCACAAAAAAGACCTCCTTTTTCGGGTTTAAAGGTACGGTAGTTGATCGTCTCAGGTTTTTTGATTTCACCCCGCGACCATTCATTGCGGATGACATCTTCCGAGGCAATCTTAATCGACAATTTATCAAATTCGGATTCTTGAAAACCTTCCATTCCTTTTCTCCCTATTCTTGAGCGGCACGTTCAGTGCGCACATCTAAGCAAAGACCTTGCATTTCTTTAACAAGCACGTTGAATGATTCTGGTGTGCCTGCTGTCAGAACGTTATCCCCTTTGACAATCGATTCATAGATACGGGTACGTCCTGTGACATCGTCAGATTTAACTGTGAGCATTTCCTGGAGGAGGTGGGCAGCGCCATAAGCTTCGAGCGCCCATACTTCCATCTCTCCGAATCTCTGACCGCCCATCTGCGCTTTACCCCCTAGCGGCTGCTGGGTGACGAGCGAGTAAGGACCGATCGCACGAGCGTGGATCTTATCAGCGACCAAGTGGCTGAGTTTGAGCATGTAGATGTAACCGACGACGACGCGGTTGTCAAAACGCTCTCCGCTTCTGCCATCGTAGAGCCAGCTCTTACCGTCTTCTGGCAGGCCGACTTCTTTCATCATCTCCCAAATGCGCGACTCGGGGAAGCCCTCGAACACTGGAGTTTTAACATAGATGCCGGCTTTTTTAGCGGCATAGCCCAGGTGCGTTTCGAGGAGCTGACCCATGTTCATACGAGAAGGTACGCCCAGCGGGTTCAAAATGATTTCGATGGCCGTTCCGTCTTGCAAGTAAGGCATATCGGCCTCAGGGACGATTTTAGAGACAACGCCTTTGTTACCGTGGCGTCCTGCCATCTTATCGCCGACTTGCAGCTTACGCTTCGTGGCCACATAGACTTTAACTTGACGGATCACACCAGGATCGAGCTCAGTGTCGCCTTTCTTCATATGCTCAATCTCAGTTTTGTACTGAGTTTGGAGCGTTTCCATCGCGAGATCGTATTCGCGGAGGATTTGCTTGAGTGTCGCATAAACCTCGTGTTCGGAGAGCAGAAGGTCTTCTGCTTTTTCCGCTTCGAGGACTTCGAGCATATCTTGCGTGATGGTATCGCCTTCTTTGACGAGGATATCGCCTGACTTGCGGTGCATGATCGGCCCGGGGGCTTTCTCACCGAGGAGGAGAGCTCCGAGTTTTTCATGGAGCTCCATCACGAGCTCGCCCTCTTTATTCTTGTACTCTTGATGGATATCTTTAATACGGCTTGCTTCTTCGACAAGTTCATCATCGGTTTTGGAGAGACGGTCGCGGCGGCTGAAAACTTTCACATCCATGACGACCCCTTCGGTTCCCGGAGGTGCAGTCAGAGAGGCGTCTTTAACATCCGCAGCTTTCTCACCGAAAATCGCGCGCAGAAGTCTTTCTTCCGGAGCAAGCTCGGTTTCGGATTTAGGTGTGATTTTACCGACGAGAATGTCGCCGGGCTTGACTTCCGCGCCGATGCGGATAATGCCATCTTCACCTAAGTTCGCGAGCGCTTCTTCCGAAACATTCGGAATATCTCGGGTGATCTCTTCTTTTCCGAGCTTGGTATCGCGGGCTGTCAGTTCAAATTCTTCGAGGTAGATCGAAGTATAGGTGTCTTCGCGGAGAAGTTTTTCCGAGATGATGATGGCGTCTTCGTAGTTGTATCCGCACCAGGGCATGAACGCCACGAGAACGTTTTTACCGAGGGCCACTTCCCCTTTATCGGTGGATGAGCCGTCCGCAATAATATCGCCTGCTTTCACTTTGTCGCCGACGTTGCACATCGGGGTTTGGTTAAGGCAGGTCCCTGCGTTCGAGCGCATGAACTTCTTCAGAGTGTAGGTCTTTTTGTTAAGAGGATTTGCCTTGGCAGCAACGACGATTTTAAAACCATCGACAAATTCGACGGTGCCGTCTTCTTCGGCAATGACGACAGCGCCCGAGTCTTTCGCGGTACGGCGCTCCAGACCTGTTCCCACGACGGGAGCTTCGGTTCGGAGCAGCGGCACGCCTTGGCGTTGCATGTTAGATCCCATGAGCGCACGGTTCGCGTCATCGTGTTCCAAGAACGGGATAAGTCCGGTGACAATCGAAACGAGCTGTTTCGAAGAGACGTCCATGTGGGTGATTTTATTGGTCTCGATCTTGTCAGATTCCCCTTTGTGGCGGGCCCAGCAAGTAGGCTCGACAAACATATTGTACTCATCGAGAGGAGCAGACGCCTGCGCAATGACGCAGTTCTCTTCTTGGTCGGCGGTCATATACTCGATCTCATCGGTCACGACGCCATCTCGAACGATGCGGTAAGGGGTTTCAATAAAGCCGAGTTCGTTGATCTTCGCAAAGGTCGACAGCGAAGTGATCAAACCAATGTTCGGACCTTCAGGAGTTTCAATGGGGCAAATACGTCCGTAGTGGCTAGGATGAACGTCGCGGACTTCAAAGCCAGCGCGCTCGCGGTTCAAACCGCCAGGCCCAAGGGAAGAGAGACGTCGTTTGTGAGTCAGCTCGGCGACGGGGTTGGTTTGATCCATGAACTGGGACAGCTGAGATCTTCCGAAGAAGTCTTTCAAGACTCCAGCGAGACCTTTGGCCGAAATGACTTTTCCAGGAGTAAGCGTATCGGCAGAGAAATCAAACATGTTGATTCTCTCTTTGATGATCTTTTCCATCCGGGCCAGGCCGATGCGGCACTGGTTTTGGACGAGTTCGCCGACAGAGCGGACGCGACGGTTGCCGAGGTGGTCGATATCATCGACTGAAGCATCGCTTTCGCCGCGCTTGAGCTTAATGAGGTATTTCAACGCGCCGATCACGTCTTCTTTACGGAGGGTCACGTTTTCGAGCTCATCATCAGCGACGGAGAAGGTTAATTTACGGTTGAGCTTATAGCGGCCGACTTTGCCAAGGTTATAACGTTTCGGATCGAAGAAAAGACGCATCATGGTTGAGCGTGCATTCGACAACGTAGCAGGCTCGCCCGGACGAATTTTGCGATAGAAATCTTTGAGGGCCGACTCGTAAGAATCGGTCGGGTCTTTCGCGAGCATTTTAATGACAGGCGATGTCTCATCGGCGTCTTCGGCAATTTTAATCGCAGAAACCCCCGCATCGACCATGCGCTTGAGCATGGCAGTGGTGAGTTTTTCAGCAGCTTTTCCGAAAATGACTCCATTTTCAGCGTCGACGACATCTTCGGCCAAGATTTTTCCGACGAGTTTGGTAAAATCTTTTTCCGATTTGATCTTGACACGGAGCGTTGAAAAGAACTCTTCTAAGATATCAGCATCGGTCGAGTAGCCTAAGGTGCGGATGAAAGAAGTTGCCAAGATCTTACGGCGCCGTTTCTTCCTATCGACATAGATGTAGATCATGTCGCTGGTATCAAAAGAGGCCTCTAACCAGCTGCCGCGATAAGGGATGATGCGGAAAGAATAAAGGACAATCCCTTTGGGATGCCGCTCTTGCTCGAAAGAAATCCCTGGAGAGCGATGGAGCTGCGATACGATAACGCGCTCCGCACCGTTCACGACAAAAGTTCCTTTCTCTGTCATCACAGGAATAGTTCCCATGTAGACTTCTTCTTCTTTAATCCCCGTCTCATCTGTTAGACGGAATTTGACTTTCAAAGTGACGTTGTAGGTGATTCCCCTGCGGATGCATTCTTCAGGAGTGTATTTGGGAACTCCTAAGCTGTAAGAGAGATATTCCAGAATGACTTTGTCATCGTAAGATTTGATGGGAAAGATTTCGCTGAAAACCTCTTGCAGCCCTAAGTTTTGCCGCTCATGGGGCAAAACATCTGCTTGCAGGAATTCACGGTAGGACTTTAATTGAATTTCAATAAGATTCGGAAGGTCTATGATCTCTTCCTTCTCTCGAAAACTGATCCGTTCCGGTGCTTGCTTGAGCATTGGCCTATGGCTCCTTGTAATCGTTAAATAAAATCATTACTTTAATGAAAGTATTTAAGGGCTACAATACAAGAGCAGAAGCCTTAAAAATCAGGCTTCTGCTCGCCGAAAATCGGACTTTGTTCTTACAGACCTTTTACAGTTGCTTGACCGCCAGCTGCAGCGACTTTCTTCGCGATGTCGTCAGCTTCGGCTTTATTGCAAGAAGGCTTCAAGACTTTAGGAGCTCCGTCTACCATGTCTTTTGCTTCTTTGAGTCCAAGTCCTGTGACTTCTCGGACGACTTTAATGACGCCGATTTTCTTGTCATCAGGGCATTTTTCCAAAGTTACTTGGAACTCTGTGGATTCAGCAGCAGCAGGAGCTGCGCCACCAGCGGCAGGAGCTGCAGCCATCATCATAGGAGCTGCAGCAGCGGCTTTAACACCCCATTTGTCTTCCAGCAAAGTTTTTAATTTTGCCATATCAAGAACGCTCAGGGCGCTTAAATCGTCAACGATTTGTTCTAATGTTTTGCTCACGTTATACCTCTTTATGTTTTACTTTTGTTGTCTAAAGCGTGTCCGACGCTGGTCAGCAGTGCATCGATGACTGCAAGCAGCTGCGAAGGTACAGCCTCGAGAAGACCGAGGAACTGTGCTTGCATTTCTTGCTTGGTCGGCAGTTTTGAAATGGCTTCCATATCTTGTGCAGAATAGAGTTTGCCTTCAAAGCGGCCACCGATCACATCTAAAACCTCTTCATTTTCAGCTTTGAACTTGAAGACGGCTTTTGTAGTTTGGAAAAGGTCTTGATCGGCAAAAATAACGCCGATATGGCCTTCCAACAGCGCGCGGTCAATTGTACATCCAGCTGCATCAGCAGCTTTTAATAGAATCCTTTTACGGATGACTTCAAAGTCGCCGCCCGTCTCATGGAGGGCTGTGCGAAATTGGGAAGCTAGGTTCGGATCCATCTTGCTGTAGCGTGCTAAAACAAACCCTTTGGCTTGACTGATCTTTCCTTTAATGTCATCGAGCAGAAGTTGTTTTTCCTGTCTCATGTTATGCCTCCCCTGCCATTCCGCTCATGTCGACTTTTAGTCCTGGTCCCATCGTCGAAGAGAGTGCTAAAGAGACCATGAACTGCCCCTTGGTTCCTGCAGGCTTAGCCTTGCTAACGGCATTGATAAAAACTCGAATGTTTTCTGCCAATTTTTCTTTAGAGAAAGAGAGCTTTCCAACAGCGTTACTGACGACTCCGTACTTGTCGTTTTTGAATTCAATCCGGCCCGCTTTAATTTCACGGACGGCAGTCGCGATATCGTTGGTGACAGTGCCAGCTTTAGGAGTAGGCATCAGGCCTCTGGGTCCTAAAACTTTACCGAGTTTACCGACATCACGCATCATATCGGGCGTTGAGATGACGGCATCAAAATCTGTCCAGCCTTCTTTCACTTTTTCAAGAAGTTCTTCAGTTCCAGCAAAGTCAGCTCCAGCCTCAAGGGCTTCTTTTACTTTGTCGCCTTTGGCGAAAACGACAACCACTGACTTTTTGCCTGTCCCGTTCGGTAACGAGACAACGCCACGCACTTGCTGGTCTGATTTCTGGAGATCAATGCCAGTTACCAGCGCCACGTCCACCGATTGGTCAAACTTGACCGGCGGACATTTTTGCAAAATAGCGATAGCTTCCTCGAGTTTATACACTTTCTGTACATCGACGAGTTTAGCTATCTCCCGAGAGCGTTTACTTTTCATATTTATCCTTCAATAATATCCACACCCATAGATCGGGCAGTCCCTTCGACAAGGCGCATCGCCGCTTCATCGGAACGGACACGCATGTCCGGTTTCTTCAGAGTTGCGATCTTCTTGACTTGGGATTTTTTCAATTTTCCGACTTTGTCGCGGTTCGGCACTTTAGACCCCGACTCGATGCCGACCTCTTTCAAGATCAGACGAGATACCGGAGGGCTTTTCGTGATGAACGTAAACGTTTTGTCGGAAAAAACAGAAATAACAACAGGGAGTATGTCCCCTGCTTGGTTCTGAGTTTTCGCGTTGAATTCCTTGCAGAAAGCCATAATATTGACCTGAGCGGCACCGAGGGCAGGACCGATCGGCGGCGCAGGGTTAGCTTTCCCGGCAGGAATTTGCAACTTAATTGTTTTTACGAGTTTTTTTGCCATATTCTCTCTTATGTTTCAGCTTCTTGAGGCACTAGTTCTACTTGCCAGAATTCGAGGTCGTCCACACGGGTTTCACGGCCGAAAATGGAGACCAGGACGCTCAGGCGGCCTTTGTCATGGAATACTTCTTGGACGGTCCCGATAAAGTTAACAAACACGCCATCGTTGATTTTAACTTTATCGCCGATTTGGATGTTGTGCTTTTGGACCACGCCCGCTTTTTTGCTTTCTATATCAGCAAGGATGGTATCGATTTCATGCTGCTGAAGCGGGAGCGGCTTTTCACCGCCAAGAAAATCGATCACGCCGTTGGTATTTTTAACATACATCCAGGCGTCGTCAGTGAGCTCCATCTTCACTAAGATGTAGCCAGGCCACATTCTTTTCTCGCTGACACGCTGCTGCCCCTTCTTCACTTCAGCGACATTCTCCGTGGGGACCAACACTTCAGCAACGAGCTCGGCCATCCCTTGGGACTCCCGATTTTCTTCAAGAGCCTTTTTAACTCTCTTTTCCTGACTTGAAATACACTGTACTACGTACCACTTATGCATGTTTTACCCAAAAATGAGGTGGATCAGCGCTCCAAAACCATTCAAAACGCCTTTAATAAAGAGGTCGACGCCGTAAATTCCTAAGCCGAGAGCAAAAGTCGACCCTACAACAATCTTCGTAAAAAGAATAAGCTCTTCTTTTGTCGTCCATGTCACTTTCTTGAGCTCTTCTTTGAGCTCGTACAGAAAGTTCCATTTGGATACGGAAGGCTTAGTCTCTGCTGAAGACGATAATGGCTCCACCTGTACTCCCATCTCAACCCTTCTTTTTTATCGAGGGATTTCCCTCTATTTATCGAGTGCGGAGGGATTCGAACCCCCGGCCCGCGACTTTGGAGATCGCTGCTCTACCAGCTGAGCTACACACCCTCCGAGAGAGCTGCTCAGCAGCTCTCTCTGATACATTCTTAGTCGAGAATCTTGCTGACAGTTCCCGCACCAATCGTACGTCCGCCTTCACGGATCGCAAAACGCATTCCTTCTTCCATCGCGATAGGAACGATAAGTTCTGCAGTGATTTCAACGTTATCACCTGGCATCACCATCTCTGTTCCCTCTGGAAGAGTTACTTCACCAGTGACGTCCGTTGTACGGAAGTAGAACTGGGGACGATATTTACTGAAGAACGGCTTATGACGTCCGCCTTCTTCTTTTTTGAGAACGTAAACAGCGCCTTTGAATTTCTTGTGAGGCTTGCAAGTTCCTGGAGCAGCGAGAACCATACCACGCTCGATATCGTTCTTCTCAATACCTCGGAGAAGGATTCCGACGTTTTCTCCAGCACGGCCTTCATCGAGAACCTTGTTGAACATCTCGATTCCGGTCACAACAGTTTCACGTGTCTCACGGAGACCGACGAGTTGGAGTTTGTCGTTAACTTTGACAATACCTTTCTCAACACGGCCTGTCGCCACAGTTCCACGGCCCGAGATCGAGAACACGTCTTCGATCGGCATGAGGAAGGGCTTGTCAATTTCGCGAGTTGGAGTTGGGATTTGTTTGTCAACGGCATCCATGAGTGCGAGAACGGATTTCACATACTCAGGATCTCCTTCGAGAGCTTTCAAAGCAGAACCGCGGATGATAGGAACATCTTTGTATCCTTTGGACTCGAGAAGCTCAACGAGTTCCATCTCCACGAGGTCGACGAGCTCTTCGTCGCCCTTACCGATCATGTCCATCTTGTTGAGGAACACGACAATGGCAGGAACGCCGACTTGGTGAGCAAGCAGGATGTGTTCTTTGGTTTGTGGCATCGCTCCGTCTGTCGCAGCTACAACGAGAATAGCTCCGTCCATCTGAGCAGCACCGGTGATCATGTTTTTGACGTAGTCAGCGTGACCAGGGCAGTCGACGTGAGCGTAGTGTCTGTTGTCGGTTTCGTATTCAACGTGCGTTGCGTTAATCGTAATACCACGTGCTTTTTCTTCAGGGGTATTATCAATCGAAGCGTAGTCGCGGTATTTCGCTTTACCTTTTTCTGCCAAGACTTTCGTAATCGCAGCTGTCAGCGAGGTTTTACCGTGGTCGACGTGACCAATGGTACCAATGTTTACGTGTGGCTTCGTTCTTTGAAATGTTTCCTTAGCCATTATGTCCTCCGTTTAATCTTTTTTTGCCCAAGATAGGAATCGAACCTACGACCTTTTACTTACCATGCAAATGCTCTACCACTGAGCTACTTGGGCACTCTAAAATCGCCTTATAATCTAGGGCATTCAGAGAAAAGGCCAAAACCTTTCCCCGCAAGTAAAGGCACCAAGTTTACTTCGCAAATTAAATAAAATCAAGAGTTAAGTGTCCTACCCGGCCTAACACTATGAAACTTCTCCCCAGAGAAGTTTCAAAATATTAGTCTTAACTACTTTTTTCGAATCGCTGGCCCGTCATCCGGTAAATAATGCGCGCTTTAGTCAAATCGTAGGGAGACATTTCAACTGTCACCGTATCTCCAACTAAAACACGGATATTCCTCATTCTCATTTTTCCGCATAAATGAGCGATGACTTTCATTCCGTTCTGCAGTACAACGCGAAAGTTCATGTTGGGAAGAAGCTCTTCCACCTTTCCATCAATTTTTATCGTATCTTCTTTAGGCATAGTTATAAGGATTAAAAAACGCGTGAATGGATCAATCTTAGCAAATTACGAAATTATCCCCAAGTAAATTGAAAAAGCCACCATTGAAAAGAGACTAAAATGCTTTTCGAATCTGCATCAAAGGGCCCTCTTAAAACTTCAAATCCCCTTCCATTAAAAGTGATATTTTTATTTACCTTGCATTCCCATAAAGGAGCTTTCTTTTTGGATGTTCTTTTTGATACAATATTTTTATGAATTTTGAGTCTTGCCTTCTAAAACAAGAAACGCTTAAAAAAACTTTTGGCTCCTGCTCTACCCCAGAGGCGCGCTATCAAAAAATTATTGAGCTGGGAAGGCAGCTCCCCTCTTTTAACCCCGCTGCCCGTATCCCCGCCAATCTCGTCCCCGGCTGCCAAAGCGTTATGTACCTTGAATCTAACCTCCAAGGCGATAAACTTATTTTTAATGCCGATTCTGACGCGCTTATTTCGAAAGGACTAGCAGCATTATTAATCGCCATCTATTCCGATGAACTTGCTGAAGTTGTCGCTCTCTGTCCCCCTACTTTCATTCAAGAAATAGGCCTTCAGACTGCCCTTTCCCCTGCCCGCTCCAACGGACTTGCCAGCCTTTATCATAAAATGCGGCAAGAAGCTTTAAAACACTTAAAGTAATTGCCTTTAGAGAGTACAATATTGCCTCGAATGGCTAACTCTCTTTCTATTTTACATACAACACCGACTTATACACCCTTCAAGTCGGCTTTTGAGATCCTCGAAAAGCCCCTCCGGTATTGCCATGATCGTATGGAACCTCAAGATGACTTGACACCCCCTAGCAACACTGATTGCTTCATGTATCTAGGAGGAATGGTTGCCTACCCCTTTGTCTTTTGCGCGGCGCCTTTGACAATGGCGGCCGATGTGATCATGGGCGTTGTTGAAAGTGCTTTTTGTATCTGCAGAGGTTTTAAATTAAAAGATGTGGCTGAGCTCGCCAAGAAAAAAATCCTTGTTTCGCCTATTCACCATTTGACTTTTCTCTCATCAAGCTTAGGGCTGCCTTCTATTATCATGTTAACAATTTCACTTCCTTTGCCCGATCTATCCCCGAAGCGCCAATTTCTATTTAGCTGCGCGACCTTATTTGGAATGGGTTTACTTTTTTTCAGCCACCCTCTCGTCGATGAGAAAAGTCAAGCTACAGCCCTGAATAACCTGCCTAAACGGGTTAGAGAGATAGTTCATCGTAAAGAAGTCTTTACGGTTACCAATGTGGCATTAGCTGCTCTTGCCTATTTTAGATTCTCCTTCATTCCCTTTTTCACTCAAAAAGATATCGCCTTAATAGGTGTTAAATACATTTTACCTCTCCTAGCTCTGCATTGGAAGCTCTATTACACTTTGAGCCAACGCCTCATCGGCAGTTTTTCGCCCTCCTTTAATCATCAAATTTTTTCCATTTTCAAAGAGGGGGGAGCTAGGGATAAAAAAGACCCTCTCCATCGTTCCTATCAGGATTTACGGTTTTCCGGTGTGTCGCTTGAAGATTGGGACGCTAAAGCCGAAAGATTTTATGAACAATACCGTTCAAGCTACACCTCTAAAAAAACACGCAGATCTGTCCCCCATCAGGGCAACATTTGGCAAGTATTTCTCAATGACGAATACATCAAAATTAAATCTTCTATAAATCAAGAAGATGCTGTTTATAAAGAATTCAAAACGAGAATTCTAGGAGGCAAGCTGCCTTTAGAGTTGTTAGGACTATCACCCATTTTTACTGAGCAAGATATCATCAAGGCTTTTAGAAAATATAGACGTGTTTTGCATCCCGATAAAAACGCATCGCCAGAAGCTGTAGCGCTTTTCAAATGTCTTTGCGAAGCAAGATACCTTCTCGACCCCCAATCAAGACCTGTAATCATTCCTGACGAGTCTAAAAATCGCTAAACTTTCTTCTTCTCCCCTAAAACACTCTCTCATATTCTTTTGATGGATGATTATCTATCTGCAGGAATCCTTAGACATGTGGATTCATCCTCGAACAGTTTTCACTTATAACTAAACTTCCAAACGCGTTGTGGGGAAAGATATCCCTCGCTTCCTTACATCAGCTCGACCAACTGATCCTCAATCCCACCGGTGACCTCGATGGTGTGATTGTCGTGGATATAGACGTCGTATTCCAGTCTAACCCCAAATTCTTTCGGTAGATAGATCCCGGGCTCAATCGAGAAGCACGTCTTCGGGATTAACACCCTCTCATCGAGCGTTTCAAACCCATCGATATTCGCTCCCGGGCCATGGTCTTCTGTATGGATGTTATGTCCGGTGCGGTGCGTGAAATAATCCCCATAACCTGCATCGATGACCACCTGCCGGCAGGCATTGTCCACTTCGGACCCTTTCACCTCTTTTTTCTTTTCGATCCTCTCTTTCACAAAGTCGGTCCCGGCTTTTTGCGCTTGACGGACGAGATGAAAGATCTCTTGATGCCGCTCCGTGGCAGTTCCTGCAACCGCGACGCGTGTGATATCGGCATAGACAGACTGAGGCACATCCCGCTTGCACCAAAGGTCGATCAGTACAAAATCGCCCTTCTTCACAGGACTGCACTTATTTTTTTCGGCATTGTAATGCGGGTTGGCGCTATTTTGGTTGACCCCGCAGATCGGCACTCCATCCATCCTGCATTTACTCTGGTGAATCTCTTTCAAAATAAACTGCTGCACATCATATTCGGTCAGAGCTTTCCCTTTTTTCAGCTGATCGGCAATAAAATCCCAGGCGCTTGCCGCTGCTCGGTCTAAAACCTCCGCCGCTTCTTTGTGAAGATCGTATTGCTCCTTGGTCCAGACACAGGTAAAGTGCTGAAGAAAAGAGGCTGAGCTGACAATGTTCACGCCTTGCTCTCGCACGAGATCCAGCATCCCGCCATCAACTTTCGAAGCCGTGGGAATCGCACACCGGGGTGAATATTCCATCGCAACGGTCTTTTTACCCTTTAGGAGTTCTTTCAAATGGGTTTCAAAAAGCTTCCACGCCGAGTAGACGAGTTTTTTTCCTGGAGTATGGGAAAGGACATGCGTTTCAACGCCATGAACAAGACCGATCGGATCTCCCTTTTGCGGGATCCAATAACAATACCGCCTGGTGAGCATCGTCTCTGGAGAAATCTCTAAAAAATCGCAGGCTAAGCTGTTGTTATGATGAAAATCATAGAGCAGCCACCCATCGATGTTTTTCTCTTGGAGAATCTTTTGGACTTCGTGAATTTTCTGATCGAGCGATGCAGGCATGAGACATTCCTTTTAGCTGAAAATAACTTTTGAGTTAAATTTTGAACAGCCTGTTCTCAGAAATAACTGGTTTGATCAAAAATCATTAATTGAAAATAATTTAAAATTGGGTAAAATACTTCTAATAATTTTAAGAGCAGTTATGAGCGGAATTACTCCTCAGTATTTTTCCCATATAATTTCGGCTTTTGATCAAGATCTATTTAATATTCCATCGGCAGAACCTATAACCTTTGCTCGAAATGTTATAGTTGTTCATCAGCTTGAAAATAACCTAATAACTAATAAAAAGATACCACGTGAGATTATTGATATTATAGTCAGAGTTTACCTTGAGAAAGCCCCCTCTGTCACGGCATTATGGATGTACTATGGAGGATCCTCATTAGTTAAATCGAAATATAGCTCGCTCCCACTCTCTGCCAATCTACGACGACTCAATAACGCATCCAAAATTTTACTCATCAAGTTACAGCAACCTGTTTCGGAAGAGAAGCGAGACTATTTTAAACAGTTGATGTCCTGCGTTCTGAAGCATCATTTTACAAAATTGAATCCTTCTCAGAGATTTCAGCTCTTTCAAAGATATAAAGTCAATACTTCTTGGGAACAAAAATCTGCCGATGAGAAACTTGAATTTCTTGGAAGAATTCAGAAGTTTTGTGGTTGGTCTCACCCACATCTAAAATTACAATTTCTTATATGGAAGGTTCGATTTGCGATTGCCTATGTTTTGAAAATAAAAATCCTGTTTAGGATGATTGTGATTGCAATCTTCACGCTAGCGTCGATAGGCTTGACACAGCTTTTTGTTTCAATATTTCAAGATATTAACCATCGAACATTTAAAAATCCTGAATTAACAACTTTTATTAATTTTCTCATTGAAAAAAGGAAGAAAGAATTCTGGATAAATTTTATCGGTGGTGTGATTTTTCTGAGCGGCGGAATCACAATTTCTTTTAATATGTTTATTATCGGTGTTATTTTAAATACGAGATATTTTTCAATTCAAATTCAAAGAAAAGGGATATTGATCCAAAATATCAGCATGAAATTTTTTATGATAAATTTGGAATGTTTTTTTCTCGTACTTGATCTTCTATTTACTGCCAAGAGACTCGAACAGAAGAAAAATCAAGAAACAAATGACCAAAACAACAAATTTATTGATCAAGTACTCGACAATATGTCTAATGAATTAAAGGAAGCCATTAATGAAGCCCAACTCTCTGTTGAGCAAGCCACCTTCCTTGAGGCTCAACTTCCCGATCTTATGGAAAAATGGCAGGTGTTTGTGGCTGAGAAATTCCATCTCAGTGATACAGACACTGGATCATTGCTGACGCAGCCACCACTCGGAGAAGCTGGAATGGTTCGCTAAGAATATCAATTAGAAACGGGATCGACTCAAGGTTGCCGACATGGCCGATCGCTTCTAAAATTTGGATTTTAATATCGCGCGGCATCTTCGGATAGGCTTCTTGAAAGACTTTCACAGCGTCTGGGTCGCTCCCCATCATGGCTAAAATGAAGGCTGCCTGAACACGGATTTGCGGATCTTCATCTTTCAAAAGGCTTGAGATGACCGCCATGGCTCCTTCATCCCCTTCTTCCAACAAGACTGCAACAGCAGCCCCTGTGATGCCCCACGATTCGTTTTTAACATACCCTTTGACGGCTTCTTGAGCCTTAGGATGCTGTAGGATGCAAAGGATATTTAAAAGATCGAGGCGGACCATCTGATCGATGACTTTAGGGTAGTTCGGAATTTGCTCGATATGGCTGAGCTGGCTGGGAGATAAAATCCTTCCTTGCCGGCTTTCATCCCACATGAGCAGGTCTTTTTCTTTCTCTAAAAACTCGTAGATGACTCCCATGGCTTTGGGGACCTCGACTCTTTGCCCGATGAGGCCGAGAGCTAGATTCATCTTCACAAAAGGATCGTCGCTGCTCTCCATTTTTTCTAGGGCAAGCGAAGTCCCTTTTTTTCCACAGCTGCTTAAGGTGGCAGCCGCGAGCATCCTCCAGCGAGGATGGATATCCTCCATCCATTTCCCAAGATCTTGGATCCCCTCTTCCATCCCTTGCAGTGCCGCGACATAACAAGCTGTGATCGCGACCATGGGAGATGAATCTTTCATTAAGAGTCCCAAAAGCTTGTTATCGACCTTAGCTCTTAAAAGCCCTAAGGTATGCAGGGCATGGGTTCTGACATCGGGAGAAGAATCTTGCAAAAGCGGCATGAGATCTTGAGCATGCGCATGCAGATCGAAATGGCTGACCAGCTCGCACCCTAGCTGCCGCAGCCCTGCACGGTTGCTGGTAAGAAGAGCGTGAAGATCTTCTTTCCGAACGCCATCGTACATTTGGACGAGCGCGATGATGGCTTCGGCCTTTTCTTCTAAGAGGGTTTGCCGATCGGCGATCATTTCTTTCAGGAGTTCTCGGAGAGAGGTGATGCGAAGCTGACCGATTGCACGAATGACTTCAAGGCGCACAAACCAGACTTTTTCCTCCTTGAGCAGCCGCTTGAGCTCTTCTTGGAGCGGGCCATCACCATAGCGGCCTGAGAACCTGACAGCAATCAGTCGGAGGAGCGCATTGGTGCCTCGGAGCGCATCGACGAGCATAGGAACAGCCCTGACATCGCGCGTCAGCCCCGCCCCAATGAGAGCACTTAAGTGGATGTTGAGTTGATTGGAAAGGTCCCCTTTTTTTAAAACGCCCCACGCGAGGATTTCTAGGGCATGCCGATCTTTTTGAAGCTCTTCTTTCCCTTGACTCCACTGCTCTAAAACTGCCGTCTCATCTCCTTTTTCAGCCAGCGCTTGAAGATAAGCCAGGCGAAGCTCTTTCGACGCAGGATAAGTTTTGAGAAATTTTTCAGCTTCTTTGACCGCAGATCGGGGATCGTGAACAAACAGATGAGCATAAATGCGACGGATCGCCTCTTCTTCTCCTGCCTGGAGAGGAAGCATGCAGACTAAAGCGAGTCCCCAGACTTTCCATCTCATCTTCATGCCAGATGTACGAGCCTGCGCCCTCCGATCAAATGGAAATGGAGATGGAAAATCGTCTGGCCGGCCTCTTCGCCGCTATTGGTAAGCAGACGATAGCCATCCGTGATCTCAAATTCTTCGGCAAGTTTTTGAGCGACGAGAATGATCTCCGAAATCAGCGGCAGGTCTTCCGGTTGGAGAGCTTGCAAGTTCGGGATTTCTTTTTTGGGCATGATCAGAATATGGACAGGTGCAGTCGGGTATTTATCTTTGATAGCCAGAATCCGCTCGTTTTCGAAGACTTTTTCCGAGGGCAGCTCGCCGCTGATAATTTTCCCAAAAATTGTCATTTCTTGGTTAATACCAGATTGAGGGCTTTCAACGCATCGTTCTTCGTTTCCCATACAGAAATAAACCTCCCTTTATGGCAAAAAATGGCGCCGGGGATTCCCGTCGCTTTTTTTAAATCTTGATCCATGAGGCCTGCCCAGGCTTCGGGAAGAGGCACGCGGACCTTCATCCGGTCTTTCGAGTTCGGAGGAATCCCTCGGAGTTTCCAGTGGGATCCCGACGGCATGATGATGAATTGCGCAGGATGCCGCTCTCCTCCCATATCGAAAAAAACATCGAGCCACGGCATCGCCCTGTCAAAAATGAGGACCTTGTCCCCTTTTTTCATGGCCTGCGAGACCTGCTCGCGGCAATCTTCGACATAGTGATATCTTTCCATGAGCCGCACGACATGGCCATAGGCAAAATCGAGCGCGTTAGAAAAAGCCTGGGTCATCTCTTCGGCCGGCGCCTCGTAATCAGGAGGGACAAAATTAGAGATCACCTGAGAAAACGTGCAGACGCCCGGTTCGATCGTGACCCTTCCGTTATCATGGGCATCGACCCCCCAGATGAGAGACCGGTTCAAAAAATCATAAAGTTTCTCATGGATGAGGCCTTGCTCTTTCAGATAAAGCGTCACCATCCCTGCACTGGCCAGCTCTCCCTGGTAGTCGGCCTGGTGATGATCGAACCTTTTATAGGCCGGATTATAAATCCCACCGACGTCGCAGACATATTCGCAAGTGTCAATCACCGAGAGATCTCTTGTCCGGATGATTTTATCCCGGTCAACGAGATCAAACGCCAGCAAAAGAGCGCAGGCCGTGACCTCATCGGCATGAAAACTTCCGTCGTGAGTTCCAACTGATCGTGGTTTCATAAACAAACAAATATACCACAAACTCGATTATCTACAATGGAGCTCAATCTTTCAAAATGACAAAGTACATTTTTAACAACTTCTTGCAATAGAGTATTTTTTACTCTAATCCGAATGGATCTTATTCATACAAAATTATAACCATTCAAAAGGTAAGCTATGAGTACAGGTAGTATTAGGAGCAGCAAAACGCCTCTGGAAATTTTTGATTTCAGTTTAGAAGAATTTGCAAGACATCCTGAAAGTCAAGCAACCAAAATTGAACAATATAGAGTTTTACTCAAAATCACCTCAGAAGCATTCGATAATTTTTTTCAGAAAAAATGGAGCGCGTTTGATGGTTTAGTAGGTGAAAACGGATGTCATTTGCGAGCCTGGAAAGTTTTAGAGTTAGCTCAAGCCTATATTTTGGATTCTTCCTATGCTTCCCACATGAATAAAATTGCTCAGAAAATAAAAACTGCAATTTCCCAGCTAGAAATGCTTACAAAATCCAATGATAAATATGTTCAATCCTACGAGGGAATCCAACACGCCTGCAGAAAAATCACTTCCTTGCGTTTACCACCCGAGATTCTTGATAGTGATGAAATCAAAGATATATCCGAGCAAATCAGTAAGAAAATAAATGAAATTAACTACAGAGCTTTAAAAGAAATTTTCAAAGACTTGCTCATGGATCAAGATGTCGAATTTCTCATTTACTCTTACTTGCTAACAATTTGTCGAGATTGGGAAAAAAATGGCTGCGATGCTTTTGGGCATCCTGCATCACAAGTGTCGAATTTCCATCTACTTAAAACAAAGTATAAATGTGGAAAAATGATGGCAGAGAAGCTCATCCTTGTAGCTCAAAGAAATTTAGCGCAACTATCTTTGAATTATGTTCAGGAAATCGCACGAAGAACAGCTCAAGTCGCTTTATACAAACGACTACAAGAACCCTTTATTCTTTGGAATGAACGCAAAGTTCCCCGCGCGCCCTGTTATGATGAATTTAATGCTTTATTAATTCATGCAAAACAGGTCTCTATATCTTTTCTCGTCTCGGTAGCCTACAGAGATGAGTTTGAAACAGTGCAAAAAATCGTTTGGTTTTTCCAAACCTTAGATCGAGGCCCGCTTATTCCGTCAAAGCAAGATTTTAAAAAACCCGTCATTGTCCTAGATGCCATTAGCCATATCACCGAAGATAGACTATATCCAGAAGCAAAAGTTCTCTTTGCTATTCAAAAATTTGGATTAGAGAAAATGATCTTATCTTTTGCAGCTCAGCATGAGCCCTATCCCAAAAACTGGGCTCCTAGAGCTTTACCACATTTGGATGATAAAGATATCAAAATGCTGAAGGCATTTGCACACGAGCAGGGTTTTTCTTATGAAAATCCTGGAACATTTCTACTCAAACATATTTATTGCGATATATTAACCAATTATCTGCCCTGGCTCGGCAGGAAATCTCCTTTTAAAACTTCTTTAAAGGTAACATAAATGAAAATCCACATATCTTTAGATGAGCTAATTCAAGCCAGAATCCTTTCTATTAAACTTTTCGAAGCATGCCGTTTAGGCTTCTTTTACCTCGAGATCCCTCCAGCTTGTCAGCAACTTATCGATGAAGCACTACAACTAGCCGACAGCTTTTCTAAAGACCGTAAATACAGAAAGTTGCGATCGAAAATTTATAGCCAAGAGCATGCTAGCGAACTCTCTAAATCTCTCTCTATCGAAAAGCAATATTGGGAAGAGCTTTTACCCCACCGATTAATTTCGCTGGCTCATATGATGAGCACCTTAGGTCTTTATCTGCTCAGAAAAGTATGGGAGATTTTTCAAATTCCCGAAGAAATAGGGGGATCGGCAATCGGGAATCTTGTTGAAAATAAAGGACCAGCCTATTTTGTTTTCAATCACTATATTCCATGGAAGATCCGAGAAAATTCTCAAGCTCACAAAATTTTAGGTCAAATAGCAGTGCTATTCATCTCTCAACCGGGGTTAGAGACAAAAGTCAACGGTGAATGGGTCGCTATAGACCCTACTCCAAACTACTTTATTGTGAATTTCGGAACAGCTCTTGAAAGTTATGTGAACAATCCTGAGTGTCTGAATGCAGCCTGTCATCGTGTTCGCCCGATCTCTCATGATTGCGTTTCTTTTGGTGTATTTAAATAACCGGTTAGATACAGCTTTAAAGAAAGCTCGAATTAAGACAAAAGGTCACGCTTAGATTCATAACCTAGTTTGTTTTTGATATTTTCGAAATAATTTTCTACAGTACGACGCGATAAGCCTAAAATGGCGGCTGTCGCTTGAGCCGAGTGGCCTTTCCGATATAAATCCACGCAGTCTTGCTCGCGCTTTGAAAGAGGAAGAATGGTTTTCAAGAACCCCTCTGCTTGTTTGTCATCACGACCTAAAAGAGTAGAGGCGAAAGGTTTTTCAAAGGCTTCTCCAAGAGCTTTTCTAATATTATACTGCTCGCTTTGGATTTTTCGAATTAAAGGGCTGGCTTCCTTGACGAAATAACGTCCAAACTTTCTCAGCAGTTCCAGCTTACTCAGGTAAATATTCAGGTCATTCTTCTCGCTCGATTTGTTGGTAAAAATATACCCATCTAACTTATCTCCTTCTTTATCGATTAAGAAAAGAAGCCGCCTGACACCATAGCGATTTTCAATGAAATCTGAATATGGCTGATCGGGGGTTGTATCATCGACAGCCCAGCCAGCTCGGAGAAGGTCTGGATGAACGAAGTAGGGGCATGTTTTATAAAGCTGCTCAGAAAAATAAAATTCAACTTCTTCAGGATAATTAGAAAGAAAAGCGAAATCGCCATTAGGACTGATCGTAAAATAACTAAAGTAAGAGACTCCTAGATAGTCTTTCAGAGGAGCGCAAATCCTCTTGATCTTCCGATCTTCTTGGACGGTGTACTTTCGAATCAGCTGCTGCAAATCATTCATCGATCGAAAAACATATCAAATAATTAATTATCCACCAATAGAAGTTCAAAACCATTTCTATAAAAGCCTCCCTAATTCATTATAAGTACAAGCAGAAAGAGGAGGATACTATGGCAATAATTCCGCAAAACAGACAAGTGAGCTTAAGTGCAGATATAGAATTCCTCATCGACCCGGTAACAAACGAGCGCACTCTGGCCCAAGCCCAATTAAAGCAGCGATTTTGGTCCATTTATGCTCCTGATCTAGAAAAACTTTGCCATCAACACTTTAAAAAAGGGTCCAGCTACTCTTTTCATGTTTGTTTTGTGATGACAAAAGACATTGACTCGCCCGAGCATCGAGAAAAAATCAAACGGGCTTTTGTGAAAATCGTGAAGAACCATATTTCCAACACCGTCTTTTGTCCCGATGCATTTAGAGCCTATGTTCTTCAAGACAAAGAAGGAAAATTCCTCCAGGGAAGATCTCCCAACAATTCTCCTGTTGTTCTTGTTCCTAAAAATCCTGATGATTTCAAAAGAATCAACCAGGCGCTGGCGGAGAAACTTAAAGAACTCAACACACTGTGGAATAAGAAATACGAATTAGCTGACGATCTGCTTCCTGAGCATTATACCCCTCATATCACCATCATCAATAGACCTATTCTATTTGACTTAGAAAAGAAGGTTAATAAAACTAAAAAAGACCTTTTGGAACAATTAAATGCAAAAGTGCCTGTAGAAGCTTTCACTTTGAAAGACCATAAATACCAAATCTGATAGAACTCCCTGAAAGCTTTATTTTTTCGAATCTTAAAGTTCAGTTCTTGTCCTTTGCAGATACTTAGAAGATCCTTGAGAACATCTTCTTATTTGCTCTTCTCTAAATGATTAAATTTTTGGCCTAATTTGTAAGAGATAAGTTAATGACAATTAAACAAGTCGCCTACCGAATTGGTTACCAACCTCAACCTTTCCCATCCGCATCAAGGACAGCTGCCTCTGCTTTCTAAAACTTAAACACAGCAAAATTTCCATTAAGTTAATCCGATCTGAAAACTTTTTTCACAAATATAAAAATTTTAATTGCTTGAAAATCATTATTTTACGCAACATTCTAGCTCAAAAGTTTAGTTGGGAGGTCGCTATGGCAGTTGTTATGGTAGGAGCAAGCCCTATTAGAGAGTTTCGTCATGTACTCGGGAACAGCCCTTATATGAGAGATCTAATAGATATCTTCAATCGCATTCTTGAGCCCCTCTACGGATCTCAAGCTGATGCATTAAATAAAATCCGCTTGGGTAAAGATCGTACTTGTTTTCTTTTATATGAAGGAGAAACACCCGTTGGAGTGATTGCTTTTAAAACTGTTTTAAGTGATGAATTTGCCAAACAGGGTGTTAGAAACAGTATCGAAATCAAATCCCTCTTTGTCGTCAACTCCGAGAGTAACTCAGGCCGTGGGCTGGGTTCTGTTCTCTTAAATAAAGTGGTCGAAGAAGTGGATAAATTAAAACTCAACCATGAGTCTCTCCATGTCACAGTCAGTGAGAAAAAAGGCGAATCTCTCAACTTTTTTAAGAGAAAAGGATTTGTGGAGAAGTTTAAATGGAAGGGTCGCTATGTGGATGAGAACGATATAGAATACTTGCTCGCAGCTCCAGCAAAACTCCCCACTCCCCAACAAGTGCAAGGCGCAGCCAAAATTGTCGCTCTCATTGCTCCTCCGGCAGCAGTTCAACAGCCTTTCTCTCCGAAGCTGGCTTTCTGGGTACCCGATGCTCACTGGGATGATATCCATGAACTCAAATTATTATCCGATGGCACCTTTATCAGCGGATCTAAAGACAATTGCATTGTCAAGTGGGATCAAAAAGGAAATTTGGTTCGCGTGGTAAGCGAAGTCGAACCTGACTTAATCAGCGACAAAAACTGGATTACAGCCATGGGGATTATCAACGATCATTACTGGGCTAGTGGAGAACGGAATGGCCGGGTCTCGTTGTGGACGACAGAGGGAGATTTTGTTAAAAACTATTATGTCAAGCGTCCAAAAACCAGCCATGTCAGCCATAAATATAATCAAGAACGGGTCCTTTGTTTAACCACAGGGACAAATAAGCAAAAACCCTCTCTCTTTGTGGGTTTTCCGACCATGTTTGATGAATACAATATTATCGAAGGACGTACAACTACAACGACAGAAACTCACTCGAATGATTGGGTCTATTGCGTCCATCCTTTGACAGAAAGCCGCGCCCTCGTGGTGACCGGCTGTGTGCTTGATATTTTCGAAAAAGCAAACAATAAATGGAGTCCCAGCAAGAGACTGATCGAGGAAGGGCCAAAAATAGGAAACCAACGACGTTTTATCTCTGCTGTAACCCCTCTCAAATCTTCGCCCCACCACTTTGGATTTGGAGTCTTTGGAGGGGCTGCCAACGGAGGACTTGTCAACATACTGGATGTAGAGCAAGGGAAAATTGTGCGATCTTGGGACGAACATAAACAGAGGGTTTGGGCCGTTGAAAATATCTCTCGAGAACTTATCGCTAGTAGTGCAGAAGATAAAACGATTAAATTCTGGGATATACGTGCGGATAAGAGCATAGCAACTTTAGATAAAACCCTAGGTCAATCTCATGCCTTGCTCAGTCCTAATGAAGAAACTTTGATTGCGGGTGTTTCTGAAGAAGTCAAAAAATTGGTGCCTAAACAAAATAAACAGCCACACCGCAGACAAATACCACCAGGAGCAGGGTCTCCTCATCGAGAAAAAGGGAGTCCTAAACGTGAAATAGAATTCGAAGAAAAAATGGAAACAGAAAGAGCTCACTTGAATTTCTATGATTTGAGAAAATAACAAGTCGGTTTATAATTTTTTATGTTTAAAAGGAGTTTTTTATGGCAGCAGTAACTTCAATAAATTTGAGCCCCTCAGCTCCAAAACAACCCGAACTTGAACTCAAAAGCGTATTCGGGGAGGGACGCGAAGGCCGTTGGGAAAAAGTTCAGACAATCTTCAAGGAACAGATCGAACCGCTTTACGGATCTCAAGATAAGCTATTAAAAGAACTTCCAAAAAGCGAAAATCTGAAAACACGGCTTCTTGTTGCAGGAAAAGACTCCATCGGGGTTTTGGTCTATCAAACAGCGACTGAAGACCGCTCACAAAAACAGCTGGGCCGGTTTTTAGAGATCAAGACATTATATGCAAAAGAGAAAATAAAAGGAGGGCCTGATTTTCTCTTAAAGCATGTTTTAGAGATTGCAAAAGAGCATAATGTCGATTCCCTTTGCATGAGAATTTCAAAGCAAGTTTCCTTAATTCCCTTCCTAGAAGTGAATAAATTTCAAAGAATTGACGAACAAGATGAATTAGTTCTTTATCGAAGAAAAATTGAAGATTTAACCCGGAAGCGTAAACCCGATGAACCTCCACCCAGTGAGAGACATCAAAATGGAAAAGAGGAGATAGAACAAAGACACTATCGGATACCTCATCCTACTTCTCCCCACATTACCCTTTCACCTGCCCCTGCTGCTGCCTCATCGTACCATCCCAGATCTCCAGAAGGAAAAAGAAGAGCCGAGGATGAGGAACCTATAGCTCCTAAAAGAAGCCGTAATGACAAAGGAGAAAAGCAAGAGAAATTCCCTGAACAAACTCAATATCGCCCCCCCTCTGTTGCGGAACTTCGAGGTCGTTTTGAACCCTCGGCTCCTCCCCCTCACGCACCACGCTATCAACCCACTGATTATGCGCCCGGAGGTATTCCTAAGGTGATGTCCAGCAAGGCGATTGCCGAAGGGAGAGAGCTGCTGGACAGGGCTAAAAGAGACACTCGCGATCATATCCCACTTAAAATGATTTATTTAAGGATGATTTTAGACGGCCGAAAAACAATTGAAGGCCGTATTAATAATGGACCTTTTAAAAAATTACAAACGGGAGCGTTTGTTCGTTTCCATTGCCAAGGGACTGAAGCTTATTGCCAGGTTCTCAAAGTGAATCGTTATGCATCATTCCGAGAAATGCTGGAGAAAGAAGGAGTGCAACCTTGCTTGCCCGATGTACATAATCTTCAGCAAGCAGTCGACATTTATGACAAGATCCCGGGATACGCTGATAAAGCCAAGCAACATGGTGTTCTCGCCATTCATATTAGGCTCCTTCGATGAGAATCTTCCGCTTAAGAGCTCCCTATTTTAGCATGGTCCAATCGGGCAGAAAAACCGTCGAAGGGCGGCTGAATAAACCCGACTTGCACAATTTAAAAGTAGGAGAGAGAATCCGTTTTCAAAGAGAAAATGAAGTCAAACATTTTGTCGACGTCAGAGTGATTTCTCTGCGCCAGTATCCGACTTTTCGGGAAATGCTCAAAAGGGAAGGACTGAATCGCTGCCTTCCCGATGTAAAAACCGTAGAAGAAGGCGTCCAGATTTATCACAGCTTCCCTTCTTATCGCGAAAACGAAATGCTCTACGGAGCTTTAGCAATTGGAATTCATCCCATCAAGCTAGGAGAAAAGGCATGATTAAAGCAACCCCTGATCCAACGGCTGGACTTGCCCATGGCATGGCAGCGATGGCTATCACCCCTAAACCTGCAGCTAAACCTCCTGCAGCGGCAGCGCCTGAAGTGAAATTCGGACTTCACTTCCTTAAAGTGGTAAAAGGAGTGCATGAAGATGATATTCATTGTATTGCTCGACTTACCGATGGGACTTTTGTCACAGGCTCTAAAGACGGGGCTCTTAAAAAATGGAATTTAAATGGAGAACTCGTTCGGGTTATCGACGATCCCGCGCTCATTGATTATACGAAATGGGTGACAGCCCTTGCGAGATTTAATGATACCCATTGGATCTGCGGCAAACGAGATGGGACTGCCATCCTCTGGAATAATGAAGGAACGGCGTTTACCCAGCTCAATACCCAACATGCCCCTTTTCCCAAAGGCGGAGCCCCTTTATGCAAGCAAAGAAATGTTCATCGAATCAACTGCCTTGCTTCCTTTGAACAGTGGACTAAAAAACCTTTATTCTTTGCAGGATGGGCAACCCAGTTTACCTTGCACGATGCCCATAGCCAAAAACGTTTACGATATACTTATACTAGCAATAACGATTGGGTTTATGCCATCCAGCCTCTGGCGCATGATTCACTTCTTGTCGTGACAGGTTGCCGGCTGGATCTTTGGAACCTAAGGCCAGGTACGTTTGACTGGGAATGGAAAGATGAACTTATAGTTGAAGACAAGTCTTTGAAGCAGCGGCCCTATATCTCTGCTATCACTCCCTTGCAAGAAAATGCTGGAAAATATGGAGTGGCTGTTTTTGATGGATCTGTCCGTATTTATGACCTAACCGTCAAAAAAGAAATTTTTAAAGGTCAAGAACATATCAACCGCGTTTGGACAGTCGAGAATATTGCTCCTCATTGCTTTGCAAGCTGCGGAGACGATGGTTTTGTGAAATTATGGGACCTCCGCCTCACCCCTAAATCAACAGTGAGCCTGAAGGGTAATATCTATGAAAAATCAAGGGTATCTGTCCTGCTTCGCATCAACGATAATCAACTCATGGGAGCTTCTTGCCCTGATAATGTAAAATACTCCCAAACAAAAGCCCAGTTCACCTATTGGGATATTCGACGTTAACGGGTTGATCAAAGCCTAAGGAGATATTCATGGTTTCACAAATCGGGCAAAAAGGACTCGGTTATCAAGATCTAGCCCCGATAACCCATTTACCTTTAGATATTACCTTATTATTTTTAAGTCTATTGCCAGGACCCCAAGTGGCACGAACAAAAAGAGTATGCAAGTATTTCTTTCACGCTGTAAGTAACCAGAATCTCTGGACGCGGTTATGCCAGCGAGATTTGCCAGCCAGTGCAATACCTGCGAGTGTGCCACCTTCACTTCACTATAAAAGATGTTTTCCGACAGAAGAAAATTGGAGGAAAGGCCGCTATGTCTATCAAAGGTTAAGCAACTGTGAAAGACCCTTATCTTTAAGAAATGATCAATTATTTAGCGAAGGCCCTAATTTGTCTTTTCAAATATGGGACTTAAGAAACTCCTCTTGCCGTACCGTGGAAGGTTTTCCCATTCATGATGACATCGATACTTGCTTACATGACGAAGACATCTTGGTTGGGGGTGCCAATTCGGGCCCATGCGGGGGACGTGCTTTTAAAGTATGGAATAAAGCAACAGGGAATTTTCTTTGGGGTGGAAATACTCACGATAAAGTAATTCTAGATGGACCTAGGCTCATTGTTCCTGGTTGTGACTATGATACTACTACAAGACTTAGCACCGCACATATTCGTGCTTGCGATAAAAAAACGGGACACCGCCAATGGTCTATATTAGATCCTGAGCTAAGAAGTTCTTATTCTGTCCGTTTAAAGGGAAATCATTTGTTCGCATCAAAGCTTAACGAAGAATTTGTCAAGTATTGGGACAAAAATACCGGTGAGTTTATCCGCAAAGTAGGATCTGCAGAAAAACCTCTAAGCACTTATGAACTAGATAGTAAAAATCTCGTTTGCGGGTTCATAAATGGAAAGATAAGCGTCTTAAATAAAGAAAACGGCACTGTCATTCATGAGCTTGTCGACCTGGAAGGAGAAGGTGAAATTGCTTGTTTATTGATCGATGAAGAAGTCATTTTGGCAACCAATCGTGCTTGTCACTTCGCCTGTTGGAATAAAGTCAGCGGGGATCTTTTATTTAAAATTAAAGCCGAGCCTCCGACCAACACTGATTGGAATAGGTATTCAACACGCCTATCTTTGAGTGGTCCTCAATTGATATGGGATAGGGAAGATGGAAAACTAGAAATAAGAAATAAGTATACAGGACTACTCGTGAAAAGTTGCATCTCTGGAAGACTATCGCCAGTCTTGAATATTGATGATTATCGTATTATTACCTATTCGTATTCTGATAAGAGGGTAAAAATTTGGG
This sequence comes from Verrucomicrobiota bacterium, assembly GCA_018239715.1. GTDB lineage: Bacteria > Chlamydiota > Chlamydiia > Chlamydiales > Rhabdochlamydiaceae > PALSA-1444. The sequence continues at coordinate 64,778 of JAFEGW010000008.1, forward strand.
ATAAACGTAATGGAGATCTGTTGTTCGTGTTTGACAAAATCCGCTGTAAAGTCTTCGGAAATCGCATGTTCACTGAAAACAGCGATAAAACAGTCGATGTTTGTGATTTTTCTGACAAACCTGAAATCCCATTTCCAGATAAAGGCCAGCTCCCATCGCCTCCTAAACCTTAATCATGGCAGCGAAATCCCGCACTTCCACCTTACCCTCCGAAACTAAAAGAAGCCGATCCTCTTTTACCGAGCCATAATCGACATTAAAAAACTGTTGAAGCAGGGATCCCGTGCGCTTATTCCAAATCCTCATCAACCCATTTTTCGACCGAGTAAAAACTCTCTCGGGGTTTGTATGCATCACAAAAGAATAAACATCAGGATCTCCAGGCAAGGAACGGATCAAAGCTCCATTCACACACCTGCGCATCTCAATAGCTCCACTTTCAGCTTTTGAAACAAAAAGCAAATCTCCATCTATCCAAGCTCCGGAGACGCCTTCGATCTTAAAGAGAGCTTGTTCTGTTGGTAAGTCCCAACACACCACAGCAGAAGCGTAAGTAGCAAAAAGCCGATTTTGTTGGAGAGTCAATGCAGAAACATTCAATAGACCTTCATTCAGAGTTTTTATTAACTGACCATTCTGCCTATTCCAAACAAGAATAATCCCATTGTCATACCCTGCAATCAATTCCTCTTTACTGACGATAAAACAAGTTACAGGGCTCGAAGGAACAGCCGGAAGCTCTCTCACTAAAGTTACAAGGCTTTTGTCATAAATCTTGATCACTCCTTCAAGATTTCCAAAAATGAGATGAGGACCCTCTAGCATCAGCGTTAAAGAGTTAATATTGGGGGCAGGTATCATTCTTTTTTGCAGCCCTGTCCACTTATCCCAAAAAACAATTTGCGAATTGTTAGGAATAGGTCCTTCTCCTATAGCGCTGATCAGATGGCCGTCATCCAGGATAAGTTTAGGATAGCAGAAATTTTGCCATAGTTTCTGGCCGGTCGTTTTATTCCAGACTTTGACCCTCCCTCCAAGGCCAGTATCATCATAGGAAATGAGCAAATTCCCTTCATTAATCACATATTCGATATGATTCCCAGGCGATCCTTCAAACGTTTGCTCAAAAACAGCACTTTGCAGATTCCAAATCCCCAAAGCAGAACCTTTCAATTCGCAAACGATTCTCTGGTCATCCATGACGATTTCTCCTCCTAATGACCAGGAAGATCCAGTGGGAATGATATGCGGCAGGTATCTGCTTTTTTCCCAGTTTCTTTCAATTTGGTAGCGATGTCGATATTGGAAGCTAGCAAGGATATCACTACTCATCCATCTTCCAGGAAAATCTCTTCTAAAAAGAAGAGCCCAAAGAGACTCATTGCTAGCCAGCTTCCTGAATCGTCTACACACTCGTTTTGTATGCTCAATCTCTGTAATAGGCAGCCAGAGCAAAACGAGCTGGGTCAATACCGACGGCAGCTGAGTAAGAGCCACCCCGGCTTGAGAAAACTCACAACTACTTAAACACAGAGTTCGAACAGCCATCTGCAAATATTTTTGACTTCTTGAGCTTTCTTGTCTAGGATAAGCCGTATGGAGAGCTATCTTTTTTCCGACCATTTCGACCTAGTCACCCCCGATGGCAAAATCACTTCGATTCAGCAGACAGCTCCCACCCAAGCTGTCGCAGAAGTCCTCATCGAGAACATTTCCCCTGCTTTTGTCGGATTCAAAATCGACCCTCAGCTCGTGAAGTTCAACTTTAAAAGCACTTTGGCCCAGCTCGGCCTCAATGCCCTTCCGCAAGCGATTGAACTCGATGCCCATGCCCATTTTGCCCGCCTTACCCTGCACATTGAAGCGATTGGACCGATTGCTACCGCCATGCTGCCCTGGCTCACTCCCGGCGCTTACATCGGCAAACTTTTTGCCGCCGATGACCGGCGGCGCGTCCGCGATCCCGAATACCTCTCGCGAATGTTCGGTAGAGCCGACCGGTACGGCGCGCCTTTGCTTTCTCTAGGCGGTCTGCAAGGGACTGATGAACTCATCTTAGAAAAAGTCGAAGGAAGAACCGTCGCCTATTTAAGCCTCCTTGACGGAGTCCTCGTCTACGATGAAAATATGAAGGGATTTCTTCCGATCTTAAGAAAGGCTCTCCACGATCCCTATGTGAAGACCCGCTCCCTCCTTCAGCTCCAGCAGAGCTGGAAACCCGGAGCTTCCCGCATCGTCAAAAAAGACGAAATCCTCCTTGTCTGCACACTTCCTCTGCATATCCGCACGGTTTTTGCGCGCGTGGTAGAGGAGCTGCTGCCTGAAGGCGTCCATCATACCACTGCCTCTGTCCTTCAACCCGACACGAAGGCCTCCGGCAACGTCTATGAACTGTACGGCTCCTCTTCGAAGGAACTGAGCGATATTCCTCTGGAATTTTACACCCTAGAGCCCCACCGCGAGCACGTCTTCTTTGCCGACCGCGACCAGCTTCAAGCTTCTCTCGAAAATCCCCACGTGGTCGTCGAAGCGTTCGATACAGCACCGGCGCCCCTGCATCATCTTGCCGCTGTGTTCGTCGTCAAAGGCGAGCAACTTCTGCATCTTCAACCTTCGGATTGGATCGCCCGAGAACCGCGGATGAGCGAGTTTCCCGGCGTTGTCAACCCCGCACGCCAGGCCGCTGCAGTAGAAAAATACATTCACCAACAACCCGCCTATCCTTTTCTCAAAGCCATCGAAGACGGCCTGATCACCAGCGAAGGGATCTTGCTCACCCGCTACTTCCCTTCCCCCCTGCTCAAGCAAATGCTCCTTTCCGATCAAATCCACCGCCATCTCAAAAGGATTTATTTTAAATATCCCTCGCGAACCTATGGCGATTATTTTTCTCACGAAGACCGGTCGATGCTGCTCGATCTGGCCAAGTTCGGGATACCGACCTATTGGGTCGATGAGGCGAGCCAAAAGATCCTGCAATATTTCCCCAAGCCGCATAAAGACTCCGGGATGTTCGTCCCCCATGAATCGATAGAGACGTTTTTAAAAGCGACCCTTTTTGGGCTCTACGGCTCCAATCTTTCTGAAGGTACATTTGAGCAAGAGCTCACAGACCTCTTGCAGGGCCTTGTCCAATTGTCCCGCGAGATGAACCATCCTCTTTTGAACCCCGAGACCCCGATCGCCTTCGTGACCGGTGGAGGTCCGGGCTCGATGAGCCTCGGCAACCGCGTTGCGAAAAAAGTCGGCATTCTTTCTTGCGCCAATATCATGGACTTCCGGGGAGAAAAAGGAGCTGTTGTCAATGAACAGAAGCAAAATCCCTACATCGATGCGAAGATGACCTATCGTCTTGATAAACTCGTCGAACGGCAAGCCGAGTTCAATCTTGATTTTCCGATCTTCCTCATGGGAGGCATCGGGACAGACTTTGAATATGCTCTCGAAGAAGTCCGCCGCAAAGTCGGCGCAGCAGCCCCTACTCCCGTGCTACTCTTTGGCACTCCCGAATATTGGAAGAAAAAGATCTCCGCGCGGTTCCACTGCAACCTCGAGACCGGAACGATTACCGGCTCCGAATGGGTCAGCAACTGCTTCTATTGCGTCCAAAATGCAGCCCAAGGACTCAAAATCTACAAACAGTTTTTCAGCGGAACGCTGAAGATCGGTGTGAACGGCCCCGTCTACGATGACGGATTTGTCAGCCAAATTTAGACAGGCTTAGAATCCCCAGGAAAATCCAATTTCGCCGTACTTGGTCCTTTTATTGAAGAACTGTCCCTCGTACGAAAATCCCTGGTGGTACTGAAGATAAAGCCGCATCTTTCGGCCCACGCCTTGCAATTTGCTGAACTCATACCCTACTTTAAAAGTACAATCGAGGTCCCAGCCGTGCTGCTGCCAGTTTTCCATATTCGCGGCAAAAAATGGCGTTCCAAAAAGCTTGTGGTAATTGAGCTTCTGACCAAATAACCTGAGCTCCATTCCCCAAATCACATAGAGAGGCTTGAGCTTAAAAGTATCGTCGCTCGCAAAGACAACCCCCGGGCCTGCATAGACTCTCAGTCCACTAGAAAACTGATAGGAAGAAATCCAGTCAAAAGCTTCAAAGCTGGGGTTTCTTCTCTTCACTCTCAAATGATCCCGATGGCAGAGAACTTCGTCTCCCATATGCCCCGAAATATGATAAACCCGGGCCCTGAACGACCACTTATCAAAAGCATACGTCAGCGGAATTCCCACTAAATAGTCGGTGTTGAAAAGCTCACAGGTATTATGTCTCCTGTGAGGAACATGGCTAAAATTGAAAACCGCCCAAACCCCCGCTGAAATCCCAATCTGCAGATCTCCATGCCAGCGAAAGACATCGTGCCAGCGGAAAATCGGAAAGTCGTCTCCCAAAGAGACCGCGACCGCTTTCCTTCCCACGACTTTGTCTCCCATCCTCCAGTTCACCGAATAAACGGGTTCTCTAGGATCGGCAATCAAGGGTAAGAAAAGCACCGTCGATTGAGGAAACCAAACTCCTGACACCCTCGGCGCTTCGGTATATCCCTTTCTCGACTGGATCTCCTCTTTCGTCATCTCGTCTTTGACTTCGACAGAAGTGACTCCCGGCAGGTCCTGCACATACGAAACAATACTCTTGGCGATCAGGTCGTTCTTCGGGAGGTTGTAGAGGGTTACATGGTGGTCTTTGACGACCACGATCACATTGTACTCGTAATAGGTGGAATCGATCAGTGATTGGATGTATCCTTCCAGATAAGGATCGGTCGCATGCTCGAAGGTATCGACAGGGAGGCTGTCTCCCCTCTTGATGACCGACAGCTCAGGGTCGACCTTAGCAATCGGCTCTTCGACCTCCGCGGCCCCCAGACTCAGTAGACATAGACTAGCGATGACAGTCACGACGCGGTTCATGCATCTCCTTCCAATAGAACCCACAATGCCTAGGCAAAAGGCACCCTATACGTCTCTATAACTAACTGTCCTATAAAATCCAAAAAATTTTTTACATTGCCTACTGAAACAGTCTAAGATATGATACTTTCCCTCCCGGGGCAGTAGCTCAGTGGTTAGAGCGGCGGACTCATAACCCGTTGGTCGCTGGTTCAATCCCAGCCTGCCCCAATTCTTTTTAAATCCCTGAATCACAGCGGGAAATCGTTGAACCTCTTTCTTCTAAAGGCAAACGAAGTTAGGATTCTAATCGGAAAAGCTAAGCCAGGATATCCGAATGAAAGCTCCAATCGTGACGGACATGCAGAAAAAGATCCGGGAGCTAGGACAGAAGAAAAGCTATGCCTTTGTCGATTTGGGTATAACAAAGGAAGAATGGGACTTCATCGATCAATTAAAATTCACCCAACTTTCTCCTGAAGCCACCTCGGAATATGACCGTTTTGGAAGCCTGCATCTTTTAAAAACCGAACTGCCGATTTTTTTAAGAACCCTCGGAAACAATGACGAAGAGGTCCTACAAACAGTGACTGAAGTTATCTCCCGCACGGTCGACCATGTCTTAGAAGCCACCCATAAAAACAGCGCTTGGGTGAGTGTCCGGGCTTCGGTCCCCACTCCTGCTTTTAATCTGCCCCGTTGGCACATCGATGGTGCCTATTATGGCTTGGACCATTCTCTCCCCTCTCTGAGACCTGTTCTGAAATTTGCCGCGGTTTTGAAGGGAAGTCCTACACTGCTCTATCCTCTCCCGGAGGATAAGCGGGAAGAATTTAACTTAAAGATGAGCCACCGGGAGGCCTTAGCTAAGCTCTTGGACACCCATCAAGTAGAATCTCCCCGCAAAGGAGAAGGCGTGTTTTTTATTGTAGCTGATACCCAATTAGGCGCTGTCCATTCCGAGCCCAAAATAGATGAAAATCGCCTATTCTTCTCTATCTTAGTGGGAGAGGAGGCTGAGATTAATGAGCTTTACTTACGGTGGCATCCGCACTCAGCTAGTTAATACAGATGATTGCAACTTGCTTTTCCTAGAAAACAGGCGTATATTATTTCTCAATTCCTAAAAATTTATGACAAGCATTAAAACTAAGCGATTGATCTTGCGCCCTTGGCGCGAAGAAGATTTAGAGCCTTTTGCCGCACTCAATGCCGATCCTCGTGTGATGGAATGCTTCCCTTCCACTTTATCCCATGAAGAAAGCGATCAATTAGCCAAGAGGATGCAAAAAAAATTGGAAGAGAGAGGATGGGGCTGGTGGGCCGTTTCGATGCCAGGCGTGGCAAAGTTTATTGGCTTCATCGGCCTCAGCCCCCTCGATCCAGCGACCTTTCCCGTCCCTTTTGCCCCGGCAGTGGAAATCGGGTGGAGACTTGCCTTTGAACATTGGGGAAAAGGTTACGCCACTGAAGGAGCCCTTGCCGCTTTGCGCTACGGATTTGATACACTCAATCTCCCTGAGATCGTTTCTTTTACAGCCGTCCAAAATAAACGCTCCAGGCATGTGATGGAAAAGCTCGGCATGCATCGCGTTCCCGAGGATGACTTCGACAATCCTAAACTTGCAGAGGGCCATCCGCTCCGAAGACATGTTCTCTATCGGCTTAAGAAAGAAGAATACCATGCTTAGAAAACGCCCCAAAATCTCGATCTATATCGCAGCAAGTATTGACGGTTATATTGCGCGCAAAGACGGCAGTCTAGATTGGCTCGATCGTGTCGGAGACCCCGAGGAAGACTACGGGTTTCAAAAGATGCTCAGCAGTATAGATGGAGTGATCCTCGGGCGGAAAACCTATGAAATCGCCGCGCCGGTGGCTGATTGGCCCTACAAAGGAAAAAAACTTATCGTCCTGAGCCAGAGCCTAAAAACCGTTCGAGAGGGGGCGGAGCTCTTTCAAGGAGATTTGACTCAGTTAGTCTCTCAGCTTCATAACGAAGGAATCCGTCATATTTGGATCGATGGAGGAGAGACCATTGCGCAATTTTTAAAATTGCAAATGGTCGACCATATGACTATCTCAGTGATTCCGATTCTCCTAGGAGACGGCATTCCCCTTTTCCACCCTCTAGCAAAAGAACTCCCCTGCCGTTTGATCTCTTCTGACTCTTATCCGAGCGGTTTGGTTCAATTGTGCTACGAGATAAAATTTTAATTTTCCCTCTCTAGCGGAAAATTAAAGAAGCGCAACCTCAGGGATTAGCTAAATAGACAACCAGGAAAATCCCCATCACAACCACTACTCCTGTGAGAACAGCCGCAAGGGGCACAGAAGATTTGTAAGTATTGGACTCGATTTGCTTTTCGACTTTTTTGTAGTTGAAGAAAGAAAAAAGCCCCATCAGAGCGCCGACTCCAACAAGACATATTCCAAAAATCGATGAATAGGTAGGATGTGCCGTCGAAATATTCGAGCCAGCAGCCCCTTGAGTGGAGAAAAAAAAGCCGATTTGTTTGATAAACAAAGCAAATCTTTCGACTACAAAGCCAAATGCCATAATCCCGACACTCGTCCGGATCCACGCCAGAAAGGTCCTCTCATTAGCCATGTGGTCTGTTTTCTTGGGAAGATCGTTGACAGTTTTTTTAGCCATAATCTACGCGATCTTACAGCCTCTTTCTCGCAGCAAAAGATAGCCCGACCCAATAAGAACCAGTGATGAGCATATCCACACCTACAAAAAGTCCAATCACCCAGAGGCCGGATTCAGGCCATTCCGCTAAAATCAAAAAACCTAAGAAAACAGAGATCAGTCCGCTAAAGACGACCCATCCCCAATGGTCAAAACGATAACGCACTGCAGAGATGATCCGAAAGAATCCTCCGACCAAAAGAAGAACGGCAATCAATAAGCTAATTGCCTCTGCACTCTGCCAAGGCTTGAAAACGCAAAGGGCTCCCGCAATGATATAGAATATCCCCAGCAGCAAAGAGAGAGAAAACCCTGTCCATTTGATGGCATAAAAACCGCTGATAACTTGTAAGATGCCGGCGATAGTCAGCAAAAAACCCAAAAGGATCACGGTAAACTCGGTAGCCCAATGAGCATATCCAATGGCAAGCGCCCCCAGCACCATCAAAAGCAGCCCGATAATGAGAAACCATCCCCAATACTTTTTAACGCCGGGGATTTGATGAAAATTAATGACATGATCATGCATTTTACTTGCCACAAGGCTCTCCTTTTCTTAATTGGATAGATAGATGATTGAGAATTATTCTTAAAGCTTTTAGCTCGCGCAGCTCCTATCTCGCCAAAATCAAATCCCCTGAGCAGAAAATTTTTCTGGATTTAATTTATGGATTGGCAGCAGAATCTTAATTAAAGCTTAATGTGCAAGGACGATGAACGTGTGATCTCAAGATAAAATCAGATTAGAAAGGAGCGGAACATGATCATTGAAATTAGCGTCGCTGTGATTGCTCTTACATTCTTGGCTCTAGCTATCTATTTGATAAAACTCTCTTCTCAAGCTCAGCGGTCGATTCAACTCATGCAGTTGGATGTTCAGAACATGACCATTGAACTCTTGCGGCTCGTTCAAAATGCCAATCAATTTATCAGCACCGATTTACATAGCGTCTCCGAAGAAACAGCCCAGTTGATCCATAAGCTGACCGATTTATCTTCCGATATCAATAACAAGTCCCATTCTTTAAATTTTCTCTTCAAGCCTTTTAGCTTTCTGACCTCTAAACTCAGCGGAGACGCATCCTCTGATACAAATATTTCAATTCCACAGCTTCTAAAGTGGATTGCATCTGGTGTCCTTTTACTCAAAACAACAAAGGGGTTTATCCATGGAAAACGAAAATGACGATACGAAAAAATTACTTTGGGGTTTGTTAATCGGCGGAGCCGTCGGTGCAGGTATGCTCTATTATCTGCAGAGTGCACACGAGCGAAAAACGCCTATTCTGAAAAAGATCGGCAAGACCGTGTCCGAGCTCGGTGAAGCGATCGAAAATTATAACCTCAGCAGTACTTCTGACGTCATCGATAAAATCGGTGAAAAAATGCCCAATAAAGCTGATGTTTTCAGTAACTTGGCTGAATGGGTAGATTCAGGACTATCCTTATGGAAACAATTTAAAAAGGGGTGAAAACTATGGACGTCAATAACAGACAAAAAGATTTCTTTTGGGGAGCTGTTCTGGGTGGAACTCTCGCCACGTTGAGCGTTCTTTTACTGACGACAAAAAAAGGTAAAGAGATCCAGCGCCGCATTGGCGAGATCTACGATGAAGTAGAGGAAAATGTCAAAGGCAAAGTCTCCGATGCTAAGCATGCTCTTAAAGACAAATATGACGAAGTCAAAGAGAAAGCAGAGGAAACTGCCGAGCACGCAGGAAAAAAGTTTGCCTCAAAATTCAAAGAAGAACACCACAAATAGAAATTGTAGGGAAGGGCCTAACCCTTCCCTTTTTCTTCCCGGCCATTCATTTTAAATGTTGATCCTGCTAAAAAAATCTAATGAAATGGTTGTTTCCACTTCTTTTCTTTCTCCCCTGCCTCCATGCTCAAAAAGCTGGCCAGGGTCCTGCAGATCCTGGAGCTGCAGGCAATCTTTCTCTTCCTACTTCCCAACAACCTGGACCGTTACTCGCTTTTGGAGAAAATATTCTCGATCAAAATCAAGTGCAAATATTTATTCCCGCCAATGCGTTCATAGGAAATAATAGTTACTCGACCAATATTGCTGCTGGTGTGGTATGGGGAATTGCCAATGATCTATCGCTATTTGTTAACATTCCCTTTTCACCGAGGAGTAAAGACCGCCATGACCATTCTGCCGGCCTGGAAGATAGCTTTGCTCAATTAGAATATGTCTTTTACAACGGACAACAACCCGACTACGCCAACCAAGCGACCCTCGTTGCCAATGTGACATTTCCGACGGGATCCAGCACAAAAAATCCACCCAGCGGTTTTGGATCGACGAGCTTTTTTCTAGGGTCGACTTTCAATCATACGGAGATCGATTGGCTTTTCTTTCTTTCGCCAGGCGTACAGCTCACCACAACAAAGCATGGAACAAAATTTGGAGACCAACTTTTTTACCAATTCGGCTTTGGAAGAAATATCCCCAGCCCTGCGGGATGGATTTTTGCATGGATAGTAGAACTCGACGGTCTATTTACGTGGAAAAATAAATTCAAAGGACATACCGATCACAACTCCGGAGGCAATGTTATTTATGTCGCCCCGTCGATTTGGATTTCTTCCAGGAACCTCATTATACAAGTCGGCGCAGGATACCCTATCGTCCAACATCTCTTCGGCCATCAGTCCAAAAAGTTTTTGTCCCTTGATTTTAACTTCGGAGTGACTTTTTAAGGATCAACTTAGCCTTTCGAGGATTAACCGGGCTTCTTTCTCGTCGATCAAGATGAATTGATTCACAGCAGGCTCATAGCAATAGACATCGGCGCGGCCGATATCGAACCACCATCCGTGGACACGCAGTTGTTTTTTTTCGATCCGCTCGCGGACGAAGGGATAGCTTTTGATATGCTCCATTTGCTGAAGAACGTTGACCTGAGAGATTTGGTTGTGAAGGGACAGAGACGGATCGATCACAAAACCTTCTTGGACTTTTTTCCGCGATGCTTCGCCATATTTTAGCCACGAAGCAAGATGGGGGCAGCGAGAATCAGTGCCGTGAACTAGGGCTCTCATCGCGCCGCATTCCGAATGGCCGCAGACGATAATATCGGCAATGTTTAAAGAGAAAATCGAAAATTCAATGGCTGCTTGGCTGCTGGCTTCTTGCGACTCAGGGGAAGCCGGAGGGATCAGATTCCCGATATTGCGCAGCACAAACAAATCCCCCGGGTTCGTCGAAGCGAAAAGATTAGGGACCACACGGCTATCTGAGCAGGCAATAAAAAGGACATCGGGCGCTTGTCCCAGCGCCAGCTTGGCAAAGAGATTGCGGCTTTCTTCCGTCAAATTCTTTCTAAAATCAACAATTCCTTGTATCAACTTTTTCATATGTAAGCTTTATTTTTATCCGTACAAGGATAACTGTTTGCAAAGTTTTCCGCGAGTCTAGAATGTTTACAAAATATTCCAAAATAAGCACATAATAATAAGAGACTTCGAGAATCACCATGAAAAAGAATATAGGCCCTCATCCACAAGACCTCTACCCTATCCAGGGTTATGACAAACTCATTTTTTTAAAACACTTTATCAAAAGTACGAATATCTTCGTGGGTGATTATACCTATTACGATGATCGCCGAAATGGCCCTGAGAAGTTTGAAGAGTATAATGTTCTGTATAATTATCATCCCGATAAAGTCAAACTCGTCATTGGAAAATTCTGCGCCTTAGCAGCAGAGACCCGCTTCATCATGACAGGAGATCATAAACTCGATGCCATCAGCACATACCCTTTCCCGGTCTTTAAGCAAGGATGGGAAAATGCTTATAATGTTCACGATCTGCCCATCAAAGGAGATATCATTGTCGGCAATGACGTGTGGTTCGGCTATAACACTTTGATTAAAAATGGCGTGAACATTGGACATGGCGCGATTATCGCTGCAGGCGCCGTGGTAGTGAAGGATGTTCCACCTTATTCGATCGTAGCGGGGAACCCTGGCAAGATTGTCAAAAAACGGTTTGATGACGCCACGATTCAGCGGCTCCTTCAAATCGCCTGGTGGGACTGGAATATTGAAAAGATATCAAAACATCTCAAGCTCATCACACAGTTGGATGTCGACCGCTTAGAGGCAGCAGGATCCGAAACATAGAATATCGTTTGCAACTGTATTGCAAATAATTTACTTGCACCCTAAACTCGCTCTTTCTTGACACCTTACCAAGGAAGAAGCCATGAATACGCTTTTCTCATTCCGATCCTGTGCTGCCGCTCTTACGAAGTTTTTTTGTCTACTTGCACTTATGTATTCATTTTCAACGCAGCTGGAAGCAACCTATATCTCTATCTATACAACAACAGACAATGGAGCGATCACCTTTACAGGAAACACTTTGGGGCTTGATAAAACAACCAATCAAAACAATCCAGGTACGACGGGTTCGATTGGGGCTTTCATTACCACGGATACGTCGATGCAGGTCGGCAGCTTTCCGGTTGGAACAACTCTCACTTGGCAAAACAATAGCTCGACCGCTGTTTTAGATATTCCGTCTGGAAGCACTATCCTTCATGCGGAGCTTATTTGGTCGGGCAGTTATGGGTTCGATCCTGCAATCACCCTATCCTTAATTCAATCGTCAACAGTCACCCTGATCACACCCGACTCCGTATCTCATACGATCACTCTCAACCCTGCGACCTTCCAATCCAGAGTCAACTCCGGCAGCAATGGCTTTTATGTCGCCAATTCCGATGTGACATCGATCCTGACGGCCCTTGCTAATAGCGGGGCAGGAACTTATACCGTGGGCCATGTCCCTGCAACCGTCATCTCATCCGAGAATAACTTGAACTGCGCAGGCTGGACACTCGCTGTCGTCTATCAAAATCCTAACATGTTTACGAGCAACCTTACTCTTTTCGTCGGTTGCGAAGCACAAGGATCTTCTCCGGCTCTGGTCAGCGGCTTTCAAGCTCCCTCCAGTGGAACGATCACGAGCCGGCTGTTTGTCAGCGCCTTAGAAGGCGATGCTCAGCTGACAGGCGATCATTTCCTCGTCGGAGCCACCTCCTCTCTCAGCTATCCCACGAATGCTCTTTCGGGCACCAATAACCCCGTTAATAACTTCTTCGGCTCTCAGATGAATACTTTGCTCCCCTTAACAACAGACGTCAATAGCGGAAAGCTGGTCGCCAGCGGCTCTTCAACACTCGATACTCGCGGAAGTTTTGGCACCTCCAATTCCGACCCCTCATCAGGGACCAATGTCTCGGGCGCTCGCCAGGGTTACGATATTACGAGTGTCGACATGGGAAGCACCATTACCAACGGCCAAACGCAGCTTTATGCTCAAGGGACCACCAACCAAGACGTTTATACCGTCAATGCGCTGGGAATCCAAATCCAGGTACAGGCGCCTTTGATCCAAGCCGTTAAGCAGACCGATGTCTCGACGGTCTCTATGGTGGGTGATACCATCACTTATACTATCACGCTCACCAACATTGGAGAAACGACAGCCTCTTCCTTAGTTTTTACAGACATTTTACCGACAGGGTTAACGCTCGTTTCCAATTCGTTCACTGTGAACGGGACACCGGTGTCGAATCCCGATCTCGTCAATGGTGTTCCCCTCGGGGATTTGGCTGTCAATGCCACGACAACGGTGATTTTCCAAGCTCAAGTGACCCAAATTAATCCGCCCTCTAGCTACGATAACGTTTCGACGATCGACTATTCGTACACTCCTTTTGGCGGGAGCCCTATCGATCTCCAAAGCCAAACTAACACAGCCAGCGTCACATCCATATCGGCAGACGCTCCTATGGCAAATCCCGATACAGGTACCGCTGTTGCCAACGTCCCTTTGAATGGCTCGAGTGTCTTAACCAATGACACAGGAACAGGCATCTTTGTGTCGACTTATGATCATACCACCACACAAGCAGGGACTGTTGTCATGCAGTCCGATGGCACCTATGTCTATACTCCCCCCAGCAACTTCTCAGGAACCGATACCTTCACCTATACGATCTCGGACCCGTTGATGCAAACGGCGATGACGACAGTCACTTTGACGGTCCTTCCGCAAGCTCAAAACGATGTGGGAAGCGTGGCGGCAGATACTCCTCTCAATGGCTCCAGCGTTCTCACCAATGATGCAGGAACCGGGCTCACTGTCACCTCTTATGATATGACCTCCACTAGCGGCGGAACTATTGTGATGCAGCCCGATGGCACTTATATCTATAACCCTCCTAATGACTTTTCAGGCACTGATAACTTTAACTATGTAGCCACTGACAGTTCCGGCAATCCAACGACGGGAACTGTGACAATTACTGTCCTCCCCGTCGCAGAAAATGACTTCGGAACTACGCCCGCAAACACTGTTTTGAACGGTTCAACCGTGTTCACGAATGACATGGGTTCGGGACTCATGCTTATCGCCTATGATCATACCTCTGTCCAGGGCGGCACCGTTGTGATGAACATGATGGATGGAACCTATGTCTATACTCCACCTTCTAATTTCTCAGGACTTGATACTTTTACATATACGGTCCAAGACCAAGATGGAGATATGTCAGTGGCAACTGTCTCGATTACGGTACTTCCCGTTGCAGTCAACGATACAGGCACCACTCCAGCGAACACCCCTCTCAATCAAATGACTAGCGTCCTAAGCAATGATGCAGGGACAGGTTTAACAGTGACTGCTTACGATACAGCTTCCTTACAAGGAGGCACGATTGTCATGCAGACCAATGGAACTTATCTTTATACACCTCCTTTCAACTACTCAGGACCTGATAGCTTTAATTACACTGCGACCGATTCTAACAGTTCCACAACTTCAGCTTCAGTTATGCTGACTGTCACACCGCACGCCACCAATGACACCGCTATCACCAACGCCAATACCACGCTCATTGGGCCTAGCGTCCTTGCCAACGATACAGGAACAACCCTGACAGCTATTGCCTCTACAAGCCCTACGACCCAAGGCGGTCTTGTGTCCATCAATACGAACGGAACCTATACGTATGTTCCTCCAACAGGTTTTTCGGGAATTGATACTTTTACCTATACGGCTGTCGATGCCTTCAATGATATGACCATGGGAACGGTGACGATCACGGTTCTTCCCGTTGCGGTGAATGACACGGGATCTACACCAGAAAATATCCCTCTCAATGGAACTTCTGTTTTGAGCAATGACATCGGCACCGGTCTCAGTATCGCTTCCTACGATTCAACCACGACAGCGGGCGGAACTGTTGTCATGAATACCACAACAGGAACTTATACCTACACGCCTCCGACGGGATTTGTGGGATTAGATACGTTCAGTTATACGATCAAGGACTCTTCCAATAACACCGCAACAGCCACTGTCTCTATAACAGTCGGGGCTGTCCTGCCACCGGTAAATTTCAAGGGTACGATCAGCAAATGCCAGCTGCTGAACAAGACGGAATACAGTCTCCAAGCCCAGTGGAGCGCCTCGCCCTCGCCTGACATCGTCTTCTACCGCATTTACCACAATGGAAAAGTTGTCGCTGGAGTCCGGCCTGGAGAGCCTTTTGTCTTTTCGGCCACCTGCCTGAAATCCAAGGCAGCCGCTCGTGAGTATTCCATCACGGCTCTCAACAGTGGCAATGCAGAAAGCCCCCCTGCTAAAATCAAAATTCAATAAGCTAGGCTAAGAAGGCCTCGAGATAACTCGAGGCCTTTTGTATTCTTGATTTTCCTAGGGATCAGTGGTATCTTCTTCCTCTATGAACGAAACCTATAAACAAAATTTTCTTCGCGCAGGCGCCATCGCCAAAGAAGTCCGGGCCTATGGCAAATCTTTGATTAAACCGGGCGCTTCATACAACGATGTGATTGCACAAATTTATCGTAAAATCTCCGAGCTGGGAGCTATCCCTGCTTTCCCTCCGCAGATCGCTCTGGATCATATCGCAGCCCACTTTTTGCCCCAGCCCGATGAAGATATTCTTTTCTCCACTCAGGTCGTCAAGCTCGATGTCGGCGTTTGCGTCAGCGGCGCTATTGGGGACTGCGCGGTCACCATCGATCTCTCTGGAAAATACCAGCCTCTCATCGATGCGGCGGAAGCGGCACTCCTTGCCGCCGAGCAGATTCTTGAAGTAGGCCTTCCGATCCGTGAGATTGGCAAAGCGATTGAAATGACAATTATTTCTTGTGGATTCAAACCGGTGAGAAACCTCTCCGGCCATGGACTGGGTGTTTATCAAGTCCACACACCTCCGGGCATTCCGAACTATGACGATCGCTCTAGGGGAGTTTTGACTCCAGGCATGACATTTGCCATCGAGCCTTTTGCCACCGATGGCAAAGGGATGATCTACGAAGCCGGCAGGCCTGGGATTTTTTCCTTTGCAGCCTCCCGCCCTGTCCATTCCGATTTTGCCCGCTCCCTGATCCCTAAAATCAAATCTTTTCAAGGGCTCCCTTTTAGCATCCACGATCTAGCTAAAGACCTTCCACTTCCAAAAGTCCATGCTGCCGTGGATGAGCTTCTCGATACAGGCGTGATTAATGGCTACGCTCCCTTTATCGAAGAGGGGCATGGCATGGTCGCTCAAGCAGAAAATTCTGTCTTGATCGACGAAAAAGGAAAAGTCTTTATCACGACAAGATAGGCTTTTTCTTTTTTTCATACAGAGGTTGGACAGCAAACTTATCCCAATAGTGATGAGCAATAGGACTCAGCACCGTCACAACCATTACAGCAAAGAGTTCAAAATCATCTGTCCATGCAGGAACGACCGGTAAAATCAGCTGTGCTATCCGGTGTGCGACTAATCCCATGTGCAAAATGCTTAAGCCTACCTTCATGACAGAAGAGGCTATCGATTGCCAAGCCACTTTTTCACTCTGGGTATAGAGATGATACAAAAAATAGCTCGCTTTAGCGGCGCTATCTAAAGCCACCACTGCGCTGAACAACGTCTTGCACCAATCCACAAAAGGATGAGGACGAAAGGAATGGATCAAATTACAAACACTGGAAAGCCAATCTGAAACCCGTGAGGCTTCCGTGATAGCGGCCCAGGAAGAGTAGGAAACTTCTTTCCTTTGATATTTCCTTTCATCGGTTACAACCACATAGGAAAGATTTTGATCGGGCGAAGTTATTTTTGTGAATTTAGAAAAAGCCTCGGCTCCGCCGATCAATTTTCGGGCTCCATTGACAGGCGCCCCTAAGCCTGGAAAATGAATGGGCGCCCACCGGGCAAGTAAACTGAGCGGACTAATGACTAAACTTTTGAGTCCACCTATCTGGCCTATCCACTCTGCGCTATCCCAAGCAATATCACCTACAAGCTGCCAAGCCGTGGTGTGATCACTGTCAAATTCAATTTCGGGCATAAAAAAACCTTTTGTTTTGCAAAGAAAAATAAATTTTTTTTGCTAATAAATCAAACCGTATTTTCATTGCTTTTTTCCCCTTGGACGAGCGAGAATACATGCAACCTTTGGTGAATGTATGAAGCACTTCATCGAATCCCTCCAAGCCATACTCTCTAAAGATACTTTCTTTTGGTTTTGCGCGCTCGCAGGGTCCGGACTCTTTACCCTCCAATTCCTCCTCTCTCTTTTCGGTGTAGGAGATGATCATGACGCCTTCGATGCCGCCCATTTCAAATGGCTTACCAAACAAACTCTGACAGGTTTCCTCATGTTCTTCGGCTGGGTGGGGCTCACCTGCAAAAGAGAATTCGAATTATCGGCCGTCGCTTCTGCTGGCTGGGCTATAGGAGGAGGGCTAGCCGCTGTCTTTGCGACCGCCTTAATTTTTAAAATGGCCCGCAAACTCCACAGCGCTGGAACTGTTTTTAAAATCGAAGAAACCCTCGGCAAGGAAGCCGTCGTCTATCAAAGGATTCCTTCCCACGGCTCCGGCAAGATTTCCATCTCCTTGCACCATCACACCTATGAACTCGATGCGATCTCCCTGAACCAAGAAGAAATAGTTTCGTTTACTCCCGTGCAAATTGTAAAAAATATGGACAACAGAACTGTGATTGTCATACCCAAAGGCAGGTGACTTATGGACTTCTTAAATGCAACTGTGATCGGATTTCTGCTTTTCATCTTTTCGAGCATCTTCTTTTTGGCAAAACTATACCGCAGGTGCCCTTCCAACAAAGTGCTCGTCGTCTACGGCCGTGTCTCCGGACACAAAACGGTCCAATGTTACCATGGTGGAGGCACCTTTGTTTGGCCTCTGATCCAAGGATGCGCTTTTTTGGATCTAACACCCCGTACGATCCATATTCCCCTCAAGGGCGCGCTGTCCCATCAAAACATCCGTGTCAATGTGCCTAGCACCTTCACGGTGGCCGTGGGACTGACTCCCGATGTCATGACAAATGCTGCCGTCCGTCTCTTAGAACTCGATGGCAAAGGGATCGAACTGATGGCGACGGAGATCATCATTGGACAGCTCCGCTTGACTGTCGCTTCACTCCGCATCGAAGAGATTAACCAAGACCGCGAGAGATTCTTAGAATCGATTAAGAACAATATTGAACCCGAGCTCCATAAGATCGGGCTCACACTCATCAACGTGAACATCACTGATATTACCGATGAGTCTGAATACATCGAGAGTATTGGTAAAAAAGCCTCGGCGACAGCGGTCAACCAAGCCAAAGTCGATGTAGCCGAGCAGGAAAAACAAGGAGAGATTGGTAAATCCCTGGCTGAAAAGGATCGACGTGTCTCCGTCGCTTCTTATAACGCAGAGGCTGTCAAAGGAGAAAACGACTCCAAGGCGCAGGTCGCCCTGACCAACGCGACTTTAGCTGAAAAAGAGGCCGAAGCTGCCCGCCGCACCGAGGTGGCCCAGCAGCTTGCCAAGGCTGAGATTCAAAAAGCTCGCGCGCAGGCCCAAGCTCAGCTCTTAGAGGCTGAACAGATCGTCCCTCAAGAGATCCGCAAAAGAAAACTCCAGATCGATGCGGAAGCCGAGGCCCTCAGCAAAGTCCTCATCGCCAAAGGTGAAGCCGAGGCGATCATGACCATCCGGCAAGCCGAAGCAGAAGGGCTCTTAAAAATGCTCGATGCCAAAGCCAAAGGATACAAACAGCTGGTTGAAGCCTGCGGCGATGATGCCAAAAGCGCCTCGACCATGCTGCTCATTGAAAAACTCGAAGAGATCGTCAAACTCCAGGCCGAAGCGATCAAGAATATCAAAATCGATAAGATCACGGTGTGGGACAGCGGCGCTCAGGAGGCAGGGAAAGGATCTTCCACTTCCAACTTCATCAGCCAGTTTGTGAAGTCGCTTCCTGCGCTCCACGACATTGCAGAGATGGCGGGACTGGAGCTGCCCCAATATCTCGGAAAAGTCGCAGCAGAGCCCCCCAAAGCTTCTGTCGAAGAAGTTTTAGCAAGTAAAATAAAATGATCGCCATTTTTTTGAAAAAAAAATAAGCTAACGCTATAATTTTTCAGAGAATATGTATTTAAAATACTTTATCACACTTTTCGTCAGCTGTGCGGCACTTGCGCATACAACACCCGCTCCGGAACCTACTAGCAGAGAAAAACTTCTTTCTCTCATTTCCGGTGAATGGGTCACACGCAGTATTTATACCGCAGCTGAGCTGGACATTGCCGGCTTCTTGATGGAAGGCCCTAAAAGTGTCCGTGAATTGGCCAAAATCACTCAGACCAATGAGGAAAATCTCTACCGTCTTTTACGGCTGCTGGCAAGCCAAGGGATCTTCCAAGAAGGAGAAAATCGGATCTTCACCAATACACCCGCGAGCGAATATTTGGCAAAAGATCATCAGCTGAGTCTCCGCACTTTGATTTTATTTTATAAAGAAGAAACCAGTAAAAGTTGGAATCTCCTCTCCAATTGCATCCGAGAAGGCAGGCCTGCTTTCGATATGGTCATGGGAAAATCAGCCGAACAACACTTCCGTGAAAACCCCAAGTCGGCCGCCCATTTTAATGCCGCGATGAAAGAGAAATCGAAAACCGTGATCGCCTCTTGCATCAAGTCCTATGATTTCAACAAGTTTAAATCGGTTTATGACATCGGCGGTGGAACCGGCCATTTTTTGACAGCTCTTCTCAAAGCGAATCCCACCCTGCATGGGACCCTATACGAGCTTCCCGAAGTGATTAGAGATTGTAAAACCTCCATTGTAAACTTTGAGCGGTGCACCCTAATCTCTGGAGATTTTTTTGAGAGAATCCCCGAAGGAGGAGATGCTTATCTGCTAAAATCGGTCTTGCACAACTGGACAGATAAAGCAGCGGTTAAAATCTTAAAAAAATGCCACGAAGCCATGAAAGAAGAAGCGCGGCTCCTGATCGTGGAACCTATTATCACTTCTGCACAAAAAGATCCCGCTAAACTCATGGATGTTTTTCTCATGGTCACTACCGGAGGTAAAGAAAGGACTTTGCAAGATTTTAAAAGCCTGCTGGATCAAGCAGGCTTTTTTCTCGAGTCTATCACTCCGACCGACACCGAGTACCACATCATTGAAGCACGCAAACTCTAATGCGACTCGTCTCCGAAGGTGAATGCATAGGCTTTCACACCTGGAGGGATTTTTAGAGAGAGCTGATGTCTTTGGTAGGTCGTTTCTACAATGTCGTATTTTTTATCGCCGTCCATATAAAATTCTCCCGATCTTTTCCCATCGAGAAAGACCTCTATCGGCTTCTTGCTCGATCCGGAAAGCACCAAATAGACCTGTCTTGCTAAGAAATTCAAATCCAAATAGCTCTCGCTGCCTGCGGACTCAATGGACTCCTCTTCTACTCGCCAATCCCCGCGGAGCCCTACCTCATCATCGCCTAAAGGCGGGTTATCGGCATAGGTCGCGGTCTCGCCCACTTTCAGCAGCCCCTTATAGCTATGCCCTCGCTGCGCTCCTAGGTACGTCTCAGGCGTGATCGTCCGTGAAGATGCTAGAGACTCCTCCATTTGGAGAGGCGCAAGCCCAAGAAGATCGCGAATTCCATTTTCTGTCTCCACATAACTTCCCTCGCCAAAATGCTCCATCCGCATATTGCCATCTTTGTCAATGAGATAGTGGGCCGGCCAGTAGTTATTCTTATAGGCCTGCCACGTTTTGTAATCGTTATCGAGGGCAATGGGATACTCGACCCCTAAACGCCGAGCAGCGGCCGCAACGTTCTTAGGATCTTTTTCGAAAACAAACTCGGGAGTATGCACTCCAATAATAACCAATCCCACATCTTTGTATTTCGCATACCAATCTTCCAGATACGGCAGTGTTCTTAAGCAATTAATGCAGCTATAGGTCCAAAAGTCGATCAAGACGACTTTTCCTTTCAGCTCTTCGATACTCAAAGGAGGAGAGTTGATCCATCCTGTAATGCCCTTCAGATCGGGAGCTTTTCCTAGCTCTCTGAGCCTTTCTACTGTAGGGCTTTCTCCCTTTAATTTTGTGAGCTGCTCTTGGACCTTCGTGTTATTTTCAACAAGAGCTGAAGGAATCCAGCCGCCGAGTTTTTGCTCTAAGAGCATGTCCCAATGAAAAGTCAAAATCACTGCGACACCAACCATGAGCACGCCAAAAAATTGCCGGATCCTCTCCGCATGCACAGAAAGAAATCGGGACGATTGAATAATTCTATTCCCTCCGTAAGCGATCAGAAACATCGGGATCCCAGCTCCAATGCTGTAGGAAAGTGTCATCGCCACTGTCAGCAAATCGATCGCATGCGTTGCCACCAAGGTCGTAATTGCCGCCAAAATGGGTCCAGCACAAGGAGTCCATAGAAGACCCAGCGCAAGCCCAAAAATGAATCCCCCTCCAAATCCGCTGCTCGGATGAGAGAGGTTTTGTCCTAAATTAGCGATAGACGCCGTCTTTCGAGCAAACCCCTCCGACAATCTCGGAAAAATCATGACCAAGCCGAAAAAGAAAATGAGCGCAATGGCCCCATACCGCAAAATATCCGGCGAGATCCCCGTCGCTTGAACAAGGGCCGTCAGGGCCAAGGTGAAAAAAGTAAAACTCGCTACCAAGCCTACGATGATCCCTAAGGGGCGCAGCCTGCCTTGCACCGTCCCCGCCGATAAAATCGCTGGCAAGATCGGCAAAATACAGGGAGATAAAACCGTGAATATCCCCGCTAAAAAAGCAAAAGCTAATAAAAGAATCATTTCATACTCCCTATGACATCTTCAGCTGAAAAGCTAGCAAGCTTCAACGAGGCAAAAGAGTACTAAAAAGAAAAAAATCTGGATGAGAAGTTTCAACTCTTGCTCCTCGATGAATACTTCTTTCCATACTGTATTCTATCGATCGGCGCAATTGATTTTAAATCGACTCAAACCGTGTAGACAATCTGCTGGATATTAGATATTCCTATTTGTGCGCCAGCAGGTATAGGCTTTTTTATCGCCTCTACAACGCTTTCTAAGAGAGATTCTTTGGAGATTATTTTGTCGCTTCGAGGAAGGATGACTACAGGAAAAGAGACAAAATCATCGATAGGTGATTCGGGATTTTTTTGAATTTGGATTTCAAATATCACCACCTGAACAAAGTTCGTCGGATTATTGACATAGTAATGTCCTTTTGCAGGCTCAGCGCTTTCCTCAACTTTTTTTTCAGTTAAAATAAAGGATACGGGAGCATTAATATCCCATCCTCCTGCTTTTGTCTGAGTATTGGCCATCAATTTACCTGACACTGCAAGATTGGGGAATTCATGTTCTTGCAATTTTTGAGAAGCTCGTTTAGGGGTATAAGCCCCTCGGATTTGATCCACCTTGAACCTTTCCTGGTAAATACTTTTTCCATCAATCTTGAATTGAACCATAACATCTCTTTCATAAGGTAGATTGCGTAAAAATACTGCGCATTTTACAGCGACACAAGAGACGGATTCCGAGTAAAAAACTACACCGTGGTGAGAAAAGACAACGTTTATTTTCTTATCAGCAGGAATATTATTTTGTTTGCTTATAGCTTGAGGCTTGAAACAATAAACCCCTTGAGCGTAAGGAGAAAATTGCGGGTCATGTTGTTCGTTAATACTCCGTCCATATAAGTTCCGGAAAGGCGCCTCGGATAGTTGATTGGGAAGAACATCTACCCACTTTGTTTTTTCGGAGTCATTCTTGGCCCTGTTGGTTGCGGTAGCTGCTGCAGTAGTTCCCTCAGGTGCTGGCGGACTTGCCGCTGGTTTAGAAGACCCTCCACTGCTACTTTTTACTTCAGCAGCTCGATCATCTTTTTTATCCCTTGTAGATTCGTAGTCTTTATAGGGACTCTTAGTCGCGTTAGCTGCTGCAGTCGTTCCCTCCGATGCTGGCGGACTTGCCGCTGGTTTAGAAGACTCTCCACTGCCACTTTTTGTTTCAGCAGCTCGACCATCTTTGTTATCCCTTGTAGATGTTGGTTTTACTTTAGAAGAACAGAGGGCCTTTCGTGCGATCATACAAATTATTCCAAGTACTACTGCACTACCAACCCCCACCCATGCTTTGACACCTAAAGGCTGGACACTCCAATGGTGCCAGCTTGCGTTAGCAATGTCTTTGAGGTTTTGTAAATTCCATGCGGAAGGGGTTCGGTTTAAACTTGAATTATCCAATTGTTGACTTGACATTGCGGCCTCTTAATTTTGAGGAAAATTTTACTCGGATATTTTCAAATCTGCAATTAGAAATATTCTTAAAATAACCGCTCGCTTATGAGTCCAGAGGGATAAAATCGAACATCTTGACCTCAAGATTTCTCTTTACTTTCACAAGACAGGAAAACGTTTTTATGTTAACTAGGACTTAAATGATGAAAAATTCTCAGAGGTAGGCAAAATCTATGAAAAAATCCCTTCTCCTAGCATTTGGCTTAACCTTCTTATCCTTAGCAATTTATGCTGAAGATATCGCTCCCTCTTCCCCCTCAAAAGAGATTGCTCAGTGGGGTGTAGGCCTTGAAGTGGACGAGGGTTATTACTACGAAGATGATGACGACACGAATGTCGAAGTTTGGATTGGTCCAGGTTGGTACAATGGCATTTGGTTTGATAATGAAGTCGAATATGATGACTGGCATCATCACCACCATGGCCATCATCACGATCATCATGGTCACCATGACCATCACGACCACCATGGAGACCATCATGGAGGTCATCATGGCGGACACGGAGGAAGCCATCATGGTGGAGGTCATGACGGCGGGCATCACAAGTAAATTATAACTCCCTGATTATCAATAGGTAATAAACCAGAAATCCGCTTTTATCTTTTTATTTTCAACATTCTTAATTTTCAAATAAAAATTAACAATTTTACCTTAAAACCAAATCTAAATTTCAAATTCAAAATAATTAATACAAAATGTTAAATTTTTAAATTTTAATTTGTCGAAAACGCAATATTTTTAATTTTAATTATTCATTTTCAATTTTATTTATTGATTAATTGTATTTATAAACATTATAATATATGCGAAAAGATAAAAGATTAACAAACAAAACAAAAAGCAACAAAAGAGGTAACTATATGGCAATAAGACCATCAGCAAGAGCGCACCTAGCACCCCCTGCAAGAACATCAGCCACCCCCCGATTTACACCCAAATCTGCATCCAAAGTAAAAATTCAAATGGAAGTCGCTGCTGCTGCTTCACGTTCCCTGAGACAGCCCGTCGTTCCTGCCCCCGCCCTTACAGCTTCAAGAGCGCATGCGGAAGCGCCTGCTGCTGCTCGACAAACTCCTACTCCTGCGCCTAGACAAGCAGCACCTGTAGCTCAACCTTCTAGAGCCCCTGCAGCTGCACCTGCTGCTCCTGCACGCTCGTACACGGTCGTATCCGCAGCACCTGCTAAAGCAAAGAAAAAATCCGAAGAGCAAAAAGCAGTAGAACTTTTTGGAACCAGTAGAAAAGAAGCTCTAGTATCAAAAGCAACTAAAAAAACTCCTAGCCTCTTGAACAAACTTACCCAGCCCAAAATGTTGTGTCTGATGGGAGCCCTTGGCGCCCTCAAGGTCGGCTTTGCAGTTCTCGCTGTGAAAGTCGGTCCTTTAGCGGCAACAAGCTTGGTTGCACAGCACACCATTGCTTTCTTAACCCCGGGCGTCTATGTGATGGCCTTCGCAATGGAAGTTGCTCTAAAATTAACCACGACTGTCATCGCACATGGAATACTCCCCATCGTACTGCCGATCCTCAGCACCGTCGTCGTCACCACACTGGCGGTGGGCCTCACGGTATACGCTGGATACTTGATCCTGCAAACGATGAAAAAGAAAGTTTGCGCGCTCTTAGACAAGCTGCCTCTGGGAGCTGGAGATGTCGCTAAATCGATGCTCTTCGGAGACGAGAATGCCAAAGAAAAAGCTTCTTCCAAATCGGCATTTTCAACTGCATTATCGTTTGTCACAGGCCTGGTCAGTAGCTCAAAAACGGAAGTTGACGCTGACGGAGATGCGGATGCATCTGATGACGAGTCCAGTGATGAAGAGATAGATTATGTAAGAATGGATTTAGAAGGAGCTGCTAAAGCTGCAACAGCTACTGCTAACGAGCAAAAGCTGCGAGCAGATTTAGGCATGGGCCCTGTTGTGCGCCCAAAGAAAGGGTTTGAAGCTCTTTTAGAAGCGGCAGAAACACCTAATCCCCATATTCTGACCCGTTACAAATCCCTTCAGATCTAATTCTTAAAGTCTAAAGGCCTCTTCCGCAAGGAAGAGGCCTTTTTCATTATGACTGGTTTGAAACCGCGCTCAAAAACATCTCTCGGCGTAGCAAAATATCAGCAACCCTTGTACCAAACCGCTGAGGATCCAGCTGAACTAGAGGTTGAAAACAGGGATCTAAAACCTCTTTATTAAGGCGGCGGTAGGTCTCAACTAAAACCGGAGAATAAGGTGCCTTAGGGAGAGGAAAAGCCGACTGATTTCCCTGATGATAACAGACAGAAAGCACGCCATCGCGTATAAGACAAATGCGATTTCCATCCCCTCGCTGGACCAAATTGTTAAAAATCACCCTTATCCTCGGCACTTCGGCAAAGCCGTGCTCTA
This sequence comes from Verrucomicrobiota bacterium, assembly GCA_018239715.1. Classification (GTDB taxonomy): domain Bacteria; phylum Chlamydiota; class Chlamydiia; order Chlamydiales; family Rhabdochlamydiaceae; genus PALSA-1444. The sequence continues at coordinate 90,432 of JAFEGW010000008.1, forward strand.
AGACCAATTTTCTAAAGCTTTCTAATGTGATATCTTGAGCTAGTTGAATCTCTTTTTGAACTTGCGCACGTGCGTCATCTGAAAAAAACGCTGGTATATAACTGCGATCGCCCCACTTTAGCAGCCATCCTTTATTTTCAAGCGACTCGTTATCAATGCGGGCAAAATAAAATTGGCCTTCACGTAGAGTAGCCAGATAATTGCCTGGGTGGCAGTCCCAATCATTAAAGACGGCGTTGAAGAGGGCTATTTCTTGGATGACCTTCGGAGAAGATTTTTCAAAAACCATCTCCCTAAATTCAGGTTTCCACATATCTTCTTTGTCATCTGTTTCAACAAAAAACTGACAGCTGGCTTCTCGTCCGTCGGGCATGGTCCTTACGATAGTGGGAGGAACAAAATGATGCCCGGTATAAGGTGCAATCGCTTGTTCATAGACATCGTAGGCTACTTTTTCGGCGTAAGCAGCACTGACATCTGATGGTGCTTTCGGCTTATAGGCAATCGCTACATTAGCATTGCCATGTTTTAAAATCCCATAATGAACTTCATTATTGAACTTGGCTTCCTTGTTTCTTCGTTCTAAAAACACCTTCATTTCGCAGGTATAAATAAGCTCGCCCTTTTGCATGCATTCTAAAACAGCGGAATAATCGGTTCGATCATCCCAGAGAGGGTTTTTAAAACTCTCAGGGATAAAAGTCCCTTCTGTACGGACTGCACTCGTAGCTGCAACTTTAATCATTGATTTCCTATTTTTTTTAAGAGGGCCACTAACTTTAAGCTGCTTTGATAGTTTTCCTCTATGGCAAGTTTCCATTTTCTCACTTTTTGCTCCGTGCCTTTATCCCAGAGCAAGGGATTATTTGGGACAAAGCCGGCCTCTTCCAAAAAATGGTCAAGCAAAGCTGTCATCCTGGCAGGTGGAAACTGAGTGATGAGAGATTGCAAAACATCTCGATACCGAACTAAGCCTAGTAACTCTTCGGAAGTAAATATTGCTTTTTGCTCTACAAACTCTTTTAACTTCTCGTAGGCCCATTGGGCTAGATTTCCCATGAAGCAGTTTCCCATATCGATGCCATAAAAAGCCTTCCCGTCGTAAAAAATATTAGGATTGCTGCGGTCGTTATTTCCTAAATAAGTATCGAGAGCAGCGATTTTGGCAAGGTCGGGATGCTTTGCCATATTTTGAATCACTTCTCTTCTTAAGCCCGTCTCTTCTAAAGGAAGGGGGCCTGAGCGAGCTACCATGAAAGGCGTACGGAACTTTTGATGCAGGTCAAAGCCTTCCCAGGGAGGGCTATTTTCGGTGTTCTTGCCTGCAACTTTCAGATGTAAAGTGCCAGGAAAGGGATCGAAAAAGCGATGCTCAAAAGAATCTTTGCCGGGAATCACTCGCACCTGATTGATAGGAATGTCCATGGATTGAGCGATTTTTGAAGCTAGAACTTCTAATACAACGACAATTTGATCTTCGGGAGTCGGATTGGTAATTTGCTTATAAATCCATTCTTTGCCGCTACAATCTTGTAAAAAGATATAATCTGCTTCGGATGCATGCTGCACCTCGGATAATTTTTTAAATGGTTGAGATATCTGCTTTGTTTCTGCTTGGGAAGAGCAGGAAACAAAAAAGAGACCTACTAAAAGAGCCGTGGAAAATTTGTAAAACATGTCATCACCTCTTAATATTTGAGAAGACACTCTACTGAACTGCAGATTTATGTTCATGGACTTTTTCGAAGCCCCTCATCTACAGGGATCCTTGAAACACTTGGAAAAACTGATTTAAAACTGCTATATAGAACGGTATGGCTTCTTTCTTAAAATATCTCACTGCCGCTCTAGTTTGCACAGCTTTGCAGGCCGATGATAAAACGAGGGATTGGACAGCGGAATTAAGAGCAGGGGTATTCTTTCCCCTGTCACCTAGGGTGCAAAACACCTATGGCCATGGATGGATTGAAGGGGAAGCCGAATATAACTATGAATTCGTTCGGCACTGGCAGGTCTGGGGCAATGCAGGCTATTCTTTTCAAGATGGACATGCACACCATCATCGAGCCCATATTCAGATCATCCCCGTGAGCACGGGTCTCAAATATGTTTTTTCCTCGGATAAAATCCGCCCTTATCTGGGTCTAGGACTGTGTTATACTTTCCTGCACCTGCGGAATTTCGGCTACTACGGACAGCGGGTATATAAAAACAGGTTCGGATGGGTGGCTAAATCCGGAGTCTATTTCGACCTACCCAAGCACTTCCTTTTGGATCTATTTCTCGACTTCTATGATCAAAATACCCACTTTCGGCATAGGCCTATTCATATGAGAGGATTTAGGGCAGGTCTAGGTCTAGGCTGTGCGTTTTAGCTTATTTAAAATAGATCTGGTCATCGTGCACAAATCCCGCAAAGACCTGGATGGCGGCAGGATGGACCGCTTCGGCAGCCTATAACGAGCAATGAGACAGGTTGTTCTTGTAGACTCTCTCTTAGGTGTCACTCCATATTTGCATTTTTTAAAAATTGCAACGTTTGTTTTTAGTCTAAGGCGAGTTATCTTAGATGTTATGATTGAAGATATCCAAAAGCTCTTTGCCTCTGCAGCTAATCCGGAAATTGCTCTCAAGCAAGCGGCCTATATGAGAAATTTATTTCCTTTTCTCGGCATTCCGAAACCTGAGCGAGAGAGACTCGAGAAAGAAATTTTTAAGAAAACTGCTATCAATGACCTTCCAGGCCTTCTCCTGCGGCTGTGGGAGCAAGACCATCGAGAATATCAATACACCGCTCTCTGTTTAGCCCAGCGCCACCGAAAAATGTTGACACCTGAGATCGTGCCCACCCTAGAAAAGTTGATCCGCACCAAATCGTGGTGGGACACCGTCGATACGATTGCCCCTAATCTCGTCGGCCCTCTGGTCAAAATTCATCCGAAGCTCCTTCCACTCATGGACCAATGGATTGAAGATCCTTATCTTTGGATCCGAAGGTCGGCTCTTCTTTTTCAGCTCCGCTGGAAAAAAGAGACCGATGAAGAGAGACTCTTCTACTACTGCCAAAAGACTCTGCACGAAAAAGATTTCTTCATCCGAAAAGCGATCGGCTGGTCCCTCAGAGAGTATTCCAAAACAAAACCCGCATCAGTCCGCTGCTTCATCACGCATCATCGATCTAGACTCAGCAATCTCTCCCTACGTGAAGCCTGCAAATATCTCGACAATTTTTAAACCTTCCGATTAAATGTTCTCCTTTTAAAGGAGATGTATGGCTGCGCGGGTCCGTTTCAATCTTCCGATGAAAAATCACTATTTTACCCCAGATACGGTTATTTATTATCCTGCGACTCTCACTGCTCACTTTGAAAAAAACGCTGAGCTTGAAATTCGACAAGGCGATTCCTTTTTCGTGTGGTTGAAAGGTGAATCGCTGGAATGGGAAAATGATGAAGCTGAAAAAATGGGGCGGATTGAAGTGCTCTTTAATCGAATTCTACAGCCGATAGGAAAAACAATTAGAAGAATTTCCGCGGAAGGTCCTCTGAACCTAGAGACTTTTAATGATGGGTTCTCTATGCTAACTCTCAAATATCCTTTAGTGATAAGAGTCCAATGCTTAAAGAAGATCGTTTGAAAATGTTCCTGCAAAAGCTGCATAGCTTTTACGAAGAAAGAGACTGGAAGCAATTCCATTCTCCTAAAAATATCTCCATGGGAGTTGCTTCGGAAGCCGGAGAATTGGTGCAGATCTTTCGTTTTCTGACCGAATCGGAAAGCGCTCAGCTAAATCCTAAACTCTTGGAGCTGGTCCGCGATGAGATCGGCGATATCTTTATCTTCCTTTCTTACCTGGCTGATATCCTCGGCATCGATGTCATCGAGGCCGCTCAGGATAAATTGGCCCAAGCTGCAAAAAAATACCCCGCTGAACTTTGCCGGGGCATCAAAGATAAGGTTTAGCATGTCGATTTGGAAGCTTCCTCTTTCGATTGAAGACCTGCAAAAGAGATGCGCGAACAGTTATATTTCCCATCTTAGGATTGTTTTCACCGAAGTCGGGGACAATTATCTCAAAGCCGAGATGCCGTTAGGTCCCCATCTCATGCAGCCCATGGGAATTATGCATGGAGGTGTCTCTTGCGGCCTCGCAGAAACCGTGGCCAGCGCGGCTGCCAACTATTGTGTCCCCGAGACCCATTACTGCGTCGGCCTTGATATCAATACCAATCATGTCCGGCCTGCGCTCCAAGGTGTCCTGACAGCCACGGCAAAACCTTATCATCTGGGCAAAACAACGCAGGTCTGGTCGATTGAAATCCACGACAATCAAAATCAGCTTATTTCTATCAGCCGCTTGACACTCATGGCTTTACCCAAAAGCCCTTAACTTTGCTGAGAAATAAATCATCGATCAGGTATAACAACCTCTCAGAAAAAGGAGTTTATTATGAAAAAATATTTAACTCTCATCTTCCTCTTCTTGGCCATCCAAGGATGGGCCAAACAGTCCTACGACACGCTATTTATTCTGCAAGATGCCGGCGAAACAAACGCTCTTCTTCCTGTCATTGAAAAATGCGCCCAAAACAATGAGAACTTTCTTATCTTGACAGGAGGTCAAGCCACTGAAACCCTCAGCAGTAAGATGGCCTTAAAAGATAAAACCTTGTCTTTTGCTCAGCTAGGTATTTCCGAACAAATCGATAAAAGCTGGAAACGCGATGATAAAATCTCCGATGCCAGCCTGAAAAAAATTGAAACTGAAATCGAGCCTAAGCAAGTCATTTCAGGCGTTGCCTTTGAGCTGCATGGACAACTTTTAGAGGCTTTCAAAACATCTAAAAGCATAACGTTTGCCTATTGGGACAATATCAACTACGAAGGAACCGACCCTTACTTTAAGACTGCCCAAAAAGTCGCTAAAGTCGCCGACCATCTTCTCGTTCCCTCCAAAGCCTTTCAAAATGCCTATCCTCAGTCCGAAGTCGTCGGACAACCTTCCTACGAACTCTGGAAAAAACAGCTCAGCGGCATCCAGCCTTCGAGCGTCGCTGCCAAATTGCCTTTTGCAATAAAATCTCCCTCGATTGTCTTTATCGGAGGATATGGGCACGATTACGACGAAGCTCTTCGTCTATTCCTAAACATGGCGCGCGAGCTCAAAGGGTACACCATTTTGATGACGTACCATCCTAAACTGGAAGGAAAAGTCGAAAAAGAAGAATTAAAAAAATACGAGCTTCCTTACGTCCATCTTTTGGAGTCCAAACTCATTACAACCATGGAAGCCATTGCGATTGCCGACCACGTGATCTGCCACCTATCGACGGTCGGGATCCAAGCGGCCATTGCCGGCAAAGATGTCATCTACTTGCTCCCTCCGGGTCAAACCTATACCAATCTCCTGATTGAACGAGGCGGCGCACAGGTAGTTTCCACATTACCGGAACTGATGACAAGCTTGACCAATAAGCGATCTGCAGATAAAGATCCTTTTATGACATTAAAAGTTCCGCAAGGAAGCGTGGACCTTATTTATAACAGGATCCATTCCAGTGCTGAAAAGCGATGAAAAAAGGCTTTTCTTTGCAGCGCAGACGATCGGAGTGTGGCCCCGGGAATTTCCCGGGGGCAGGATTTTAGATGAAGAAAATCGCCATCTGACGTTGGCATTCCTCGGCTCCACCTCTCTTTCTCACCTTCTTAAAAAAATGAAAAGCTTTCCTATCCCCGCCTTCCATCTAGGAATTGGAGGTTATACGACAAAGTGGGTCTTTTTACCGCATAAGCATGAAGCCCGCGTTGTCGCTGCTGAAATAGAGGAATTTTCTCAATTTCATCTTATCGATTATCACAAAGCCGTCGTGCAGTGGCTCCAAGCGGCGGGCTATCCTCAAAAAGATACACGGCCTTTCTTTCCTCACATCACAGTCGCCCGCGGATCGTTCGATGTCGGGTCCTGGGAAAAAATTCCCTGTCAGATCCCTTTTTATATAAGTTCGATCTCACTGTTGGAAAGCCTGGGCAATTCCCATTACAAACCTCTCTGGCAGCATACTTTAATTCCTCCCTTTGAAGAGATCGAACATACGGCAGATATCGCCTTTTTAATCCGCGGCAAAGACATTCAAGATTTATGGCTGCATGCCCAGCTGGCGCTGGCTTTTAAATTCCCTCCGTTAATTCCCTATCTTTCCAAAGAGCATTGCGATTCCTTGGACAATGTGACTGCAGCTCTCAACAATCTGATCGCCCGTGCCGACCTTGACATCGGAGTTCCTTTCAAAGCCGTCAGCTACCATCATGAAATGACTTCCTATCCCCACTACCTTGAATGGAGAATGATCGTCGATGTTTAATCTTAAAAAGATCGCTCCCGCCACTTACGTTCTTCCCCAAGAAAATGGCATGCGCGCTCCCGGCCTTATTATCGCCACAGAAAAATTGCTGAAAGAGATGGATATCGAAGAGCCTTTAAAGCAAGTCCGCAACGTTGCCTTCCTTACGGGGATTGTGGGCTCTAGCATTGCGATGCCCGACATCCACTGGGGATACGGGTTCCCCATTGGCGGAGTTGCCGCGATGGATGCGGCGACAGGTGTCATCAGCCCCGGCGGTGTCGGCTATGACATCAATTGCGGCGTCCGTCTTGCCCTTGTTCCCCTGAAGTTCAAAGATATGCAGCCTGCTATCAAAGAAAGACTCATCCATCGTATTTTTTCCCTGGTTCCTTCCGGAGTGGGTCACGGCCATCGCGGAAAAACCCTCACTGAAAAAGATTTCAAACATCTTCTCTCAAAAGGCGCAAAATGGTCCGTGGAGCAGGGGTATGGATTTGCACGCGACCTCGATCATATCGAGAGCAATGGCATGATTGAAGAGGCCGATGACGCGGCCGTCTCTGCTGTCGCGAAAAGTCGCGGCAAGAATCAGCTCGGCTCCATCGGGTCCGGCAACCACTTCGTCGAAATTGGCGAAATCGAACAAATCTTCCTTCCTAAAACCGCTGAAGCCTGGGGCGTCGAAGAAGGCCAGACTTATATCCTCATCCACTCCGGCTCGCGAGGCCTGGGCCATCAGACTTGTCAAGATACGCTCGATGAGTTCATCCGGCTAGGCTACGCCGAAGGGCTTCCCGACCGTCAGCTGGTCGCTGCTCCAATCTCAAGCGAGCACGGCCAAAAATATTTCTGCGCGATGGCTGCTGCTGCCAATTTTGCCTTCAACAATCGTCAGCAGATCCTCCATTTAGTCCGGATGGCTTTTGAAGAAGTGCTCCATATTCCTCCGGAAAAGATCCAACTGCTCTATGATGTCTGCCACAACATTGCGAAATTTGAAACACACCTCGTGAAGGGAGAAAAAAAACGGCTTTGCGTCCATCGTAAAGGCGCGACTCGCGCCTTCGGCCCCGGCGCTGAAGAGCTTTCTCCTCTATTTCGCAAAACAGGACAGCCGGTTTTAGTCCCCGGCGATATGGGAAGGGCAAGCCACCTCATGGCAGGCCTTGGCAATCCCCTTACCTGGTGCAGCTCTTGCCATGGGGCGGGCCGCGCCAGAAGTCGCGTGCAATCGATGAAAACCTGGAAAGGAAAAGACATCTTCAAGTATATGGCCTCCCAAGGCGTCACTGTCGTTGCATCTTCCGGCCGCACAGTGGCCGAAGAGATGCCTGACGCTTACAAAGATGTCGATGAAGTGGTCAAGGCCGTCCAGGAAGCCCACCTCGCCTCCATGGTCGCACGTCTGAAGCCCTCCCTCGTCATCAAAGGGTAAGGGAGATTTTTCTACTTACCAAAGATTTTTTCTTCTAAAAATTACCAATATTGGTATAATTTTCCTCATGGAATTGAAAAGAGCATCAGTTCTTAAACCTCTTTTGTGGGCAGGTTCATCGCTAAAAGATTTGCGAGAAATGCCTGACGAGGTAAAAGCTGACATGGGACATTCTCTACGAGAGATCCAAAAAGGGAAGGACCCCGGGAATATCAAGCCGCTTACCCATCTCGGTATATCCGGCATATGGGAAATTGTGACAAATGACGTTGGAGGAACATTCAGAGCCATCTACACAGTGAAATTTGCTGACGCTATTGTTGTGTTGCATGTCTTTCAGAAAAAAAGTAAAAAGGGAATCAGCACACCAAAACAAGAGATCAATTTGATTCTAGAAAGATTTAATACTGCAAAAAACCTATATTTAGAATGGAAGGGAAACAAATGAGCGATAAAAAAGAAAAATTTCAAATTACAGAAGATAATATTTTTGCAGACCTTGGTTTAAAGAATTCTGAAGAATTACTCGTGCGTTCTGAACTTCTCTCTGAAGTTAATCGCCTTATTAAGAATAGCGAACTATCTCAGAAAGAAATCGCCAAAATTCTTAATATCAGTCAACCCAAAGTTTCTATGCTAACCTCTGGAAAACTTTCTGTCTTTAGCACGGACACTCTAATGCACTACCTTCGATTACTCGGGTGCAACATAGAGATTAGTTTGAAACCTCAACGCCGAATTTCAAAAGCAACGAGTCGTGGACGCATGGTCGTTCGCAGGAATTCATCTGTAAGAAGACGAATAAAAAAGCGACTTCAGAAATTGTAACATTTGACCTTTGATTTACCCATGATACTCACGGTTAAAGTCGTCCCCCGCGCCCGTAAAAATGAAATCGCAGGCTATGAGAACGGCATTCTCAAAGTCCGCCTGAAGGCAGTCCCTGAGAAAGGACAGGCCAATGAAGAGCTCATTGATTTTTTGGCTGAGGAGCTCGAGCTTCCCAAATCCTCCCTGACCTTAGTCCGCGGCCGTACCGGACGCCTGAAGCATGTGAAGATCGAAGGTCTTGATGAAACTCAATTTCTCAAACGCTATGTTTAAGTTAGCATCTAAATAATTTGCCGATAACAAAAAACCCATGTTAAGCTCTTTGAGCAAAAGAGGTTTCACATGGCTGCCACACTCATTTTGCGAACGATCAATCAATTTTATACCACTGAAGTCATTCTCGACGAATATGAACCTGACGTTTTAAACGACTGGGCCAATTACTCCCTTTCCTTCGTGCAATATTTTGTCGGAAAAGACGTCATCCAAAATCAAGATGGAACCCTTGAACGCCTAGATTCTAAAAAAACTGAAGAGAGATTTCCTTGGATTCCCTCCGCTCTAAAAACCACTGCCTACTTTCTGCTTGCCTTGCCGTTTGCCCTCCTGGGGACAGTCTTTCGCCTGTTAAGTTTAGACTCTCAAGAGGTCTATGATGCTGTCTTTGCCGATAGAGTGAGCCTGGACGCTCCTCAGGATGTAAAAAACATCCTTAGGGGATCCACAGCTTCTCCGCGTGTAGAGGCAGCCGAAAAACAGCCTCCTCCAGCTCCACCCCCCTCAGAGCCCACACCATCCTTTACTGCAGCCGCCTCGCCACCCGCTCCGGCTTCACCACCTCTAGTAGGTTCAATCGCTGAAAAAACCGGAAGCAGCGCTCCTGCTTCAGCAACAAAGCCCGAAGGATTTTGGGACTATCTCATGGCTAGCGGAGCACAAATTGCCAGTACGGCGGGGGAGACCTTATCTGCTCCTTTTAGAGCAGCTCAAGCGCTAGGGCTAGATGCAATGAAATCGGTATTTAAACCGTTCTTAGAACAAACATTGAGCGTTCTCATCTCTTTCGATGAGGAACTTTTAACCCTTAAAGGATCTGATACTCCCAACTATAGTGCTATTATTGCATTCATCGAATGCAAAAAAAAACAGGCCGGTTATCCACATGTCTTTTTTTTGAGGAATGTCTTCATTTTGATTCACCAGACCATCAAAGAGCTTGGAGTCGAATTGAATCGTGACCATCTAATTAAATGGGAAAATTTAGACGTTCAATATCAGATTTTAATGAACACTCCCCCACTCAAAAAATACTTGAACGAACCCCCCTCTTTACATTTTCCTCTTGCCCCTTACCTTCCTCTCATGAGAGCTCAAATAAATGCCAGCAAGGCTCAATTAGAGCAACATATACAATTTTATTCCCATTTTTTTGAGCAACTGCTTCGCGAATTGGATAAGACACCTCTCAACCGATCGGCACTCCTCTATCGGTTAAACACCTGTCAAAACTCTGTGAATCTCGGAGTGACAGCTTTTGATTTGGGAAAGCTACTCCAAGCACAGGAAGATTTTATAAACGGCGCTTTTGATGATCCTCTCTCCTCTCGATTTTTTGAGCTCTACATGACATGCCTATCAAAACTGCAGGCGGCGAAATTTTCCATCCCTTCCATCCATAACCCGCTGGCTAAAGATTTAACAAAAGAGCCTCCTAAAGCCGCTCCCTCGGTAGCCTCTTCCGCTATTCTTACTCAGAAAATTGGCATGTATGACTTTGATTCCTTATGTCTATACCTCATAGCTTTTGAAAAGCGTCTGCTTCAAGAACGTGATCAGGCAAATATCAAAGATTTCATCGAGAGTCAAAGACAAGATAAAGCCAACTATCTATCGCCTTTTTATATGAGGAGTCATTTTTGCTATGTGATGGCAGATCCTTCAAATCCTCTTATACGAGATTGTCCCTTGAATCCTCATGATCTCGCTCGGTGGGAAGAGATAAATGTAAAATTTGAAATTATTATGAATTATCCCGAGCTTAAACACTATTTAGATGAAGATACTCCACCCTCCCATTGGGAGGACGCACCTCGGATGGAATCTGCTACTCGAGAAGGATTGCGCAAATATAAAGAATCCGTCCTAAGTATACTCCAACAGCACAGTCAAGTCCTCACTCAACTTCTCGAAAATCTGAAAAAGCTGCCTGTCGATCGTGAGGAAATACAAGAGCAACTGAATAGCCGAGATGCCCCTGCTATTTTTTCTACAGGGAGGCAATATTTGGCTGCTCGTCGATACTTGAAAGAGCTTTTTGACGAGAAAAAAATTGAGGATTATTGCTCACTTTACATTGAATGCATTAAATATCTACGACAATTGGACTTTAAGATTCCTTATCTTAAAAGAACGGTTGAAGCTCCTGCGCCTAAACCAGCACCTTCAACTCCGGATATATCAAGAGAGAAAATCCAGCAGCTGAATCGGGAGCTCGAAAAAGTTGTCGAATTTTTTAACACTCTTCTCAGCACTGTCACCCCTGACAATACCCAGCAGTGGCTCGATGAGCAGAAGGCCCAAGAAGGATATTGTTATCCTTTCTACTGGAGTAAAACGTTTGGGGAGATTTTAAAAGTGCATCGATCGAGCCTTCATCCAACTCTCGTTCAAACTTGGGAAAAACGTTATCCTAAATGCGTCAGTCGATTGACGGACAAAGAGTTGACAGCTTACCTAGAGGAAGCACCTCATATACTTTAGGATAAATTCCGTATTAAAATTTTATTCCGAATTGATCCTAACTTAAAGACCTTGGTACACTTTTCGCGAAAAGAGGATTATGTATGCCTATCGAAGGCTCTTGGAATACCGTCAAAGCTTTTTTCCTGACCCAGGTTAACCTGGAGGAAAGCGATGGGTTAAATACCTTTGCCAATGAGTCGCTCTGGTATGTTCAATACTTTTTGGGGCAAGAGACCATCGAGCAAATAGAGGATAAATTTTACCTCGTCCAAAAACCAGAAAAGGCTGGGAATGCCTTATGGATTCCTTCCTCATTAAAAACCGCAGCTTACTTTTTATCAGCTCTCATTTGGGTTATCCCGGGAACAATTGCCCGTTTATTAAGTATAGATTCAGAAGAAGTCAGAGCTGCCTTGTTAGCCGACAGGGTCCATCTTCCCCCTCCTTCGAACGTCAGAAAAATCGTTGTGCGCCCTCGCCTATCCTCATCTCACCCCAAGGAAAAAACAACTCCAGCACCATCGCTCCCGGCTTCTATCACCGAATCCCCACAAGCCGCTCCACCTGAGCCCGCCAAGGAAAGCCCCGCCCCCTCCTCGGTTTCAGCTCCTCCACCTAATAATCCGTATCAAAAGGCTTGGAGCAGTATAGTAAACAACTTAGCATCCGCAGCTAAAGCTGCGGGGAAAGCTGCTACAGTTCCTATGAATGCCTTGGAGGCATTAGGATTCGATGCAATTAAACCTATGATGGAAGCTACGATCCAAGAGATGCTGCAGGAGCAGATCATGTTCACCGAGGAGCTCCTCCAATCTTATGGCAGGCCTGACAACCCCAACTATACCGCTGTAGAGACATGTATTAAGAAATACCAAGCAAGCGGCAAAGCCCCTTTTTACACGAGAGATTTATTCGTGGGATTACTGCCTGTGGCAGAAAGCATCGGCGTCTGCATAAACCCCTCCGATTTAGTCCGATGGGAAGAATTAGACCATCAATGCCAAATCTTCATGCATACTCGAAGACTTCGTCGTTTTATGGCTGAGAAGTCTCCGGTCCTCAATGGTTATCAAGCGATGCTGCAACAGGTCGTAAAAAATGATAAAGCAAAACTGGATGAAATGGTGCGCAAAGAATTTCTTTTTTTTACGCTCCTAGAAAAGGAGCTTAAAAAAGAGCCTCTTGATCGTTTGGCTATACTGAAGTTACTCAACTCCAGTGATGATCAATGCAATGCCGGGGCCATCGCTTTCTATTCGGCGAAATTTCACCAAGCCTTGAATCGGTTTGTTAAAAATTTCTTTCCTGACCATCTCGCTAAACTTTATCTCTCCTGCTTATCCAAATTGCATGCTGCTAAATTTTCTATCCCTTCTCCCACCCAGCCGCTAGCAAAAGATCTCTTAGAACAGACACTCCAGCCCCCTCCTGCTCCTTCTTCAGAAGCTTCTGCCTCGCAAACTCCTGAGAAACCGGGTAAAGACGACCTTCCAAAGCTATGTCAATACCTGATCGCTTTCGAAGAGATGCTCCTACAAAAAGGGGCCGATAGGGATATTAAGCTATTTATCGAGGGACTCAGGAAAGATCCAGAAAAGTACGGCTCTCCCTTCTTTTTAAGAAACTATTTTTGTTATGTCATCTCAGATCCAGAGATGCACTATCTTGTGAAGCCGGAAGATTGGGCTAGATGGGAAGAACTCGACATCAAATTTCAAATGGTTATGAACCGTCTCGATTTGAGGGGTTATTTAGACGAAGAGGTCCCCGCTTACTGGAATGAAAAAGGAGTCCGATTCAAAGCTACTTTGCAGAGCGTATTGCAGAACAGAAGAGAAACAATCCAAAGGGAAATAAGCAGTGATGGAGCTTTCTTCAAAGATCTTTTCAGACAGCTATTAACACCCAATCCTACTGCACTAGAGCAAATACTCGTGAGGCCGGAAACTAGGGCTATTTTTTCCAGAGCAAGAGAATATTCAGCGCTCAGAGGATTTACCAAGGGGATTCTCGACCAGCAACAGTACGATGAATATTGCTCTCGTTATATGGCTTGCATCACCAAATTGTGTCAGCTGAACTTCAAGATACCCTATGCAAAATATAAAGCTTTGACATCTTCACCCGAAACTTGATTCCACGCGCAAGGATGCCCTCTACACTCGGATTTAAAATTTTTTCCGAATTGATCCTAACCCGAAAAGCTTGGTACACTCTTCGGGACAAAAGGATGATTTATGCCTATCGAAGGCTCGTGGAACACTGTCAAAGCTCTTTTCCTGACCCAGGCACATCTTGAGGAAAGCGATCGTTTAAATACGTTTGCCAATGAGTCTTTATGGTATGTTCAATACTTTTTGGGGCGTGAGATCATTGAGCAAAAGGAAGATGCATTCTACCTGGTCCAAAAGACAGAAACCGCTGGGAGTGCTTCCTGGATTTCTTCCTCATTAAAAACCGCAGCTTACTTTTTATCAGGTCTCATTTGGGTGATCCCAGGAACAATTGCCCGTTTATTAAGTATAGATTCAGAGGAAGTCAGAGCTGCTGTCTTGGCTGATAGGATCACCCAGCCTCCTCCAAAGGCTCCGCAAGTTCCCCGTCCACGTCCCGCTCCCCCCGGACCTCCATCAGCTCCTCCCCTAGCAACTCCAGCTTCAGCTCCTGCACCGCAACATGTATCCCTACCCCATGCTGTACGGAAAACCTTCCAAGTGGACCCTGCCGCTCGAGCCACTAACAATATTAATCATCATAGAATCTTTAACGAGCTAGAGTCCTCATTTGTTTTCTTTAGAGCTTTTAATGCTTTGAAGGGCGACAGCAAACAGATAAAAACTTGGCTCGAAGCCCAACAACAGCTGCGTTCTTATCAACAACCTTTTTTATTTGGTTTTAACTTAGAAGCAGCTTTGGGACAACATCGAGAAAAAATTCGCTTAATTATACCCCCTATCAACCTGGAGTGCTGGGAAGAAGCGTTTACTAAAGCCAGGGCTAAACTTAAGGAACTGGGATTAACAGCGGATGAAGTGGAATTCCTAGCAGAAGAAAAGCAGCCACCACAGGAGAAAAAATCCAAGGGGTTTATCGGCTCCTTAAAATCCATTTTTAGCTCGGAGAAACCTGCTGAATCGTCTGAAATGAATGCTCTTGCAGATTATATTATCGATTTTTATAAGGAGTTAATAAGTTTGCAGAGCAGCCGTGCGGAATGGCTTCAAAAAGAAGGAATGGATATCGGGTACTTTTCCCCTTTCTTTAATACCCTTTATCTCCAAGTATCGAACCCTTCTCGTTTAAACCCACAAAAGCTTCGATTATTGATTCTATTTCATCGCAAGTGCATAGAAATTCTCTATCGAGAAGGGTTGGAGCATTATTTAACAGAAATGCCGCATAACTTATCTCTGGGACTTTGCGCGCTGGTGCATTGCCTGAGCCAGGATCTGATACAGTGTCCTGAGTCTTTAAGAAATATCACCCGAGCTTTGCACGTTCCTAGCGATCGTAAGGATAAAGAGCTTTTGATGCGAGGAATCGAACCCATTATCTACCTACCAGGAATGCAAGCCATTCTGACAACTCCTCATCATTTTGAGCAAAACAAGTATAAGTTTCTCTGGTTTCTAGAGATGATGTGGGCTGGCTATGTCATTACTTTAAATGAATTTTTGGCAATAACATCTCGGCAAAATGAGGTTTTACAATGGATGAAAGCAAAAGAAACTCAAAAAATGGTCCTTCCATTTTCTACAGTTTTTAAAGATTTGAGCGATATCCTAAGACCTATTTTAGGGGATTTGCTTTATGAAAGTTGGAACGACGTCTATGCGAAAAGTGTGAAAAAGCTGAGGAGCATCAACCTTTCATTCCTGGTCAAAAAACCGATCCTTGCTCAGGACTCTAAGGCAGAAGAAATAGCCTTCGCTCAAAAGTTCCTGCCTCTTTGCACTCATTTTTTCAAAAGACTCCTCGTAATTCCTCAAAACGAATCTGAAGTTTGGCTTGCCCGAGAAGCTAGCAAACTAGGTTACGTTTATCCTTTTTTTCATAGTTTGGACCTAAAATGTAAAATGGAAAGGTTGAAAACTCACTTAGATCCCAACGCGGTATCGGAGTGGGAAGCTCTTTATCTACAGGCTTGTTCCAAATTAAAGGATTTGAGCCTCACCCAATATTTAGAAGAAATCCCTCCACGTTATTTTGAAAAAATGATTGAAATCATGACAGCAAATACAATTAATCAACTTCTTAAAAATGAACCTCAACCTACCCCCCCGCCCTTAATCACATCGACCAAAGGAATGCCCCGCAAGCCTAATTCCATCAAATGAATACTCTTCAAAACGGTTTGCCCATAACCAATCGAGCATGGTAATCTTTTTCCCACAAAAAAGGAACTCGCATGCCTATCGAGGGATCTTGGAACGCCATTAAAACCTTTTTTCTCACAGAAGCCCATCTTGAGGAAAGCGATCGCTTAAACACTTTTGCCAACGAGTCGTTGTGGTACGTTCAATACTTTTTAGGACAAGAAATTATTGAGCAGCAGGAGGACCATTTCTATCTCGTCCAAAAGCCAGAAATGGCTAGAAACGCCTCATGGGCTGCTTCCACTGTAAAAACTGCAGCTTACTTTATTTCAGCTCTGATCTGGATCATCCCGGGAACAATTGCTCGCCTTTTAAGCCTCGACTCCGAGGAAGTCCGAGCCGCAATTTTTGCTCAAAGAATGACCCCGCCGCCTCCGCAAGCTCGCAAAATCCTCCATCCTGTTAACGTGAGCTTAAAATCACAGCTTTCAGATCCCCCAGGCTCTAGCGAGAAACCTCCCCCTGCATCTCCTGCATCCGTTCCAACTATCCCGAAAAAGCAGCCGCCTCCTATTGAACCTATATCCGTTACTGCCAAGCCAGAAAATTATGCTCCTCTCGCAGAGGAAGTCCACAAGGCTACTGAATTTTTTGAAGAATTGAATCGGAGAACCAACAACCCTCAAAAGTTAAAAAATTGGCTGAATGAGGAGCGGTCCAAACCTACTTATCTTCAACCGTTTGAATTGAGCCGCTACTTAAAGTCGGTCCTGGATCGAAATCCCCAAAGATTGGAGGGACTTATTCCTCCTAAAACTCTATCAAAATGGAAAGAAGAATATCAAAAAAGCTCCGACAAACTGACAAGGTTAAAACTGCAAGCTTATTTAAATGAACCGCACTTAGATGAACAGGAGCCTCCAACAAAACCCAATGACGACCTTCAAAAGGGAATAGAGTCCTACAAACCGTTATTCTTACCCACTTGCAACCCAGCTGAGTGGTTGCAGGCTAACCCTATCGCCCCTCTATTATTCATGACACGCTATTGGCAGTGCGGGCATGAATTTGGAATATCCTATGATGCAGGTAAATTAACTGTTTTGGACCGTTTTTATTCGAAATGCAAGACTTTGCTTCAAGCCCGCAACTTACAGAACTATTTACAAGAACAACCCAAGACCATTTCACCGGGTTTTTATGCACTTGTCTGTTATTTAACCGATCACCCTATTCCGTCCTCTCCCCCATCCACTGCAGCTCCAACCAACGCCCTTCCTACTCCTCAAGGGCCGACCAAACCAGCGATTGAAGATGCACAATTTAAGGAAGCTTTCATCCAAGGAATGCCTGCGATCATCGAAGTACCGGGAATGAGATCTCTATTAGAAAATCCCCGTTTATTCCAGCAAAATAGGCCCCATTTGATCCAATATATCAATAAGTACTGGGAAGCGCAAAGCTGGACATTGAATGTTTTTTTAGAGCTACCGCATAAAACTTCTGATGAAAAAAATCAAATTAAGAAATGGATACAAGCTTTAGAATCTTCAGAAATCGAAGGATTTCATGTTCGAACTGCTATGTTTTCTGAAGATTATCTAAAGGCGATTGAAAATGCTCAACCGCTTTTGGATCAGGATATCTATCAAACCTGGAAGAGACGTTATCGAGAATGTCGAGGAAGGCTTCAGATACTCCGTCTTGAATCTCAAATCAAGAAAAGAGTTGAGCATCCTGATCTTCAAAAAAATAGGGAGAAGATGTTAGAGCAACATCTTCACCTGATGATTCCACTTTTTAGAGAATTTGTGAATACCCTGCTAGAGCATCCTCAAGAATGGATCCAGCAAAAGGCAAACGCAGCAGAGTATTGCTATCCTTTCTTTTATAGTTTTCATTTATCCCGCCTCCAGTTAGAGGGGTTACATTCTGATACCCTTCGAACACTCATAGACCAGTGGAAACCGCTTTATGAAGAGGCTAAGCTCAAATTAAACGATTTGAGCCTCACACAATACTTAGATGAAATGCCTCCCAGTTACATGGACGATCTGTTAAAGGCTTCCGATGTTGAAAACTTTAAAAAATTAAATAACGAAAGTATTTCGGATGAACGGTTGTTAGCTGCTTCATCCAACACTTTTTCTAATGGTGTTAGTCCTTCCAGAACTCACAGTACTCCCTCCAAGCCCTTAACAGCTCAAAATTGGAAAACGCTTTTTGAAAATCCTGAAAAAGCCCCCAACCGTGCAACAAGATTGGTGAACGAAGCGACCGAGTTTTTCGATGACCTTGGCAAATTATTTAAAACGCCAGAAAAGCTTCGAAAAAGACTTGAAAACCACCGGCGTTCAAATCAATCGCATCCTTTTTACTTCGCTCGCTTTGTGCTGGCCTTGCCCGATTTAACCCTCAAATATGAAAAACTTTGCAATCAAAATAAAATGCAAAACTTAAGAACGTTGCATTTTTCCACCTGCCATAGACTTTTAAATCTTGGATTTCTCGAATTCCTAGAGGAAAATCCTTTTCCCGGTCAAGAGAGGGAACCCTTTGAGGAAGGGGATATCGTCTCACTCAATAATATTCTTAAACCCATCAACGACTTGTTTGATCATTTTCTCAAGCAATCGAAGGAAAAAGCCTCCACCTGGCTAGAAAAAGAGATTTCAAGTCATCCCGCTACATTCCGCAGTTTCTATACTTATCTTCCAGGCATATGCCACGTGGCGAAATTTCTTGATCCGAAGGAGATAGCTCGGTTGAAAGAACTTTTTCCTCAATATCAGGCAAAATTACAAAAATTGGGTTTGAGCGAAGAGCATTATCACAACCTCTCTCGCCAAGGCCCAACTCAAACTCCTGCGACGTGATGATTTTATAAATGAATGTTTACGGCTGCCAGAGCTCTGGATAGAACTGCATAATCCTCTGCCTGCGCTGTAAAAGAAGGTCGATCTGCTGCTGGATATCGATCGCTTTTTGTCGCTCCTCACTGGCCTTGCCCCAGTTGGCATAAGCGTCTTGGATATTGCCGCTAGAATATCTCCACTGATCCCCTTTCTGCTGATACTCTCGGGTGAGCTCTTGATGTTTCTGTTTTTGCTTTTCGAGCTTTTGAACTTCTTGGTCAATCAGCTGGATCTCTTTTTCACATGCCTGAGATTCTGTCAATGGTTGCGTCTTTTCCGCAGGAGAATCGGCGGAAGCCCCTAGCACCTTACCAAAGACTAACAACAAAAACCCTAATCGATGCATAATCCCCTCTTGAGTTCAATATAACGAAATACATATAGAGTGCAATAAGATGTCGCACGAATGTCATGAACATGCCCACCACCACGCGCTTCATCGCTCACTTTGGATTGCGGTCATTTTCATGATCGTCGAGATTGTCGGAGGCTGGGTCGCCAATAGCTTGGCGCTCATTTCCGATGCGATGCATCTTTTCACCGATGTCGGAGCGCTCCTCCTCGGAATCATTGTCGCCCGGATGGCAAGATGGCCGACAACGCCGATCATGAGCTATGGCTATCATCGCGCAGAAATCTTAGGAGCCCTCGTCAGCGCTGCCTCTTTATGGGCTTTATCGGGGGTTTTGATCTATGAATCGATCCACCGTTTTTTCCAGCCTGAAATCGTGGATGGACCGATTGTATTTTTTATCGCCTCCATCGGACTTATCGCCAATCTTTGGATGATGAAAATCTTGCACCCCTCGCAGCATCATAGCTTGAATATGCGCGCCGCGTATCTTCATGTCCTCGGAGACTTGCTCGGAAGCCTCGGCGTCATCATCAGCGGTATCATCTTATGGTCGACTCATTGGAATTTGATCGACCCGCTCATTACCATCCTTTTTACTCTGACGATCTTGAGAAGCTCCGGCAAAGTGATCAAGCAAACCATCGGCATTTTAATGGAATCAGCACCGGAAGGGATCGACCCTACTGCCGTTCAAAAAACCCTAGAGCAAATCTCGGGTGTTGAAGAAGTGCATGATCTCCACATCTGGTCTGCCTCGCATCATAAGGTTGTTTTAAGCGTCCATCTTGTCGCCAACCCCCAAAGCGACATCTTAGCAGAGGCCCATCGCCGTTTAGAGGCTGACTTTGGGATCCGCCATATGACTATCCAAGTCGAACATCCCAAGTCATTTGAACCTAAATATTGCTACGATTGCGAAAATAAATTATAATGCAAATATGAAAAGGGTATTTTTAATATTTACTATATTAACAACAACATTTTTAAATGCATTTTCTTTAAAAGATAAAATTATTAAAGGAACGTCTGGCGATTATATGGTGACCGAGCAAATGGGGACCTATTCGGTCTTTTTGATACGGTCCTTATCCGATCGGTATCTTCTCTTAGAAGAAATTGACGCCCCTACCCTCAACTACGACTTTAAAGGGACTTGGAAAGACTGGATCTCGGAGGAGGCTCCCGGGCATACAGCCTGGGTCTCTTATCTCATCGATCTCCAAGCAAACAAACTTTTAGAATGTTATTCCCATTCGAAAGGGGCATGGCTGTACGCCAACGATCCCAACAATTTTTTCACCCGGCTCATGACGCTCTCTTTGGAAAAAACCCCCGCCGATAAAAGAAAAAGAATTGGCCCTCCCCCGACAGGAGAAGAAGACCACCGCGCCCTTTGGATGCCGTCTGTCATCTTCGAAGGGAAAAAAGTAGAGAAGCCTTCTATTACCGCATGGAGTACTCGCTGGCCTCAAGACAATTCGATTATTTCAGGATGTGAAATTGAGCTCTATTTCTCCGGATTTTCTTTTCCTTATTGGATCGAAATTAAAAGCCCTCACTACAAAGCCACTGTCCGCACGCTGGATACGGGGCAAACAATGACCTCTCCTAAAACAGTGGTCTTTCAACAAACACCCTTCTTTATCGGAGCCAGCGAGCGGAAAAATGAGTCGCTCGTGCTTCATATCCACTGCCCGTCCTATTATTCTCATTTATCTGTTTTAGCCATGGACTTGTCCGTGGAGTCGCACCCCGTTGTGGAAATTACTCAGACGAGTTCAAAGACCGAGCCTGAAATGACTCTTCGGATTTCTGAAAAAATGCTAGAAGGCAAGCTTCAAAAAGGACACCTCTATCGGTGGGTGCTCATTTCCTCTCAATATCCTCATGTGAAAAGCTACTCCGAATCGTTTCAATTCTAAGTTATGAACAAACTTTCCGCAGATAATTTTCTTTTCTTGCAAACAATCCCTTTAAGTGGCTGATCGTCAATAGGCTTTCATGTTCTTCATTCGATGGTAATACCAATTCTAACCATCTCTTATCACCCTGAGTTATCAACAAGTTTTCCACACCCTAAACATTTCTGTTTTTGTTCAACTTTAGCCAATTCTATCCAAAATTTCCTTACAAAATTCGGTTAGTCAGGAATGAATGTGTATGCTAGAATGACCTTCTTTATCATGAAAAAACAATTCCTCATAAAGAAAGCTAAAAAAATTCTCTTTGCTGTCTACCACCGATTCTGCAAGAAGAGAAAGGAGCTTTCTCCAGAAACCGCTGAGCATATCAAAAAAGAGCTCTTAGCCCTCCAAAATGCCATTTTGCAAAAAGACGCGATTAAATCTGTCGAGCTCAGCTCGATGGTTCAGCACTCGGCCCACCTGCATTTGAAAAAAAACCTCTTCGAGCAAATCCGAGATTTTGTCTTCGGCATCGGAACGGCGCTTTTTATTGCCATTTTAATTAGGCAAGTATGGTTCGAACTCTATGAGATCCCGACCGGCTCGATGCGGCCGACTTTCAAAGAGCAAGACCGGTTATCTGTCTCTAAAACCGATTTCGGTATTAATTATCCGCTGACCCCGGGCCATTTTTATTTCAATCCGAATCTCATCAAACGAAACAACATTGTTATCTTTACGGTTGAGAACATGGATTTCAAAGATGGAGATACGAAGTATTTCTATCTATTCCCCGGAAAAAAACTGCTCGTCAAGAGGATCATTGGAAAACCCGGCGATACTCTCTATTTTTATGGCGGGAAAGTTTACGGCATCGATGAACAAGGCATCGACATCACCCCCGAGCTGCAGCTTCCTGAGCTCGAGAAAATCGACCATATCCCCTTTATGTCGTTCGAGGGATCGCGGGTATCGACAACCCCGTCGGCCATCCCGGGTGTCTTTTCTCCGGTTATCCTCTACCAGATGAACGAACCGATCGCAAGGCTTTATGCCTTAAGTCCTACACAAGCCCGTGGAGAACTTCTGCCGCGTATTCTTCTTCAAAACCCCGATCTTCATTACGGAGATTTATGGGGAATTAAAAACTTTGCTATGGCGCGCCTTCTCACCCGCGATCAAGTCCGCGTCCTGACGGACCAAGATCCTTCTCTGATGGAGGAGGGAATCTTATATCTCGAATTGAAACACCATCCCAGTTTATCAGGAGCGAAAATCGGCTGCGATGAATACAACCGCGTGCGGCCTATTGTCGGACTTTCGACCTCGATTATTCCTCTGCAAGAACACCACCTCAAAGCGATCATGGACAATCTTTATACGGCCAGGTTTGTGGCCAATAAAGGATTTCTATACCGCTACGGCATCAATCCGGACAAATACGGCACCCAAGCGTTTTTTCCTTATGTCCCGGGGATTCAAGACGGCACCTACGAGTTTTACTACGGAAAAGCCTACGAAGTCAAATGGCAAGGCATCACCTCGGAACTTCCCCCTTCGAACCCTCTTTATCGCTTCGATCCTAACCGTGTGCAGCTTCTTTTCAACGTCGGCATGGAATTCGATAACCGCTACAACCCTCAAAGTAAGGAACAGTACCTTGTCCCCTCCAGGTATGCCTACTTCCGCGAGGGGGATCTCTATCTCATAGGCGCTCCTATTATGAAACAAGGCGACTCGACTTTAAACAATTTCATCGAGCGGGAAAAGAAAAGGCAAAGCACCTGCCGGCCCGTCAGCGCATACCATCCTTTTATTGATAAAGGGCCTCCTCTCACACCCGAAGGAATCCTGAATATCGATTTCATCAAAAAGTTTGGGTTAAAAATCCCTCCGAAATCTTATCTAGGTTTGGGCGACAACCATGCCAATAGCGGAGACAGTCGCGATTTTGGGTTTATTCCTGAAGAAAATCTCCGCGGCGGCCCGGTCTTTATCTTCTGGCCTCCTGGAAATCGCTTTGGCGCCCCTAACCAGCCTCATTATCCTTTCTTCAATCCTGGGCGGCTCATTATCTGGAGCCTGGCTCTAGTGGGATTTGGGTCCTGGTACTATTACCATCGAAAACGCACTCGCCTTCCTCTTCCTTTATGACAAGCAATCTGACGATCTACAGCTATGTTGCTCCTTATCTAGAGAATAAAAACATCCGCTACTCGGCCTATGCAGCCAGTATACTGACCGTAGGTGCAGCTTCTTGGAAATTTGGGAATATCACCCTAGGCTTGACCCTTGCCTCCGCCGGACTTTTTATCCAAGGCCACAAGGCTTGGGTAATCGGTAAGGAAATCAAAAACAATCCCAGTATGAGCGACGCGGTAAAAAAGGAGAAAATCTCCCGCATCACCGATCGTGTATTTATGATGGGCATGATCTGGGGAATTATCACCTCCGGGCTCACTCTTTCGTTGATCTTTAAAGAAGGCAGGCTGCTCCTGCGCGGAGCGGAATGGAAAGATATCCAGCGGCTCTCCGAGGACCTCTCCAAAAATCCCCTCATTCTCATGGATCTTTGGGTGAAAAATGCTCCTGCCGTTCTTTTCAAAGCCCAATCTTTAGCCGGCCTCGGCTGCATTGCAGCAGGCCAAGGTGTTAACTTTCTTCGCTGGAGTGAAGATCATTTCTACGGAAAAAAACTCTTAGCAAATACTGTTTTTGCCCTCTGTGACAAGATCATGAATATTTGGATCCAATCTCAAAACATGGATCTCATTTCTCTTTTTTTTATGATCAAAGATACAATCCAAGCGATCGATATCGGATCTTATCTGAGCAAAGTAGTATCGGAAGTTCCACCTAACATGCAGACCGCTTATCTTGCTTTTAAGACCGCTCTTCCGCTTCTTTACCGCTTCCCGCATATCACGGGGGCCGAATTCAGCCATTGGATCCGCTCTTTTAGCAATCCCCCTCCCGCTTTTCCAGACACTCTTCGGAAAAGTTCTAGCTCCAAGGAAAAGATCAAACACTTCGCTAATTATTTCTTCTTCTACAGTTTCAACTGCACCTTAATGGCTACACAGCTGTACTACCATCCTATTCCCACCGCGCTATTTTTTGGTGTCGGATTCATTTGTCCAACCGGCTTTCAAACAGAAGAAACGATCCGGAGAACATGGGAAATTGCTCCCGATTTCATCGGCATGCCTTTAGCTTTAAAATGCCGCTACATATTAGATCGTGTCTCTACGACGGCTCTAACTCTCAAGTGGTGGAATTATCCCGCAGCAATTTTTAACGGCTTATGCCTGAATGAAGATGTCCGCTATTACGCTTATAAGTTCCGAAATTAAAAAAATTACTTGATAATGTAATCCATCCTTCCTATGTTGCGAATAGGGATGTTATGTCCCTGAGTAGGAGGATGCTGTCCGCGATGTTTCGCAAATACGGTTTGCCAGTGTTATCCATCATTGGGCTGATATTCGGGATCGTGGCTGTCATCCTGACGAGCCGGCTCCGGCTTCCTCCTCCTGTCGCCTACCCTCCTCCTGCATCACCTTATACGGCCTATGTGGCAGGGGCAGGCATCGTCGAGGCTGCATCGGAAAATATCCTTATCGGCTCTCCTTTTGTGGCTTTAATCACCGACGTCTATGTCTCTGCAGGAGACATGGTCAAGAAAGGCGATCCTCTCTTCAAGTTAGACACGCGGGCTTTGGAAGCGCAGCTTGCCGATTCTAAAGCAGCCCAAGAGGTCGCCATGGCTAATTTTAAACAACTGGCAGCACAACCTCGTCCGGAAAACGTTCCTCCGCAAGAGGCAATGGTCCGCTACGCTAAAGCTCAATGGGAAAACCAAAAAGCGGAGCTCATGCTCTACGAAAATGTCAAAGATCTTCGAGCCATTAGCATCAACCAGCTCAATCAAATTCGCTATAACGAAGAAGCAGCCCGCGCACAATGGGATCAAGCGCAGGCTAATCTTAATCTTTTGAATGCCGGTGCGTGGATCATGGACTTGGAAATCGTGTCCAAGCAAATAGAGCAGGCAAAGACCGGTATCGAGGTTGTCCAGCAGAATATTGAAATTTCGACTGTGAGGGCTCCTCTGGACGGACAAGTCTTGCAAGTGCGCGCCCATGTGGGGGAAATTGCGGACCAAGTGCGGTCAGGCGATGTTGGCGATACCGCCCATCCCTTGATTTTATTCGGATCTGTCAGTCCTTATCACCTGCGGGTCAATATTGATGAGGAAGATCTTTGGAAAGTGGTGCTTGGCGCGCAAGGAGTTGCGTTTGTCCGAGGAAACAGCTCGATCCGAGTTCCCCTCCGATTCGTCCGCGTAGAGCCTTTTGTGGTCCCTAAACTCTCTCTCACGGGCGAAACCATCGAGCGGATCGATACCCGAGTCCTTCAACTCATCTACGAGTTCGATCGAGAGAATTTGCCGATTTATATGGGGCAAATTATGGATGTTTACCTGGACTGCAGCGGGTGTAAATATGAAAAACGTTAAAACCTACCTATTTTTGACCTGTCTACTGGCCGGCTGTATCCGCCACTATGAAGCTCCTGCTGTTTCCATGCCGGCAGAATATACGGAAGGAAAAACCTTCATGGTTAAGTCTAGCGAGGGCGACTTAAGAACTTGGTGGAAACAATTTAACGACTCTCTTCTAAACAGTCTCATCGAAGAATCTTTGAATACCAATTATGATGTGCGCATTGCAGAGGCCGCTGTCCGCGAGTCGCGGGCCCAATATCAAGTCCAAAGCTCTCCGCTCTGGCCTCAACTTAATGCCGTAGGAGCGGAAGAGAGGGCAAGACTCTCGCAAACCTTAACTTTCTCGGCATTCTTAGGACCTCCTCTGCAAAATTTTTATGCGTTCGGGTTCGATGCTTCCTGGGAGCTCGATTTTTTTGGCAAAAACCGCAGCGCTAAAGAAGCCGCTTATTTTGATTATGAAGCTTCGATAGAAAATCTACGCGATATCCAAGTCACAATGGTCGCTGAAGTCGCCCTGCAATATGTCAATATCCGCGCCTTTCAACAGCGTCTTAAAGTCATGAGAGAGCTTGAAAAAGTCCGCGCTGATCTAGTCAACCTCAATCAAGTGAATTTCGAAGCAGGATTATTGGATAATATTGCGCTTGAGCAGTCCCGATCGCAACTGGAGCAGACAAGAGCTCAGATCCCTGTTTTAGAAACATCCCTTAAACAATCGCTTTTCAGCCTGGCAATACTGTTAGGCCGACAGCCGGAAAATATCGAAAAAGAGTTTGAAACGACCCGCGAAATTCCCAGAGCCGCAGGACTTATCCCCCTGGGATTACCCTCCGATCTTTTATATCGACGGCCGGATCTGCGGATGGCCGAGAAACAGCTCTATGCCGCCATGGCCAATGTCAAGCTCGCCAAAGCCGATCTCTTCCCATCGATTTCTCTGACAGGCCTTTTTGGTTATGAGAGCAGTTTCGCCAAGCAGTTGTTCAAATGGCCCAGCCGCACGTGGAGTATCGGACCCGGAATGAACTGGCCTCTCTTTTCCGGCGGCAGAGTCTTAGGGAACATCAAGGCGATGAAAGCCGCCCAGCAGCAAGCTGTGCTCTCTTATCAAAAAGCTATTATTTCAGCTCTCCAGGACGTCGAAAGCTCACTGGTTGCCTATGCGAATGAAGAACTGCGGCAAAATCATTTGTCCAAAGCCCTTCAAGACGATAAAACATCCCTGGACCTCAGCACCGACCTCTATCAAGCCGGTCTATCGGATTTCTCCCCTGTTCTTCGAACAGATGAACGGGTCCTCGCCGATGAAGACAATGTCCTTCAAAGCCAGCAGGCTCTGATGACCAACCTCATTTCTCTTTACAAAGCCCTCGGCGGCGGCTGGGAGGAGAAAAATGATTAAGAAAGAAATTAAAAATACTCTCGTGGGCATGTTGTACTTTGCCCTCAAAATGTTAGTGGCAGACAAGGCAAAATACTGGGCTATCATGGCCGGGCTTACCTTCGCTTCTTGTATTGTCACACAGCAAGCGGCCATCTTCCTGGGTGTGATGGACCGCACCTATAGTTTTATCTCTGACACCCCTCTGCCCAACATTTGGGTCATGGACCGCACCACCCAGTATATCGATGACAACAAAGGACTCAAAGAGACCGATCTTTATCGAGTTCGAAGCCATGAAGGGATCGAATGGGCCGTCCCTCTTTATAAAGGACTCTTGCAGGCGCGGCTGCGAGATGGCATCTTTCAGACTTGCAATGTCATCGGCATCGACGACGCGACCTTAATCGGCCAACCTACCATGCTGGAAGGGGATATCAAAGATTTGCGTATGGTCGATAATGCCATCATCGTCGACCGCGTCGGAGCCGAAGGCAAACTCGCCAAGGGATTGAACGGAGACAAGATCCCCCTCCGCATCGGCGATACCTTGGAACTCAACGATAGCCGGTGCGTCGTTGTCGGCATCTGCGAAGTTTCACGTACCTTCGAGTCGCAGCCTACCATCTATTTGCCTTACCAGCGCGCTGTCACCATTGCACCGCAACAGCGCAAAATGCTTTCATTCATTCTCGCCCATTCTAAGCCTGGCCTCGATCCCGCAGATGTCTGCCGCCGTATTCAAACAACAACGGGCCTTGCTGCCTATACCGATCATGAATTTAAAGACATGACAGCCCACTATTATCTTAAATATACTGGTATCCCATTGAACTTCGGCATGGCTGTGTTCCTCGGCTTTCTCATTGGCGTGGCGATTGCCGGCCAGACGTTTTATAGCTTTACCCTCGACAATCTCCGCTATTTTGGGACTTTCAAAGCCATGGGAGCGCCCAACGCGCTTCTCGTCCGCATGATTTTCACCCAGGCAGCTTTGGCCGGGGCCATCGGCTGGGGCTTAGGAGTTGGAGCCGCCGCTACTTTAGGTTTTTTTCTTGCCAACACGGAACTCTCTTTTAAACTGCCTTGGCAGCTGCTCATCGCCAGCGGAGCTGCGATCCTCCTCATTAGCCTGGTCGCTGCACTGCTCAGCATCCACCGCGTATTAAAATTGGAGCCCGCCATTGTCTTCAGAAGTTGACCGGCCCATTATTGTCTCTTGCAAAGGCCTGACAAAAACCTATCGAACCAATTCTACCGCTGTCCATGCCCTCCGCGGCATCGACCTGACGATTTATCAAAAAGAGGTCGTGATGATTACCGGTCCCTCAGGATCGGGCAAAACCACTTTGATTTCCGTGATTAGCGGCATTTTAAATGCCGATGAAGGCGAGTGCCTCATTGAAGGTCACGATTTCAACAAAATGTCAGATGAGGCAAAAACCCTCTATCGAGGGGCGCATATCGGATTTATTTTCCAAGCTTTCAACTTAATCCCCATGTTCACCGCTATCGAAAATGTCTCTATCCCTTTGGTCTTGAATGGAACTTCACAGGAGGAAGCCGAACGCAAGGCCTCCGAGCTGCTGACCGCTGTCGGCCTTGGAGACAAACTCCAGGCCCACCCTCCAGAGCTTTCCGGAGGCCAGCAGCAGCGTGTGGCCATTGCGCGTGCTTGCGTCCACCAGCCCGATCTCATCGTCTGCGATGAACCAACGAGCTCTTTGGATAGTCAGACGGGCCTCAAAGTCATGGAAATTCTCCGTTCAACCGTCTTAAGTCATAATGGAACGTTGATCGTCGTGACCCACGACCCACGCATCCAACAATTTGCCGACCGTATTGTGAAAATCGAAGACGGCCGCGTCGTCGAGTAAATTTCTAGCCTCTTAAGCACCCTTCATTTAAAATTCATGTTTAAAATTTCGGAGTTGCTATGACCATTAAGTTTTGTTCCTCTTCTTATCAGACATTTTTTTCTGTAAAGAGCACTCATTCCACCCTTCTCACACAAGTACAGCCCCGGCTTTACAAGTTGGAAACATTCCAAGGCCAGCAACTTTTAAACAAGGATTTTTGGGAGCTGGATCTCCTTCCGCCGACTCTTCAACAGAAAAAATATTCCAGCCTCAGAATAGAAACTCTGAAGTACCTCACAATAGCAGCCGCTATTGTTTGGGTTAGTCAATACTTTATTAATGAAAATAAGATGCTCTCTTTGCGAGGAAAGGATTATTCCTTACGGAATTTAGTCAATATGGCATCACTCGGAATCTGGGGATTTGGTTGTCTGGCCACCTGGGCTGTGACAAAAATCTTAGAACAGCGTGCTGCTCCCCAGGAAGAGCTCCTTAAGCTTGAGCACAAATTTAAATATGCCCATTTCAAATCCTCTGCAGGCCGTTACACCTGTATGGGCAGTTTGATCTTGGCAGGCCTTAACTTATATTTCAAAAAGAACCCTCGGATAACATTTTTAGGAACGGTTTATTCTTTGAACTCGAATGGCATACCTTTTTTGACCGCCGGTTGCCTGATGACCTCACTCTTAGCCCTCCTCTACTGGGACAAACAAGAGATTGCATGCAGCAACGCCGCTTTTGATTTAGCCAAATACGTGATCGAGCAAAAAAATCCCGGTCAGACCATTCAAAGAGAGGCTGGAAAGTAGTAAAATTTGGGCTTCAAGGAAGATTTTGTTTTTTCAGGGTGGAGACTTTGTAAGCCAGGAGCCTTTCCCAGCATTGAGGAAAACCAATAGCGGTCTTTTGAGCTAAGCTTTTCCTTAAATCCTCTTCTTCGATCACGCCAGACATATGACCTCTTTGAGGCGTATGAAGATACCAATTCCGTTCTTTTTTGGGCTTTTTAAGCTCTTCCATAATCCTTTGATGCGCTGGGTCGTCTCTTACCCGTCCTCCCAAAGCATACCACCGACCGAACTGAGCAGGTTGCCCTACAATCCTCAATTCCCGCCTCATGGTACTCACCACACGCCCATCAACAACTATTTCACTATCTCCTGCAATTCTGTGCAAGTCGAGTCCAAGTTCGCAGATCACTTGCAAAAGGCGAGATTTTATTCCTAGTTTTCTAAATTCCGGTGCAATTTCAAAACGTGTCGGAACAAGCGATGGATATTCGACCATCAATTTCATCCTGCCCATCTCCAATTCCCCTACCACTTCTGCATACGCCGCAGTTTTATCCGCAATTTTTGCCCAAACATAAACCTTGCCTAGTGATGCAGAGTCCAAATTACTCATGACATATCCCCAGAACTCAAGGCAACATGTTTCCCCGTTTTTGTGGATGATCGGAGTTGTACCGATGAGTCCTTTATCCAAAGGATAAGGCTCATTATCGATCGTATTCATAGGAAAACGCACAGGAGTAGTAGGTATAATTGCCATAGTGCGGATAGTTTATCTGCTAATTCGATTTAAACAAACCAAATAAAATAAAGTCATTATTTTAATGCAAAGCTTTCTGTAAAGCAATCATAGTAGCATATCCATTGATGTCCCACTCCTCACCTTGACACTTCTCAAAGGCAAAGTCGGAGGCCAAGACTTCATGGCAGATATAATCACGGTGCTTCTCAAAAGCTTCTTTCACAACCAGGCTCGTATCGAGCTTGACATGCACACGGTCGGTCACCGCAAAGTTCATCTCTCGGCGCATCGTGTTGATCTTATTAACGAGCTCTCGAGCGATTCCCTCGATAATCAGATCTTCCGTGAGCTCTGTCTCCAGCGCCACCGTGATATCGTACTCAGTTCCTGCAATGACATTTTCTTTGACTTTGCGCTCCACCGTGACATCTTCCGGCGTCAGCACAATGGTCTCCCCTTCGACTTGCAAGGAGACTTCCTGAGCCTTTAAAAGTCGGTGTTGGTCTTTTGCCGGGAGTTTTTCGACAGCTTTTTGGACAGCATTCATCAGTTTGCCGACTTTTTTACCGAGGACTCGGAAGTTAGGCTTCGCTTGCAACGTCACAAAGGCCGCCTCCTCGGCATGGAATGCGACTTCTTTGACATTGAGCTCCTCAGCAATGAGGTTTTGATGCCGTTGAAGAGCTTCTAGCTTATCTTCAGCCCCGCAGATCACATCGGCTTTTGCGAGCGGCTGCCGGACTTTAAGTTTATGCTCTTTGCGGAGCGAATGCCCCAATCCCACCACTGTCTGAACGCTCTGCATCTCTTTTTCCAGATCGGGATCTCTCAGCTTGCTTTGATAAGTCGGAAACTCGCAAAGATGCACCGAGATCGGATCGTCTTTCTGCCGCAGCTGCGTATAAATCGCATCGCTCAAAAATGGCACGAAAGGCGCTGTCACGCGCACCAACGTCTGTAAAACTGTATAGAGTGTCTCGAATGCCTCATCACGGTCGCGGCTGGCAGTATCTGCCCAGAAACGGCCCCGATTACGCCGGATATACCAATCGGTCAAATGATCAATAAATCCCACGAGAGGCTGCACGGCAGCTTGAAGCTCATACGCTGTCATCGCCTGCGTCACCTCCTGCACAAGTTTTTGCAGGACCGACAAAATCCATCGATCAATATCAGCTTTTGGAACAGGGAAATGACCTGACGGTTTCCACTCATAGATCTTGGCATACGTCGCTAAAAAGACATAGCAGTTCCAGAGAGGAATAAGAGCCTGCCGCAAAACAAGTTCAACGCCTTTGGCTGAAAATCTCAAATCATCGGCCATGACAGCAGGACTGTTCATCAGATAAAGCCGGACCGCATCGGCGCCAAATCTTTCAATCATCAGCCCGGGCTCCGGATAATTCTTCAGCCGTTTCGACATTTTAGCGCCGTCTTCAGCCAAAATAATACCGTTGACAATCACATTCTTAAACGCCGGCTTATCAAACAACGCCACCGATAGAACATGCAGGGTATAAAACCAGCCTCGCGTCTGATCGAGCCCTTCGCCGATGAAATCAGCCGGGAAAGCTTTTAGGGTTTCTTCTTTATGCTCGAAAGGGAAATGGTTTTGCGCATAAGGCATGGAGCCCGACTCAAACCAGCAATCAAAGACCTCCGGAATTCTTCGGAACGTTTTCCCTTTTTCGACAAACGTTAAATCATCGATGAAGTGGCGGTGCAAGTCGACGATTTCTCTCCCTGTTTTCTCTTCGAGCTCTTTGACGCTCGACATCACCCGGATTTCCCCGTCTTCGCTTCTCCACAGCGGGATCGGCGTTCCCCAATACCGATTACGCGAGATCGCCCAGTCGCGTGCATTTTCGAGCCACTTGCCAAAACGGCCATCCTTGATATGGTCAGGCACCCAGTGGATAAGGCCATTGGCATCTAAAAGCTTGTCTTTGATTTTCTCCACCGCCACAAACCATGTCTGCACGGCTTTGTAAATGAGCGGGGTATCGGATCTCCAGCAGAAAGGATACCGGTGGCGAACTTGCGTATGATGCAGCACCCGCTTTTCTGCTTTCAAACGGCGGATGATCTCTTTATCGGCATCTTTTACAAAAAGCCCCTGATAATCGGGCACTTCGGAAGTAAAGCGGCCATTTTGATCTACGGGACACACAGGCTCGAGCCCCGCCTTCTGACAAACAAAAAAGTCGGCTTCTCCGAAGGCCGGTGCTAAATGCACAATCCCCGATCCGTCTTCGATCGAAACAAACTCATCCGTCAGCACGCGGAATGATTGATCATCTTGCCGATCAGCAAAGTAACCAAAAAGCGGCTTATACCGTTTGTCTTTTAGGGTTTTTCCTTGGAAAGTTTCCAGGACTTCGTACTCTTTGAAATTCGCTTTCAAACGGGCTTCAGCCAAGATATATTGCTGACCTCCCGCAAGAATTTTAACGTACGTCAAGTCGGGATGGACGGCGACTGCTAAGTTAGAAGGAAGGGTCCAGGGGGTTGTTGTCCAAGCCACCAGAGAAACTTCTGGTTCGTCTTCCAACGGAAACAAAACCGTTAGCGAAGGATCATCGACATCGCGGTAGTTGAGATTGGCTTCGAAGTTAGAAAGAGGCGTTCCCAACCGAGCAGAAAATGGCATCACCTTATAGCCTTCGTAAACCAGTCCCTTCTTATAGAGCTCTGCAAAGACCCACCAGACCGACTCCATGAACGATTTATCCATCGTCTTATACGTCTGCCGGAAATCGACCCAACGGCCCATTCTTTTAACAGTCTGCTCCCACTCCTGGGTATACCGTAGGACGATGCTGCGGCACTCTTCATTGAACTTAGCCACTCCAAATTTCTCAATCTCAGGCGCTCCCGAGAGATCTTGGGCTTTTTCAATCTCATTTTCGACAGGCAGGCCATGGCAGTCCCAGCCAAAACGGCGGGGCACATGGTACCCTTTCATCGTCCAAAATCGAGGGACCACGTCCTTAATCGTCCCCGCTAAAATATGGCCATAGTGGGGAAGGCCCGTCGCAAAGGGAGGGCCGTCATAGAAGGAAAAGAGGGGCCCCTTTTTGGTGGCCTCCAGGCTCTTTAAAAAGATATTTTCTCTCTCCCAAAAGGCTAAAACTCGCTCTTCGCGATGGGGAAAAGTTTCTTGGTCCTTGATTTCGAACATGATAGATCCTTAATGACACTCTATGTTATACTATTTCGCAATATGCTACAATAATCATGGGGGTGAAAGGCTTCGACTAGGAAGCTGAGAGCTCATGGCATGCGGAGGTCGTCGATCACCTCTTTAAACTATCGGCAAATTATAATTGACAACCATAACGGTTCTCAAGAACTTCTCGCAGCTTAACCGTTGCTGAGTTCCGATACTCTGGGGTCTGACCAGGAACTTTAGAAGTATCGTCATTAACCCTGGTGTGGCGCTCTTTGCCGCCTTATGGAAGAGCTAGCCGAGATTACATAGGGCGTATAGATCTGAAACGGGGCGCCTCCCGGTAAGATCTATTAAATGACGGAGGCGATAAGCATGTAGGCATGGGTTGGATGTTTGCTTAGGACGAGAGTTCGAATCTCTCCACCTCCAATTGGTTGGACAATCCTTATAGTCCAACATCGTTTTGAACGGTTCAGCTACTTGTACTGAGAGGTTTACGCCTCTCAGTTGCAAGTTCTGAAATACTAAATTCAAAAGTTGTCGTTTTTCACCCACTTCAGAACTCTCGAAGATCTCACGAGCGCGAGCCGCTAAATTCAATACCATGTTGGCAGTCACATAAAAATTTTGATCAGCTTTCTTATGATTTTTCATTTCCTCAGCAATTTCAAGCTGGCGAGTCTTGTATTCCCGGACCTTTTCTAGGTACAACTTATCATCGATGAGTCCATCAAGCTTGTCGTCATAGATCTGTCCTAGCCTCTTTTGGATCTTGTCCCGTTCCTTTTGCAAAGAGGTCAAGCTTTCGGTGTGAAATTGGGTTTCGGATTCATGGATTTCTTTCAGATACTGTTTTACCGCCTCAATTTGTTCTCTACTTTAAGCAATTTGATCCAAGTAGCTCGAGAAAGTCTTAATCAAAGCTTCTTCCTTCACATAAACCCTCTTGCATACCTTTTTTGCGGGGCTCGACTTTCCTTGAAAGCTAGTGCACAGGCAGATGTAAAATTGATTTTAAAAGAATTACGTAAAAGGCATGTAATCTGTGAAAAGCTTCTATTATTTAAAATTTAATTTATTATTCAATTACACCTAAACCTCAGAAGGATATCAAAAAATTCTTGTAATTGTAAAATTTACGCAAATTTTGTTAAAATTGGATCACAACCTTAAACATTTATGAATTAATTATGTCAGCCAATATATCTGCACCGAGTATAGAAGCATATAGATACGGATGGGAAACCTATGCAAATCAACAGGTGTCCGAAATCCACAAAATGAGTCCTGAAGAACGTAAGCAATCTATAGATCGATTACGTCTCGCATGTGCCTCAAAGGGACTCCCATGGGAGGATGCGAAGTCTACAATGCAATACCCTGGTGGAATGACTGAGAAAGAGTTGGAATTGCGGGCCGCTTTGCAAACGTA
This sequence comes from Verrucomicrobiota bacterium, assembly GCA_018239715.1. Lineage (GTDB taxonomy): Bacteria > Chlamydiota > Chlamydiia > Chlamydiales > Rhabdochlamydiaceae > PALSA-1444. The sequence goes on from JAFEGW010000008.1 coordinate 125,164, forward strand.
TTTCGATCCACTCTCTGCAGATGTATTGCAATCGCATTTTACACACTTTTATCGCAAGGGCAGGATAATCACCACAGTGGCAGAATCAGCGACTGAGGACAGCAAGAGGGAACAACTGAATTGTAATGGCAAGGCAAATAGGCTGATAGTCGATGAACTCGGCAAATCCTTACTCAGAAAAGGCATTCAGCCTCAGCTTCCTCCAGCTGCAGCACAACAAAAAGTTTAGACTAGAGACCTAGATTTAGACCTAAATGAGAGTTTGCGGCGGCACCATTTTCTAGTTATTACTGACACTTATGTCTTAGACTCAAGATCGTATATCAAATTGCTTTGTTGCCATTATCGACAAAGAATATGTTCTAATCAAGCTACACCATTGAAAATCCTGAAATTGAGGTTGAAATTCAAGAAATTTTCAGATCAAATAAATTAGTTAAGAAATTTTTAAGCTATAAATTGAATGAAAAATCATATAATTTTGTACTAATTCACCATTCAGAAAAGATAAAGCTTACATCGAAGGTAACTTATAATACTTCCGAGCATGGCCCCTTGAGCTTTATCGCGAGTTGCAATAAAAAAGTCTGCATTTTTGTCGATAAAAAGGCTTCACGAGCGCTTATTAAGCATATTTCAAGCTTCCATAATTTTTCATTTTGGAGTCGTTGCGGGAATTTTTTTGTCTCTAATGGGAGCAAAATACAGCATTAATGTACCGAAAAGAAACGATTTTCTACTAAATATACGATCTATACCTATACTCCCATGCTCTTACTGCACAGCTGTGAGGAAGGTAGCACCCTAAAAATTGTGCTTTTTTAGATCAGTCCTACACCCTGATTAGGAGAGTACAATACACTTGGAATCTTTATTTTACTCCAGTCAAAAGTTCTGAATGCGCCTCTCCACCTCCAAACCACATAAGGCTCGGAAAATTCCAGAATTTTTTCATTGAATAAAATTCATCTTCAAATTGAATCTCTTTCAAGGCAAGGCTTTTTCTTGAAATAACAACCATTTCCAAAGCGGAGTCACTGAGATCCGAAACCCATTTTCTTCGATTGTATCGTTTTCATTTTCTGTAAGAATAATCCCTTCCTGTAAATCATAAGCTCTCATTGCTTCGATCAGCCCTTCGACTTCTCGATTTCTGACTTCGGGATCTGAGAGACTTGTTGTGACTTGGATGGCTTGAACGATCCGATTTCCTTCTCTCACTACAAAATCGCATTCTTTCTTCTCTTTATGAAAGTAGATTTCCTTCATCTGCATTCTCAAATGAAGAAATACAATATTTTCCAAGAGACGTCCTCGGTCCTCGCTCACCCGAAAGCCGGTTGTTCGAATCAGAGCAGGGTCGATCATGTAGCACTTTTTATTAGATTGAATTTGCTTCTGAAGAGAGTGGCTATAGCGACAGATAAAGAAGAAGAGATAACATTGTTCCAAGTAGACGCAATAATTTGCGATGGTATGAGGGCTGCTCACACCAGCAGTTTTAGCTAGGTTTGTGTAACTAAACTCTTTTCCTATGTTACTTGCTAAATAGTAGACTGTTTCCCGCAAAGCCTTTTCATCCTGAATTTTATAGCGCACAATGATGTCACGATAGAGAATGCCTTCAAGCAAGTCTTTCAGGTATTCCGGTTTTTCAAATTCTACGTATTCCGGAATTCCCCCATTTTTTAAATAATTGGAAAAATGTTGCAAGATCATGCCGACATCAGTTGTCGATAAAGCTTTTTTAGAAAGCACTTCTGGATATTGATGGCTTACGATTTCCAAAAAAGAAAGCGGAAATACTTCTAATTGAATGTATCTCCCTGTTAAATGGGTCCCTAATTCCTTGCTCAAAAGGTTTGCATTCGATCCTGTGATATAGATTTTTTTTCCTTGCTCATAGAGTCTTCGGACAAAACGCTCCCAACCTTCAATGTTTTGGATTTCATCAAAGTAAAACCTGGACTGATCTCCAAATAGCTCGATGAACACCTCTAACAGCATTTGAAAGTCGTTTACTTTAAACTGTACAAGCCGTTCATCGTCGAAATTAAAGTAGTAATCTGAATACTCATTTGCCTTGAGCAGTTTAGATTGCAGCATGCGTTGAATAGTCGATTTTCCAGATCTTCGGATTCCGCTTAGGATAATAATATTTGGATCATTTGCAAAACGCTCGATCAATTCAGTCACAGTACGGCGGTAAAAATTCTTGGGAGATCGATACTTGAGCTGATCCATAATGATTTGTTTGAGAATCTCTCGATCCATATTTCTCTCCTCTTCTCTATATTATATCACGAAACCGTGCATTGTCAATACACGGTTTGAGCTATAACCGTGCATTTAGAATGCACGTATTTAACATCTTGATTATTAACAACTTACAGAAAATCGATAATCTTTTCTTTTTAAATAGATATGGCAATCTTCCTATACAAACTATCCCTTTTAAAAGAGTATGAAGGAGCATGTTCTTGCAAAATCTCGATGAGAGTGAAGCACGATATTAGCAACAACTACATAAAAACTTGAAATTAACCCAATTAAAAGCCCTGAATGCGTCTCTCCATCTCCAAACCGACAGGGCCGGTAAAAATCTCGGCCCTTATCTCTGATAGGCTGTTACTATTTAGAATCTGATGGGATGCCACTCTGGTTTTTTATCTATTCCACCCAAGGTCTTGCCTGCTTAATGACTAAACGACCCTCTTTATCAAACTTAAATTCAACGTCCATGGCAAATCCCTCTTTTCCATCATACACTTTCTTAAAATGTTTTTGGATTTCCTCTAGCTTTAGAGCTAAAAGTTTGGCTTGTTCATGACTTAATACTGTTTTTCCGTTTTCTAAGTGGCTTGAATGACGGATGTAAATAATTTCATAACCCAGTTCGTCAACAGAAATAGCCGTTTTCATGACTAAAAGTTCTTCTGGGGTGGCACCTGGGTCTGGGTTAGTTACTAACGAATCTCCCAATTGAACATTGATGTAACAACCATCCCAATGCGGATCATAGGGATTCTTTGTAATTGCAACCCCGTTTGAAAGCTCATCTTCAAAATTGGGATGGATCAATACACCCATGGCTGTTTGAAAGTGATCAATACGATAAAATTCTCTCTCTTCAAATGCTCGAAAATTCCAAAGACTAGCAAAGACTTGCTGAATACTTTTTGAAATATTTCCCTCATCTAAATGATGTGTAAACGAATCATATAAGCCCGCACCGTTAAACCCTGGTAAGTCTTCGTTATTGGTACTGGAGCGACAGCGTAAAGTTGTCCCTTCTGGAAATTTTGCCCACATCTGATCAAGTGCTTCCTGAAGCACTGCTGGCATCTCGGCTTTTTTGATCTTCTTTTGAAGTTTTTTGAGTTCTTTTGCTCGCTTTTCAGGAGACTGCTGAAACTCTTCATCTTGAATCATATCTTTTGCATATGCGTAAAGGCCTGTCTCCGTCATAAAGAGATCATAAAAATAGAAAGGGATAGCAAATCCCTCGGGCACTAAACAGTCCTCTGTTAAGAACGTTCTTAACTCGCCAATATTTGCAGCTTTTGCGCCGTAAACAGAAGCATGTTGATTTCGCACTTCATCGAGGGATGTAATTTTGGTTATGGTGAGGTCTCGTACTGGAACTTGCCCCTGTTTTGGTCTGATCTTTTCTAAATTTTCTTCTATCTCTTGAGCAGTAGCAAGGCGAAGCTCCACCTCATTTGCTGTCACTTTATAATAAACCGGTTTATCTATCAGAGAAGCAATATCAGGCCTTGAGGAAGCTCCTCTTAGAAAAGCATTGGGAGTACTATTTTGTTTAGCTTTTAAATTGATGTGAGAAAGAGGTGTTTGTGGTTCCTCCGTGATAACTCCAGCGACATGAGAAAGCTCATTCGGGATTGATTTAAAAATCACAACATCTCGAATGGTGTAAGTTCCCGCAGATGTCGCTTGAGCAACACGTAAATATCCATATCCTTCTCCTAAATTTAGAGGAGAAAAACTTAAATTCTCAAACAAAGCCTCAGAAGTAAGTACAGGTATTTGTAATCGATCATACTCGTCTTTTTCGACAGACCATAGCTCCATATGAGTTTCGCCTGCAGGATGGTAGAATGCTTGACCGGCTGCAAATTTCATTCCAGCTGCTATTGCCTGAAATGCCTTATTGATGAACTGAACTTTTACTGGATCAGTGGGCCAAAACTCAAATAGATAAACGCCTTTTTGCCCATTAGGAGGAGTGAAATTTTCATAAGCTAAAATCGTACCCGCTAAAAAGGTACGATTGTCTGTAAAATAGGTCTTTTGATTGAACTCTTTTAAACTGATCCCTATCTTTAAAACTTTATCTGCAAAATCGAAATGATACTGAAATTTATTCGTATTGATAAAATAAATCTCAAGGTTTTCAGTATCTACACCTTTCATTAAAAATTTCAAAGAGCGGATCCCCATCGCTCCTGGAGTATCATCTAACTTTGATAAAGAAGTAAACGCGCTCTTATCCTGTATATAAGGGACCCAATCTTCTGACGAATCACCATATACCTCTGAAAAAAGCGAGGCCATACTTACAATAAATAAAAGTATCTTCCGCATACATAAACCCCCTAATTTGAATAAATTATTTTAAATTTCGAAAAAGAATTCGTCAATTTTTAATTTTTAAAATCTTAGATTTTCTAATTAGCAAACACCTGTTGGCCAAATTGAACGCGATCGGTACAAAATCAACCACCGCTGTCGACTTAAAAAAGCCTGTGCTTACATAACATTCATTAACAATTTGACAAATTCGTAGCACAAACCCTACGGTGAATGCATGATGGTCCGAAAGATTTTGATTCTAGGGATTTTTCTTTTGCAATCGCTTTGGGCTACACCTCTAGGGAGCGTACCTAAAAGA
>JAFEGW010000009.1 GCA_018239715.1 Verrucomicrobiota bacterium
CTTATCAGCAACGGCTCTTCCGCCTTCATGGCCAATTTCCTTGTAGAAATCAGGGCCGTATTTTTCAGAGACAGCTTCACCGCCCCGCTGTCCGATTTCTTGGAAGTGTTCGGGACCATATTTGTCAGCGACGGCCCGTCCACCTCTGCGTCCAATTTCTTGGAAGTGCTCATGATCATATTTGTCAGCGACGGCTCTTCCGCCTTTATGGCCAATCTCACTGTAAAAATCGGGACCGTATTTTTCGGAGACAGCTTCACCTCCTCGATGTCCGATCTCTTGGAAATGTTCAGGGCCATATTTGTCAGCGACTGCCTGGCCGCCTTTGCGTCCAATTTCTTGGAAGTGTTCGTGGTCATATTTGTCAGCGACTGCTTGGCCGCCTCGATGACCTCTTTCTTCGAAGTTGGTATCAGATGATGAATATTTTTTATTCATAAAGCCACCTCTTTCGTTAAAGGTTTCCAAAAACAGGGATCTTGTTTAAAGATCCATCTTAATGGTAGCCCATTTCATTAATATAATGTCAAGATATCGTATAGATTTTCTAAAAATAAAATAAAAAAACAGCCGGAATGGCAAAAATGCTTGCTTGGGGAAATGAAAGATGATTAAAAGGTTCTTTCGGCGTCAATCTAAAAAGCTTTGATTAAGATTTGTTTCTGACAACACCCTTCACAAAACTCGAGCAAAGCTATATAATTGCTGAAACTAGGAGGCTACTATGAACACCTTTCAATTTTTGACTTCTGTATCTTGGATTGTCTTGATTGCTGGCGGCTTAGGACTCGGCGCCTACTTGATCTTATCCGGCCGCTTAAGATGGCTGGAATATCAAACAGGCCTGGGCAAAATCAATGTCCAAGTTATGACAGATCTGGGGATAAAAAACGTTTCGCCCGATGAAATGATTGCCTTTGAAAGCTTTGTCTATCGAGACTTATCACGTCTTGAAAGAGGTGCCCGGTTAGCCTATATTATTCTGTTTATTGAACGAGATCTTATTCAAGCGGAATTTGAGAATAACCAACTCAAGCTCGAGCTCACTGATAAAGGCAAACACTTGCATGCCAAAATCATGCAAGAATGCGAAAAACGGCTCATGATCAGCCCCCAAACGGAAATTGTGTGGAAATCTGGGGAGAAAAAAGTCGTTCAGCAAGCTGAAGTGGATGCAGGGAAAAAAATCCTGGAATCTCTGCAAAATAAATAGCTGAAATAAGCGGGCTTGGCAAAAACCGAGCCCGTATTCTTATCAAAATCTTTACAAAAACAATATAAAGAAAAATAATAAAAGTGTGCTTAGTCCATGTCGGATTAAGTGGACTGTAAACTTCTACAAGAAGGAGGCTTTTATGAAACAGAAAGAGCTATCGACATTCTTAGAGAAAGGATTGCATGAAATGTTCCAGGCAGAACATCAGATCTTAGAAGGATTGCGCCTAATGCAAAGCAAAGCAGCAACCCCTTCTTTAAAAAAAGCATTTCAAAGACATGAAAAAGAGACTCGCAATCAAATTGATCGGATCATCGATGCTTGCGATTGTTTAGGAATCAGCTATGAAGAGCCCAAGGGATCAGCTGTTCAAAAAGCGCTAGGCAAGGGAAAGGAAATCCTCAAAGACATTGCCCATTTGGGATCGGCTCATAAAATGAGCAGCATGCATGCTTTACTGGAGGAGGGTAAAGAAATGGCTGAGCGTTATAAAGATCTCGGGTCCGAGGTCCTGGATATGGCGCTGTGCGGAGGAGCTCAGCAAATTGAACTCGCTGAGATTTCAGCTTATCATTTGCTGTGCCACTTTGCTCGCAAACTCGACGAGCAAGAAGCCTTCAAATTGCTGGAAGAAAATCTCGAAGAAGAAAAAGACATGTTATCCATTCTGACCATCATTCATGAAAATGAGCTTCTGGATGCTCATCCAAAAGTAGCTATACACAAAAAGCCTCAGTACGCTGCTTCTCGATAACTTTCTTAGGCCTGCAAGGAAACTCCTTGTAGGCCTTCCTCATAGAATTTCTTTTCTCATTTTGAAAGATCGACTATGATGAAAGGACTGCTGGCTCAAAGAACCGGCTCAGAAATCCCTACAGGTAAAAATGCAAATTTGGCTAGATACGACCGACCTTCCAACTCTTGAAAAAGCTCAGCGGCGAGGCATTCTTCATGGTGTGACGACAAACCCTGCCATGCTAGTCTCCAATCCGCGGGAAACTCTCACAGCGCTTCTATCAGCGCAGCCCGGGCCCGTTGCCGTCGAAATAGCAGAAGATGAAATCCCTTCAATGATCTCTCAGGGAAAAGGGCTCTATGAGTTTTCTTCCCGCATCGTCATCAAAGTTCCTGTCAGCGAGCGAGGATTTGAAGTTTTACATGCTTTAGCGCAGGCTCAAGTTCCTGTCATGGCTTCAGGTATCGTCCAACCTACGCAGGCGCTTGTTGCAGCGTTAGGGGGAGCCAACTGGGTGGCCCCTTACTTTATCCGTATTTTAAAAGCAGGCGATAACCCTCTTGCCCAACTCGAAGCGATTAAAAAAATGATTGCCTCTTACCAAATGAGAACCCGGATTCTCGCCATCAATCCCAAGACAGTGGAACAGATCAAGTCCTGTGCCGAAACCGGCATCGATGCGATCACCATTCGAGAAGATGTCTTCCGAGACTTGATCGAAACCCATGAGCTTACCGCCCAGGTCGTCGAGCAATATGACGATGATTGGAAAAAAATTCGCTCTCAGCAATGGTTCTAACGCCTGATAGTTGTTTTTATTTCGGCTCCTAACTACATTATCCTTCTGGAGAACACCTATGCAAGAAGACGCCCTTCCCCCTCAAAAAAATCATCCGAACGTCGCTGTGATCGGAGCCTCAGGCCTCATTGGAAACAATCTTTGCCGCGCACTCCTTCACAAAGGAATTCAAGTTAAAGCTCTTGTCCATATTAACTCCAATTCTCTAGAACGGCTGGAATTAGAAAAAGTCCGCGGCGATGTTTTAGATGCCGCAGGCCTTAGAAAGTTTCTCCAAGGCGTCGATGTCGTCTTTCATGCAGCCGGTAAGATATCCATTGACGGAGATAAAGATGGCAGCGTCCGCGCCGTCAATGTGACCGGCACAAAAAATATTGTCGAAGCTTGTCTCTCCTGCGGCGTTCAAAGATTGGTCTATTTTAGCTCCATTCATGCGCTCCAGCAGCAGCCGGAAGAAGAGCTGGATGAAAACCGAGCTCTCGTAGGCGACGAAGGCTTTCTCCATGACGTGGCAAAGTCGGATGCAGAAAAAGAAGTGATGAAAGGGATTGCCCAGGGGCTGGATGCTGTGATCTTAAATCCAACGGCTGCAGTAGGTCCTTACGACTTTCAACGCTCGCTGCTCGGACAAGGGCTTCTCGCGCTTTACAATCGCAATATTCCGACTTTGATCGATGGCGGATTTGACTGGATCGATGTCCGCGACATCGCCAAAGCAGCGATTGCAGCCATGGAAAAAGGAAAACCAGGAGAGCGGTACGTGCTGTCGGGGATATGGAAAACGGTCAAAGAGCTGGCATTTCTCGTCCAAGAAATTACCGGCAAGCCTGCACCGAAGTTTACGACCCCTCAATGGCTAGCTCGTATGGGGATACCTCTGGCCAAGGCCTACAGCTTCATCACACATACCCCGATGCTGTATACCCATGAGACGTTAGAGGTATTAGTACGATGCAATAGAAATATCAGCTCCCTCAAAGCAAGAAGAGAGCTAGGGTTTTATCCCCGCCCTCTTTCTGAGACCCTCAACGACACGTTTGAATGGCACAAACGCGTAGGCAATATTAAGTAGATACCGTTGCTGTAGGTGTGGAAACGAAGAAGGATGACAGCGAAGGCAATTCAGGCAATGATGGGAATGAGGCCAGCAACCCTTGACTTGCAGCTGCTGTTTTCTTTGCTTCTTCCTCAGCGGCAATCCTAGCGGCTTCCATCTTTGCAGCTTCTTCAGCCTCCGCTCTCCTTGAGGCTTCTTCCAAATGAGACTCGAGAGAAGGAAGGATTGCGTCTAATTCTTGAGTGAGCGCATCAAAAGAACTTTCAGTCGAAGGCTCTATCAGCTGCTGGATCTGTGTTAGAGAGACAGAATAGGGATTTCCAGGGAAAGTCACATGAAGATACTTTTGTACGAGCTGAGTGGGAAATTCGACTTCCAACAATAGCTCTTGCATATCGACCGGCTGCTGAAAATTAGCCTGGATGAACTTTTCGGCTGTTTGGCAGCATACCTTTCCCATACGCTCTAGAGAAGGAGTTTTCTCAGCCATTTGCTCGAGATCTGTTTCCAAAGCTTGAGTAAGTTCTAGAGATAGTAAAGATGCCACATAGGTAGGCCCAAAAGATGCCAAATACGAATAGGGACCAGCAGCGTTGCCTGCAGCAGGCTCTTCGGTCATTCGATTAAAGGGCCATCTATCTTCAGCAAATTCCTTCGCAGCCTCAGCAATCTGATCTTCTCTTTCAGCCTGGGCATGAGACTCTTGAAAAACTTCTTCTAAGGAAGGAAAAGTATCAGCTAGGTCTTCTTCTTCAGAAACGGCTAATTGTTGAATCTCTCTCATGGTCATTTCTTTGCCATAAAATTCCAAAGAATCCGCAAAGTTTTTTTGGCCTAAATATTTTTGCACGAGTTCAGTAGGGAGTTTGATTTTGGCAAGAAATGCATGCAAATCCATAGGCGGGACTTGCCCAAAGCTGCTGATCAGGAAAGCCTTTGTTTCTGCATCATATATTTGCATGAACCGTTTTCGAGAGGGATTGCTTTGGCCGACTTCTAAAGCACGCTCGATCTGCAAGGAAAGCACTGTTGCGTAAGCTGAACTGAACACTTCGTTAAAAGAATAGACTGACATAATATACCCTAAATTAAATTATTAACTTAGTTAATATTATACTATAATATTTAATATGATTAAATAAATATTACTATCAGTATAAGTGCTTGATAATCAGTCTATTGATAGACATGAGGAAGCTTCCAATAAGGGTGGCTGAGGTCCTTCTCGTACTGCCCTGTCACTTCATTAAGAATCTTGACGGGGCCTATATTCTCCCCATATCTCTCTTGAAGATATTGTTTAGTTTTATTGGGAACGTAGACCTCGATTCCGTCAAAATAGGCTTTTTTAAGGGGGAAAATGGTGTCGAAAGAAGAGGGCACTTTGAACCTGCTTTCGCGAATAATCCAAGAGTCGACCATGAAGGCGCTGATTTCATTGGAAAGAATGTAGGTCAGGGTCTTTTTTTCAGGATCGATCGCAAAACAATAGAGGTCGATAAAGTTCCGATTTTCTGTGATATAGATACGGATATAAGTTTTAGGGCGGCACCGGTTTGACCAATCTTGCACCTGATATTTACTCTTATCCAGCGCATTGAGGGCATGCATGGCATTATCAAAATCGGGCGACAAAATGGCTAAATCGACATCGCCGTCCCAAGGGATCGCTCCTCCATAACGGTAAGTGCCTAAGCAGGTTCCGCAATCGACCCAAAAGGGAATCTGATTTGCATTAAAAATGCGAACGATTTCTTTCAGCAGATCTTTTTCAATTCTCAATGCATTTTCTTCGCCGGGCCTTCTTTTATATTGAGGAGCTTCGAGCACTTCCACCTTATCGGTTATAGGCAAGCCCAGTCGACGATAATAATCGATATTCGGGTTGACATCTTGGGACTCTAAGGCAGCTAGAATAGCTTGGTGCCTCTTTTGAGTACTTGCGGAGAAATAACCTATCCCTTTGACAAGGCTCCCTAGCGGCAAAGAGATCGGGAGACTGAAAATAGCCGCTGTGCTTTTAAGAGGTAGGTGGTTATGATAATCGAACCGTTGCTGGATTTGATAGCGGCCCTGGTCTTCGACAGCGATTTTCCCTGCGAGCAAAAATTGGACAGGAGCAAGGATCATATTTCCGGCCTTTTCAAACCCATCGGCATCTTGAGCAGCAGTATTTAAAAACACATTGCTGCAAATCATATGATAAGCCGCCACTACAGGCAGTCCGGCATATATTATCGACTGTGTCAGTCTATCAAACATAAAAAACACCCCATATAAGAGTCCATTACCGGATTAACCTTCTGTCGATAATAGACGATAAATTCTCTGGCTATAACCAATTCCCCCTTTCTTCGTCCACTTTTTTTCTTTTCTGAAGTTTTTTTAATAAAAACTAAATATTTTTTGCTTTTTTGACTTCATTCTTGCTAATAGAAAGATATGAAGAAGTCCATCATTACAAGTTTGATCTTACTAGGTAGCAATTTACAGGCAATTGAATCGAAATTAGAGGTGCGCCATCGGGAAGCTGGCGGAGTCGGATACAATACGGGCTACACTTCCTTGGATTATTTCTTAATGACCGAAGGCCAGAACATGGAATTTCTCCTGGATCTTCGCGGCCATGTTTTCAATACCGGACAAGGGGCTGGAAATGTGGGCGTAGGGCTTCGGTGGCCGCTCAGAGAAGAAAGGCAAATGATCGGGGCCAATGTCTTCTATGATATACGGCAAGCTCACGATCTTCTGTGCAACCAAGTGGGAGCCGGGATTGAATGGCTCACTCGAAAAATCGATTTCCGAGCTAATGGCTATCTGCCTGTCGGGCAAAAAAAACATTTTGAGGAAAAAAACTTTAATTCTTTTTCAGGCACCTCGGTGAAAGTACGGCGCCATCTTAAAGCCACTCTACCCTCGGTCGAAGGAGAAGTCGGCACTCCCTTGCCACGGCCTTTTTACTTTGCCGTAGGCTCTTACTATCTTTTTAAACAAGAAGGACATGGGATCGATGTCGGCAATGCGCTAGGTGTAAAAGTTCGGGCTGAGGTCGATTTAGGCAAGTATTTCACTTTAGGTGTCGCAGCCACCTATGACCATATCTTCAAAACCCGCGTGCAAGGAATTGTTTCGATTAATATTCCTTTTGAAAAAAAGAAAGTGTGTGACGTCAAGAAAAAGAAGAAAAAGAATGAATGCGAACCACCAGCTTACACCCGAAATCTACGGCGGGTTCCCATCATGCGCAACGAAATCATCCCTATTCAAACTCATCGCAAATCCAGCGAGACCTTAACAGATAAGAGTAATAACCCCGTCCGTGTCGTCTTCGTCAACAATATGGTGGAAGTCACAGGAGATGGCTCCTTTGAAAAACCTTTCGCTTCCTTAAAAGAAGCTGAAAAGCATTCGGAAGTGGGAGATATCATCTACGTTTTCGCAGGAGATGAAACCCCTAAAAACATGGATGAAGGGATTGTCTTAAAAAAAGATCAAATCCTCGCCAGCTCAGGCGCTCCGCTGCCCGTGGCAGATGTCGTCATACCTGCGATGACCCCCGGCGCTGTCCCGCATATCACGAATATTAACCCTGAGCAACCGATTATTGCCAATCCGGGCAATACCCATTTGAGCGACTTCTTCTTCATCCCTCCTTGGGAATACATCTTCGGTGGAGTAGATACGACTGTCGATCCTTTTGCAGATGCTAGAGCAGAAGGGTTTGTCCCTCTTCTACCCGATCACAACCCACCGGCTGACTCCCCCTATCATATAATAGAAGATTATCAGCCAGCGCAACCCGAGCCAGCGGCGGCGGCGCCCAACTGGGTTAACGTGATTGACGACTACCAAAGTAGCGGGTCATAGACATCACTAAACCCGCTGATAAAAAGAAAATCAGCCTCGCTTGCTGCGCACAGAGCGGATAGAAGTCGACGAGTCCAATACAAAGAAAAGCTACAAAAACACATAAACATGTCAGAACCTCCGCGCTCTGACGGTGCTCCCATCCTTTTTTCAGCACGAGAAAGCAAAAAATCAAGAAAGACAAAACCCCCAAAATTCCGACTTCCACCCCTAGATGCAGATAAAGGTTATGGATATAGGTCGCTGGCAGCGACGGGCCCTGTGCAAATGTCGGGAAAGCGAGCATGTAGTTATTAAACCCTATCCCTAAGAGAGGATGAGCGCGCAGCATGGCTATTCCCACATCTTGAACTGTCAGCCTCAAGGCATCGGAGCTTTGCGCGACAGCATTATAAGAGACAACTCCTCCCCTCTCAAAAAGCTGAGGGTAAAGAAGCCCTAAGCTCAGCAAAAAACTCCCTCCGGCAACCCAAACAAGGGCGGAAATCTTCTTCTCTTTTAAAGATGTCAGAAGAACCCACACAACAGTCACAAAGCCTGCAGCATAAAGAGCCGATCTTGAATAGGTGATAAAGAGGCAAAAAACCTGTAAGGCAATAGCCCCGCTCAGCAGGCCCCGTTTTTTTCCCTGCCCCCATAAATAGTAGGTCATGATCAGACCTAAGACCATGAACCCTCCTAATATATTAGGATGGGGAAGAGTCCCATAGGCCCGTATCACAAAAAAATGCTGGCGGACTCCATAAAAAAGGCGATCAAAAATCCATACAGACCCATCCGACATGGGGAAGTGCGATCCTAAATAATGGCGGCCCATGAGAGTAGGCTCCCCCAGTACTTTAAGACCCAAAGAATGTTGGAGAAAATACTGCGGAATCGCAATCGCGCACTCCAGTAAAGAAGCGGCCAGCACTGCTTGGGCGATTTTGCTAAAGCTCCCTTCTTCTATTCGGTAGCGGCTGAGCAAGAAAAAGAGACCGGCCGGAAGGACCAAATGCATCCACCGCCAATACGGCAAAGGATAGGTTGCAAAAGGAGAATGGATAATCGAGGCTAAAGAGATCAGCAAAAATAAACTTAAAAATTTATTTTCACCCTCCCAGAAAGATTTCCACTGCATCAGGCTTTTTTTTAATCCGTAAAAAACAAGTAAGAGAATCACAAAATCGGAAATAAAAATGTCGAGATGAACTTCAAAATAGGGAGGTAAATGCCAGCCTGGATTGATCAACGACAATGAAAACGGCTGTAAAAACTTGTAAATTCTGGGCTGAAAAGGAATCAGCATACAGAGCAGCAAGAGCAAGCTGAAGAAAACATCAGCTGCCCTCCCCCGCACCCTCTCCACAAAAGAACGATTTTCAAAAACTTTAGATGGCTCCATATGACAACGTTTTAGAATGCCAAGATACCTGACATTTTGCCAGACAAAAATAAGCATTAAAATTGAACATAAAGATTTATCTCTTGATTCTCAAATAACTTTTGATATGATCCAAATTTTTTAACTGAAGGTATAAAATGAGAAAATTTGTTCCTTGGCTCCGTAAAACGCTGGTTCCGCTTCTTCTAATGGTCTTCTGTCCTCTTCTTGCTCTCTTCATGTGGTATACAAATGTTTATCTCGGGGGATCTGTACTTCAACTTTGGCATCATTTAATGAATGACGGTATTTTCTCTACCATTGGCAGGGCCTGGGGTCCCGTTTTTTGGGGATCCGCAACAGCTTGGAAGATGATTATCATTTTCGCTGCTGTTCAATTGCTCTTTATAAAAATCATGCCGGGCAAAAACATCGAAGGTCCCATCACTCCCAAAGGCAACATCCCTATTTATAAAGGGAACGGCGTCCCTTCTTTTTTAGCTACGCTGGTTTTATTTCTTTTCTCAACCGAAGTCCTTCATTTATTTCCCGCCACCATTATCTATGATAATTTCGGGCCTTTGATCGGAGCCCTCGTGATCTTCAGCCTTCTGTTTTGCCTCTTTCTCTATATTAAAGGACGGGTTGCTCCTTCCTCTTCCGACGCAGGATCGACCGGGAACTTCATTTTCGATTATTTCTGGGGCATGGAGCTCTACCCTCGCGTCATGGGTTGGGACATCAAAATGTTCACCAATTGCCGTTTTGGGATGATGAGCTGGGGACTGATTATTCTGTCGTTCGCTGCTAAACAAAGAGAACTCTACGGTTTAAGCGATACGATGGTCGTCTCTGTTCTTTTACAGCTGATTTATATCGGTAAATTTTTCATCTGGGAAGGAGGATATCTCCGCTCGATGGATATCATGCACGACCGAGCAGGTTATTATATCTGCTGGGGCTGCCTCGTCTGGGTCCCTTCGATCTATACCTCCCCTGCCCTCTATCTCATTCACCATCCTAAAAACTTAGGATTTGTGACAGCAGCCCTCTTAGTTGTCATTGGAACTTTCTGCATCCTGGTCAATTATTTTGCCGACCGTCAGCGGCAAAAAGTCCGTGCGACCGAAGGCAACTGCTTGGTCTGGGGTAAAAAGCCCAACCTGATCGTGGCCACCTATACCACCCACCAAGGCGAAACCAAGCAAAACCTTCTCCTGACTTCGGGCTGGTGGGGACTTGCGCGCCACTTCCATTATGTCCCTGAAATTGCCGCGGCCCTTTGTTGGACGATCCCGGCTCTTTTCGACAATATCCTCCCTTATTTCTACGTCATCTTCTTAACCGCGCTTCTTCTCGACCGGGCCTTCCGGCATGAAAGAAGATGCCAAGTGAAGTATGGCGATTCTTGGGATAGCTATTGCGACCAAGTGCCCTATAAGGTGATCCCCTACTTATTCTAACGCGCACATCCGCATTTCCTCAAATAGGGCCAGAAAAACTGGCCCTATTTTTTTTTATTAACGCGAGCAATCAACAGGTGATAAGCGGGTTACTAAATGCCGCAGCTGCCGCCATGTTTTTCGTGATAGCGCTGATGGTATTCTTCAGCTCTATAGAAGGGTCCAGCGGGAAGGATTTCCGTCACAATCGGATCGTCATAACGAGTCGTTTGATCCAATTCTTCCTTATACCTCTCTGCCTTTTCTTGCTGCTCGGCAGAGTGGTAGAAGATCACCGAACGGTATTGCGTGCCCACGTCAGGCCCTTGACGATTCAGAGTTGTAGGATCATGGATGTTGAAAAAAACTTTTAAAAGCTTTTCATAGGAAATTTCTGACGGATCAAACTCCACCTGCACCACTTCTGCATGCCCGGTTTTATCCGTGCAAACTTCTTTGTAAGTGGGATTCAGTGCATGTCCACCCGCATATCCCACCGCGGTCTTTTTCACTCCTTTCAATTTCCGGAAAGCCTCTTCCACTCCCCAAAAACACCCAGCTCCAAAAGTTGCTTTTTCCATATCTCTAGTTTATAATATTTTTATGAATCTGAGTAAATGGCTCATTGTTGCAGGACTCGTTTTAGTGGCGCTGGGTCTTATTAGCTGGCTTTTTACAAAAGCCGGCATTCCGCTGGGCAAATTACCGGGAGATGTTCAGTATAAAAGCGAGAAAGTACAAGTTTATTTCCCCCTTACAACTTGTATTATCTTGAGCCTTCTCTTCAGCCTTATTTTTTGGCTGTTCAAAAAATAATCGTAAAGGTCTACTGCGAATTCCTGTGGTGGAAAAAAACAACAACATCTAGAATGACGATAAATCCATATATATAGGTCCAGGAGGATTTTTTCATGTCTAAACGTTTTTCTTTTGTCACCATCGCGCCCGCGTTGTGTTTGGGATTATGTTTGATGTCCAACGTCTATGGCGATGCAGCGAATTCAGAAATTGTAGCTCCCGAAATTTCTGCGATTGAACCCGTTGAAATTCCTGAGGCTCCAGCAGCAGAGTCCTACTCTTCCGTTAAAGAAACCTTCGTTCAAACGCCTGCTCCTCTGCCTGTGGTCATCGAAAAACCTTTCTCTCCTTTCACAGGAAAAGTGAAAGGGAAAAAAGTCCGCCTCCGCGCGAATGCTGATCTGGAAAGCCGAGTCATCAAAGAACTGAGCCGCAACGATCTCATTGTTGTCTGCGGTGAAAAAGGCGATTTCTACGCTGTGGAACCTCCTGCTGGCAGCAAAGCTTATGTCTTCCGTAGTTTTATCCTGGATGGTGTCGTTGTCGGAAATCGAGTCAACGTCCGCTTAGAGCCCAGCCTCGATGCTCCCATTATTGGGCATCTCAACAACGACGACAGAATTAAAGGTGTGGTCAGTTCTTTGAACAATAAATGGTATGAAATTTCACCTCCAGCTGGAACCCGCTTTTACGTCGCGAAAGAATTTATCACCTCCATCGGCGGGCCTGAAGTGAAAGCTCATCTCGATAAACGGCGCAATGCTGCCGAGCAGCTCCTCGATGCCGCTAACTTGCTTACACAAGTGGAGATGAAAAAATCGTACCGTGAGATGGATATCGACAGAATCAAGCATAACTACCAAGCCGTGATCAACGATTATACCGATTTCCCTGATCTTTGCGATAAGGCTAAAGAAGGCTTCAACGCCTTGCAAGAAGAGTACACTCAGCGCAAAATTGCCTATTTGGAAGAAAGATCTGAAGGGAAAGTCGCCAGCGAAGAAGAGCAAGCTTCAGCTAAAGTCGAAATGGCCCTCAACCCCACCGACCGCATGAAATTATGGGAACCCGTGGAAGAAGCCCTCTATCTCGGTTGGGCCACACGCAATGAAGAGCGCTCTATCGATGAGTTCTATGCAGACCAAAAACAAAACTCCAAGACGATCACAGGCATTGTAGAAGCTTATTCTGCTCCTGTGAAAAGAAAGCCGGGAGATTTCATCGTAAAAGAGAAAGATCTACCCCTCGCTTATATCTACAGCACGCATGTGAACTTGCAAGATTATGTCGGCAAAAAAGTGACCCTCCGCGTCGCTCCTCGTGCCAATAATAACTTTGCTTTCGATGCGTTCTTTGTTCTCTCGGTCGAATAATTTTTTCTCCATAAGGGAGTCGTTCAGACTCCCTTATTTTCAAAAATCTCTTTCAAATCTGAGCAGCTCATACGACCATTTTCCAGAATCTACATTTCCCCTATAATAGCCCTCCTATGGAATTTCGTGATTGGGCGATTCATATTCTCTCGGCTGATCGTTTAGAAGATAAACTCTTCTGTCCGGAAGTTCTGACCGACTTTTCTCCAGGCCCTGCCCTTTTATGGAAAGAGCCTACACGCCCTCCCGGCATGGGCTTTGAAAAGCATACCCGCCGGGATAAATTGCCGCCCGTGAGCGAAATGAACAATCCTGACAAACGAGCCGTTTGTCTTCATCGTTTTGGAGGTCATGAACTCCTCGCGGTGGAAATCATGGCGTATGCCCTGCTGGCCTTCCCCGATGCCCCTGCGAACTTTCGGAAGGGCGTCGCCCATACGCTGAAAGAAGAACAAAAGCACGTCCGCTGGTATCAAAAAAGACTGGAAGAAATGGGTGTTCAATTCGGAGATCTTCCCCTCTACCGCCATTTTTGGGCCTATGTCCCCCATCTCACAACGCCTCTCAAGTACATCAGTACCCTCAGCCTCACTTTTGAGATGGCCAATCTCGATTTTGCACCGTTTTATGCAAGAGTCTTCGCCGAGCAAGGCGATACGCTTTCTAGCGAGCTCATGAAGCAAATCTTTGAAGATGAAATCGGCCATGTCTCGTTTGGATGCCGCTGGCTTAAAAACTTTAAGGATCCCCAGGAACCAGACTGGAAAACTTGGAAAAATTCCATTCCTTCTATTTTAGCCCCTTCTAGAGCGCGGGGGCCTGAGTTCTTTGCCGATCATCGCCGTCTAGCTGGCGTTGATGAAGAGTGGGTGAATTACTTATCGACTCTCGTCTGATTCTTTCATTTCTGAGCTGGTTAGCTTACGTGTGACTTTTTCGATGATCTCGATTTCCTTAAGGGGGTTGACGGAAGATGCGGCTCCCAGCTCACTGAACTTCCGGGCGCTGGAAAGGACATTTCTCTCTAATGATCCCGTGGCTTGGTTGAACGCATCGACCGCTTGATTGAGGGCTTTTCCTAGGTGCATCCAATGTCCTGAGAGATCCGACACTCTTTTATAAAGCTCATGACCCAGGTCGCTGACCCTTTGCGCATGGCGCGACAAACTCTCCTGTTTCCATCCATAGGCCACAGCCCTCAGGAGTGCAATCAAAGTCGCCGGCGTCGCTAAAATCACTCCCTGGCTAGCTCCATACTCAATGAGCGCGGGATCGGCCTCCATCGCAATGGCAAAGATCGTCTCGGAGGGCAAAAATAAAACGACAAACTCCGGTGTGGGCTGGAAATGTTCCCAATAGGTCTTTTTGCCCAGAATGGTGATATGGTCTTTCACCTGCCGTGCATGCTGCCGGAACTTTTCAAGTCGGAGAGCTTCTTCTCCCATATCAACGCCATCTAAATACGCTTCAAGCGGAACTTTCGCATCAATGACCACCTGACGATCTCCCGGAAGACGGACAATCAGATCGGGTTTACGGCGCTGTCCATCGGTGATATCATAGCCTTGCTCAAAAAAATCGCAGTGCTGCAGCATCCCAGCGAGCTCGACAACGCGCCTGAGTTGAATCTCTCCCCAGCGGCCTCGGCCCGCAGGCGACCGGAGTGCTTTCACGAGTTTGGAAGTTTCAGATTTGAGCTGATGTTCGGCATCCATGAGCGCTTGCAGCTGCTGCTTCATGGCTCCAT
Organism: Verrucomicrobiota bacterium; assembly: GCA_018239715.1. Taxonomy (GTDB): domain Bacteria; phylum Chlamydiota; class Chlamydiia; order Chlamydiales; family Rhabdochlamydiaceae; genus PALSA-1444. The sequence continues at coordinate 14,399 of JAFEGW010000009.1, forward strand.
GGTCGATCTTTCTTTCGTTTTCCAGAAGGCGCATTTGCGCATGGATTTTATCGACCATTTGATTAATGGCCTTCTGCTTTTCTTCGAGGTCGCGTTGCTGCGCTTCAAAAAGGGAGTTGTTGGTTTTTTCTAAAGCTTCCGCCGAGACGATCCGAAAAGACTCTTTCAGCTCGTCCTGATTTTTAATCTTTTCTTCCGCCACAGCATATCGCATCAGAAGCTTTTGATGCCGGTAGCCTAAGAAAGCTAGGGCGGAAAGCAAGACGACAATCACAGCTATTTCAATCAATCAGAGTCCTCTTCATCTTCGGGCTCAAAATCTTCCAATGTTTTCGATTTTTTTCCAGCAATCAATCGAATAATCGAAAGGATAATGCCGAGAATGATGTAGCTCCAAATCGTCGCCAGCAGCATGACGGGGAAGAAGTGCAAAATACCATACAAAATAAAGATCGCTAAGATCACTGTCATGAGGACCAGCTGAAAGGACGGCACCCGGAAGTGGAGCGATTTTAAGCTGGGGAACTTCCAGCGGCTTACCATTAAAAATCCTAAGAAGACCCAAACGCATGTTAAAAATATTGCCGAGGTGGTCTCAGAAAAATTGAACCACTGCTGGGCCGCAGGGGAGACAAAAAAGAGATTTGTCGAAACAGCGGCAATCGCCGCAGCTGGAATCGGAAGGCCGGTAAAGTTCTTTTTCTCGGCAAGCTCTGCTTCAAGATTGCCTTTTGCTTGGGTTGTTTTCACACTGAACCGGACTAAACGGAGGATCCCGCAGATCGAGTAAAGCATGGCTCCGATCACGGCAAAAAAAGATAACCCGGTCCCCTGCTCCAAAGACAAGCTCTTCAATAAAAGGACCGAAGGAGCGACTCCAAAAGAAACAGCATCGGCCAGCGAATCAAAAACAAACCCGAATTCACTTTCTGCCCGAATGACTCTAGCGATCGCCCCATCTAACAGATCGGCAAAGGCCGCAAGTAGGAGCAAAAGGAGCGAAGTGAAAAGCACATGATAGCTCCCTGAACCCGGCTCGACCATGTTGACTTTGAAAATCACAAAAAGACCGCAGGCAAGCCCAAAAGCCGTGATGACGTTGGGTATTAAATAAACTTGTCGTCGCATATCCTTTCAATGTAACAAAATCCGAGGGAAAATTGAATTAAAATTATTTTTCAACTACGATCCAATTATGGAATATCCTTGGGTCGCTGTTTTCGATCGCGTCACTTCTACCGGGGTCGCCCGGATTGTCGAAATGATCAAACTGGCCATTAAAGAAATCCCTCGTCTTCACAATGAACTCCTGTCGAATAACAACCCGCGGTATATCAAAGCCCGTCGAGAGATTTTGGCGATTTTTTATCGCCTCGATGAAGAAATCCTCAAGGCACGGGATGAATCCGGGATGTCGGATTTAGAATTTAACAAAGTTCTCCGACAGCCGGAAAATTTCACACCTGAAGAGCGGGATGCTCTCAAATCCCTTCCCTCCTTACTCAAGCTCTATGGGATTGACCTCTTTGGGGGTCCTCTAAAGTCCCCTGAAGCGAAAAAGCCCAAGCGGAAAAGGCCCCCCCGCTTCAAGGTTTAATCCCTCATTATCAATTATTTATAAATTCTTACAAACCAGCAATTTATTCATTAAAAATATTATTGACAACATGACAATATAAAGATAATATTAGAATTAGGATAAAATAATATTAATAAAATGGAGAAGATTTATGGCTTCCAATACTCAATTTTATACTCAAAACAGCATCACCAATACGCTGAATGATCTAACTTCTGCAAAAACTGCAGCACAGCAATATGCCCAAACCCTAGAAACTCCCCTCTCTAATCCTCCTACATCGACACAGATCGCTAATTTACAGCAAGCCGTCGCCTTCTTCCAAGCGATGCAAAGCAACGGGACTTTTATTTCCTCTTCCGGAACGAAGTTCGATTTTTCTGAGTTCGGCTCTAACCTTTTCGGAGCTAATGCGTCGACATTTGAAGCCGACCTCACTAAAGTTCTCAATGACTTTAGCAATACCCTGAAGATCCCTTCTCCCGATGGCGGGACGGCCACCGTGATCGACCAGACGACAGGCCAGCCTGCGACCCTAGCAGATCTTATTGAGAATCCATCCCATACCTTTTCATTTACTTTTAACGATATTGGAATCAGCTATCTGGGAAGTTCTACACCCTGGTGCCAAGGGAACTTTTACACCCTGTTTATGCAAGACAACGGAAAAGGAACCATCACGACGGATAGCAGTGGCAAAACGATCCCCGGTGGAGGGCTTAACTTTGACTACACGGAACATGGCGGGTGCTCGAGTTCCACCGATATTACCGTTTCAGGATCAGCTCAGGCTCTCTTGAACTACCTCGACTTCTCAGGATCTTCTAGTGCGGCCCAGAACGTCGATGGAACAACACTCTCTCAATTCTTGAACCAGAATATGTAAATCACTTGAGTTTCTTGTAATCGATCTTTCCTAAAGCTGTCATCGGAAGGGAGGGCAAAATACGCACCTCCCGCACTTTTAAGAGGTTGCTCGCCCCTCCTTCATGCAAGAGATGATTGACTTCTTCCATGGAGAGATTTTGATTGGTATAAAGAATCAGATGAGTCCCCTTGCGCGCATCTTCTTCTCCCATGATGGCAATTTGCAAGGCAGGAAAGCGGGGACCTAAGGCCCCCACGAGCAAATCTTCAACAAAACCCAAACTGATCATCTCTCCCCCGATCTTCACAGTCCGGCTCCGTCTTCCAACCAAATAGAGCGTCCCTGCCTGATCAATATATCCCACATCTTCCGTGACAAACCATTTCTCTCCCTTGACCTCAACAAACGGTTGCCTCTCCACTTGAAGATATCCCGCAAAGACATTAGGGCCTCTAGCGAGGATCAATCCTTCGTTTTCAGGAGGCACAGGGGTTTTCGTCTCAGGATCGACGACGAGAATTTGAACATGCCTTAAGGGTCGGCCGACGCAGGAATGTTGACTTACGCCGGGATGAAGGGTTAAAACGGGAGAACATTCTGTCAGCCCATACCCCTCGAGGAGCTGGGCCTGAGACGTCTTGCGCTCGATGAGAGGAGGCAAGTCTGCCGGTGTTTTTTCTGCCCCCACAATCCATAATCTCACCGTCGTCAAACCTTCAGGGGCTGCCGTTAAGAGAAAATTCTTCAAGAGGGTCGGCGCTGTGGCAATCATCGTCGCCCCCCATTTGTGGACCTGTCTGGCAATCCCCTGCAGATCGAGAGGCGAGGGATGAAAAATCACCCGAAGACCTGACAGCAACGGAAAAAGCCCAGTCATTGAAAACCCATAGACATGGAAAGCCGGTAAAATCCCCAGTAAAACATCTTCCTCTTTGAAAAGGACCGCCTCGCTAATATCTCGGTGATTGCTCAGGAGGTTATGGTGGCTTAAAGGGACTCCCTTGGGACTCTTTTCCGTCCCGCTCGTAAATAATATGACGGCTGTTTCTTCGCCTGTGAGCTGATTTAAGTTTAAGTGAGATAGGAGCTCTTCGGTGTTTTGACGGGCAAGCCGCAAACCTTCCAAACGGTCTTCGTACGTGAGCTCTTCCCGTATCTTCTCGAGCAAGATCAGCTTGTCTTCCAACTCATCCGAAAGATCCCACGCCAGATGCTCCATCACTTGAGAGGTGGTGAGAATGGCTTTCAATCCGGCGCTTTGAATCACCTCGTCCAAATGTTTGGGCCCCTGCGTAGAATTCAGCATGACGACAGTTTTCTGCGCTAAAAAAAGCCCCAAGACCATCGCATAAGTCTCTCCCAAAGGAGGAAGCAAAATACCGATCCTTTCTCCCGGGATTTTCTTCAAGCGGCTGACAAGTCCCAGTGCGAGCGATTTTAACCGGACATACGAGATCGCTTCTTGAGGATCGACGCAAGCAAGGGAAGATCCCATTCTCTCGCACACCCTTAAAAAAGCCTCGCCGATTGTTTTGCCTTCCGGCTTTTTTACCCCCAGCCTCTTCTGCGACCATTTTTTCAGTTCTTTTTCTTCCAAGGTTTTGGGGGCTGGCAAGGGTCTTTTCACCTCGGCCGCTTCCAAGACATCTTGGACTCTTTCCAAAGATCCAAAGGAGGCAGAGCTTTTAAACCTCTGCTGAAGAAAAACGACAATTTCCGTCACATCCAAAGAATCTAGCCCTAAATCGTCGTAGAGATGCATGCCGGGATCGAGGGTTGATGCTTCTCTTCTTGCAAGCCGTGCAATCTCCGCTTTGATCAGAGGGGCCGCCTCTGGAAAACTGCCCCTTTTTTCCGGTATTCTAGGGCTCAAAGTTTGCTGAATGACCGTATCGATCTCTGCGGGTGTCTTTTCCACCGTCATCCGTCCCGTTAAATCCGTGAAAGCGATCTTCACTTTTCTGCCTTTTATCTGAATATCACATAAGACAACGCGGATAGAGGGATACTTTTGCAAAACCAACGATATCACGGGGTTGCCGGCCCCCTCATAGACGACAACGAGATCTTCGCCTTCTTTGAGACATTTATCGAGCGTTTTTTGTAACCGTTTGCGGTAGAATAAAGGTGTTTTAAAGTTAAAAACCGGCAACGAGACAAACGGCTTCAAAATCCAGCGGATCCACCCTTTCTTAATCCTCTCGATAGGAACGAGGACTTTTAGAGGGGAAGTTTTCCAATAGAGCTTGCAAAGAAGAGGATCGAGTTCAGAGGCCCAAGGGAGGATGACCAGTGTAGGCTCTGGAGATTCAAAACGCTCAAATGCTTGACAATCAATAGAATAACGAAATTTAAGCCCGAATTTGACCAGTAATTTCTTCATATAACTCTTTGCATATCAAATTTTTAAATTCATTCAAAATGATAAATTAATTGTATTGATAATCAAATTATTAATTGATAGTATAAAGTTATAAAAAGGTGTAATAATGAAAAACGATAACATTCTTGAAAGTATCGATGATCTCTTTTCTAACTTCGATAAAGTCGATATGACGAAACTCGACACTTTTCTGCAGGATATCTTAAAGCTCTTTGATCATGTTCAAACTAAGCTCAAATCCGAAGATGAAAAAGAAAGAGCGGAAGCTTTGGAACTCGCCCAAGAGCTCCAAAAAAAACTGAGCGGCCTCGCTGAAAAAGCATTCGCCGCTTCGGGCCTTTCTAAAGATAAAATCCAAGAAGTTCTTGCCAACCCTGCCAATTTCAAACCCGGCGATTGGAATACTTTTAAGAAAATTGAGCAAGAAATGAAAGACTATCAAAACAACCTGGCTAAAAACTAAGGAGCTGCTATGTCTATTACGCCTGTCTCATACCCAGGTTATTCGTATTATCCCAGCTCGCCTTCGATGAATGCCGCCTGCTGCTATCTTCTCCTAGGAGGCACCGGAGAAATCGCGGGGCAAATCGCCGCTGCGGGAGCGAGCTCCGTCGGGGCAACTCCGAACCCCACGGCTACACCTAACGCCGACCTGCAAGCCTATGCCGACCTCGCCGAAATTGATCTTTATCTCAAAGAATATGCCCCTAATACGACCTTCACGGATCCTTTCCTTGCCGGCATTGTTGCCAATCTTCAAGCTCAAATGAAAAGCTGCGATCCCAGCGTCCAATCTTTGATCAACGCAGCCCTGTCCACTTTTACCGTCTCTGGAAACACCATCAATTTTCCTATTACGTACGGCGTAACCAACTTTTCTACATGGTGGACCCAAGGAACTAACGGAGGGCAATCGGGCTTGCAGTCCGTCATGAACGGCCTTTCCCAGCTCATAGCAACATCTCAACTTCAACCCAGCGTGTCCACTTCTTCCTCCCCTAACTCTCCTGATACCCCCGGTGTCTTCGTCAACCTCTGCATAATTTACGCCGATGCGATGCAGTACCCCTCGACCAACCCTGGAGGCATCTTAGATAAAGAGTTTTGGGGCAACGCCGGCGGTACCGCTGCGGGCATGACCTTCGGGCAAGTCTTCCCTTATGCTCTTGCTCTCTATGAATATCAGATGGAATTCAATGAGCCCGGCGGAGGGCAAAGTATGGGCCAATTGGATCAAAATCTAATGAGCATGCTTCATCTCCTCCCCAATCCTTCTAATCTCAACCCTCCTAATCCCACCAACTATACAGCGATGTTCAACTTCATCAATACCCTGTCGAATGGGATCCTTCCCTTTACCCCCGGCGCTTGGCCTTCCAGCATGAGTTTTTATTTCCAAAACCCTAACGACCTTTCTAACTTTTATGGGATCTTACTAGACCCTCTCTATGATGCTTTTATGAATACTAGCCCATAACCTTTTCATACAAAGACACTTATACCGTCAAAATAATTTTAATTATTTTAGCAAAATACACACAATTTACTTATAATCAACCACTTGCGCTAATTTCATATTTTAAAAATTTTTTGACAAAAATATAAAGATTATATTAGAATAATAATAGGAACAGTCTAAGATAATAATAAGAGGTAATAAAAAGTTATGACGAACAATATTATATATAACTATACTCCCCCTACTAATCCTTCTTTAGGAAGCCCAGGGGATTCTAGTACGCTTCAATTGCCTTGGGACCCTAATGGAACGACTCCTAATCCTAGTAGCTTTGAGATCAACTGGAATAGCGGCGCTGACTCAAACGGACTGGTCCTCCAAATTGAGCAACAATACGAACAGCTCGTCACCTGGATCCAGAACAACCCCGGCGATTATAACGGTTATCTCGCTCTTTTAGACATGACGCTGGACATCGGAAGCCACATGAGCTCTCTTCCTGCTTCTGCTCAGCAGCAGCTTTCTCAGTTCATGAACAACCAGATGTCGTCTCAATTCGGCAACACGACCCTCATGCAGCTGATTGTCACCATGGCCATCGAAGGCGATGCCGTTCAAAACGGGCAAGCCTCAGCTGACTCTTTTGCCAACCAATTAACGCAAGAACTCCAAGGCATGTCAGGCTATGGAGCCATGTTCAATAACATGTATGCGACAGCCTTTACCTTGAGTAGCAATAACGACCAAGGAATTAACAACTGGATTTCAGCTCACTATGTGACCTTCACAGACCCTGCTACAGGTGCTACTTATCAAACATGGGTCAATCAAAACGGCCAGCCGATCACGAATTTCAGCGACTTTGCCAACCAAGCTGCTTTTGAAGTCGGTAGCTTCCTTTTAAACTCTGCTAACCCTAACCAATACGTCGACTCGTTATACGAGACCCAGATTCAGCAGCTTTGCTCCATGTGTAAAAACCCCTGGGAACTCGTGATGATGCTGCTTTCCCTCATTAACGACCGTATGAACGACACCGGCCAGCAAATGAACGGTTTATCGGGCAACTTGAATACCCTTTCTCAGGCCAACAACCTGGTTGCCGATATGCAGAACATGATGAAAAACCCCACCGGAACAACCAACGGCGTTCCTAACATGCAGCAGTTCTATTCTGACTTTACACAGTTGAGAGGACTCATTGAGCAAGACCCTAACCTTTCCTCGCTGACTAGCGATGTGGAAGACGTCTACGGGGTTATCAACGGTAACAACGTTGCTTTCCCTTCAACTTCTGTCACGACAACTAGCCCTGGCAACACGTACCAGTTTACTGCTAACCAGTGGGTCGAATATACCCCCAGCGGTACGTCAACATCTGAATATATCCTTTGGACGGGCAGCGGTAACGCTACGGTGTATCAGAGCCCTAACACCAATTCGCCCAAGATCACAACGATTAACACTAACTCTTCGGGATCGGGTACCTTCTCAACTGCAGGAACGGTTTCCACAGCTTTCACGCCTTGGACTGTCTCTGCCGGTATGTATAACCTTCCTGAGAACGTCGTTGTCGAATATACACCGACCGGAAGTGCTACACCTGAATACCTCGAATGGGATGGTAAAAACATCAACGTCTATAGCACACCTCCGACATCAGGTTCGCAACCTACCTCTTCGATCCCTTCAACCTCGGGTCAAACCTACCTTTCAGGGGGAACGATGACCATCTCCCCGATGGACAACCCTAACCTCGTGACAACCGGATTGACCTACGGTCAGCTGCAAGGCCTCGGAGACTACTCCGACATTGCAAACTCCGTGGAAGCTTCTCAGACGAACTACTCTAGCCCTGTCTCGAGTAACAACGCGAACGTGATGACGTCGCTGCAGACGTACTTCAACTCGGTGGCTCAGCCTACCCAGCAGGAGTACTCGACCGACTCTTCGACGGACCAGACAGAATTATCGGCTTTTGCCCAGTTTCTGCAGGCCCCTATCGACCAGGAGCAGCAGATCACCCGTAACATGGCTCAAGCAGGAAACTAAGCCAATAATTAATAAAAAGGAGATAAAAATATGTCAGACTCAATGGGAAATTTTGTTAGCACCTCCGCTAACTTCCTCTCAGGACAAGAGGCGTTCATCACCTACTATGACTCTGAGAATAACGTGGAAGCGAACGACGCTTCTATGCTCCAGGATATTACGAACGTCCAAGCGCAAGATACCACGTCATGCGAAGAGCAGTGGAATGCTCCCGATAACAAGAGCATCCCCGACCAGAACAACTATATCTATCAGCTCGAGCACGACAACCCCTCGAATGCGAATAGTATCACCGAGGAGTATACCGATGCTAACTCCCAGCTGAACGCGCGTAATACGACTCGTACCAGCGAAACGCAGATGTATCAGCAGATCGTCGGGCAGTTCCCGAACAACCAGTCGCTGCTGTGGCAAACTCTCAACAGCGGTAGAGGGATTCTGCAGACATTAACTCAATTAATTAGCTCATGGGTATAACAATGGCACCATTAACTAAAATTAAACACGGACATAGCGCCCCTTCCAAGATTATCAACTTGGATGAGGTTAAGTCAGGAAGCGTCAAAGCCTCTGCGAAAAAAGAGACCACGCAGACATCGTATCAACAGGCCATGCAAATGACCTTTGCGATGCTCTTTGCAATCGCCCTGAACATGGGTAAAATCGGCCAGGCTTTTTCTCAAAGCCAGTCCGACCAAGCTGCCTTGGCTCAATCGCAAGCGGAAACGACCCATGAAAACGTGCAGAAGTATCTCACTCAGCTGGCTGCTTACCAAGAAGAGCAGAAAAAAGCTCACGCCTGGGGAATTTTTGGAGACGTCATGAAATGGGTGGGGATTGCGGTCTCTGCCGTCGTCGGCGCCCTCCTCTGTGAAACCCCTGCGGGATTTGCAATTTTGGCTGTCGTGATTGGACTGACTGCCAGCGGACTCCTCAACAAAGGCCTCTCTTTCGTTGGAGATAAACTCGGCGGAGCTATGGGAAGCAAGACCTGGGGTAATATTTTTGTTCAGGTCCTCGCCATCGCCGTTTTAACCGTCGCTACCGCAGGCGCAGAAGCAGGCTATACAGCTGTTGTTGCCTCTAAAGCAGCCACCGCTGCTGCCGATGCCGCCTCAGAAGCTGCTGTCGGAGCCGCCACTAAAGCTGCAGAAGACGCAACTCAAACGGCAGAACAAGCCACCAGCGCTCTTTCCAATACGGACAAGACCAACTTTGGGACTAACTTTAAAAATAGCCTCAACGGCTATGCCACACGCACCGTCGGAGTCACAACTTTGGCCTCTACCAACGTGGTCGGAGAGCTCGTCCAAGAATCGATCGAGCATATCCCCGGCAATAGTACAGCCAAAGAATGGGTAGAGACCTGCTTGAACGCAGCTATCATGCTCACGATCGCTCTCGTTTCATTCAAAGGAATGTCAGAAAACGAGTCCATCGTGAACCAATTTACACAAAAAGCTGCCCAGCTAAAAACCGGGCTATTTGGAATCCAAGGCGCAGGCGATGTCGTGACTAATATAGCCAACGGCGGCAACGCATGGACAAACTATGTCGGAGCTGGAATTCAGAAAGGTCAAGGGCCTATTGAAGCTGCGATCACGAATAGCCAAGGAATGCTCCAGATCTTTAGCTCATTAACTAGCGTCACACAAGAAGCTATGAAAGCCATGATGCAAGCTTTCCAACCTATTTTCACGATTAACTTCGGGGCTGGCTGGGATGCTGCAACGCAGGCTTTAGCATAAAAATTTAATAATTAATAAGGAGAAAAAATATGACAATGTCGAATCAAATGGCCCTCTCGGCAGCTTCGGTTGCAGTACTCGCTAACAACGGTACACTCGAGAATATGGGCTCTATGCAAGAGTCGTTCTTTCTGCTCGATGGAGGCACGATCAAAGCCGGGCTAGAAGCCACATCTCTGCAAGCTTCTGCTGATGAGAAATCGATTATGGACCAAGCTAGTGCCCAACAAACACAAGCTATAGGCGCCTTAGTGGGTTCAGGCATGGGGATTGCTACAACTGGATTAGGCCTATATCAAGGTCTAACTAACTATAATCAAGCCGCTGCTTTAGATTCACCTAACTCAACTCTAGAAGCCGGAGTCTCAGAGGTTCCTAACACGGCGAAAACCAGCACCCCGCCTGCTGCACCGGCTCCAGAAGCAAGTGCGAGCGCCCCTTCTAGCCCTGTAGCTAAAATGACATGCGAAGCTAGCGGAGAACCTTCTGACCCTGCAGAATCTATTGCTAGAATCCGAGGTGAGTTGAAGACATCTGTCAACACACAAGAAAACAGTGATCTCAATGCCCAAGATGCAATTGCAACTGCAGAAACCAAGAAAGCTCAAAATCCAGAGACTGTAGAAAATCCTGAGGCTAAGAAATTCAGAGCGATGGGAGATATGTGGATGCAGAATGGTAATACCTTCGGTGGTTTGTTCAGTGGTGTTGGAAAAAGTGCGGGAGAAATGGCCTCCTACGATGCGATGACCGACCAAGCGAAGCAAACAAAGACTAAAGATCTGGAAGCGGGTCTTGCCCAAGCCCTGAACTCACAAGCAGGCTTGATTAGCTCTCAGCTCAGCAACCTGGATCAAACACGCGGCAATACTTATCAGTTGATGAGTACCCTGCAGCACATCCAAGGTTAATGCGATTTAGCCTGAGGACACATCCTCTACGGCTGTTCCTAAGGAGAGGGATAATCCCCTCTCCTTTTTTATTGAAATCCCTTTTTCCTGCTATGACAGCTGAATTACTTCTAAAATTCAAATAGCGCTTTCATAATTCTCGAGCAAACAGACATCATCATTTATTATAGACGAGATAAGATAGATATTTTCAAAAACTATCACTGCAAACAATTGCTTTTGAGCTAAAATTTAAGCTCTATTATATTTTTAATCGTCTTTGAAAGAGAGGATACTATGTCCAAAGCTCTGATGGTTTGTGCCTCCCCTATCCATTTTCCTATTTTATTTTTACGAAAGGTCTTTGAGTCCTCTTTTTCAGCTCAATTAGCCGATCTATCTCTACGAGTGTATACCTCTTTTCAACAGGTAATAGGGGTGAAAAGACCACCCCTGCCACAAAAAACCCCAAGAGACCCTCTGGAAGGTATGGAGTACAGCCGGGATATCATCCTCTTAAAAAGCTTAATTAAATTAGTGGAAAGGCAAAAACAGAATCCTTTACCCAGTTTTGCCCGAGTTTTTAGCCAATATTCCGATGCCCTGAACGTTTACAATGGATCCTTGAGCCAAATGCGCTATCACAATGGCAAAGAAGAAAGAGATTTTTTTCCTTGGAAAATGGTGAGCTTTTTTAGATGCGCACAGATGGAATGCCAAAAAATTCATCCCGATGGAGCCGATGAATTCGAGAAACGATTATCCGGGGCCGTCGTACAAGACTTACCTCTTTTAAAAGAAATCTATGCTTATGCGAGAGCTCAAGAGGAGATTCATTTTTTGCAAATGAAGCTCTACCAGCTCAAAGCCCGCACGTATTTTAAAGCTGGGCTCCAATTCAAGCGTAAGGATCCTTTATTTTTAGCTGCTATTATAAGATGCGAACCTGAAGTTCAAATGCGGAAGGTCGCTGATAGTCGCGTCTTAAGTTTGGAGCAAAAAGTCTCGAGAGCCAGAAAAATTTGGCAAGAGACAAGTGCTGACATTAGAGAAAAATCCTTTAGACACAAAAGCAGGGGTCAAGGTCTCTATTTTTATACCAAAGCTAGAAAGTTAAAATATCAAGAGAAAAGATATAAATTAAGAAGGTTGTGTAGATCAGGAGAGATTCAGCATGTAAGACGGAGCATCCAGAGTCTAGAGAGAGCCCAAAATGAACGCTTAAGGAAAATGGAAAGGCTTTCCAGGCAATCCAAAACCTACCCCGTCAGTTTAGCCATCGAAGCTTTGTACGAGTTTGTGAATCTTAATACGGCCTATCAAAGTGCACAGCAACTGCTGAACCAACGAGGGAATAATATATCAACAGAAGTAACGGCCCAGATTTTTGTTATTATAGGTGAAGCTCTGACTCTGGTGCTCCATGATCGCACTTTGAATATTCCCGAAATTAAAAACATCCAGGTCCTTAGAAGTACACTGCGAGAAATTAGAGGCTTTTTCGAGCATCCGGAAGATTATTTTTTTCGAGTTGATGTAAAAGGAAACTCAAAAGAAGCCGAATATAGAAAACTTAAATTAGGTCTATACGAAGAGTTGGACAAACTCTGCAATCTGTTAAATGAAAGAATCCAAAAAATTCAACGGATATTAAAACCCCATCTTCATAAAGATATCGATGCCATTGGATTAGCCTTAATCACTCGAAAAGAACACTCCCCCACAGAAGAATCCCACCACATAGGCTCCATCATCAGAGAAAATTTCCCCCAGTTAATCGATTTTCGAGCACGCATATTGGATAATCGCTCTTTTTATGCAAAACCCCCAGAAGAACAAGAAAAATTAAAACCTTTTCTGGTCAAGTGTCAACCTGAATTTCCTGACCCTGTCTTAGCCTTAGGCACCGAGATAACTGCTTTGAGACTGCAACTCAACCGCGCGCCCCGCTCAAAATTTGAGGAAAAATTAACAACAGACTTAGGCTTTCGCCTGGAAATTCAAAGGCGCGTAGGACAATGCTACCGACTGCTAGAGGCTTTGGTCGATAGGGTGAAGCAAAAATATCTGACAGGATCTTCTAAATACCTAGAGGATATCTTTTACCAAATTAAAGATGCTCGGAATATGCAAACACACGACCTCTGGCGTAAAAATTTTAATGCTCTAGTTCAAGCAGTCTATCTTCTAGCCGATGATCTATTCGATACAATTATCACGGAAAGAACTCCGTATCCGGAACATTCGCGTGAAGTCCAAATGATGCAAAAGATTGTTTACGGAAGATTATCCATGCAAGAGCTACAAGCTGCATTACGCGATAAAAACTTCAACATGGATGCTCAGGATAGCAAAGGACGAACTTTATTACACTTTTTAGCAGAGTATGTATGCAGGAAGCATTTATTATTGGCCCAGTTTTTAGTTGAAGCAGGAGCCAACATACATCTGGCTGACTACGCACAAATGAGGCCTCTCCACTATGCTTGTCAATCCGGGTTCGAAGAGCTTGTCGTTTTCTTGGTTCAGCAAGGGGCTGTGGTTTCGCTGCCTTCGCGAGCTGGGACTCCTCTTGAAATAGCCCAAAACCACGAACATTTGAAGATCGCCCTTTTTCTCTCTGAGCATGAAAGTGAAGATAGGAAAGATGAAGCCCGATCCTTGGTCTATGCTATCAAAAATCTCGATGTCAATAAAATTAGACAGCTTTTACAACAGGGAGCTCTTCCCTGGCTGGATTTTGATGGAGAACTGCCCTTGGTCGAACTTTTCAAAAAAGAGGATGCAGCCGTCGAGGTTCAATTAGAGATTGCTCGTTTACTGTTAGGGGCAGGTGCAGACATGAATCAACAAGATCCCTCTAGGAAGCTCTCTTGTCTGCACGTTGCTGCAACAAATACAGATGATCCTCGTATCATTCAGTTTTTAATGCGCCTCAACCCCGCTGTAAATTTAACAAATTCCTCAGGAGAAACCCCTCTTATTTGCAGTGTAAAGTGCCGCAATGACAACTGGATCAGACCCCTTATCGCTGCAGGCGCTAATCTCGAAGTATCCGATCCTATTTTTGGAACAGCTTTATTATATGCCCTCGACTGCCGTGGCGATAGAGAGGCTGTCATTCACGACCTCTTAGATGCAGGCGCAGATCCCAGATGCTCTAATGAATTCGTCAGCGGGTTAGATATTGGATTGAAGAGGCACTCCCCAGAAATCCTTCGTCGTCTGCTTATAGAGATTTTCAATAGAAATCTCTGCCATTTCCCTCCCCCTAATCTTCGAACACTTCAGCAGAGCATGCGATTAACCGAGCAATTTAGCTTTTTTGAATCGCATCTATCACCTTGAATAGCTTATTTCTCTGGACATATAGAAGGTTTATCCTCCGAGGAGTTTTGATTTTTCATTCATTGAAAAGATACGATTTATCACATCCAAGCTCAAGAAAATTTACTAAGGAAAGGAATTCTCCCTAGGAGTAGAATTGATCCCAAAATAGGAGCCCATCATGTCTCTAACGATTTCCTCTTTTTACACCCCTGAAGCCCAGAACTTTGTTTTCCGTCATAGCTGTTTTCCGATTTTGGTCGATCTCGTCGCTTACCGGTGCTTAAAACCTTATGCGTACGCTCCGGCCTACTCCACTCTTGCAGGGCTTGCTACCTGCGCGGCAATCGCCTATCGTGCTCCTCTTCCACTTCAACTTCTGGGAGGAGGAATTTATCTCGCCTATAAAGCAACATCTTTTGCGATATCTTACTTTACATCATCAAAAACTGGACCTAACCAATCATGGGACGATACTAAAATCTTGGCCGCTCTAAATATGATCCTTCCTCTTATTGAAGAATCTAAGTCTGGTTTTGAGAATCTTTATACAACATCCGGGACGTACCGCCAGATTATCGCGCTTTCGAGAGACCCCAGCAAATTTCGTCTTGGAGAAATATTCAACGCGGACGTCAACACACTGGCAGGGGTTGTTAAAGAGCTACTCAAAAATATGAATCCCCCCTTATTAGCAAATATCAAAGATAGCCTCGTAGCAGCGACTTCCCTTGAAGATGAAGAAAAAAAGCGTTGTTTAACTCTTGCTCTGCAACAGGTCTCACCTCTGCGCGTAGAAATCTTTCAGAAGTTGATTCGCCACTTGCATACGATTACCCAGCAACAACCAAATTCTGCAGCAGCGGCCTTAAGGCTAGGGCAGCTTTTTTCCCAAAGTTTCACAGGAGTTTTCTCGGCAAACCAGCTGATTACTTCTTTGATCCAAAATCCAAAAATTCTGCAATAGGTATTGTATGGCTATTCACGCTACAGCACGAGCATCTGCTTTCACCTTAGCAGCTTATGTATTACCACCCCTTATAGATCAAATAACTTTCCGGTTATTTTCATCCCGTATTTCCTCCATGTTTGCTCACGAGGTAGCTAGGATTCCGGGATTTATCTCTCTGATAATCCTGGCTGAAGACCGTCGAACTTTAGTATGGAGCAGCGCTATTTTTTTAGCGTACAAAATAACAACGTCTTACTTTTTCGCAGGAGCCCCTGTAACAGCTGATCGACCCAAAACGAGAGAAGATCAACTTGCCGCTCTTGAAACTTTAATCGATTTGTTGCTTCCTCAAATTGAAAAACATTTATCCGAAGAAGGGATTTACCGTGTACCTGGAACCGTTACAACTATTCGAGAAGCGAGGGCGAGATTCCATGCGAATCGAACTCTTCCACCCTTGACCGAAGTTCATGACCTGATAGGAGTCCTAAAAGCTCAATTGTTAGCATTAGATCCTCCCCTTCTGCAGCCTTATTATCAAAACTTCAAAGCAGCGGCTTTAACCAAAACTGAAAATTTGAAAATACCCAGACTTGTTGAAGCCTGTCGCACGATGACAACAGAAAAACCTATTCTTAAGAAAATCATCATTCACTTGAACAAAGTCCACAGGGCCCGAGCACAAAACCAAATGGACAGCAGCAACTTAGGAAAGCATTGGGTCCCTTTACTTCTTTCTCTATCTGCGGAAGATATACAAAAACTGAAAGACAGCTTCGCTCCTATGATGGCAACTTTGATCGAAAACCCAGCTATTCTCTCTGAACAAACAACAGCATAGAGCTCAGACATTAATCAGAGACTGTCATTGATTCACCCGTAGACAAAAGCAGATCATAAATCATGACATGCTCATTTTCCAAACGCAGGATCCGATTGCGCCCGCTTGAACTTTGGTTTTTTTTCGTCTCTTTACGAAAAAAATCGTAAAATTCTACTCCGTCACCGACATCAAATCAAGCTCAGAATTTTTCCCAAGTTGTTTAATTTCTTGAGCTTGAAATTAGTCTTCTTTTTTTGTAGACTTTAGGACATTCCCTACTATATATGGTGTGTTTAGATGCGCCCGACTACTATCCATAGTAGAGAGCGGGATGACCCTGAAAGGCAACCTAAGATCAAAAGTCTCTGGTTTTTAGATACCGAAAGGTCGATGTTTCAAGTCCCCAAACGTGACAGCGGAGTAGGGATGATGACAGACCCCTTGATGATGAGAGATAAAAAATAAAAAGAGTGAGAATATATCATGACAAAGTCCTCCCCTACAGCACCCGCCCAAGATCCAATCGCTTCTCTGAAAGACGGCATCGACCGTTTTACCGTTGTCAAACGAAACGGAAGCATTGTTCCGTTCCGCCGTGAAAGAATCAAACGCGCACTGGATCTTGCTTTCCACGATACTCGCAAAATTCCTTTGGATAGCCCCCTCTCAGAATTAGATGGTCTCGAAATCGAAAAAGTCACCGACCAAATCATCGACCTCCTTTTTACCCAAGCTTCTAAAGGCGCCAGCTTAACTGTCGAAGGGATCCAAGATATTGTGGAAGTCACGCTCATGAACATGGGCCATCATGATGTAGCCCGCGACTATATTATCTACCGCGACCAACATAAGCATTTAAGGGAAGATTCTCCGCAAAATCTCAAAGTCCATCGTAAAGACGGTACACTCGTCCGCTTCAATCCGATGAAAATCGCCGCCTCGATCGAAGAGGCCTTTAGACGCTCAGGACAAATCGATGGACAAACTCCCGAAGCCGTCATCGAATCAGTGAATACGCTGACCCAAAAAGTCGTCGACCGCGCTGTCGCTTTGCATAAGACCGGGGCGCATCTGCATGTCACGACCCTCGAAAACGAAATTGAGCAGCAGCTCATGAAAGAAGGGTATTATCAAGTCGCCAAAGACTACATCCTTTACCGCGCTTCCCTTGGCGAGCAAACACTCCCCAGCCACGAAGAGAAACACCAAGACGAAGGAAACCGGGAATTTAATGTCCTCGCTACGGACGGCAGCAGCCGCGTGATTAAAGAATCCCTACTGCGCCATCGGATCAAACACGCCTGCCGTGATTTTAAAGAAGTCTCTGTCGATGACCTTTTAGAAACGCTCATTTTGAACTTCTATGAAGGGATTAAGGAACACGAAGTCGATCAAGCTGCCATTATGGCTGCGCGGACCAAGATCGAAATTGAACCGGCGTATTCCAAAGTTGCTGCAAGATTGCTCAGTGATGCCCTTTACCGCGAAGCCATGGAAACCAGCGCCTCCGATCCGTCCCTCGAAAGCGCCCACCGGCACTACTTTAAAAAGTACATTAAATTTGGCATCTCTGTTCAACGTTTAAGCCCTGCGCTCATGGAATTTGATCAAGATAAACTCGCCAAAGCTATGGATCTGAAGCGAGATGATCTCTTTTCTTACTTAGGTCTGCAAACCCTCTACGATCGCTACTTTATCCACCATGAAGAGCGCCGCTTAGAGACTCCCCAGATTTTCTGGATGCGCGTCGCGATGGGCCTAGCGCTCTGCGAAGGCGATCAAAAAAATGAACGGGCCATTGAGTTTTATAACCTCTTATCGCAATTCCTCTTCACTTCGGCCACGCCGACACTGTTCAACTCAGGAACCATGCACTCTCAGCTCAGCTCCTGCTACCTCTCAACTGTCATGGACGACCTGGCTCACATCTTCAAAGTGGTATCGGATGATGCCCAACTCTCCAAATGGGCCGGCGGTATCGGTAACGACTGGTCCAATGTCCGCGCCACAGGTTCGACGATCAAAGGCACCAACGGCAAAAGCCAAGGCATTATCCCATTCCTTAAAGTCGCTAACGACACCGCTGTAGCGGTCAACCAGGGCGGTAAACGCAAGGGAGCGATGTGCGCCTACCTCGAAACTTGGCACCTCGACATCGAAGACTTCCTTGAGCTGAGAAAAAATACTGGCGACGAGCGGCGCCGCACGCACGACATGAACACGGCGAACTGGATCCCTGACCTCTTCATGAAGCGCGTTGCTGAAAACGGCTCTTGGACGCTATTCAGTCCCAGCGATGTCCCTGATTTGCACGATCTTTATGGAGCTGCTTTCGAAAAACGGTACATGGAATATGAAAAAATGGCTGAGACCGGCAAACTCAAACTCCATAAAAAAGTCGAAGCCGTCGAACTCTGGCGCAAGATGCTGAGCATGCTCTTTGAAACCGGCCATCCTTGGATCACCTTTAAAGATCCATCGAATATCCGCTCACCGCAAGATCACGTGGGTGTTGTCCATAGCTCCAACCTCTGCACCGAAATCTTGCTCAACACTTCTGCTGAAGAAACAGCCGTCTGCAACTTGGGCTCGATCAACTTGGAACTCCATTGCACCTCCGAAGGTCTCGATGAGAAGAAACTCGCTTACACGGTCCGTACGGCTGTCCGCATGCTCGATAACGTGATCGATATCAACTTCTATCCAACAGCTGAAGCCAAAGCCTCTAACTTAAGACACCGTCCGATCGGGATGGGCCTCATGGGCTTCCAAGATGCACTCTATATCCAAAATATCAGCTACGCCAGCCATGAAGCTGTGGAGTTTGCCGATAAGGCGATGGAGATGATCTCCTATTACGCCATCTTAGCCTCAACAGAGCTCGCTCAAGAAAGGGGCACCTATAGCTCTTATAAAGGATCGAAATGGGACCGCGGGCTTCTGCCGATCGATACATTGGACATTCTTGCCCAAGAACGAGGCGGCTATTTAGAAGTCGACCGTCAAACGAGAATGAACTGGAATGTTGTTCGGGAAGCGGTGAAAAAACATGGCATGCGCAATAGCAACACCATGGCGATTGCACCCACCGCAACGATCTCGAATATCACCGGCATCACTCAATCGATCGAGCCGATGTACAAACATCTGTTCGTGAAATCGAACCTCTCCGGCGAGTTCACTATCCCGAACCTCTACTTGGTGGAGAAACTCAAAAAACTAGGGCTTTGGGACCAAGAAATGCTCGACGACCTTAAATACTTTGACGGATCGATCGCCGAGATCGAGAGAATCCCTGACGATGTCAAAAAGGTCTATCTCACAGCCTTCGAGATTGATCCCGAGTGGCTCATCGAATGCGCCAGCCGCCGGCAAAAATGGATCGATATGGGACAGTCCCTCAACCTCTACATTGCCGAGCCTAGCGGCAAAAAGCTCCATCAGATGTATCTGCTCTCTTGGGTCCGCGGCCTGAAGACCAACTACTATCTGCGGTCTGTGGCTGCCACACAAATTGAAAAATCGACGACTGATATCAATAAACGCGGCTTGCAACCTCGATGGATGAAAAGCAAATCAGCTTCTAGTAATATTAAAGTCGAACGCGAGCAGCCAGTCCCTAAGGCATGCCGCATCGGCGATGAATCTTGTGAAAGCTGCCAATAAATTTTAAAAAGGAGATAAAAAAATGCTTAAAGATCAAACTCTCTCAACCAGCAAACGAGTCGATGTCGATAAAAAACGACTGATCAACTGCAACCAAGTCGATGTCAACCAGCTCATGCCCCTGAAATATAAATGGGCTTGGGAACACTACCTCAACGGCTGCGCCAACCACTGGATGCCGACCGAAGTCCCGATGGGAAAAGACATCGAGACCTGGAAATCGAGCACGGCTCTCAGCAAAGATGAGCGTCAGGTTATCATGCGCAACTTAGGTTTTTTCAGCACCGCTGAAAGCCTTGTCGGCAATAACATTGTTTTAGCAATCTTCAAACATGTCACGAACCCCGAAGTCCGGCAGTATCTCCTCCGCCAGTCCTTCGAGGAAGCGATCCATACCCATACATTCCACTACATCGTCGAATCCCTCGCCTTAGACCAAGGCGAAGTGTTCAACATGTACAACGAAGTCAATACGATCCATGCGAAAGACCAGTTCGAGATGACTCTCACTGAGGATATCTTGAAGCCTGACTTCAACACTTCGACGCAAGAAGGAGCTCAGAAGTTCCTCGAGAACCTGATCGGCTACTACATCATCATGGAAGGGATTTTCTTCTACAGCGGCTTTGTGATGATCCTCTCGTTCCACCGCCAGAACAAGATGACAGGGATTGGCGAGCAGTTCCAATACATCCTCCGCGATGAGACTGTCCACCTCAACTTCGGGATCGACCTGATCAACGGCATTAAAGAAGAAAACCCCAGTCTCTGGACCCCCGAGTTCCAAGCTCACATTGTCGACCTCATCAAACAAGCCGTCGAGCTCGAGTTCCAGTATGCGCAAGACTGCCTCCCCCGCGGCATCTTAGGCCTCACCGCCCCGATGTTCCGGGAATACGTCCAGTACATTGCAGACCGCCGCTTAGAGCGCATCGGCCTCAAACCGATCTACCGCTCTAAAAACCCTTTCCCTTGGATGAGTGAAACCATCGACCTGAACAAGGAAAAGAATTTCTTCGAGACCCGCGTCACCGAATATCAATCAGCCGCTAACCTCACTTGGTAAATAAAAAAGGCCTGCTTCTTTCAGAAGCAGGCCTTGTGTCAAAAAAGACTTCTATTTATGGGGAGCTTTTAATTTAACCGGATCACCATCTGGCTGATCCCTTCTACTTTAAACTCAGAAATATATCCCTTATTTTGCAGGGCAACTAGAACTCGAATAACATAGCTTTTACTTTGGTGAGGTCCATTAATATCAGCTCCTTTTGGCAATCCATACCTGAAGAAAGGAAGAAGACTAGAATTATCCCTGCGATTAATGGCAAATTCTTTCTCTGCTGAATTTTTCAAAGCGGTTAGAACAAATTCACAAACGAACTCTAAAGTTGCCTCATAAAGCCCCGCAACGACTTTTTCACTGAGCTCGTCGACATTGAATAGATCTTTAGGACTTATTTCTGCAAACGGCTTCGGAAGATGTTCTTTTGTTTCTGCAACCGACTTAGGATCTGGCTGAGGACTTGATATCTGTCTCTTCGAACGAAGATGTAAGACAGCTAGACCCAGGATACCTACTGCTGTGAGAGCAATACCCGTGGCAACTTTCCAATCCATATTTTTAACCAACGCTTTCAAATCGATGTTTCTTATTGCTTGTAAGGGAGAAAATTGACTGATAGAATTGATTTTTGAGAATGAATTGAAATAGGTTTTCATTTAACTTTCTGCCCTCTTGTTTTTAGAATTTATATAAAAATTCTAATCAACATTTATTGTAATAATAAAATAACAAAATATTTGATTTAATTCATCTCGAAAGCTTAAATAATCAAAATTGCCATCTTTAAAGACAAATGATTTTTTAACTTACTGATGGGTTTATAGCTCCTTTGCTTCGTTATGATTTTAATGTGCAAGTGAAGCGCCGAAACTCGAATCAACGGTATTACACAACACCCGTCTTCTGCTCCTCTCTCTTGTCCGGAAGTAAGCCTTGTCTCTCTGTATAGCTCTCGAGTTGCAAGCTTTGCCGCTCTTTATCGAGCTCTTCCAACTCTTGGATGATATCCTTAGAATATTCCGGATCAGCCAACAGAGTGAAAAGCCGCATCTTCATCTGACCTAGCTTTTTAGCCACGGGCGCTTCAGAACTCTGAGCCAATTCTTCGATTTCAGCGACGAGAGGTTTGACAATGGAATAGAGCAGGTCCAGCTTCGCATATATCTCGAGTTGTAAGCTTTGCCGCTCTTGAACGAGCTCTTCCAACCTTCTAATGATATCGATAAAAAATTGCGGGTCATCTAAAAAAGATAAAAACTGCTTTTTCATCCGCCCTAACTCTCCTGCTACGACTACTTCAGAACCTTGGGCTAATTGATCGATTTCAGCGACGAGAGGTTCGACAATTTGAGAACGCAGATTAAGTCCGGCATATTTCTCGATTTCTGAAATTTGCTGCGCTGTATCGAACTGTTCCAATTGTGTAATAAAATCGATAGAAAATTTCGGGGCATCTAAAAGCTTTAAAAGCCCTAACTTCATACGGGCTAACTTTTCAGCAACGACTTCATTGCAATTTGGGGCCCCTTGTTCGATTATAGCTAAGAAAGGTGTAATGATTTGATAGCGCAGGTCCAGTTCGGTATAAATTTCTTTATCCCTTTCTACTTGTTCTACCAAGTCCCAACAGACATACATGCGAAGCATACGAAAAATATGATCAAAAAATTTGACATAGATCTGGGGAATGATGTGGGGATTTATTTCGATGGTAGAAAGCTTAACAAAAGCCTCTTTTTTGACCTGCCTTCTTGCCTCCGCAGAAGGCTTAGAAGGGCTAGTATAGCCGGTATCCTGGCAGAGATAATGGAGGTATTCTTGATAGCTGGCAAAAGACCTGGGACAACAGATAGGCAGTTCTTGAGCGAGAGGTTCCATCCGCTGCTCGTTGAGCCGAGCTAGAGTTACTAAGCATTTCCGCAATTTATCGCAAACCTCTTTCCCCTCAGCCACGAATGCCAGCCCCCTGAGTTCAGCTCTACAAGCATCCCATTCTGTATCCTTACCCTCTTCTTGATGGATACGTTTAAGCTGTTTCATCAAATCTGACATCAGCTTCTGGCAAAACTCCAGCCTCACTTGCCACTCCGGACTGGATTCTTCTGTTTGCAGCCATGTTGAAAGTTGTCGCTGATGTATCTCGATAAACTGCTGAAATGAAATCAGCTCGTCCTCGAAAGATTTGTAAGATGGAACTTCAGGACTCTTTTGTTGTGCTCCCCATAGACATTCAAGGAGACGCTCTCGGAAGAGATAGAGTAGGCAAATGCCTACGACAGCACTCAAAACCGCTATCGCATGCCCTCCCCATAAGGCTTCGGGCACGTAAGGCATCCGATGCCGAGCAATGGAAACAGTTTCTGAAATAGTAGAAACTTTCATAGACCAAACAGAATGTCAAAGACATTAATTATTGTGAATAAAATATTAATCTTTAAAAGTCGGCTTGTTCCAATTAGAACCGTTCAGCTATATCAAAATCATGAAGCTACAAGATAAGGTTATACTTGTCACAGGCGCGGCAAGCGGTATAGGAAAGTCAATTGCAGAGCGATTCGTCCAAGAAGGAGCAATGGTTGCACTTGCCGATTTAGATTTTCACAAAGCAAAATTGGCAGCTCAGGAGATAGGAAAAAAAGCCATCCCCCTTGCCATGGATGTCTCGCAAGAATCGCAAGTTGATCGCGGAGTCGAAGAGATCTTGGGAAAGTATGGGCGCATCGATGTTCTCGTCAGCAATGCCGGAATCCAGCACATCGCTCCCCTGGATAAACTGGCTTTAAGCGATTGGAGAAAAATGATGTCCATTCACCTCGACGGAGCTTTTTTAACCACGCGCGCCTGCCTGCGCTCCATGTATGCAGGCGGGAAAGGCGGAAGCATTATTTATATCGGCTCTGTTCACTCCAAAGATGCTTCGGTTTTAAAAGCTCCTTATGTCACCGCCAAACATGGACTCGAAGGACTCTGCAAAGTGGTGGCTAAAGAAGGCGCTCCTCAGGGCGTCCGAGCAAATCTTATATGCCCTGGATTTGTGCGCACTCCTCTTGTCGATAAACAGATTCCTGAGCAGGCAGAAAACTTAGGGCTCAGTGAAGAACAGGTCATTAAACAAATCATGCTGAAAGAAACTGTCGATGGGGAATTCACCACCGTGGAAGATATTGCGGAGGCTGCTCTATTTTTCGCCTCTTTTGAGTCGAATGCCTTAACCGGCCAATCGCTGGTGGTCAGCCACGGTTGGTTCATGCAATAGGAGTGTTGTGCGAGAAGAAGATATCAAACATGCCTTTACTATGCCTTTTTCTAGTCCCATCTATCCTCGCGGCCCTTACCATTTTATCAATCGAGAGTACTTGATCATCACCTATGAGACGGACCTAGATGCTTTAAAGGCCGTTGTTCCTGAGCCGCTCGAGGTTCATCAACCCTGGGTCAAATATGAGTTTATTCGGATGCCAGATTCCAGTGGATTTGGCGACTATACAGAATCGGGGCAAGTGATTCCTGTCGTTTTTAAAGGAAAGCCCGGCAACTATGTTCATTCGATGTATTTGGACTGCGAGCCGCCGATTGCTGCTGGCCGTGAAATTTGGGGGTTTCCGAAAACTTTTGGCCATCCTTCATTACGAGTAAAAAGCGATGTTTTAACGGGGGAATTAAAATATCAGGGAGTTAGAGTCGCGTTAGGAACGATGGGCTACAAATATAAAGCCGTTAACGTCAAAGAGATTGAGAAAGACTTCTCTGAAACCCCGAATTTTCTCTTAAAAATCATCCCTCATGTCGATGGAAGTCCTCGCATCTGCGAGCTAATCTCCCATCGCCTCACTGATGTGAAGATCAAAGGAGCTTGGACCGGTCCTGCGGAGCTCGATCTAGTCCCTCACGTCATGGCGCCTGTGGCCCACCTTCCTGTCCGTCGTATCGTCTCCGCTGTACATACCGTCAGTGATCTGACGCTGCCTTACGGCCATGTGGTCCATGATTACTTAAGTCGCTAACGGATACAGCACATTGACATTCAAAATATCCTTGCTGGTGGAGTAGTCACTCAGGCTAAAAATGTCTTTATTAAAGATATCTTGCGGGTGGATAAACTGCTAAATGCATTAATATAATAAAATTAATTTAAAAAATAAAACATTTTTTAAAATACTTAATTTATTATGATTACGAATATTGCTGTGATAAGGATTAATTATGGTTACATCTTCAGATGCCACTGCGGTTTCTTCTTTGGGTACATTTCCCAATGAAACAGTCTCGCTGACCTCTCTTTCGTATTTACACTCCTATCTTTTCATCGTCGGTGCAAGCGCAGCTGCGACTCTCAGCACAAAATGGATCGTTCCCTTGATTGCTGAATACATGGGATTTTCGATTTCTCCCGCGATGGTCAGGTGGGCCCTGGGAACTTTAGGGGTTGCTTCTGCTCTGCTGGCACTGACCCTAAAAAAAGAGCTGACTTATGAAATTTCATTGATCTATACCATCTGGGGATCCAAAGCCTGGTGGACCCGTATCACAGATAAAGTAATCCTAGGGGCTCTTCCCTTAAAGTCGCAAAAAGATAAAATTAAAGCTCTCGGCGTAACCCATGTTATCACCACTTTGGAAGAGTTCGAAGGGAAGAAAGGCCTGGTTCATCCGCTCACTTCCCAGGAATGGAAAGGTGCATCTATTACCCATAAACACATCGTCGCTGAAGATTTTGTGGGCATGCCCGCCAAGAAAATTCACGAAGCTGTCGAATATATACACGGGGAAATTCAGAGCCATCCTAACACTCAATTCTACGTCCATTGCAAGGCAGGACGCGGCCGCAGTGCGACGGTCGTCGTTGCCTACCTCTGGAAATATGGCAGTCAAAATTTTACCACCAAAGAAGCAGCCTACAATTTTGTCAAAAATTTGAGACCTCAAATTAATCTCAACGAAAACCAAATGGCTGCGCTTCAAGCCTATATCGATCAGTATCCTAAGCTCGCTCGCGTTTAAAAAAAATCAAGCCTTGTCGAGAATCACTTCTGCTCCATATACTCAATCGCTATGTGGAAAGAAAAAGGAAAATATAAAGATTTTGTCATTCAAAAAGTTCTGCCTTTAGAGGAGCTTAAAGCCACTTTAGTGGAGCTGGAGCATGTTCCTTCCGGCGCGCAAGTGATGCATATTGAAAACGACGATCCGGAAAATCTCTTTTGCCTTTCTTTTGAGACGCTCCCCTACAACTCCAATGGTGTTGCTCATATTTTAGAGCACACGGTTCTCTGTGGATCGCGCAAATTCCCTGTGAAAGATCCTTTCTTTGCGATGACCCGGCGGAGCCTCAATACCTTCATGAACGCCCTCACGGGCTCCGATTTTACCTGCTATCCAGCGGCTACCCAGGTGGAAAAAGACTTCTACAACCTTCTCGATGTCTATCTCGATGCGGTATTCCATCCGCAACTCAAAAAAGAGAGCTTTTTGCAAGAAGGCCACCGGCTGGAATTTACCGATCCGAAAAATCTGCAAAATCTCGAATGGAAAGGCATCGTCTACAACGAAATGAAAGGAGCTCTAGCCTCCGCCGAGGCAAGACTTTGGCATCAGATGATGCACCTGCTGGTCCCCAACCTGACGTATGCGCATGTTTCCGGAGGAACTCCCGAGGTCATCCCCTCACTGACCTACGAAGAGCTGATCCAGTTCCATGAAACCTATTACCATCCCTCCCGGTGCCTCTATTTCTTCTACGGCAATCTTCCCCTCAAAAAGCATCTCGATTTTATCCATGAAAAAGTCCTGAAAACGACGCCTAAACTCCCTCCTTTACCGCGTATTCCGCGGCAGCCAAGATTTAAGATGCCTGTCGAGCGGGAAGGATATTATCCCTCCACGGGCGGTGAAGACGGGGATGAAAAAACCATCGTCGCCTGGGGATGGCTGACCGTCCCCGTGCAAGATCAAGAGACACTGCTGGCGCTTACACTGCTAGATGCCGTCCTCATGGAAACCGATGCTTCGCTGCTGAAGCTGCCCCTTTTGCAATCAGGCCTGTGCGCTTCTGCCGATGCACTTCTCGATACCGACATGTCGGAAATGCCCTATCTCATCGTTTGCAAGGGATGCGATCCTGAAAATGTCCAGGCGCTCGATGATCTGCTCTTACGCTCTCTGCAGGACGTCCTCGACAAAGGCATTCCCCCTCATGTGATCGAAGCGGCCCTCCATCAATTAGAATTTGCACGCACAGAAATCGTCGGCGACCATGCTCCTTTTGGGCTGACGTTATTTATGCGTTCGGCCCTGGCCAAACAACACGGCTGTCCACCGGAAAATGCTTTGGTGATCCACAGCCTTTTTGCCCAGCTGCGAAAAAAACTGGAAGACCCTTCTTATCTGCCAGGCCTTTTGAAGACCTACCTGCTCCATAATCCGCACCGTGTCAGGCTGGCCTTCCATCCCGACAGCAAGCTGGCCCAGCAGGAATCGGAAGAAGAAAAAGAGCGTCTCAAAACTCTTGAGCACAATTTACCTCAGGCCGAAAAAGAAAAGATCGTCCAGCAGATGCACCATTTGGAGCATTATCAAAAACAGCTCGTCGAACAAAATACCGACTGCCTGCCTAAAGTCACCTTGGACGACGTGCCCGTGCTCGCCCGAGATTTTGCTTTAAAAGAGAAAAACGGTGTTTTTACCCACTCTTGCTTCACGAACCACATCATCTACGCCGATTTAACATTCGATCTGCCCCATTTTGCGGAAGAGGATTTACCGTACGTGCAGCTTTTATGCTCGATCCTTCCCGAACTCGGGATGGGCAAACGGAGTTATATTCAAAACCTCGACTATTTGCAGTCCTCCGTTGGAGGCCTATCGACTGCCCTTTCTCTGCATGTACAAACTCAAAATCCCCATCACATGAAGCCGGCCTTCACGATCCGCGGCAAAGCCTTGGAGCGGAATGCCAAAGAGCTGTTTTCCATTTTTAAAGACCTGGCACTCTATCCCCGCTTAGATGAAAAGAAAAGGATTGAAGAGCTGATCTTGCAAATTCACACGGGGCTGCAACACCGATTACAGAAAAACAGCCTACGTTATGCATCCCAACTGGCCCTTAGCGGTCTTTCAGCCTCTTCTAAAATTGCTGAGCGGTGGAGCGGGCTCAGCTATGTGAAGTGGATCCAAGAAATCGCCAGCGACTTGCCGAAAAAAATGCCCCCTGTCCTCCAAAAGCTTCAAGAGCTGAAAGATCAGCTCCTTTCCCTGCATGGCGCCCAGCTGATCCTCACCTGCGATGAACCGATGCACCAAAAGCTCGTCCTGGAAGACTATTTTGGTGTCCTCGACCTGCCTAAAAAATCATTCACTCCTTGGAAAGGCGACTATCCTCTGGAACCTGTAAAATCTCAAGGAAGGTCGCTCGCAACCCCGGTGGCGTTTACCTGCGAGGCATTCCCGGTCGCTTCCTACCTGAATCCCCATGCCCCTGCCTTAAGCGTTGCCTCCCACATTCTCGATAATAAAATTTTACATCCCAAGATCCGCGAACAAGGCGGCGCCTATGGCAGCGGAGCTAACTATTCCCCCATGACAGGCCATTTTAGCCTCTATGCTTTCCGCGATCCTCGCATTGCCCCGACCTTAAAAATTTTTAGAGAAGCCATTGAAACCGTGGCGGAAGGTCATTTTAATGCAGCCGATTTAGAGGAAGCCAAACTAGAGACCATGCAGCAGATGGATGTCCCTGTCGCCCCTGGAAGCCGCGGAGCGACCGCTTACGCCTGGCTGCGCGAAGGGAAAACACTTAAGCAAAGACAGCATTACCGGGATACGCTCCTCGCTCTGACGCCTCAAGAGATCCGGCTGGCGGTCAAAAAAGAACTTTTAGAGAAGCTCGGAAAGGGCACGGTTGTCACCTTTGCCAGCAAGGAACTTTTGGAAAAGGAAAACCCACAGCTCGAAAAACCGTTGCCTATTATCCCTGTTTGAGCTAAATTTTGTCCCCTATACTGTTGAGGGCGTATAGCTCAGTTGGTAGAGCGCCTGTCTTACACACAGGTGGTCATAGGTTCGAGTCCTGTTGCGCCCATCACTCCTACGCGGGAGTAGTTCAATTGGTTAGAGCACTGCCCTGTCACGGCAGAAGTTGCGGGTTCGAGCCCCGTCTCCCGCGAGTTTTCTTAAGCAATTTACCTTACACAATCCTTCTATATTTTCCGTTTTGAAATAGGTTCTCAATTCGCGAATTGGGCAGCATCAATTACATTTGACTAGACTCAATATTCGTGACCATATTAATATGACTATAGATACTCTAGAGGATATCAATGAGCGAATACATGAAGGCAGGAAAATTTAAAGCAAGGTGTCTGAAAGTCATGGATCGTGTAAAAAAGACCAAACGAAGGGTTATTATTACAAAAAGAAATGTCCCTGTGGCACAGATGGTGCCTGTTGATGAAAAAAGCGAAGAGCTTTATGGGAAAATGAAGGGTACAGTTCATTATAAAGATGATATTACGAAACCTACAGGAGAAGAGTGGGATGCCGATCGTTAATGAAATCAAACAACATAAAATTCTGCTTGATACCCACGTTTGGCTTTGGCTCATGACTGGAGAACCAATTCTATCACTTCGTTTTCGTAGGACAGTAAGCCGTTGTCAAAAATATAATGGGATCTATATTTCTCCTATTTCTATTTGGGAGGTAGGGATGCTAGTAGAAAAAAAAAGAATTCAGATTGAAATGGACTGCCTAGATTGGGTAGAACAAGCTCTTGAATCGCCTGGTGTACATTTAGTTCCGATCTCTCCAAGAATAGCTATTCAAAGCACTCGTTTACCTTATGAAGTTCATGGAGATCCTGCTGATCGAATGCTTATTTCTACAGCGCATGAGTCCAATGCCATTCTTGTAACTTGTGACGAAAAATTAATCAAATATGGATCTATTCGCCACATATCTGTCCACGATCCAAGACACTAGCTTATCGTAGCTGAAGAAACTCTAGTAAGTTCCAATATAACCTTATTGATTGAAAATGCTTTTTTTAATCTTTCCATGCTATTGTTTTTGGCATGACAAAACCTATAATGGGTTTCAAAATAACAGCGCCTACTCCTTCTCCAGCAACAGCTAATCTGCCTTTTATTCATGCAAAACTTCCGCTGGATTTAATGATCAAGATCTTCTGCCTTCTGAATCTCGAAGATTTAAGAATAAGCTGCCGAGGAGTTTGCCGACTTTGGTGTGACATCTCTAATCAAGTCCCCTGCAAAATCAGCATGCCAAAACACTATGGGGAACCGGATAAAAATTTTAGCCTGGCAGCGGTAGATTCAGTCCGGCATCAGGTAGATTGGGCAAGAGTTAGAAAATTCAGAAAAGTCTTTGCCCAAAAACCCCAACGAACCCCGCCCTCGCCTTTTAAAATTCCCCCCGATCAAATGTTTTGTCATTTAAAAGATAATGGCTCCTTTGATTCCTTTGCAAATATCTGCCCTCCCTTTCTCCTTGTGACAAATGGAAATTACTCGCTGACTCATGATGGATTACGAAAGATCTATATCAAGATTTTAAAATACAATGCGGCTAATCAAGGATGGGACGAGGTCAACACCATCCATTACTCCCATCTCCAAAAAAAATTCTTAAGAGAAGTGCAGTCCCTCCTCTGCGAAGATCTTTTAATGATGCGTTTCAAATGGACTGATACACGCACAGGCGAAGCTTCCGAGGAAAGGATCCAATGTTTAATGGTTCAGTATTCAACAGGTGATATCATTCTGGACAGCGAACGAACGGAAGGCTTCCCCTTTTCTAAAGAACCGCTAGCAGCATTTGAACATTACCCTGCTCTTATTGAGATGACGAAAACAAAGACAGAATGGACTGTAACTCTAGCAAACTTTTCTGAGAAGATTTCTTTGAACTACGGTTTGGATATCACACCTTAGCTGATTTTTGATCTCAAAATTGATTTAAAATCCCCAAAAAGCTACACCTATAAGTATGAAATATTTAATGAGTCTTTTGGTGTTATTTTTCTCGGGGGTGTATGCAGATGATTATGAAGAAGGGATCCGATCGTTAAAGAACAAGGAATACAAGAAAGCCTCGCAGCATTTTGAGAAAGCTGCCCCTATGCACCATAAACTCCCCTCCCCGCATTTTGGGAAAGCTCTCTGCGAAGTGGCTCTAGGCCATTACGACAAAGTCGCCCAAGAAATGGAGAAAGCCCATCAGATGCTGGGCGTATTGTCCAATGCTGAAAACCTAGACCTTACTCCTCAAACACCCGAGGAACAAATCTCGGCATATCAATGCCGCCAAAAGGTCCGCAAGGCCTCGCAAAAACTTCGTCTTTTTGTCGAGAGGATGGTCGCAGATAGTGTTCCGGGATTTTTTCAAAAAATACAAATGTTCCGCCAGCTCAATCCGTATATTGATTCTTTGGAGAGAAGCGGCCTACTCTGCTGCCAAAGTGGGAATACTGCAGAATGTTGCAGAGAACCTCTTGTCAGACAATTGGAACTTTGGAATAGTGAAGGATTATCCGTAGAATCGAACTCAAATTAATGTAGGTCCCTATGCCCCATGTCCACAAAACCGTCAAACAGCATGCCATCAACTACTTTTGGCTGGCTGTTGGAGCTTTACTTGCAGCTTTCTCTATCGAAGTCTTCTTGCTACCGAATTCCTTGATCGACGGCGGCATTGTGGGTATTGCGCTGATTCTCTCTAAACTTTTCGGAGAAGCTTTTCTACCTTACCTGTTAGTCATTTTGAACCTTCCTTTCGTTTACCTCGCTTTCCGGTATATCCGACGCAGCTTTGTGATTTATATGTCGGTGGCTGTCGTGTTATTTGCCGGCTTTTTGATGGCGACTGCGCGTCTTCCTTCCTTTCTCGGCGATCCGATCGAAGTGATCGTGATCGGCGGCGCTCTTTTGGGAGTTGGCGTAGGGCTTATCATCCGGCATGGAGGCTGCCTCGATGGGACAGAAATCTTAGCGATCTTGATCAACCGCAAAAAAGGATTTACGGTCGGTCAAGTGGTTTTGTTCATCAATATCTTCATCTTTACCGCATACGGCTGGATCTTCAACAACTGGCATTTTGCCCTCCAGTCGCTGATCACCTATATCGTCGCCTTTAAAATGATCGACCTCGTCATCATGGGTATCGAGGAACTCAAATCCGTCCTGATCATCTCTTCTAAACCCAAAGATATTGCCGCTGTGATCACCGAAGAGCTGGGGCTAGGACTGACCATTATGCATGGCAAAGGAGGATTCTCAGGAGATAGCCGTGAAATCCTCTACATCATCATTGAGCGTTTAGACCTTGCTGAGCTGAAAGAAATCGTCCTGCGGGAAGATCCGATGGCCTTTATGGCGATTGAGAACCTGCATGAAGTCGTCTACGGCAAGCAGGCCCACCTCCCTTACAAGAAAAAATATCGCCCCCCTTTCCACCATGCCTAAAATGGATCAAGTTTCCCATGAATGGGACGCCTGGCGTCTCTTCCGGATCTTATCGGAGTTTGTCGACGGTTTCGAAAATATGATCTCCTTAGGGCCTTCCGTGGCTATTTTTGGAGGATCCCAAGCGACAGGAGACCATCCTGAATATGAACAAGCGGCGGTCTTAGCGGCCAAAATTGCCAAGAGTGGATTTGGAATTATCACTGGCGGAGGTCCCGGCATTATGGAAGCGGCCAACCAAGGGGCCCAAGCTGCAGGCGGAAAATCGTGCGGTCTTTGCATCAACCTTCCTACCGAAGAACAACCGAATCCTTTTATCGATCAGAAATATCTTTTTAATTTTCGGTACTTCTTTGTCCGCAAAGTGATGTTCGTCCGGTATGCCCAAGCATTCGTGGTCTTCCCTGGCGGCTTTGGGACCATGGACGAGCTTTTCGAAGCCTTAACCTTGATCAAAACAAAAAAAATTGCCCAGTTTCCCGTGTTCTTGGTCGGGAAAGCCTATTGGTCAGGGCTTTTGGAATGGTTGAAGACTTCGCCGCTCCATCACCGCTATATCGACATGGCCGATTTCAAACTCTTAACGATCACGGATGATTTGGATGAGGTGGTCAAGGGAATTGAACGGCACTGCAATGAAACACAGTGCCGCGAGAATTTCTAATTACGCTTTCTTTTGTGCAACAATATAATAGCTTGTTGTCACGAGTCTGAGGCGATCGGCTTCCACAAAAGCTTCTCCATCTTTCGTCAAGCGCTCGAAGAGAGCTTGGAAGTGCTGCGGCAATACTTTGCACTTCACGCTAAGTTTAATCAGCCGCGCCATACGGGTGAAGAATTTATCGGCATTCTCAATGAGAGGCGCTTGAAGTCCATCGATGCTGGCGTTCTCGCTGATCAAGACTTCAAATCCCGTTTTTCGGAGGAGCTCTTCAAAATTCTTCACGGAAGGAGTGCCAATAGCTCCAATGAGCGGCTTAATCCTTCTCATTAAATCGGCGTGGTGAGGATTTGAAGCATCGTATTTATCGAGCTGGAACCAATCCAGACAAGAGAGTCTTCCACCGGGTTTTAACATCCGATGAATTTCTTTAAACATTTTCTCTAAGTCTTTGCATAAGCTGAAGGCTTGGATTTGATAAACAAAATCGAATTCCTGATCGGCAAAAGGGAGCGGAAGATCATTCATATCCCTTTGCTTGAATTGACATTGCTGATCCATCCCTTTTCCTCGAGCAAACTTTCTTGCCGATTCTAATTGGTTGGCATCGATATTCATGCCTGTGACATAGGCACCTGACTCGGAAGCTACGTGGCTAGCAACGCGCCCTCTTCCACAGCCGATATCGAGCACCCTGCTTCCTTTTTTGATTCCTAAATCCCGGATCATTCTTTTTTCGAATAGGGTTTGATTTTCAATAATACTCTTAGAGAGATCGATGGCAGGAGGAATGTACATCTTCTCCACCTGTCCGAGAGCACAAAGATGGTTCAACACGCTATAATAATCGACGAGCTTTTTCTTCACTTCATGGTAATAGTCATGACCCATTTGAGAAACGAGGTGATCTTCATCGGACCAATCGTGGTCGTAGATATTGTAAGAGCCCAGAAAGGCGTCGATTTTTTCTGGAGACAAGGTGTACAAAGTCTTAAACGATTTTAAGACCGTCCCCAGTCTATAGGACAAAAATTGCATTTTTGCTGTCATCGTAGGTTGTGGCATTCATGCTCCTTTATTTGATATAAACATCTTTTGACTTTTAACTTTTTGCCCAGTTTTTAATCAATCAAAGTTTAAGAGCAAAGCGGCCCTGGAATTTAATAAACATCCACGATAGCCTTTAAATCATGAGAAACCTTTTTAGTCGAATTTTGCGGGGAGCAACGCTGATTTGCTTAACTGGCAATCTGATGGCTTTGGACCTTTGTCAAAAAGTCCAAGAATTTAGCGAGGTTTTATCTTCGCAAAAATCGATCGAGCTCAAATTGCTCAAAGATTGTCCTGAAGTGATTCCTACCTTGGGACAATGGAAGTACGAAGAATGGCATTCCCATGACACCTCTTTAACCGTTGAAAAAGCCATCAACGGGTTTAAAAAATACCTAAGCGATACAGATGTCCCATTTGCCCTTGTTGCATTCCAAGACAATCGACCTATTGCCGTGATCTCTTTAAAAGCTCACGGAGGAGCGGCATTTGCAGACCTAGCGGGACCCCATGAAGCTTGGGGAGGAATTCTTCGTGTGATCCCAGAAGCGAGAAATAAAGGCCTTGCAAAAACCTTAGGACATCTTCTCATGACAATCGCCCGACAGCTTGGGTATACCAGCATCTATTTTTACACCACGAATCCGAGCAATATTCCCCTATATATGAAATACGGGGCGGAAATCGTCGAAACACGTCTGGCTCGGGGTCGAATGGTCACCATTTTGAAAATACCCTTGCAATCAGAATAGATTTATCTTACAACTTTATCCATGTTTCAACAAGTGATCCGTTTTTTTCGATCCGGCTATGGTTTGATTTTAACAGCCTTGTTATTCGCAGGTTTTTTGGGGTATCACAAGGTTTATAAAAAGAGAATCGTGGAGCGCGAGCTTTTGATCACAGGATGCGCGCGGAGCGGCACGGCGTATATTTCCAACATTTTACAACAATGCGGACTCCGCATCGGACATGAGAAAACACAAAAAGATGGAGTCAGCTCTTGGATCATGTGCGTCAATACCAAGCATGTTCCCTGGGCAGTCGATTCAAGACGGCGGCTTCAGTTTGCTCATATCTTTCACCAAGTACGCCATCCGTTAAAAGTCATCTCTTCTGTCCAGACCGAAGGCCGTCCTTCCTGGAAATATATCATTAAGCACGTCCCTGAAATTAAGTGGGAAGACTCTCCTCTCGTGAAAGGTGCCAAATACTGGTATTATTGGAACCTCAAAGCAGAAGCGCAAGCCGAATGGACTTATCGTGTGGAAGAACTCGGCACGGTCTGGGATGAATTTTGCCGCCGTCTAGGAAAAAAACTCGATCGTTCCAAACTCGAGCAAGTTCCTCATAATGTCAATGCAAGATCCCACCAGGAAGTCTCTTGGGAAGATTTACAGCAAGAGCTCGATCCCGATTTATACCAAAAGATCAGACTACTAGCTAAAAAATACGGCTATTCTTAAAGAAGATCATCGGGACCGACCCCAATCGATTGAAAATTTAATTATTAAACTTCTTCTTAAAGCGATTTGGGAAAAATAACGATTTAGCATAAAATTGCACTCTGAATGAGATTTTCTTGTTCGGTATTTAGCGCGTTCCAAATATCGATTTTTGAGTAATAATTAATATATTAGAATTCCCCAACCGCATAAAAAATGGAAAGTCAAGTCGAAAAATCCCCTCCTGAAAGAGAGCTAGAAAAGCGCTTACAAGTAAAGCTCGTTGGGATTGTTTGCACGATCCTGTATGCGATTTGTTTTATCTCCTTTTTGTGGATCCAACTCTGTGGCGGTATTATTTTCACACTTTGCTGTTATGGTTTCGCCCTAGGACTGATAAGTATAACTGCAAATTTATGCATTACATTTTCCATGTTAATCAGTATTTGCAAAATCTGGTCGCAATACTCCAAACAGAATTTCAGAAAAGTTTATGGGGCTTGTGCATTGCCACCCCTTACATTTATATCAGCTAATACCCTTGTTACAATTCTAAGATGGTATTTAACCACTTAGTTTTCATTCGATTTTTGGATGCTTCTGAAGCAAAAATAAATGATTAAATTTACTGCCCCTGAATAATAAGGGAATAGAAGAAAATTTACCTTTACAAAGTAAAGGCACTTTTCATGCAGAGCTTCTGCAGGTAACGGCCGTACTCACTGACGGAGGCCTGCTCGGCAAGGGCTTCTAGCTGCTCAAATGAGATGTAGCCTTGTTGATAGGCAATTTCTTCCAGGCAAGCAATCTTAATGCCTTGCCGCTCTTGAAGCGTTTGAACATAGATAGAAGCTTTTTGAAGGGCGTCGTGCGTTCCCGTGTCGAGCCATGCAAATCCCCTTTCAAGGAGTTGAACTTTCAACTGTTTCCGCTGGAGATAAGCGACGTTGACATCGGTGATCTCATATTCTCCCCGCTTGGAGGGTTTTAGATTGCGGGCGATCTCGATCACGCTATTGTCATAAAAGTAGAGACCTGTCACCGCATAAGATGAAGGAGGGTCTTTTGGTTTTTCGATGATGTCTTTGACATGGCCGTCATCATCAAATGCAACCACGCCATACCGCTCAGGATCGTGAACTTCATAGCCGAAGACGATACCTCCCTCTTTGAGGGTTGTACAAGGTCTCACCACATCAGCTAGATTATGGCCGTAGAAGATATTATCTCCTAAAATCAGAGCCACGGAATCTTTCCCGATAAAATCAGCGCCGATCACAAAGACTTCGGCAATCCCTTTCGGTTCGGGCTGCACAGCATAGGAGATGGAGATCCCCAGCTGCGAACCGTCTTTAAACAGCGCTTGAAAACGGGGAAGATCCTCAGGCGTGGAGACAATCAAAACTTCCCGGATGCTCGCTTGCATGAGCACAGCGAGAGGATAGTAGATCAGGGGTTTATCAAAGACCGGAAGCAATTGTTTACAGGTTCCTAAGGTGACAGGATAAAGGCGTGTTCCTCTTCCTCCGGCAAGAATGATCCCTTTCATTCAAATCCCCCTTCGACAATACAAATACCGCGAAGTCCGCGATAGAGCTCTTTATAATCGAGGCCATAGCCAATCACAAACTCATTCTCAACAGGAAACAGAACGTAATCGGGTGTATAGGATATCGATCGAGGTCTATTTTTAAGAAGGAGCACTAGGGTTTTTAAGCTCGCGGGCTCTTGCAATAAGAGCTGGTCCCTAATGCTGGTCATGGTCTTGCCTGTATCAAAAATATCATCGATGAGAATGACATGACGGTCTTTTAAAGAAAGCCCTTCCAATCCCTTCAGGGTCAAAGCTCCAGAGACGGTCCCATTTTGACCATAGCTCATCGCTTGGACCGCTTCTACTTGGCAAGGGACGGTGATTTCTCGGATCAGATCGGCCATTAAGATGAAGGAGCCCTTCATCACCATGATAAAAGTGATTTCCTTTCCTTGATATTCTTGATTGAGCTGATGGGCAACCTCTTTAATCCGGTTTTGGATTTGATTTTCAGAAATAAGCTGCTTCAAATTTTGCTGGGTTTCAAGTGCCATCAGGGGTCCTACAAGTAGCATTCCAGATAAGATCGCTTTCAACATGAGATTCTCCAATGAGAGAATTAAGTTAGAGAGGCAGTTTTGCAATCGATTTTTAGCCGATTTTCGAATCAAAATAAAAGGTCAATATATTTTTGTCGATATCGAAAATCGATACAGTCTGACTTCAACACTCTCATTCTTTATTCTCTGTGAAATTGCACCCATCGGCGATCAGCTGATCGATATAGGTGATGGTATAATCGTTTTCGAGAAAACGGCTGTCTTCCAACATGTAGAGGTGGAAAGGAATCGTCGTATGCACTCCACCAATATGGAATTCCCGGAGCGCCCGTTTGCCGATCTCGATGGCATGTTTCCGATTTTTACCGCGGACAATGAGCTTAGCAACCATGGAATCGTAGTTGGGAGGGATCCGATAGCCTGCATAGCAAGCGCTATCGACACGCACATGAGGCCCGCCCGGAGCAATATAGTATTCAAGATGGCCGGGGCACGGCGCAAAGTTTTTCGTCGGATCTTCGGCATTGATGCGGAATTGGATGACATGCCCTCCGATGGAGATGTCTTTTTGACGGAAGGAGAGTTTGGCTCCTTGCGCAATTTTGATCTGTTCAACGACGAGGTCAATGCCTGTCAACTCTTCCGTGATCGTATGCTCGACTTGGATCCGAGTATTCACTTCCATGAAATAGAAGTTTTTATCTTGGTCTAAGAGAAACTCGACAGTCCCGGCAGAATAATAGCCTGCGGCTTTCACGACTGCGACGGCTGCTTCGCAGATCTTGCGGCGCAGGCTGTCGCTGAGAATGGGGCTAGGAGCTTCTTCAATGAGCTTTTGGCGCCGCCGCTGGATGGTACAATCACGTTCGTAAAGATAAGCATAATTGCCATGCTTATCCCCGATGACTTGAACCTCGACATGGCGAGGGTTCACAATCATCTTCTCCAGATAAACTTCCGGATTGTTGAAACTGACTTCGGCTTCGGTGCGGGCTGCAGCAAATTGCCGCACGAATTCATCGGGGTCGTGAGCGATGCGGATCCCTTTTCCGCCGCCGCCGGCAACCGCCTTAATGAAAACAGGGAAGCCTATTTTTTTGGCTTCTTTAAGTCCTTCCTGCACATCAGGAACAATTCCATCCGAACCAGGGATAATCGGACACTTGGCCTTCTTGGCCACAGCTTTAGCTTTAGCTTTATCACCTAGGAGAGCAATGGAGGTGTGAGAGGGTCCAATGAAATTAAGTCCGCAGCTTTCACAGATCGAGGCGAAATTCGCATTCTCGGATAAAAATCCGTAACCGGGATGGACAGCATCGGCGCCGGTGATTTCACAAGCGGATAAAATATTAGCAACTTTCAGGTAGGACCTTTGAGAAGGAGCTTCTCCAATACAAATGGCTTCATCGGCTTGTAAAACATGGAGAGCTTCGCTATCGGCTTGAGAATAGACAGCTACCGTTTGGAGTCCGAGATCATGACAGGCTCGGATGACACGGATGGCAATTTCACCACGATTGGCTATGAGGACTTTCTTCATACGATTCTGAATAATTTGGTTCCGAACTCAACAGGATGGGCATTATCGATGAGGACTTCAGCGATCGTCCCGCTCATCCCCGCTTTCACTTCGTTCATCACTTTCATCGCTTCGATGATGCAAACGACAGTGTTCTCATCCACCCGGTCCCCCACTTTGACGAAGGGAGCATCGTCAGGAGAATTGGCATGGTACATGGTGCCGACGAGAGGAGCTGTGATAAATTTTCCTTCGACGGGTTTTTCTGCTGCCTTAGGCGCCTCTTCGGGCAAATGTCCTCTATAGGGAGGAGTCGCATGAGAAGGGAACTTATGATGGATTTCAGGATGAGGATAAGAAACATGATGGACATGCGGAGTAGCCTCATCTTTGGCTTCCAACTCAAGTTCGTATTTATCTTTATCTTTGATCCGAAGACGCTTGAGGCCGGCTTTTTCCATCGCAGCCATCAATTCTTTAATTTGCTTGAGCTCCATTTATATTATACTCCTTAGACGCGTTGGATGTATTCATTTGTATGGGTATCGACTTTCACGATGTCTCCTGTCTCCACAAAGAGAGGGACATCGATTTTGGCCCCTGTTTCTAAAACAGCGACCTTGGTGGCGTTGGCCAGAGGCGAAGCAGCTTCAGAAGTTTCTGTCTTCACCACCATCAGTTCGAGAAATTGCGGAAGTTCAACGGAGAAGATCGAAGCGCCATAGCACATCGCTCTCACGTCTATACCTTCTTTGAGGTAATTGACCCGGTCGCCAATAACAGGCGCAGGAACTAAAACTTGTTCTAAGTTACCGACATCAAGAAAAAGATAATCTTTTCCTTCCAGGTATAAATATTCGAGCTTTCTCTCCATCAGGGCGACTTCGGTAATCGGTTGACCGAGTTTGAAGTTTTTTTCCACCGTCTCATCCGACATCAGATTTTTGAGTTTGGTCTTGATGAAAGGATTGCCTTTAGCGACTGTGACTTTGACACAGGACTCCACCCGATAGATTTTTCCATCGAGAGAGATGGTCATTCCCGGGCTCATTTGATTACTGTTTGTCATAAAATGGTTAAAATATCCTTTATCTGGCTTAGCTTTTTTATCGCATAATCGACGTCGCGGGGGGAAAACGTCGAGTTCAGTCCCCGCCCCCATTGCATCTGCACCGTGGTGCAGCCTAATTCTTTTGCCGGCGTCAGATCTCTTCCGATCCTGTCCCCGCAGACCAAGGTCTGCGTCGGATTAAAGCCTAGCTCGTCAAGAATTGTCTTATAATGGGGCTTTTTGTCATGGTCTTCTGAGATGATCATTTTACTAAAAATTGTTGAATCTATACCAGCATTTTTCAGTTTTAGCAGCTGCTGCTCATGTTTGCCCATGGAGACTAAGGCTAATTGATGCTGCTCTGCAAGCTCCTCTAAGACCTCTAAAGCTTGATCCAGAGGGAAAACAGGGAAATCCGACGGCAAATGGCCATAAACTTCGGCTTTGCCGATGTCAAAGTATTTTTTATCCCCATTAGTAATTTCTAGAAATTCAAGAAGAGTTTGAGAGGCGCTCTCCGTAGCGGTATCTAATCTTTTTAAGATATCGAGAGCCTCTTCGAAATTGCCAACTTCGAGACCCGCCTCGACCATCTTCGCGAGCGCCTGCTCGAGCTTGATGGGCGTAATCGACCCGGTCGTATCAATGAGAGTGTCATCCAAATCAAAGATGATCAACAATGTTCATCAACTCTTGGGCTAATTTTTTAGAATCGTGACGGATCAAATTTCGTTTCAAGAGATCTTTCTTCACGCCTTGTCCGCTGCGGAGTTCACCGAGCAAAGCAGCTTGCCGGACTCTCCCATCTTTTAGATCGTTGACCACCAGATCGCCCTCTTCGGCATAAAGCTCGATGAGCGCCTCGGGAGGCTGCTGGTTATTGACTAAGATGTAATCAAAAACATCTTCGCCGATAAAACGCTCCATCTCCGTCATATAGTCGCT
Organism: Verrucomicrobiota bacterium; assembly: GCA_018239715.1. GTDB lineage: Bacteria > Chlamydiota > Chlamydiia > Chlamydiales > Rhabdochlamydiaceae > PALSA-1444. Next base: position 55,451 of record JAFEGW010000009.1, read on the forward strand.
GACTTTATAGTTGCTGGTCTGCCCTCGGCGGTTCATCAAATTGACGATAAAAACTTTTTTCGCATCGCTTTGGCGGAGCGCATCGCTGACGCCTTCGACGAGGAAGTTCGGAATGAGTGAAGTATGCAGCCCTCCAGGACCTACCACAATCAAATCGGCGTTCATGATCTCATCGATCGCTTGAGGGTTGGCTTTGGGATACGGCTCTAAATAGATGCTGCTGTATCCTTTCTCGATCTCTTGCGAGAGGTAAATTTCCCGCTCCCCTTCTAAAACCTGGCAATTTTTAAGGATCATCTTCAAGCGGACCATGTGAGTCGTGACGGGGATGACTTTTCCTTTGATGAAGAGAATTTTTCCTACTTCATCGACAGCCTTCTCAAAACTACCGGTCACTTTTTCCAACGCCGACAAAAGCAGATTCCCAAAACTATGCCCGCCGAGGCCGCCTTGCTCAAAACGGTAATTCATCAAGCTGCGCATGAGACGGGAAGAATCAGAAAGGGCCACTAAACACTGCCGCACATCTCCCGGTGGAAGAACTCCCAGTTCATCTCGCAGGATGCCGGTGCTTCCCCCATCATCGGCCATTGAAACAATGGCGCTGATATCGACATCGTAGTTTTTGATCCCTCTAAGGACTGTGAAATTCCCTGTTCCGCCCCCGATCGTGACAATTTTTTTCATCGGGCAGCCTCTCGTAGTTTCTTAATCGCTTCTTTCATATTGGAGGCCTTGTAAAGATGTGTTCCTGCAACGAGCACGTTTGCTCCTGCTTTAATGCATTGTTTAGCCGTTTGATCATCGATCCCGCCATCGACTTCGATATCGAGCGGCAGTTTTAATTGATTTGCCATTTCCCGTGTAAATTCGACCTTCTCCAGAACCTCAGGCATAAAAGATTGCCCGCCAAAGCCGGGATTGACAGTCATGAGGAGGACCATGTCGCATTTCGCTAAAAAAGGAAGGACCATTTCATGGGAAGTTTCTGGACAAAACGCAAGCCCTGCTTGGACCCCGCATTTATGGATATATTCAAGAGTTTCTTTGACGTGCTCGGTTGCCTCGAAATGGAAAATCAACCGATCTGCCCCTGCCTCAACAAACCTTTCGATATAGTCGTAAGGGTTGTACATCATGAGGTGGACATCCAAAAATAAGTGGGTAGAACGGTTAATGGCGGCTAAAGCCTTAGGCCCTAGGGTCAGATTAGAGACGAAATGGCCGTCCATCATATCGACATGCAAAGCATCGGCCCCCGCATCCTCTGCCCGTTTCGCCTCTTCCCCTAAGCGGGCAAAGTCACCTGCCAAGATAGAGGGTAAAATTTGAATCTTTAGAGAATCGGCGGTTTTTTTGGACATTTGGCATCATTCTAATTTTTTACCCTCTTCACGTCAAGAATCTACCAACCTAAGCCTGGACCCAAACAGCCCGCCCACTAGGTTCGCCCCTCTTAAAAAGATATCCCTTCGCTACAAGAGCATCGAGAATCCTAATTAAGAGTCTATTGTTGTCGTCTTTATCCCCAGGTTGTATTCCCCAACTAAAAGCCTGACTAAATAAGTCCCAACGACCTGTAGGAAATCCCACCATCCTGGCTTGTCTTACAGGTGTCAAGGCGGGGGCTTTTTTGATTTCTTGGTTGATCCGCTTAATCACCTCATATACAACTTCTCTGACAGTGACTGTTTGATCACAAACAGCGCCATCGCTTTCAATATTAGTGAGATCCACTAGCATGGGTAAAGTTATCGAGGCTGACAAATCCCCCAGCTCTAAACTATCATAATCGTCAACATCAATAGGCTCTCTTTCGTTATCTAAGATGCCGTTTTCCTGATAGAAAGTGTGTAATGCCTTTAGATCTTCTGGTTTTAGCTCCATCCTTCTCCCATAAGGATCGGGAGCAAGGTCGATGCCTTCGGCTAATTTGGTTTTTGATTCTTCTGCTAAGCGGGCTTTCTCTTCGTCTAAACGCGCAGTTTGAACAAGCTTCCTAATGACTACGATAATAAGCACGAGAGCTGCAGCAAAACATACTCCGACTTTCCAATTGAGAGTTCGAAGACTCGCAGGAATAAAACTCGGTCCATGAATGGGACTGATGGGTGAGGCTGGTAATTGGACTGGGGTCATATTGCATCCTTGGTGATGGCCTATTACTTTACAAAACCCAAACAAAAAACATCAATTTTAATGCTTTCTTTCAGTTGCCTATCAGTAAATATTTTTTGATGTTTTTGTATGATTTTAATTTTTTCTTCTTATAACGCAGAGCCTCTCTAAAAGTCGTCTTTCCCTACAACCCTCTAAAGGAGTAGAATCTAAGACATGACGCATTTCCATCGGCAACCCCCCTTTTATTTTCGATCTTCTGCGTTAAGAGATGCGCCTAGCGTTTCTTCTTTCAAGGAAAAATCCCCTCCTCTCCTACCCGTGCTGCCTACTCCTAGATGGCTTCAGCCATCTAGTATTATGTCCTATTGCAGTTCATTTTTTACCCGGCTGTTATCGATGCCCTCTACAGCTCTTTCTCTATTGAGAAAGTCCTATACATTCATTTACAAAAGATACTACCTTGCTGCTTACCCTCTAAATATTTCCTTGGAAGAAGAGAAAATACGAGCTGCTTTTAAACGGCTCCAAGCTCTCCGGGAATACCCTCTGATGCTTCCGATCATTCAAGCTAAAGAGTTGTTCCATCGATCCACGGAAGATGAGAAAGCATTCAACTATTTTAAAAAATATATATCCCAAGGAACATCTCTAGGAGAAACTCTCGTACTTCTTCACGGTATAAAGCCAAGCCAAACTTGCCAAGAACACTTGGCTTCGGTCAGCTTTGAAGATATTGTCTATTATCAGATGCTCCATAAGATGGAACAAGCCTTTAATGAGCACAAGATCCGCCTCCGTATCGGACAGCGATTGGGAAGGGCAATGCTATCAGCAGAACCTGGAGAAGACCCCCGCTTGATAGAATCACGACAAAAAATTGTCCATCAACATCACCTTCTCTGGGAGCAATTAGAGGCTGCTCATATAAAACTGAGTGCCGAGCTCTATCCCAAGCTCAGCGAAATCTTTACTGCAAACCAACCTGTCGAGCACTATCAGACGATTTTAGAAAAAACAGCCTCTGTGAAAAATTTTGCCGGGCGTATCCTTATTTTAGAAAAAGATGAATCGTTCCCAGGGAAAAATAAGCTTGTCGCTGTCCGCTCTGTTTTTATTCAATGTATAGAGGGGCAATACCGATTCTATCTTCAAAAAGAGGGTTTCTACGTCTATCCCCATCCAGAGAGCTTTTTTCTAGCATTGCGGCAGCAAATGATGGATTTAGGCAGCTCACAAATCCAGTTTTCGCTATCATAATTCCTCACCCTTGGATCAACGATGTCTACGCTATCTTCCACTGAACGCCGCATTGAAACCCTTTTAACTCTCTCTTGCCGCTGTGAAGAAGAATTTTCTCAAATAACAGTTCGAGCTCAAAGATTCCTCACTTTTTATGCCTCGGCTTGGATGATGGAGAGGATCTTTGACAATTGTGGAGCGCAAAATGGATACGGCTTGAATCCTCGCTGTGTGGAAAGTGAATACAACCTTAAACTAGCTATTTTCACACAACTCGCATGTATGTCTTTGCAAACACTGGCTCTAACGACAAAATGCGTCTCAGCCGCTTGGCTACGAAGGGATATCAGCTGAGATAGAAGGGATATTCTCTAAAAAGCTTTCCCTTTGGACAAGATCTTGCGAGAAGAATAGATAACCTAAAAACCTTTCTTCGAGCTCCGGCCGAACACTGATCAGCTGCATCTCATTAAAATTGGCAGGATCAATCTCAGGGAGATGACCGGCTCTTCCCATGACATAAATCGCTATTTCATCTTGCTGAATGAGGATTTTTTGCGTCTGATCCCCAAGCAGCTGTTTCCATAGCAGGAACAGTTGTTTTCATTGAAGCGAGAGTTGAAACATTTTAATGAAAGGAGCAAAATAAATGTATGAGTTTAGCAACGAATGCATCCAACTCTTTTAATGCTCAAGCTTCTTTAAGCTTAATTTATATTCTACCAAATGACGTACTTTTAAAAATTTTTCAACTGTGTCGTCCTAAAGAAGATTTAAGGGCATGCAAGCTAGTTTGTAGCAGATGGAAATGTTTAATTTATAGACAGCAATTTACCTTGTTTTTGAAAGAAAATTACACTAAATGGATTGAGACCGCTTCTGTTAAAATTAAATTACTTAATGACGATTACTATGAGTTTAGCATTAAGAGTGCAGAACTTGCTGAAATTACAGAAGATAAATCTGAGGTTACCGATCTACTAAATGAAGCAGTGACGGCTGCTGATCAAATAGGCTGGGGCTTGCAATATAAAGGTAAGCCAAAAAAATATGACGGCGATCGAACCAGGTGTTATTTAAAAATCATACGAGCTTGTGCAATTTTAAGAAGGTCGCCTCAAATTCCTGCACAGATGCAAGGTTCAGAGCAAGCCCAAAAAATAGCATCCCAAGATTTTAAAGGAGCAAATCTAGAAATATATGTTGATCTAACTAAAATTTTTTTTCCAATGGGTAAGCCAGAAGAAATCTCTGCTATTACTCAAACACATTTCGATTATTGCTATGGTTTTGGCAAATCCATTCTCGTCAGAGCTATCAAGACTTATAAAGAAGAACCAATTCATGAGTGGGCTTTAAATCTTTTAGCCGCGATTCGAAATCAGAGCTTTAATACTGTTAAATGGTACTTGTATAACGTTACATCAAATTCTCTATGCTTTTCTCCAAGCAATATAAACTTCTACGGACTTTCACGATGTTTAGAAGTCATTAAAGGATATTGTTATTTGGGCCATATGAATCAAGCCCAAGAATTGATTGAAAGTGTAGAAGTAGGCAAAGACAGTTTAGGAGACCGTACCAGTAAAGAATGGTTGTCTAAAGCATACTTATATGTTGCTACTGCATTTGCTAATAGAGGCCAAATTCAAGAAGCTCAAAAATTTAGTGATAAAATCTCGGATCCAGATATCCTCTTTATGAAAGAAGTGACGAATGCTATCGCACACGTTAAGGCAAAAGAACAGAATATCGCCTTAAAATATCTCAAATCAGCTGAGGAAAAAGCGAAAACAATTGGACATCTTAGAGGTTGCAAAGCCTTCATAGAGATAGCTAAAGTGTACTTTCAAATGGGCCTGTTTCCACAAATTTCTAATTCACTATGTGAATCAGAGAAAAGAGCAAATGAGATAAAAAATTATGAATTACATTATCAAAGCAAGGCTTTTTTAAAGCTTGCAAAAACAGCAAAAATTTTTTCTTCAATATCATTTTGATTTCTTGTTAAAATTTAGATTTTATCCCACGAAGTTCCATAAGTTTTAAGTGTAAAAAAACCTAGTGATGAGTTTTTTTAGAGTGAAAAAATTGGCTGTTTCACTATCAGTCTTTGGGAAATGCTTTAGGAGTCGAATCTGAGATAAATTTGGATTGCCTGGAACGAGAGTTCTCGATTTTGGAATTTACTTCGATATAAATGGACATCAGCCGCTTGGCTACGAAGGGATATCAGCTGAGATAGAAGGGATATTCTCTAAAAAGCTTTCCCTTTGGACAAGATCTTGCGAGAAGAATAGATAACCTAAAAACCTTTCTTCAAGCTCCGGCCGAACACTGATCAACTGCATCTCATTAAAATTGGCAGGATCAATCTCAGGGAGATGACCGGCTCTTCCCATGACATAAATCGCTATTTCATCTTGCTGAACGAGCACTTTTTGAGTCGGATCATCGAGCAGCTCCTTCCAGAGCAGGAAGAGATTTTTCAGCTGCTGGGGAGGGACGATGCTGCGGGCTTCGATAGGATAAAGAGAGTGAAAAAACAACTCTAAAAGACGGTTCGAGACACGATCGGTTTCGCCGAGGAGCTGCTGGAGCGTTTTCAGAAGCTCGATCTGCTTAGCGATCATTCCCCCGTTATAATCGCGGACTTCTCCGACCAGACGCTGGAGCTCCTGGATGATCGCCTGGCGGGCGCGGAAAAGATTGACAGAATGGTCATCACGAAGAAACGGCTGTGAAGAAAACTTCAAGCGGAAAATTGTCGCTTCTTTCGGATACCGCTTGCGCAGCATGCCGACTCTTTTCACCCTATCGGGAATATAGGTCATTCGGCTGTCTTCTCTGCTGAAAAGCGTTTGGATCGAAGGGCTATGAGGGTAAAGGATTCTGACGAGAAGGACGGTGAAGTAAAGATCGCCTTCTTTTTGTTCATCGAAGATTAAAATAACCTGAGGAAGATCTTTGACAAATCGAAGTTGTCCGGAAAGAGAGACCACATGCCGGATCACTTCTTCTTCATTTCTAGGCATGAAAAGAGAGTTTAAAGGAACTTCCACCGTCCGTTTCACCTCTTCTGGAAGGAACTTCCGAAGATGTTGAAGCTCAGCAGCGTTAAAAGCTTCATGGGTTTCTTTTTCGATCTCTAAGTAAAGGGTGTGGATGCCCTCATCCCCCCCTTCATTCACATAAAAGGAATCAGGAATAGCTTTAATACCCACCATTCCATTTTGCAGGGCGCGAATCAAATGCTTTTCTTCGAAAAGCTCATTCGGACGCAGGAAGTTCAGAGCGACACAGACGCCAAGGACTTTTTTAAAGCCCCAGGGAAGATCAAGTTGGACCGTAGAGAGTTTAAGCCGGATGTGTCTTTTATCCGGCCGTTTCTCTTGTTGCTTCTGGATCGATTTACGAAAGAGATAAAAAAGGGCGACTAAGCGGCTGAGATGATGAGGGCTCCGAGGAGTTTTAAATTCCTCCTTGCTCATCACCGTGAAATGTTGGAGCTCGCCAAAGATATCGTAATCAATTTCATCGGGGTTGCGTTGGATCAGCTTGGAAATCTTCTCTTGCAGGACGCCGTTTTTTTCTTGGGCAGAGAGAAGATGCATTTCTAAAAGCCGGCTGGCATGGTAAACGGAGACCATTCCCAACCGGATCTCTGTCTCAATCACCCGTAAATTATGTTCGACATGTTCGCGGTCGATTTCTTGATCTAGCCGGATGGACATCTCTGCCCATGTATAAAGGTGAGAACTTTCTAGAAATTTAAAATCGGCGGACAAAAACATTGCTACATCTAATCTTTGGCCGGGCAGAAGCCAGCGATGGATCATGTCGTAAAAAAATTTGCCGATATTTAAACGGTGGCGGCAAACTAAATAAAGAGAAAGATGTCCCTTTTTCCAAAACCAGCGGAAAATCGGCAGCGCCGCATCAAACTGCTTCTCTGCATCCTTTTTTAAATTCTCGAAAAAGAAAGGATCAGGAAAAATTTTCCTGAGCGATGACTCAATCGCCGCTGCATAGTTCCCCTCTTTCTCCAACGTCTCGATCATCCATCCTCGTAAACTAGGTTAGGCACAAGTTCACGTGTCAAAGGACCGATTAATGTGCCGGTGCTTCCTTTCGGTTGATCAAAAGGCAGCACATGAAGCGGAAGGCCATTTTTTGCCGCTAGATCGATGCACCGGCTTTGCAGGACTTTGGCTCCCCTTTGGGTGATTTCCAAAGCAGTTGCATATTCTAAGTGGTTGTAAAACTCAGCCCTCGGATTTTTTTTCGGATCTTCGGCAAAAATCCCGGGAACATCTTTATAGAATTCGACCTTTTCTGCTCCCAGGGCAATCGCCAACGCCACAGCGGTGGTATCGGAGCCCCCTCGCCCGAGCGTCGTGATCTCCCCTTCCTTACTTACCCCTTGAAACCCTGCCACGATAACGATCTTTCCTTGCTCTAGATATTTGATAACCCGGTGCGGCCTGACATCGATAATCCGCGCTTCTGCGTGATTAGAAGTGGTCATAATACCTGCTTGGCTTCCTGTCAAGCTCACAGCATATTTTCCCTTTAAATCAAGAGCCATGGCTAGCAGCGACATGCTGATCCGCTCGCCAACCGAGATGAGCATATCTTGCTCTCGTTTGGGGGGAGAAGGATGGACTTGTCTAGCAAGAGTTAAAAGCTCGTCTGTCATGTTGCCCATGGCAATGACGACAACGACGATTCTTTCATAATGGAAGCTGCGGTCTAAGATGAGATCGGCGATCTGCGCAAACCTCTCCGGCTTGGCCACCGCGGCACCGCCGAACTTGAGGACTAAGGTTTTCATAATTTTGGAGTATGGAGAAGCTCAGCAATTCTTAACAAGGGATTGTAAAGAATTAAACCTTTTGCGCTAAATGAGCCTTATAATATGAGATCATTTCATGGGATGAAGGGTTAAATGTATTTAAGAAAAATGTAATACATCGTTCCCTAAAAGAGCTATCATCATCCTTCTGCCCTTCGAGCCATTTTAAACATTCCGTGTTCATCTCGGGTGAACTATGTTTTATGGCTGATAGACAGGCTTGTTTCTCTCGCCACTTGTGCAGATCCCTATATGCAAGCAGTCCGGCTATCACTCCAACTAAGCCGTACCCCGAAAATCTAGCCTTCGACATGACAATAAAAAAAATAGAGCCGATCAAAGGAATAAATGTCCAAGTCAAGGTATCACTGCATTTAATATGAACGAGCTCGTGAATTATCATATGACGGACTATTAAATCAGGCAGGTTTTGATCTAAAGGTATTTGTATTCCAGCTCGAGTAGAAAATAAATTATTTCCGTAATGACAGAACTCATCTCCTTTAATGACTATGATCTCTTTATTGATACCTATTGCTTTTGCCATGCGATTGGCGTATTCGTAATAACCCTCTTTTCCATCGGAATTTCTTGGAATCACATTAACATTATTTGACAAAGGAGATGCGACGATGCCGTTTCTTATTCCTAAATACAACCCACCCACCCAAGCAAGTCCACAAACTCCTCTAATAATATTTGCTGCCACGATTTCCACCTTTTTTATAGGAGAAATTATATCTTAGCCCTTTTTTTTCTTACATTGCTAAAGAGTTGAAATTATCTCTTAAAAATCCCCATCGGAATCGCATAACTTAGCTTTCAAAAATAAATTATGCTTTTCTTCAAGGACGATATAGTCATTTTTTGACCAACCTCGAACTTTCTGCCTGTATCCCAGTCGAGGGGTGCACTTTCTAAACAAACAAAGAATTATGTTTGGAGTTTGAGCTTATCCTCGTAGAGACTAATAATTTCTGAAGCCGAAGGTTTAAATAGTTTTTCAATTGATGACATACAACTTTGTTGGAATGAAGAAGGACTACCGCTGCATTCTTCTCGAACCCAATCTCTAGCAGCCTCGTTTTCTCCTCTAGATGCATGTTCGATCGTCGTCAAAAACGCTCGTTTCTCCGTCCAACGTCGAAGCATTGCAAATGAAATTATTCCCAGTCCTAACCCGATAAAGGAAGCAGAAATTGGAAATCGTGAATTCAAGATGAAATTAGTGAATATCGCTAGGATGACAGGAACCATCGTCCAAGTGAGAAAGTCATGGTGTTTAATATGAATAAGTTCATGTCTGATCATATGAAAGATGACTTCTTTAGATGCCTCTAAATCAATTTCTATCCCAGCTTGATAAGAAAATAAATTACAACCCAGATGCCCAAAATTATTTCCCTTCATTACGACGATTGTTTTGTGAATACCTAGCTGTTGGGCCATCCGATTAGCATATTCATGATAGCCTTCTTGGCCCTCCGAGTTTGGAGGAACAATAGCGGGATTATTAGACAAACTCGAAGCAAAAATACCATCTCGTATTCCAAAATATAATCCACTTAGAGCAGCAAACCCTAAAACCCCTCGACTCAGATAAACTGCCATCTCAACCTTTCCTTTTAAAATTTAGCATCAATTTTATTGAATGTTAAAAATAAGAACAAACATCTTCAACTCACAAGGAAATTTAACCCCGTGTAAACGAACTTTCTCACATAAGATTTACTTCATGGCTTTAAGACGTGCACGGCAATAAAGAAGTAAAGTCTCGGGTGAGGGTTGAGTTAATTGGGAGAAAAAGTTCCTCCATCGGCTGAGGGCGGGTAAAGGAGGATTTGCAGTCACTTTCGCTTCAAAATGCTTTTCTGCTGCTTCGTTTGCTTCTTTTGAACAATGCTCGAAAGCCACTCTGTAAGCTTGGGCCTCTCTCCATTTATATATGACCAAATAAGAGACGCCCATCATGACCAACCCTGCAGAAGGAGCACCGTAAGGGAACCTAGAGTTCAATAAGACTACTGCAAAAATAGATAAGACGAGCGGCACGAAGCTCCATGTCAAAATATCATTCGATTGAATATGAGCGATATGGTGTGCTATCCAAACTTGGGACATTAAAGGGCTGCTTTTTAATTTTTCCATATTGACTTCCATCCCGACTTTAGGGGAAAACGCATGGCATCCGAAACTCCAAAACCTGCTCCCCCTCATAAGGATAATTGTCTTTTTCATACCCAGCTCTTGTGCTACTTTTTCAACAAAATCACGACAGCCGTGATCTTCTTCTCCGGATTTGACGATTTTTGCGTCATCAGATAACACCGGAATCAAGAGGGTGTCTCTTATCCCTAAATATAATCCGTTCAGAACAGCACATCCATAAACTCCTCTCAAAAGATGAATTGTCATAGCAGTCTCTCCTTTTTGGCAAAAAAATATAATTTAACTTTTCTTTTTGTCCCAGGAAATAGAGTCAAATTACTTCTACTATCTAAGGTTTGTTCCTAAAGATTTTTATAGAGGTGAGAGCTTTGTCTTGTAAAAATGTTAAAAAGCAATTTGAAACAACGCCGACTTTCTGCTCATCTCCCATTTGCTTCTTGCTGTAATTTTCAATGATTTGCTATTGTTTCTACATTAACTATTTGTAAGCACAGATCTTTTACTTCATTGACATCTTTATAAAGGATGAGAGGGGTTCAAGAAATTTCTTACAAGAGAACGAATCTGGGAAACCATCCCATAGAAGGAGAAACTGGATCATAATGTCCAAATTAAAACACGATTGGAGCTCAAGCAACATCATTGATGATGTCGATTACCACGAGGAAGACGCACAAGCGTTTAGAAAGCTGCTGGGTGCTAAAGAGAAAGGCGAAGGCGCTGGATCTTTGGCTTCTTTAAACTCAGGCTATGTCCTCCGAGGGCGCATTGTTGAAATTACTAAAGATTTCGTCGTCATTGACGTCGGATTGAAATCGGAAGGACTCGTCCCTATCAGCGAATTTATCGATCCTGCTGAGATCTATTTAGGGAACGAAGTCGAAGCTTTCCTCGATCAGACTGAAGGTGAAGATGGGCAGATCGTCTTATCGCGAGATAAAGCAAGACGCCTACGCCAATGGGAAAATATCGTCGAAAACTGCAGCGAAGGCTCCATTGTCACAGGTAAAGTGATGAGAAAAGTCAAAGGCGGCTTGATGGTCGATATCGGGGTGGAAGCATTCTTGCCCGGCTCCCAAATCGACAATAAGCGCATTAAAAACCTCGACGAATATCTCGATAAAACCTACGACTTTAAAATCCTCAAGATCAATACCGATCGCAAGAATATCGTCGTTTCCCGCCGTGAACTTCTCGAAGAAGAGCGCATGACGAAAAAAGTCGAAATGTTGGAGAACTTCCACGAAGGCGAAATCCGCCACGGCATCGTCAAAAACATCACCGATTTCGGCGTCTTCTTGGATGTCGATGGAGTTGATGGACTGCTCCATATCACTGACATGACCTGGAAAAGGATTAAACACCCCTCCGAGATGGTCCAGCTGGGCGACCAATTGGAAGTCGTCATCCTGCATGTGGACAAAGATAAAGGGCGCGTCGCTCTCGGCATGAAGCAAAAAGAGACCAATCCTTGGGAAGAGATCGAAAAGCGATATCCCCCAGGCACCCATGTTAAAGGCAAAATCGTGAGCCTCGTTCCTTATGGAGCTTTCATGGAGATCGAGCCCGGCATTGAAGGACTCATCCATGTCTCTGAAATGTCCTGGACAAAAACGATCAATGATCCGAGCGAAGTCTTGAAAAAAGGCGACGAGGTTGAAGCGATTGTACTCTCCGTCCAAAAAGACGAAGGCAAGATATCTTTAGGGATGAAACAGCTCGAAAAGAATCCTTGGGACGAAGTGGAGAAAAAGTATCCTATTGGAAGCAGCGTGACAGCGGAAATCCGCAACCTGACTAACTATGGAGCTTTTGTTGAACTCGAGCCTGGTATCGACGGGCTTATCCACATCTCCGACCTCAGCTGGATCAAAAAAGTCTCCCATCCTTCTGAAGTGTTCAAGAAAGGCGACAAAGTTGATGCCATTGTCCTCTCCGTGGATAAAGAAAACAAAAAAATCACCCTCGGCGTTAAGCAGCTCAGCGAAAATCCTTGGGAAAACACTGAGAAGATGATGGACTCCTTGGTCAAAGGCGTCGTCACGAAGATCACAGCTTTCGGTGCGTTTGTCGAGCTTGAGAATGGCCTGGAAGGGCTCATCCATGTGACAGAGCTTTCCGATAAGCCTTTTGGAAAAGTGGAAGAAGTGATCTCCAAAGGTCAAGAAGTCACTGCTAAAGTGATTAAGCTCGATCCGGAACACAAGAAAATTTCTCTCTCGATCAAAGAATATCTCATTGAGAAAAACAAAGAAAACCACGACGACATTCTGGTTGGAGAGAAAAAAAAGCGAGCTCCTAAAAAGAAAAAGGAAAAAGCCGCTGAAGAAAAAGAAGAAGAGAACGCCTAAAAATTTGGATTCTCTTTAGGAACTATCCCAAAGAACCTCCGGCTAGCCGGAGGTTCTTTACATAAAACAGTTAAGGTATTGCAATGAATAAAGACCTCCTTGCCATCTTCGAGTATTTAGAGCGTGAAAAAGGCATCAAGCGCGATGTCATTATTTCTGCAGTCGAAGAATCGCTCCTGGCCGCCGCTCGTAAAAGCATCAAGGGTCTCCTCAACATCAGCGTCAGAGTCAACTCAAAAACGGGCGATATTGAAGTCACGGCTCAAAAAGAAGTTGTCGATAAAGTGACGATCCCTGAAGAAGAGATTTCTCTTGAAGATGCACGTGTCATCAACCCCTACGCAGAATTAGGGCAATGGGTTGAAATTCCTTGCACGCCGCAAGATTTCGGTCGCATCGCTGCCCAAACAGCCCGTCAAGTGATCTCTCAAAAGCTCCGTTCCGCTGAACGGGATGTGATCTATGAAGAATACAGACACCGCGTCAATGAGATCATTTCCGGCAGCGTCAAGCGGGTGATTCGAGGAGCCACGCTCATTGTCGACCTCGGAAAAGTCGAAGGCATCATGCCGGATCGATTCTACCCCAAAACAGAAAAATACAACGTCGGCGACCGTGTTCAAGCGCTCCTTTTTGAAGTGCGCGACACAGAAAACGGAGGAGCCGAAGTGATTTTAAGCCGCAGCCATCCGGAATTCGTCCGGCAGCTCTTCCTCCAAGAAGTCCCTGAGCTCCAAGACGGCACGATCACCATCGAAAAAATTGTCCGTGATCCTGGCTACCGGACCAAGCTCGCTGTGAAATCTACCGACTCTAAAGTCGACCCTGTCGGCGCTTGCGTTGGAGTCCGCGGAACCCGTGTTAAAAATATTATCCGCGAGCTGAACAATGAAAAAATCGACATCATCCCTTACACCGATGATCCGATACAGCTGCTGATCAATGCTCTTTCACCCATTGAAATTAGCAAGATCGATGTGAATGAAGACCATTCCGTTGTCACCATTGTCGTTGCCGATGAGAGCTATCCTGCGGTCCTCGGCAAACGAGGTATGAATGCCCGTCTCAATGGAGATCTGATTGAAGCAGAACTGCAAGTTCAGAAAATGAGCGATTATCAACAGATCGCCTCGATCCAACGGCAACAGCTGGCTCTCTCGGAAGATCCTTCGCTCGATGCAAGACTGCACCTTGAAGGCATCAGCTCTTTCATCACTGAAAGCTTGATCGCCGCCGAGTATGATACTCCGAGAAAAGTGCTCCGCGCATCTCCTGAAGAATTAGCGAAAATTCCGGAGATCAGCTTAGAGATCGCGAATAAGGTTTTAAATGAGATTTGTAAGAAAAAAGGGTTAAAAGTTGGCTAAAAACCTCAAGATCACTGTTAAGAACGCTCAGCTGGCGGAAGCTTTAAAAAAGTTTAAAAAACCGGAGAAAGCTGAAGCTCCTCAGTCCAAGGCTCCTCTGAAAGCAAAAGCTGAGCCGGCACTGGAAAAAGCTCCTGAAAAAGAAAAGGAAAAGCTCCCGCCTGTCCACGAAATGCCGGAAGCTCCTGAAGCAGCTCCTGCGCCTGTGATCGATAAAGTGATCGAAAAGACTGCTGAGCCTGCTCCCGCCCCTTCTGAAAAACTTCCTACCGAAAAACTTCATGAAAGGCCCACAGAAAAACCTGCAGAGCGTCCTTTAGGCCCTGTCTATCCGCAACCTCGTCCTCCTCGACCTGCAGGAGTGCGGCCCCCTTATCCCCAAGGAAAACCTTCGACCGGATACCGTCCTGCTTATCAACCCCGATCTTCCGGAGCGCCGCAAGGAGCTCCTGCCGGCGGCTATATGAGTAGCAGCGGCTATCGTCCCAAACCCACCGGCGTACCCGAAGGATATAAACCTAAAGGTTCTGGAGGTGCGGCAAGCTCTGGCACTCCCTCTGGATACCGTCCGCGTTCTCCAGGAGGACCTGGCGGATATAGACCTTATACAGGAGGAAGACCCTCTGGAGGTATGGGAGGACCCGGGTTAGGACGTCGACCCCCTCTTGAGACTCCCCGTGAACCTTCGAGAGACCGTTTAGGTGCAAAAACCCGCGAACACGTCGCTACTAAAGCTCAAGAAGACGAAGCTGCTCGAAAGCTCAAAGATATTAAAGCCCATAAAAAGCCTGAAGTCTATCGTGCTTTTGACTCGCGCGACAAACAAGGCCTCCGAGACGAGAACGATGAGGGCTGGCGCCCCCGCAAAGGCCGTGGCCATAAACGGATGTCATCGAATGCCGAAGAGCTCATTGTCCGTCCTAAATCTTTAAATATCCGCCTGCCCATCACGATTAAAGACTTAGCGGCTGAAATGAAACTCAAAGCATCGCAACTCCTTTCGAATCTCTTCATGAAGGGCGTGGTCATCACTCTCAATGATTACATTGACGATGAAACCACCGTCCAACTTTTAGGACATGATTTTGATTGCGAAATCTCCATTGACACCAGCGAAGAAGAGCGTCTTAAAATCACCGATAAGACCATCAAGCAAGAGATTATTGAAACAGCTCCAGACCAGCTCGTCCTCCGCAGCCCTGTTGTGACCTTCATGGGCCATGTCGACCACGGTAAAACAAGTTTGATCGACACCATCCGCAAAGCGAATGTCGCCAGCGGCGAAGCAGGAGCGATCACCCAACATATCGGCGCTTTCAAAGCGCATACTGATTTTGGAGACATCACGATTCTCGACACTCCCGGCCACGAAGCCTTTTCTGCGATGCGCGCCCGCGGCGCCGATGTCACCGACATTGTCGTTCTCGTTGTCGCTGGGGATGAAGGACTGCGAGCTCAGACGATGGAAGCCATCGACCAAGCCCGCACAGCGAATGTTCCTATCGTCGTGGCGATCAATAAAAGCGACAAGCCGAATTTCAATGCTGAGAACGTCTACCGGCAACTTTCCGAAAACAATCTCCTCCCTGAAGCTTGGGGCGGTCAGACGATCACGATCAACTGCTCGGCGGTCACAGGAGACGGCATTAAGGAACTTCTTGAAATGCTCGCTCTGCAAGCCGAAGTACTCGAGCTGAAAGCAAATCCCCATACCCGCGCTCGAGGAACAGTGATCGAATCTGAAATGCATAAAGGCCTCGGCGCCGTCACCACCGTTCTCGTTCAAAACGGAACGCTCCGTATCGGCGATGCGATCGTCTTCACCGAACAGTGGGGCCGCGTCAAAACGATGCACGATGAATTCAACAAACCGATGACTGTTGCCGGTCCTTCGACGCCTGTGAAACTCACCGGCCTTTCCGGACTTCCTGAAGCTGGAAGCGACTTCATCGTCGTCAAAGATGAAAAAGAAGCCAGCGAAGTTTCGGAAGAAAGACTTTTAAAACGGAAACATATCGCCCTCCAAACAAAACGGGGCGGCCTCGAAGGACTCCTTGCTCAGCAAATGCAGAAACAAGAGAAAAAAGTCCTCACTCTTATTCTCCGCGCTGACGTGCAGGGCTCTCTCGAAGCTCTCAAGCATTCGCTGGAAAAAATCATCTCCAACAAAGCAGAGATCAATGTCATTTCCGCTGCAGTGGGTGAAATTTCCGAGTCGGATATTCAACTGGCCTCAGCTTCTAAAGCCACCATCATGGGCTTCCATACGCAAATTGAAAGCCATGCCGAATCGCTGATCAAGCAGCTCAAAGTTAAAGTGCGGCTGCATGACATTATCTATCACGCTGTCGACGATGTGAAAGAACTCATGGTTGGACTCCTCGATAAGATTGCTCAAGAAAACGATGTCGGAGAAGCTCAGGTCAAAGCGGTCTTTAAATCGTCGCATCTCGGCAATATTGCAGGCTGCCAAGTCTCGGATGGCACGATCCGAAGATCAAGCCATATCCGTGTGGTCCGTGATAAAGAAGTCATCTGGAAAGGGCCTGTCGCCTCGCTTAAACGAGTCAAAGAAGATGTCCGCGAAGTCTCGAAAGGGCAAGAATGCGGAATCCTTCTCCAGGGCTTTTCCGAGTACAAAGAAGGCGATATCCTTCAAGCTTATGATGTCACTTATTATACCCCCGAATTATAACTATGGTAAAGCAACGCGTTGATCGTCTCAATTCCCTCCTGAAAGAAGTCATCGCCGAAGTGGTCATGAGAGATGTTCATAATCCTAAAGTGAGCACTCTCGTCACCATCAAAAAAGTCGACATCACGAAAGATCTCCACTATGCCAAAGTTTATATCAGCATGGTCGGCTCCGAATCTGAAAAGCAGCAAACTTTAAAAGCTCTCCAATCGGCCGCAGGCTTCATCTCCACACAAGCCGCTAAAAAAGTTGTGATGCGTTATTTCCCCCAGCTGACTTTCCATCTTGATGATACGCTGGAAGATGAGCTCCGCATCCACACTCTTCTTGAAAAAATCCATGATGAACAAGCCAAACGACCCCATCCTAACGACGATCAATAAAGAAGGCATCCTCCTGATCGATAAACCACGAGGCAAAACTTCGTTCAGTTTGGTCGGAGCCCTCCGACGTCTTACGCGCATCCAGAAAATCGGGCACGCTGGCACCCTAGATCCTTTTGCGACAGGCCTCATGGTCATGCTCATCGGCAAAAATTTCACACGCCTCTCCCAAAGCTACCTCACCCAAGATAAAGAGTACGAATGCAAGTTGCACCTAGGCATTTCGACCGATTCTTATGATTGCGACGGAAAAACAACGGCAACTTCCCCTCTCGTCCCCACCCTCTCTGACATCGAACAAGCCCTGGCTTCTTTTCAAGGCACCCTGCAGCAGATACCTCCCATGTTTTCCGCCAAAAAGATCGACGGACAAAAACTCTATGATCTGGCCCGCCGCGGCATCGAAATCGAACGCAAACCCGCCACCGTGACCATCAAAACTACCCTGCTCGATTACGCCTATCCTTATCTCTCCTTAAATATCGCTTGCTCCAAAGGCACCTACGTCCGCTCGATTGCCCACGATCTGGGCAATTTACTCGGCTGCGGCGCCCATCTATCGGAACTTCGCCGCCTCCGCTCGGGTTCTTTCCATGTCAAAGACAGCATCAATGGAGCTTTGCTTTATGATCGTCGTTGAAAGCCTCGAAGACATCCCTTCCCTTTCAGGGCCGATTGCTCTAACTATCGGAACCTATGACGGCGTTCATCTCGGACATCAATATCTTTTCCACGAACTTAAAAAATACGGAACGGCCGTTGTCCTCACTTTTTCCAACCATCCTTCTGAGGTTTTGCGTCCTGATGCCGCTACCCCTCTCATTGACACCCTTGAACAAAAGCTCCGTCGTTTTGAAAATAACGGCATCGATCTCGTCATCGCCCTTCCCTTTACATCGGAACTCTCTTCCCTCGCCTACGACACTTTCATCCAACAGATCCGTCAGCACCTTCCCTTTACTCATCTTATCCTAGGTGAGGGAGCTGTGATCGGCCATCAAGCGCAAGGGAATGAAAAAAATATCCAAGCTCTGGCTCAAGAGCTCCACTTTAAGGCTCTTTATCTCCCTAAATTTACCCTCGACGGAGAAGTCGTTTCTTCTAGAAGAATCCGTCACCTTATCGAAACCGGCAACTTCGAGCAGGCTTTCCGCCTGCTCGGCAGACCTCAAACAAAGAGTCATCAACTATGGTAGGACTTTCATGCGGAATCGTTGGACTTCCCAACGTCGGAAAATCAACCCTTTTCAACGCCTTGACACGCAAAGCTGCAGCAGCAGCCAATTACCCCTTTTGCACGATCGACCCCAACGTCGGTATCGTCGACGTAGAAGACCCTCGTCTGCAAGTGCTCTCGAACATCTCCGGAAGCCACAAACTGGTTCCTGCTACCGTCACCTTTGTTGACATTGCCGGCCTTGTAAAAGGCGCCTCCGAGGGAGAAGGCCTCGGCAATAAATTCCTCGCGAACATCCGCGAGACCGATGCGATCGTTCAAGTTGTCCGCTGTTTCGAAGAGGGCGACGTCATTCACGTCGCCGGAAAAGTCGACCCGATCGCCGATATTGAAGTCATCAACCTGGAGCTCGTCCTTGCCGATCTGCAGATGATCGAAAACATTGCCCAAAAACTCGAAAAACAACTCAAAGGCAAAAAAGAACTGCAGCCTGTCTATGACACCTTGCAAAAAGCCATCGCCCATCTCAATCAAAATAAAGCGCTCCGCACGATGACACTCACCCCTGAAGAAAAAGCTCATCTTGCTCAATACCCCTTCCTCACGAATAAAAAAGTCCTCTATGTTGCCAACGTCAATGAAGAGGCGCTCCCCTCTCTGGAGAACGACCTCGTGAAAAAAGTCCGGCAGTACGCTTCCCAAGAAGGCAATACCGTGATCCCCATCTGCGCTAAGCTGGAAGAAGAGCTCGCTCAACTCACGCCTGCTGAAGCGCAAGAATACCTCCAAAGCATGGGCCTTCAAGAAACAGGTCTCAATCGCCTCATTAAAGCAGCATTTTCAACCCTCGACCTGATCACCTACCTGACCACAGGAGAAATCGAAACTCGCGCCTGGCCCGTCCCTAAAGGATCGTCTGCTCAAGAAGCCGCCGGTAAAATCCACACCGATATCCAAAAAGGATTTATTCGCGCCGAAGTGGTTGGCTATGAAGACATGGTCGCCTACAACGGCCGTGTAGGGGCCCGCGAAGCCGGTAAAGCCCGCTCCGAAGGAAAAGACTACATTGTCCATGATGGCGATGTTATCCTTTTCTACCACAACTAACATGCACCTCTTCATCACATGTCCCCCCAACTTAGAACAGCTGCTCGCCGAAGAGCTGCAAACGCTCGGCATCGCTGCCCGCCGCTGGCCCCGCGGTGTTTCTGCTCCCCTTTCCATCGAAAATGTCTACATCATCAACTACGCCAGCCGTTTTGCAACTCGCGTTCTATGGCCTTTAGCCCATTTTGATTGCCCGAACCGCGACGCTCTCTATAACGAAGCCAAAAAAATCCCTTGGGACAAATACCTGACCGTCGATAAAACCTTTGCTATCGACGCGAACGCCACGAACAACCAGAGCTTCCGCAATAGCCACTTCGCAGGCCTGGTTGTCAAAGACGCTATCTGCGATTTCTTCCGCGAAAAAACCGGCAAGCGGCCATCTGTCGAAGTCTACAACCCTTCTGTTCAAATCAACATCTTTATTTTTGAGAATAAGGCCACGATCAGCGTCGATACTTCCGGAGCCCCCCTTTTCAAGCGCGGCTATCGATCGGGGTCCGTCGAAGCTCCCCTCCAAGAAACCCTCGCTGCTGCTATCCTCCAACTCGCTGACTATACTGCCGAAGACGTGCTCTGCGATCCGTTCTGCGGCTCGGGCACCTTCCTCTGGGAAGCTGCCCTGATGGCAACCGATACTCCTGCCGCTTATTTCCGCAAAAATTTTGGATTCTTTAACCATCCCCTCTATAAAGAAGAAGAATGGTTAGCTCTCAAAGCTAAACTTGACAGCCGGATCAAACCCCTAAAACCCTACTCGATCTTCGGGGGCGACCGCGACCGGAAAGCCATCGAACTTTGCAAGGCTACTCAAAAAAATACTCACCTGCCGCTCCATTTCCAACATGCCCATATCCACAACTTCAAGACCCTTCTCCAACCCACCCTCGTCGTGGCTAACCCTCCCTATGGAACCCGTATCCAAGCTCCCTCAGATCCTTACCTGGAGCTTGCCGAGTTCCTCAAAACCACCTGCAATGGCAAAGCTCGTGCTGCTATCCTCAGTCCCCATCGATCCCTTCCCCCCGCCTTCGGAAGACCCCCCAAAAAACCAATCCCCCTTCTTAATGGCGGCCTAGAGATTTTCCTTCATTTAATTGTCTGAAACTTTAATGGTAGTTTCTCAAAAACTGATATAGTTTTTGATAATCAAAAGCCAAATTCGGTGCATTAGGATTAAAAGCTGCCCCTTTTTTGATTAAAAGTTTAGCATTTTCAAATTGACCATGGTTAACAGCTGCTTGTAAAGGAGTCAAACCGCTGCGATCACGGTAATTGGGATCTGCTCCATGCTCTATTAACAATTTTGCAACTTCTTTGTAGCCTTTTGACAATGCCATTTGCAAGGGGCGATGCCCATTGCGTGAATCATCATCAACATTAGCACCTGAAGCTAGAGCCTCTTTAACCATCATAATCAGATGAGCCCCCTTATTATCTGCAATTAAAGATCCCAGGGAAATGGGAATAGGTTTCAAATATTCGCCTAAAGCTTCAACATAACCCAAGAAAAATTGTGGACTCCACAAATTCAAAGTCTCTTGCTCCTCTGAGGAAATAAAATTACGGACATCTTCTCTTTTAGCTTTCCAATCAATCGATTGAATTAATTCAGCTAATTTTTCTTGAAGCCAAGAAAGCGTCACCTGTTCCGGATTAACCTGCAGAACACCACCTAAAAGATTATAGGCATTGGCAAATACTTTGTAATTGATCGGCCATTTATTAAAAATATACCAAATAAAATCATACCAATGACGTCCTTTTACATCGTGTGTAGGATCAAAAAGTGCAGCGACTTTGCTAGCAAAAAGGCTCGGCCTATCAAGGGCAGTTATCGAAAATGGATAAGGAAAATCTATATTTTTCGGTTCGAAGGATCCTCCCGCAGGTGGATGAGTATGGATCTCAAATTTGATTTGAAGCTTTTCATTTTCCGTATATTTCCTGACATCGGAAAGGATTAAAACTTTTTCAATTGAATCTGAATCCTTTTTCAAGATAGCTCTTTTAACTTTAGCATTGGGACATTCACGATCTACAATAGCCATATCAAAGGCATACGCTTTAAATTCATCGGCAACTACTTGCAGATAAGGTTTCCATAAAAAATTTGGTGCAGGCTTTAATGTCCAAAAATCTAAATCTTCAGAAAAACGTTGAAGATCATAAACAATCCTCAGGCAAGAACCTCCAATAAAAGCTGCGTGTTTAAAGAAATCAGTTCTAGCCAGAGCAGAAAGAGCAATCTCTTGAGCAATTTCTCTTAAAGCATTCTTCTCTTGTTGTTTTGTCAAAGACCGGTATTTCTTTAATTTATCTTCGATGATTTTTATAGCCATCTGCGTAAATCCTTAAGCATTTTATGAGCAAAACGACGAACGCGAGGACTATCGTAATACTGCGCGATTTCTTCAAGTATAGTCTTGTCAGCCCCTTGAAGCGATGACTCATCCAAACGTAAATCTTCAATGACATCTGACAATGTTTGCCATTTTTTATGATGCGCATACAAGTAATCCGCCAATGCTTTCCATGGATGAGCCATCAAAAATGTGCTATCAGAGGTAACTACCCTTTCTACTCCCATAAAGAACTGATCCCATGGCGTATGCTGGTAACTAAATATGCCAATTGGCGTTTGAACAGTCGAATCCCTTTTAGAGCTTGCGCTCGTTATAGTATAAACGGCCTCGGGGATCCAACCATGATGCGATAACGCAGATTCAAAACTAATATAGGAAGGACCATAAAGCTGCTGAGCTATTTCATAAGAATCAATCGGTAAAGGTTCTCTTTTTCCAATTAAATAGAGGCCTCTTTTCAATCTCAGGAGAGTGCCTTCTTTAAGAGCTCGTTTTACCCATGAATATCGTCGGTCTTCACTACCACCAAGCAAAATAGATAGCGTGGTGTCATTAATATAAAATTTATGGTAACTCAAATTCATAAATTTCTCTCTTGAAACTGGCATTTTTTGACAGTTTCTAACTTGAAAATACCACATTCATTAGTTTATTGCAAGAAACTGGCGTTTTATGACAGTTTTGAGCAGAAAAATAAGAACTACAATCTGCTAAAAATAAGCCACTTATATTAGATCGTTCGACCATTGTTGCTCGTAAAAAGTCCGCGGATATTTTAAATTCCCTTTTCGACTTCTTTTTTTTCAGCAAAGCTACAGTCTGTTCTTTTAAAGGGTGGCCGTAATACCCATGATCCCAATAATAATGAGATAAAAGGCGACGATGTAATTCAATATCGCCGGAAAAATCAAAATTAAAATTCCAGCAATCAAAGAAACAATAGGATGCAGAACAGGATGTACCATCATATTTTCCTCCACAAATTTTTCTAGATCAAGATCACAGTATACCAAAACTTTCTTTCACAATCTCTTAAAAAATAACCCTTATTTTTAGACACTTTTTACAAAAAAGTGACAAAACTGTCATTTTTTCGTAGGAAAAAGTGACAGTTTTGTCACAAAATAGGACTTTCTACTCAATTTGCTAGGCCATTACATACAGAATTTTATCCTAAAAATTTGATGGGAATAAAAAAGTTTACGAATAAGAAACCGGCCTGGTAAGCTCCCTCTTTAAATCTTTAAAGCGAGGTTTTTCATGTCGGTAGATGCAGGTTCTAATCGAAAACTTCAAAATCGAGCTGTCCTGGGAGTTCTACTCATGATCACGGGACTTGCCCTCTATCCTCTCGCTGATGCTTTTATTAAACACCTGATGGGGACTTATTCGGTTTATCAAACGACATTCCTTCGATCCTTCACTCGTTTAATCCCGCTTTTTGTGACTGTTTTTTTCCAAGGTGGTATCCGTAAAGTTCTCGGCACTAACCACCCTCAGCGCCATCTCGTCCGACTTGCTGTCAGCCTTGTTTATACCCTATCCTTCATGTTTGCGATGAAAATGGGCTCTCTGACCATTGTCTATACACTGAGCTACACTTCCCCCTTCTTCATGATCCTTTTAAGCGCCTTTATGTTGAAAGAAACGATCAGCCGCGACCGTTGGATTGCAGTGGGGATTGGACTCATTGGGGTCATCATCGCCATGCGGCCAGGATCCAATATGTTCGAATGGGTCGCCCTTGTTGTGCTCTTTGGAACTTTCCTCAGCGCCCTCAACAAAATCTTGATGCGGCGTTTAGCTGCCACCGAGCATAGCCTCTCCATTGCCATCTATCCTAATATCGTGATGATCCTTGTCATGATTCCCTGCATCCTCTTCATGGAGCCTTGGAAACCGATGCCCTTAGCCCATTGGGGACTCTTTGCTTTTGTAGGCGCCATCACTGCTGCAGGTCAATATTGCATTGCCCAAGCTCTGCGCTATGCCCAAGCTTCCGTCCTAGCTCCTGTCGACTATTCCACCTACTTCTGGGTCGTTGCTCTCGATCTCTTCTGGTGGGGCAAACCTCCCACTGTCTATATGATCATTGGAGCCGTTGTTATTGTAGGCAGCAACCTATACATCCTCTACCGCACAAGGCGCGAAGAGGCTGCGAAGAAGGCTGCGACCTTAGCTACAGCTGAAAAAGCTTCTTAAAAGAACGCTTTTTGATATGTGGCATCTACAACCCCGGTTACCTCTATCTCAACAAAGCGCTGAAGGTTTATATAGAGAAGGAATCCACTACTTCAACAAAAATACAAGCATGGTTTAAAAAAGCGCAAGCGCATGACTATCCTGAAGTTAAAATCCCCTTAGTTCGTTTTAGCGAATAATACACCTGCAATCTCTCATCCACCCTTTTGGCAATTCCGATATTCCTTCAGAGGTTAATAAATCAGCAACTGTAAGTCGCGATCTTTTTTGAGTGCTTAAACGCGGATCTTGGATCAGATGATCGAAAATGATGAGAACCTTGCTTGAAAGGCTTTCAGGATCTGATATATCTGTATTAGAGAGTGCTTGTACAGCGGGCCTATATTTGTTTTGAGAAGCAAATCTCAATGCCTTGAAGAGCGCTTGATCTTCTTGCTCAGGCAATGACGAATAGGCTGTTTCATTTTCTGGTATCTGTCTAAAAGCATAGGAACAGTTCTTCAAAAGAACATGCTGAATGAACTCTAAAGAAGGATCTAAGGAGACGCTTTTTTTTAAATCTATTAAAGCGGCCTTCTCTTGAGATTGTTGGATGAGAATGGCTCCCTTTGTAGCCCAAGCTTCTGCGTCTTGGGGATACTTTGAAAGAAGCTGCTTTAAGGTTGCTAAAGCTTGATTAACGAAACCACGCTTCCAAAAACCTACGCTGTGCCGGTATAAAGCTGTCAAATGATAAGGATCTTGGCCAAGAACCGTTTCATATTTCGAATATGCCTCTACATAACATTTAAGATGAAATAGCCCGTTTGCTTGGATGAGAGATCCAAAATCAACTTTAGGGAGTTCTCTCTCTTTTCGTTTCTTTGTTGTTGTCTCGACATCCAAAGAAGAGGCCATTCGATGATCAGCATGAGAAGGAGAAACACTATCAGGAGTTTGCGACCCTTGAAAAGAACCTTCATCGGATAAAATATTGTGAACGAGGGGAAGATTTCCTATTGCAACAACTTGCGCTCCCATAGTCTTAATCTCCTGTTTAACAATAATTATTGTATGTTTAACAATAAGAAAAAAGCAAAACGATATTCTGGCGGGTTGTTAGGTAAAAAAATGAGAACATAGGTGAAGCTTAAAAAAGCTTCACCTTTTTGTTTAAGCTGATTGCTTAGCGGAAGACCACTCTCGATCCGGATGGTGAAACAGAAGTACCGTCAAAACAGCAATCACTGTCAAACCAGCCAGGAGCAAGAAGGCGCCTTGATAGTTCCCTGTCAAGTCAATCAAATAACCTGTGAGGGCAGGAGCTACAATACCAGCAATCGAAAGGCAGCTGGAAGTAATCCCTTGAGAAGCTCCGGACTTTTCCTTAGCGACGTCAATATTGATGCTAAAGAATGCCGGTTGCGGCATGAGGCCGAACCCGAGACCTAAACTCAAGAAGATGAGCGAAGGAGTAAAAGTTTTTGTGAAACCCAAGGCGACGAAAAAAACCGCCGCCAGGAGCTGACTGCCCCAAATAAGATGGGAGCGGGCCAAACGTCGACTGCCAGATTTCTTATAAAGCCAATCGGAGAGAATTCCGCCGGCTTTTAAAAACCCAGCGCCGACAAGCCAAGGGATGGTCAAATACCAACCGACGCTTTTGAGGTTGAGGCCGTGCTGAGTTAAAAAATATCCTGGGAGCCACAAAGTCGCGAAAAACAACATATAACCGAAAGCAAAATAAGCGATATTGTTGGCAACAAGAGTAGGGTGGGTCAGAATAAAGCGCCAATCGACATCTGATTTTTCTAATTTCTCATGTTTTGATGACGAGGCAGCAATCAGTTGCTTTTCGGATTCACTGACATATTTGGAGTCTGCGGGCTTATCTCTGAAGCACCAATACCAGACAAACGCCCAAACGATTCCCATCGCGCTCATGGCCATAAACATAATTCTCCAGCCGAAGTCAGCAACAAGGTAAGAAGTAATCGGAGCGCCCACTACAGCCGAGAGAGGAATGGCAACGAGGCCTAAAGATAAAGCTCGAGCGCGTTCGGAAGGAGGAAGCCAATCGCTGACAGAGCGGGTCATTGCAGGAAAGTGAGGACCTTCTGTCACCCCTAAAAGGAAACGGAGCACCATGAACCCTAAAAAACCGGATGCAAAGCCGAGTAGACCTACGCAAAGCGACCATGTAATGGCAGCAAGAGGCCATACAATGCGAGTTCCCCATCGATCTACTAGCCATCCTCCCAAGGCGGTCAGCAGCATATACCCCATGCCAAACGCGGACAAGATCATCCCGAACTGCGTATCGGTGAAATGAAATTCTTTTTTTAAAGGTTCGATCACAAAGGAAATGGCAGAACGGTCGATGAAGTTAACAAGAGTGATAAAAAAGATGAGGCCTGCGATCACCCAGCGATAGTGCGTTGTGCGCGTTTTGTCCATAAAGTCTGTTTTTCTCCTGCTAATTTTTAAAGAGTTCTATTATCCACAAAATCCCAGAAAATGAAAATTACAAAATGCGACGACAACTTTATTTTTTAGTTGACATCGAAGGGGTCTAGATATCTTTCCGTGCTGAAAAATACCCAAACATGCGATAAGGAAGGATAATCTTAACGATTTTCTTCCATGGCAGAAAAAACAGAAAAGGCGACGCCGAAAAAGCTTAGGGATGCTCGTAAAAAGGGACAGGTCGCTAAAGCGCAAGATTTCCCCTCGGCGTTCACGTTTATCACTTCGATTGCTGTCGTTCTTTTCAGCACCAAGTATTTATTTCAGCAAATGGGCGGCTATATCGTCTCCACTTTCAGAAGCATAGCGGGAACAAGTGACATGACCAGCCGCGCAGGAGGCTATCTCGCCGAATGCATGATGGTGATCCTGGAATGCAGCCTTCCTATTGTAATCGTGACAAGCATGGTCGGGGTTTTAGTCTCCTTCCTAGTCGTAGGGCCGGTTTTTTCCAGCGAAGTGCTTAAAATTGATTTGAAACGACTGAATCCCGTGACCAATTTGAAGAACATGTTCAAATTAAAAACTTGGATTGAACTGATCAAATCGGTTTTGAAAATCACAGGGGCCATGTTCCTGATCTACTCGGTGATCTACAACAGCGTCCCTGAGATCATCGGAACGGCGGCTTTGGCGCCGATAGGAAGCGCTGTCGTCTTTTCAAGTTTTCTGACCAAAGTCATTATCCGGGTAGGAATTTTCTTTTTAATCGTGGCTATTTTCGACTTGGCCTATCAGCGGCATAACTTCCAAAAAGAAATGAAGATGGAAAAGTTCGAGGTCAAGCAAGAATATCGAGATACCGAAGGCGACCCGCATATGAAAAGCCGCCGCAAACAGGTCGCCCAAGAGATCGCTTACCAAGAAGGGCCAATGGCAACCCGCAGGGCAAGGGCCATTATTACAAACCCCATCCATATTGCGGTGGCCATCGAATACAAAGAGGCGACGGAACCGGCGCCGAAGATCGTCACTATGGGGCAAGGACTCATCGCCGACCAGATTGTCCGCATTGGGCAAGAGGCCTTTGTTCCCATTATGAGAAACGTCACTCTTGCACAAACTCTTTTCAGGAAAGGCAAAATCGGCGAATATGTACCTGAGGAGACTTATGAAGCCCTCGCAGAGATCCTGCAATGGTTGAAACGTCTTGAAGCAGGAGAAGAAGAAGTGGAGCTCTTTAAACAATGAAAAACTTTTTTACGAATGTCGCTCGCGGACTGGGCGGAGAAAAACTATTACGTATCATCGGACAATCGAGCGATGTGATCCTGGCTTTCTTCGTGATCACCATCATCATGATGATCATCATCCCGGTCAGCTCAACTTTCTTGGACAACTTGATCGCGATCAACATGACCGTCTCTATTGCATTGATGATGGTCGCTTTGTATATCCCCAAAGCCGTCAACTTGTCGATGTTCCCCTCTCTACTCCTCATTACCACCCTCTTCCGTCTGGGAATTGAGATCTCTGCTACCAAGCAAATTTTGCTCTACGCTTATGCTGG
Source organism: Verrucomicrobiota bacterium (assembly GCA_018239715.1). Taxonomy (GTDB): domain Bacteria; phylum Chlamydiota; class Chlamydiia; order Chlamydiales; family Rhabdochlamydiaceae; genus PALSA-1444. Next base: position 83,498 of record JAFEGW010000009.1, read on the forward strand.
CCATATCATTCAGACCTTTGGTAATTTCGTCGTGGGCGGTAACTTCGTGGTCGGCGGCGTGGTCTTCTTGATCATCACCATTGTCCAGTTCATCGTGGTCACGAAGGGTGCTGAGCGCGTTGCCGAAGTCGCTGCACGTTTTACTTTGGACGCGATGCCCGGTAAACAGATGAGCATCGATGCCGATATGAGAAGCGGCATTATCGATGCCAACCAAGCCCGTGACCTCCGTCTTGCGCTCGCCAAAGAAAGCCAGCTCTACGGAGCCATGGACGGTGCGATGAAATTCGTCAAAGGAGACGTGATCGCCGGTATCGTGATCGCTGTCATCAATATCATCGCGGGACTTATTATTGGGGTCTCGATGCATGGGATGTCGGCTCTCCAAGCGGCCCAAACCTATACCCTCCTTTCGATCGGCTCCGGTCTCGTTTCTCAGATCCCCTCTCTCTTAATCTCCATGACGGCCGGTATCGTGACAACCAGGGTTTCCAGCGAAAAGAAAGATTCTCACCTGGGTACCGAGATTTCAGCCCAGCTTCTCGGACAGCCGAAAGCGATCATGATCGCTGCCATTGTTTTATTTGGATTTGCTTTTGTTCCCGGATTTCCTAAAGTCATTTTTATCATCTTGGCCATCCTCACGGGAGCACTTGGAACCACGAAATGGTATAATGCTAAGAAAGTCGCTACAAAAACCGCTGCGGGCATGATGGCCGGCCGCGCAGAAACCGAAGTCGAAGGGCACGCCATGGTCCGCGGCCCGAGCGATGAGTATGCCCTCACCCTTCCTATCATTTTAGAAGTCGGTAAAAACCTTTCAACGCTGATGAAAAAAGATCGGGGCGGCACTACCTTTATCGAAGAGATGGTGCCCAAAATGCGCCACGCTCTTTACCAGGACCTCGGCGTAAGGTTCCCCGGGATCCATGTGAGGACTGATTCGCCTACTTTGGAAACCGATGAATATGCCATTTATCTGAATGAAGTACCGGTTCTTCGAGGTAAAATCCCGGAAGGCCAGCTTCTCGTGAACGAAAATCCCGATATCCTCCGCAAATACAATGTTCCTTTCACTCAATCCAAAACCGTTTTCGGACTTCCTTCGATTTGGATTGACAGCAGATTCCAAGAAGTCTTGCAAAAAGCCGGAATCAAGTATTGGAAGCCTCTGGAAGTCATGATCCTGCATCTTTCCTATTTTTACCGGATGCATGCCGCCGATTTCATCGGCATTCAAGAAGTCCGAGCCATTTTGGAGTTTGTCGAGAAATCGTACCCCGATCTCGTTAAGGAAGTCACGCGCCTGGTGCCCCTCCAAAAACTTACCGAAATTTTCCGCAGACTTGTCCAAGAGCAGATCTCGATTAAAGACCTCCGCACGATCTTAGAAGCTCTCAGCGAATGGGCGCAAACCGAAAAAGACACCGTTCTTCTCACTGAGTACGTCCGGTCTTCGCTCAAGCGGTACATCAGCTATAAGTATTCTCAAGGGCAATCGGTCCTTGCCGTTTATCTTCTTGATCCCGAAATCGAAGACCTCATCCGCGGCGCGATCAAACAGACATCCGCAGGTTCCTATCTAGCCCTAGATCCCGATTCTGTCCAGATGATCATGCATGCGATGCGGACGACCATCACTCCGACGCCTGCCGGAGGACAGCCTCCTGTCCTGCTCACGGCCATCGACGTCCGGCGCTTTGCCCGCAAGCTGATCGAGGGAGAATTCCCTGATCTACCCGTTGTGTCGTATCAAGAAATTGTCCCTGAGATGCGCATCCAGCCTCTGGGACGAGTGCAGCTCTCTTAATGAGTTCCCGTATCTACGGGGCTCCGGGTCAAGCTTATTCAGAAGATATCCAGCAGCACGCACAGCTAATGATGTCTTAGGTGAAAATTACCAATAATTGACTCAAATTTCTAAAGGACTTTAAACTTTCAGCCAACAAAAGCATGAAACAATCTCATGAGCTCCATTGCAGGCGCCGCTCTCCCAAGCAAATATCCTACTGAAATTCAGTAACTCGTCGAACGAGGTGAGAAGTTTTATATAGCCGAACAATACCCAGCAGCTTTGGAATGCTTTCGCAAAGCTATACCCTACAATCATTCCCATGCTCAGTTTCGCCTAGGGACCTGTTACGACTTTGGAAAAGGGGTTGAACAAAGTCATGAACGTGCTGTTGAGTGGTACCGATTGGCGGCTGGTCAAGGAGATCCAATAGCTCAACATAACTTGGCTAATTACTGCTTCGATGGTAAAGGAATTACCAAGGATGTTAACCTAGCTTTCAAACTTTATAAACAAGCTGCAGACCCAAACCTGGTCGAAGCTCAATGTAGAGTAGGCTATTGCTGTCAACACGGCATTGGAACCGAATAAAATATGAATACGGCCATCCTGTGGTATAAGTTAGCGGCTCAGAAGGGGTTCCCCGCTGCTGAATATCAACTGGGACTTGTTTTTGCTTACGCATCGACAGTGAAGAAGGATCCTACCCTAGCTTTTGAATGGTTTCTAAAGGCCGCAGAAAAAGGGCATGCACAAGCTCATCTAGAAGTTGCAACATGTCTTCAAAAAGGAAAGGGAACAATCCCCCATCTAGAAGATGCCTTCGCATGGCTGTGAGAAGCAGCTCAGCAAGGACTGGCCGAGGCTCAAAATGACCTGGGAGATTGTTATTTTTTGGGAGAAGGCACTCCGCAAGACTATCCCGTAGCTTTCACATGGTTTCAAAAAGCTGCCGAGCAAAGAAACAAAGAGGCAGAGTTTAACCTGGGTATCTGTTTCAAAGATGGGTTTGGAGTTGAAAAAGACGAAAAAGAAGGGATTCGATTGCTCAAGACAGCTGCCGCTAAAGGCCACCCCAAAGCCCATTATGTCATGGGTGAACTTTATTTCTTTGGCGATGGTGTACAAAAAAACGAACAAGAAGCCAAAAAATGGTACCGAGCTGCAGCAGATAGGGGACATGCCTTAGCTAAACGGTATCTCGACCGAATGAATAAAGCCTCAAAATAAAACGCGACTTCTAAGCAGTATTCTCACTGGGGCTTCTTTTCTTGATAGGGAGTGACTAAAATAAAACGATAAAACCCGCAAGCCTCTTTTGAAGAATCTATGAAAAAATTCAGCCTATCAAGGTTCGTTAATACATACAGATTGGGTTCAAGAAGAAACGTAACAAGAATACGATCCCCTGCTTTAGCAAACTTCTGGATCGGTACAACGGGCTCACTATGCAATCCCCATTTAGATCCGTCAGACAACTCAATCACTTGGAGGAGCTTTTCGGAAGAAAACCACCCTGCCGGTTGGGTACAAATAGAAACATCTGAAACATAAGTTGTAGCAAGAGGATTAGACTCTTCAGAGACCCAAACAGGAAGATTACCCCCTTTCTGATCTTTGGAGAAAAATAGCCTAAAGTTTCCTTCCTCATGGAGAGATCCTTTCTTCTCTATATGCCACAAATTGGGCGTAACCTGAATTTTATCCCCGATTGCAAATGATTTTTCTATTCCCCACTTCGATGGTATTACATGGCAAATCATCCCGTTGGAAAGTGCGATAGAGTGCAACTCCTCCTCTATCTTCAAAATGGTGACTCGATACTTATCCAAATCGTGGGTTTCAGCTCTGACCCCAGAACAAACCGCTATAAAAACAAAGAAAAACACCCTACAAAGTTTTGACATAGCTTCCTCCCGCAAGAAACAAGCTTAAAGAACAAGCAGGTATTAGCTCAAAACAAATCTAACTCCTTCATAGACAAAAAGAGCCCTTTTATGGTTTTCATAGGGATAAGGGGTTCTATGGCAGAAGACCACATCATCAGCGAAGGAGTACAGCGCTCTCAGCAGCAAGCTGCTCAAAAGCAGGCCGCTGCTGCACGGCTGAGCCAATACTCGATTGCCCAAGAAGCTGCACGGGAAGGGTTTCAAGAATGGGGCGACCTGAGCGCTTGGAACCCCCTCGCCATGGCGCGGAACTTCCAAACGATCGAAAGGCGCGCCCGTGAAAGAGCCCGCCCGGAAGATACCCATAAACAAGAAAAAATCGAAGAAGAGCAGGAGATCAATGCCGTTGAGCGGCTGCAAGAAACAGCGGAAAACTATCAGCGAAAAAATCCTGAGCTTCAAGCCCGTACCCTCCTTGCCCTCCGCGTGCGCCTTTCTCCCCAAGATACTGTTGAAGATATCCTTCGCAAGCTGCGTGAAGCTTATCCCGATCTTGCCCTCGCCGACGAAGCTCTAGATTTTTTGATCGCAACGGCAGGCCCCGAAATGCGCAAGCTCCTCGAAAAGACCAAAGCTGAGCTTAACCGCTTACATGAAAGAGACATTAAAGCGGGCCGCAACATCGGCGCGCAAGCCCGAAACTTCTCCTCGCAAGGCTTAGGATCACCGACCGCTTTACGCGACCTCTATCGGCATATTATCGGCAATCCTCGTGATGCCCTTACTCTTTTTCAAGAGCTTTCCGGCAACTATCCGTTTGAAAAGATGAAAGTTGTAATCGACTTCGTGCTCCATTCTCTGGGGGCCGATCTGAAGTCCAAAGGCCCTTCTATTTCCCGTCAGGAGCTGGAGAGGTTCATGACGGAAACTCGCAACATGCAAGCAATTCTCGGCATTTACAAATATTTCTTTTCCCGCATGCGGCTGATTAGCAGCTCTTTTGACAGGCAAGGGCTGGTCCTTCCTTCTCGTATCACCTTTGACATGCTGGCCCGTACTTTCATGCGCTTTCTACAAGAAAAATACCCCTCCGTCGATAAAGCGCTGCTTTTGTCTCAGCAGCTTGGCATCGCTGATGATGAAATTGCCCAGCTGATTATCTATCTTCAGTTCCGGGATGCGATGCGGCAAGTCGCCCCACGGCTGTTTCGTGATGAAAAACACCGGCAAGAGATCTTGCTTTGCTTCATGGAGACCCTGGAAGATCTGGAAGAAGAGCTCGAAGAAGAGGAAGAAAACGATAACAAGAAGAAGAAAAAATGAGCCTGGATCCTTTTGCTATCTTGCTGGCAGACCTTGGAGCTTTGATTCAAGTGCCGCTGCATCCTGATCACCAACGGAGCTGCTGTCTAAGCTTCAATCATGAACTCCATGTGCAGCTTAAAGAAGATGAAAGCAAAGATCGGATCTTGGTCGGCGCCTTTTTAGGCGAGATCCCCCCCGGCAAGTTCCGCGAGAATGTCCTCAAAGAAACCCTCAAAGAAAATAACCTTTTCCCCCGCATGGGAACCTTTGGTTATAGCGACAGGAACAATCAACTCGCCTTTTTTTCCTACGTTTCTTTCCAGGGGCTTCGCGGCGATACGATGGCCGATTTTTTAGAAGCTTTCCTAGAAAAAGCTTTCTCCTGGAGAACTGCGCTTCAAACAGGCCAGCTGCCCCAGCGTGGACAAATCCTCCACAAAACGGGCCCTTCGATTTTCGACGTCCAAAGGAAATGAAATTTTCTTATATTTATTTCACTAATATCGTTAGAACTTTGCTTATTAAACACCTATAAACGTGTAAAGTAAATTTAAGACTTTTTAACAAACGAGGACGTTTTCTTATCGTGACATTAATTTATCAGCAAATTTTGCATAAGAGAATATACGAACTCATGCACAACTTCACGTCAGTCAGCGATATTAATTCATCTTTATAAGAAGAAAGATAGACAGGACATTGGATGATTGAGAAAAATTTAATATCCAACTTGCAATAAAAAAAATATTTATATTATCGTATTTACTAACAAATTTTAGGAGATTTATGGCTTCTTCAAATACTGCTACTGTACGATTAATGACAGAGACAGCTCAAGATATTTACAAATGTTTAACTAAACATTTTGATACAGATCAAGCAAAAAAGAAGTTAAGAGAATTATATCGAAATGGAATAGAGATTCTCCAAAGAGAATTTACTCGTACTTCTTTGCTCGATAGTGATGTAGTACCTATCATGTTAGAATTAAATAAGACCGTCGCTTTGGAAACCTTACATCATCATTTTCTACATCGGAAGCTTTGTAAAGTATATAGAATTTTTATAGAAATTGTCTGGATTCAATGTTATCTGAAAGGTGATGAACAACCCATTTGGACAAAGACCAAAAACCGAATTAGAGAAGATTCGGAAAATATCCTCTCCGTCTTACCTAAACGAGCAGTTGAAGCTGAGTTTGAATATGCCTGTGCTCGTGAAGCCGCAAAATGCTTATCCCCTTCTGAAGCGTTTTGGTTTAAATATATCAGTCAAGCTGCTGCAATAGCAGCAGCAATTAAAGCAATGGATATCTCTGATATCTGGATAGCTTTGAAACCTCTTATTCAAGATTACAAAGAAGATTGGATACAAGGTTGGTATCTAGATATTCAACACCTGCGTTGGCTCGCGACTATTGCAACAACAGTTTCGGCATTCAATAAGACGGTATCAAAAGAAGAAATCAAGGCTTGCATCGAGCAAGGTGGGCATTGTTCTGTTGGGATTGTACTTGTTTTCATTGAAATCATAAAAAATCCTCACGCAGAGCCAGCTTTAAAAGATTTAGTCTTTCATGGAAATCAGGATTTTTGTGGCTTAAAACATATGATTGATTTGGAACATAAACATGGCATTTTAGATTATCTAAAACATCCTACTGAAATTTTACGTGCAGTTGCTCGAAATCCAGATCGTTATTGGAAGACACGAACATTGGCTATGCAACAGCTTCAAAGATTGGCATCAAAGCAAAAATATCATAGGTATAAGGACGAAAGTAGTGCATTACTTAGAGCAAGGCTTGAAAAATTAAATAAAAAAACCTCGGCTCCTTTTCAAGAAGAAAAACAACAAATGCAATCTATGGTTCAGATCCTTGGGCAACAAATAAAAGAGCTCAATAGTAGAGAACACGATTTAATGTGGGGCGGTGGATTTAAAGGAAGCCATTATAAGAGGAATCCAACAGAAGCGAGTGGCTTATCTGAAGAAGAAGTGTCACAGTATCGGGCATCGATGGAGGCGCGTGCAGAGAAGCTAGAAGAGATCCAAAAAGACAAACAAATAGCTTCTAATCGTTTAAAAGAAATAGAAGAAGGCTTAAATCAAGTAGAAAGCATTGCTGCTTTTTCAGAGAGCGTAGAGAAAGATGAGCGAGAATTATTACAAGAGTTTTTTAAGATAAATCCTTGAATTAAAGCAAGCTGAGTGATTTCTGGACTTCATAAAAGCATTCTTATTTTCACCCTCACAAAAGGCGTGTTTAGTTATTCCTCCTATTAAACAAACGAAAAAACCCATGTTTTGCCATTCATGGATTTAGATTCTTACCTTTCTCTATCTTTTTTACTGTTAATTTGATTGAAGGTATTTCTTTTTCGCTACATATAGAAATTAACATGACAATTGACTTCAATCATCTACCCTCTGCCCGCCATTGGAACAAAATCGGAGTACATTCCCGGGACGGGATCAATATCCCCCTGGCTAGCCTAAGAACTCTGCACAGCTCAGGTATTGGAGAGTTTGCCGATCTCATTCCTCTCATTGACTGGTGTCATGAGGTGGGCTTTGAAGTGATTCAACTTCTTCCCCTCAATGATTCCGGGACTGATCCTTCCCCTTACAGCGCTCTATCTTCCTGCGCACTCCATCCGATCTATTTGTCGCTTTCCGATCTGCCTGGTCATCCGACTCCACCCGATGCGTCTCATCTCAATGCTCTGCCCCGCATTTCTTACCTTGAAGTCCTCTCGCTGAAGCTCAACTTCCTGCATAGCTATTTTCAAGAATCGGGACTGGAAATTGTCAAAAGCAAAGAGTTTCAAACTTTCCGAGACCAGAATCGGTGGCTTGTCCCCTATGCCCTTTTTAAAGTTTTGAAGGATAAACTTCAGCATACACCCTGGATGAGCTGGCCCGTTGAGCTCAAAACTCCCGATTTTAAGAAACTGGAAGATGAACACCAACAGGAGATCATTTTTTATCTCTTTTTGCAATATCTCTGCCATTTACAGCTGACTGAAGTTAAACAGTACGCCAACTCCAAAGGAGTGCTGCTGAAAGGAGATATTCCCATCCTCATCAGCCCTGACAGCGCCGACTGCTGGTTCAAGCCCGACCGTTTTAATTTTAATCTATCGGCAGGGGCTCCTCCCGATGCCTATAATAGCGAAGGTCAATACTGGGGTTTTCCCTTATTCAATTGGGAAGATTTGAAAAATGAAGACTATTTCTGGTGGAGAGAAAGGCTTTTAGTCGCTTCCAATTACTACAATCTTTACCGAATTGACCACGTCGTCGGTTTTTTTAGGATTTGGGCCATCCCTCTGAATCAACATCCTAGAGAAGGAAAATTCCTGCCGGAAAATCCCTCTCTATGGGTCCCTCAGGGAAAAGAAATTCTTCAAATGATGCTCAATGCATCCCCCATGCTCCCTATTGCGGAGGATTTAGGCAATGTCCCTCCCTCGGTGCGAACAACACTGGCAGAGCTTGGTATTTGCGGTACGAAAGTGATCCGCTGGGAGAGAAAGTATGATCAAGGGGGCCAGTTTATCCCCTATAACGAGTACCCTCAGCTTTCCATGACAACCGTCTCTACCCACGACTCTGAAACCTTGCAGCTTTGGTGGCAAGATCCTTCGGAAGATGCAAAAGAATTCTGCACCTTCAAAGGATGGACTTACTCTCCTGATCTAAGTTATGACCACCGTTTGCAGATTTTAAAGGACGCCCATCACACCCCTTCTCTTTTCCACATCAATCTCCTGCCCGAATATCTGGCCTTATTTCCCGAGCTTGTCTCCTCACATCCCCAAGATGAGCGGATCAACATTCCCGGCAAAGTTTTGCCTTCTAATTGGACCTACAGGCTTCATACCACACTGGAAGAAATCGCCCACCATGAGCCCCTTAAAAAGGCCCTTCAGTCTATTTTGAAATAATTACTCCGAGATAAGAAACTCTTTCTCGGCCTTTAACTTCTCATAGTACGGCAGATGAAGGAAATAAGCCTGACTCAGGGTCGCCCGATCCTTTTCATTTTTGACTTCACTGAACGTCGGACGGCCTTGAGCATCGACTTCATAAGAGCGTGGCTTGCTAAAACCTTTGCTATTGATGGCCTCTCCATGCCAATGATGCGTGTGATGAGGAATTTTCAGTTCATGCCATTCTTTCTCGCCGTTAAATTCTGTGCTGAGGGCTTGCCATTGCATTGACTCAGGGACAAACGGGATCTCTAATCGACTGCAAAAAGCTTTCACCGTTTTTTCCGGATCGTTGTAGAGATCTTCTGTGAAAAAAAGGATGGGTTTATTGGCGGCATTTCTTTTAACAAACTGAAAAATTTCATATTGAGCTTTGTAGCCCAGCAAAAAGTTCCATTCTTCAGGCCAGGTCTGCAACTTATTGTAAAAAGAGACAGCAGTAGGGTGAGGATTGCGCATTAAAAATACAAAATAGACATTGGGATTTTGAACAAACTCAAGATCATTTAACAAAAAACCTTCGACTGCAAAGCTTATTTCTTTGGCAAAAACTTGTCTTTGCTCTGCAGCTTTAAGCAGCGCGCTTTTGACTTCTGCAAAAGTTCGGATAGCCTCTTTTTTAAACCAGGAAGCTGTCAGTTCAGGATAGTTGATCAAATCATAAGCATATTGGGATGGTTCATGAAAAATTGTAAAATCGCCCCGAGCCTGGATCATGCGTGTAAAAGCCACCGACAACGAGCGCGGTGGAGAGATCATATAGACAATTTTATGCGTTGGATCTGCAGCAAAAAGCGTAGAAAAAGCTAAAAGTAGAAAAGCCCCCAGAGGGAATTTTTTTTTCATTTTCATTCCTTGTTGAAAAATCTGAATAAACGCTACCCAAATCATCCCTTTTCCGACAAGCGTGTATTTCTGTTGATTTCCCCCTGAAATAATCCTATGATCCCCCCTATGAAATGGATGATATTCCTGCTTCTGCCGTTGCTGGTTCATGCGGAAGATCATTTTTTAAAATCACGCCTCAGCAGCTTAGATCCGCTATCGGTTTCAGAGCATCTTGCTTTTTATGAACTCTACCCTGAGACGGATGAAGGGCAAAAAGCTCTGTCCCAAGCTTGGCATTTGCTTGCGGGGGGCAAAGTTAAAAAAACGGGCATCCAGGTGACGCTTCCCACCGTCGACATCCAAGCGATTATCTCCTTGGTCACCCGTCAGAATTTTGAAAAACCTGTTAAGCTCACACCTCAGCAGCTCAATGCCATCGAAGATCTGGGGAGCCGCCTTGCCAATCGTTTCATAAAAGGGCATCAAATTTGGACCAGAGAGCAGCTCCTGATGCTACAGCCTCATGAGATTGATCTAAGTCGAGGCCTGCTCATTGAGCAGTTTAATGAGAATATCGATGAGATAAGGCAATATGAAGCCGGCATCGATCTCATTGCTTTGCAGATTCTTGCACGGCTCCCCCAAAACGCCTCCCCCGAAGATTATATCCGAGAAATCAACCGCTTTATCTTCCAGGAGATGAAGTTCCGTTTCCCTCCTCATTCTCTCTATGCAAAAGATATCGACCTCTATACCTTCCTACCGTCTGTCATGGACAGCCGTGAAGGCGTCTGCCTAGGCGTCTCGATCCTCTATCTTTGTTTAGCCCAGCGGCTGGGACTTCCCTTAGAAATTATCACGCCTCCCGGCCACATCTATGTCCGCTATCGAAATGGGGTCAAGATTGTGAATATCGAAACCACAGCCCGAGGAATCGATCTTCCGACGGAAGTTTATCTCGGCATCGATACGAGACGTTTAGAGCAGCGGAACATGAAAGAAGTGATCGGTATGGCTTATTTCAACCAAGCCTCGGTAGCTTGGGCGCAAAAGGATTACAAAAAAGCCGTCGAGCTCTATGAAAAAGCCCGTTTATATGAAGGAGACCATCCACTCATTCAGCTCTTCTTGGGAATGAATTACCTATTCATCGGCAAGAAAAAAGAAGGGAAGGCTCTCTTAGAACCTCTGAAAGGATGCACGTTCGATTGGTCGATTTCCCCCGAAACAATTCCCGAAGATTATCTCCAAGGCCGCATCGACGCTGAAGGGCTCAAATCTGTTTTCCTCCACGTCGACGAAAAACGTCAGTCCATCTTAGAAAAACAGCAGACCCTCCAAAAAGTCCTCAAAAAATATCCCCGTTTCCGAGCAGGTCTTGTCCAGCTTGCCGTCACTTGGCTTCAATTAGGCCGGCATCATGAAGCCCAGCAGACTCTGCTGCTCCATCATCAGATGGATCCTACTAACTGTACCGTAGAATATTATCTCTCTATTCTTGCCGTCCAAAGGCTTGATTATAACCAAGCGTGGGACCATCTCCGTGTCACGGAAAAACTCCTCGATGCGCGCGGCCACAAATGTAAAGCACTGCGAGACCTGCGCGATTACCTCCGCCGGCTCTCCCCTGAACCTAACTCTTAAATTGCTTGCAATATTCAAATTATTTTTTTAAAAGGTGGCTATTAACGATAGAGGTCCCATGCATCCTATGCGCGCTATTTCAGCTGTGGCAGTTTGTATCGCAGCCGCTTGCTACTCAACTAAACTTCTAGGCACTCTGCGCCTCAATGAAGTGATGTCAGCAGATGAACAACAGAAAACAGGAGTTGCAAACCTCTCCGATGCACAGAAAAAAGAGTTAGAATCTTGGATCAACAACAGATTTGTGCTGAAAACGACTTCTGCTGCACAATCCATCTATCTTCAGCAAAATATCCAAGGTGGTACGCAACTGATGTTCAGTGATGGTTCTCTCTATGAAATTGCCCCAACCGACCGTGCTAAGGCCACTTTTTGGCTGACTCCGATTGCCGTCACGATGGAACCCAGCGGAGATCCGAATTACCCTTCAAAAATCACCAATACCCTGACCAATGTCAGCGTCAATGGCAAAATGATCAAAGCGCCCCAGTCCTCGATGACGCCCCAGCAATAACCTGCGGTATCACAGGTTGCTCCAAGAGAAAGTGGAATCCTAGCTCTTGTCCATCCTGGATTTCCCAAAGTTGTCCAAAATACGAGATGCCTTGCCGCTGCACATACACAATATATCGATCGAGAGGATCTCGCACCGGCATATGATGGCATGTTCTACTCACATGACTATACTTTAGTTGAAAAAAAGGCAGAGGGAAAGGCACTTCTGCTGGATTTCCCAGGTGTCGATCCATATCCCATGCCCGATAAATCGTAATGAAATCGCCTACGGCAAAAGTAGGAGCTAAATGAAATGAAATCCCTTCATAGAACAAGGGTGACTGTAAGAGCTCACGAGCCGATAGCCTATTTTCATATCTCAACATGCCTTCTAATAGGTGGATAAACTCATGAGCCTGGTCTGGCAGCATTCCTCTGGAAGAAGCTGCTGTCAGTATAGCCTCTCTCCAAGCAATTTCTTTGAGAGGCAAATACTTATGAAAATGAACTTGCGATCCTTCGACCCGATAATACTTGGCAGTCTCGGAGCATTTTTGGAGAAACCTAGGTGCCGGCATTCCGAGTTGAGCGGCTATTTTCTGCAAAAGTATAGCTGAGCTAATGGTCAGATCTTGCTTATGATCGTAGACGTTAAAAAGTGGACTGCCTGTCATGAGCTCGAAAAGAATACATCCCACGCTCCAAATATCGGCTGAACAATCGATGGGTCCACTTAAAATAGCCTCGGGACATCGATAAAATGAAGTCTGAATCAACTCAAAACCGTTATCAGAGATTTTCTGGCTAAGGCCGTTATCGATAACAGTTAAATGGTTGCAATTGAACTCATACATCAAATTGACTAGGGAAGGGTCACCATGAACGATATCCGGGCTCATGCCAGCGAGATATTCTAAAAGCTGTCTTCCAAGACATAGAATTTGAGGATACCATGTAAAAAGGTGACGCAACTCATAAACATTCTTTGTCGGAATATAATCTGTGACAATCACATGCTCGAGGGTACCACCTCTCGTCGAAGCAGGTCGAACAAAAGCATCTCTTAGATGAAGGCTATGAGGAACTTGACGTCTGTTGAGTTCTTTTAAGATTCGAATTTCATTGGCAAAAACTTGAGAAAAAATTTCACTCTTACATTTTTTTACCGCAACAGTAACACCGCTAGTAAGATCGATGCCCTTCATGACCTTGCCCGTCGTTCCAGCGCCTAGTGCGTCCGCATGCAATTCTAGGTATTTTCGGCTCACATCCTGGATTAGAGAAGCGGCTTCGGTATCTCCCGGTTGGATTCTTTGAACATTCGAAGGCCGTAAAAGTTGAGCATCGGCGCTCTTCTGAACCTCAGGCTCTTTCACTAAAGTCCGTGTAGGAACAGGCTTGAGTTGAGGAAGTTGTGTAGTTTTTGCATTATTGAATTTCAAAACAACAACGCGATCATTTGCCGCCTTGCGAATCCTTCTATGCATTTCTTGGTTTTCAATATCAATGGCGTGTTTTCCGTTGTTGCGTTTTTTGGGCTTTGAAGGAGCTTGGGTCACAGGCGGAAGCGAAGCTGCAGCTGGAATAGGTGTCAATGACATATATTATTACTGAGGAAAGTAAGATTTTAGATCTAAAATTGCGCCGTCTTTGATATCGGATTGCTGCTTTGAGATCAAGCTTTGATCGGTTCTCCATAGGGAAACTTCATAACGATTGCAAGGATCTCTAGGGAGGTGGTAGCAAGTACGCGTCACTTGACTAGACAAATCGATCGTCATATCAGCTGCACCCACTGCGGAGGAAAAGACTTTCGAGATGCGTCGAATGAGGATCTGACCCTCTTTCGGCAATCCTCCTGCCAAATGAAAGCAAACATCTTGTTCGAAAAGCGGAGATTTTAAAAGTTCTTCGGAAGTGGCTCGATTTTCGTATTTCAACATCGCACGGAGCAAAGAAATCAATTGTCCCATTTGCTTAGGAGGAATCTTTTTGTCTCTCGCAACTTGGTCTAAACGTTCATCCCACTTGGGAGTATGATTTTCTTGAGGCGGATTCTCAGGTAATCCTGCGGGCGTATAAAACCGTTCAGCTCTCTCACATTTTTTTAAATAAGCAGGTGATGGCAGGCCTATCTGATGATGGATCATCTCAAGATGACAAATATCTGTTTCATCACCGGAGTGCTCTGAATCAGATTTCATCGAATCGAACTTAAACAATGTTTCTTTTGTTAAAAGTTCATAGATAATGCAGGCCAAGCTCCACAGATCTTCCGTCCCTTCGCAAGGCCCACCTAAAATCCCTGCAGGACATCTATATTCCCTTGTTTGAAGTATTTCCGGCACTTCATCTGTCGGTAGAATCGCATTACCTGCATCTAGAACAGTGAGGTAGCGAGAGAGCCTCTCATAAATCATATTATCAGGCTTAAAATCGCCGTGAATAATTTTGAGCTTTTTTAAAGAACTGAGAAACTCTAAACTTTGTCGTAAAATAGTAATGATCTCATCAAAAGTTAATTCCTCTTGAGAAGCTTTTTTAGATAAGTAAGCTGCGTCAATATTTTTTTCGGGAATTAATTCTGTTACCAAGGAGATACTGTCTTCATCGGGCCACTGCTCTTCAGCGAGCCAATTCAACCGGTGAGGAACACGATTGTCCCTAAAGAGCTTTAAGGTTGCACTCTCGCGCTGTATATACTCGATGGGATTATCACCAGCATCTAGGAGGACTGTCTTAATGGCTATCCAACATTTTCGCGTGGTGTCTAATGCTTTGACCACTCCTCCAAAAGACCCTTCTCCAAGAGTCTCTTCATAAATATAACGCTCTTCCTCAGTTGACGAGTCGGATTCTACATCCTGATCAGCTAACACCTCTCGTGCTGTATAATTCGTCCACTCGATAATTGGATAGTTATTCAGGGGCTTCGCAGCCGCAGGAGGGGGCGAAAGAGGTTCTAAAAGTGCACTTTTTGTTTTCCGCTCTTCAGCCTTCCGTTCTAGCAACCGCTTAGCTGCTCTTTGAACTTGATCTTGATAAGATAAATAATTGATTGACATAGTTTGTATATTTTATCAAAATTAACACTAATTACAAATTATACAAAAATTTAAAAACTAAGATTAAATATATCAATTAGCTATTTCTGATATTTCAATAAATCATGTATAATTTTCTTATCTTCAACTATTTAAGACATAAATCTTGCACTTGATAACGCCATCTGCTAAATTTAGAAACAAAGGAAAAAGTTATGACTCCGCAACTGACTGAAGCCGTAGCCAACGCCCTCCAAAATGCCCTGCAAGAAGCCTCCGCCCAGCACTATACAGAGGTCACCGATGCACATCTATTAATGGCACTGCTGGAAGATCCACAAGGATATTTTTCCACGTTTGCCGAGTCCGTCAGCTTAAACCGCGAGGATCTTCTAGAGCAACTCGAAACAGCACTCAAAAAACTACCTACCTATGAAGGATCTCCTAGGGAACCTGTCATTTCCTCTTCTCTGCAAAGCATCTTTCAGGAAGCGCAGGCCATCGCCAAAAAATGGAATGACACTTATATTGCTAGCGACCACCTTTTACTCGCCTATTGGCAAAAAGGAAAAGAGCCTTTTGCCAGTTGGAAAAATAAAGCACGGCTATCTGCTCATGATGTCGAGCAAAAAATTAAAGAAATTCGAGGAGATATGCATATGGATTCACCGACTGCAGAACAAAGCCTTCAAACTCTCGATAAATTTTGCAAAAACTTGACTGCGCTGGCCCGCGAAGGAAAACTCGATCCTGTGATCGGCCGCGATGAAGAAATCCTCCGAACGATGCAAGTCCTCTCCCGCCGCACGAAGAACAACCCGCTCCTGATCGGAGAGCCTGGTGTAGGAAAAACCGCCATTGCCGAAGGGCTCGCCCAGCGTATCCTCCAAGGAGATGTTCCGGATTCACTGAAAGGCAAACAACTCTTTGCCCTCGATATGGGCAGCTTGATCGCGGGAACCAAATTCCGGGGAGAGTTCGAAGAGAGGCTCAAAGGGATTTTGCGCGAAGTTGAAAAAAGCGAAGGGAAAATCCTTTTGTTTATTGATGAGGTCCATACCTTAGTCGGCGCCGGCGCGACCGAAGGAGCGATGGATGCCGCCAATCTCCTAAAACCTGCCCTTGCCCGCGGAACACTTCATTGCATTGGAGCCACCACTTTAAATGAGTACAAGAAGCATATTGAAAAGGATCCTGCTTTAGAGCGGCGCTTTCAAACTGTCTTAGTCGAAGAGCCTTCTTTAGAAGATGCCATTGCCATCTTGCGCGGCCTGCGGGAGCGTTATGAAATCTTCCACGGAGTCCGCATCACCGAAGCCGCGATCCATGCTGCTGTCTTTTTATCCCACCGCTATATTACCGATCGACAGCTTCCCGACAAAGCGATCGACCTGATCGATGAAGCCGCGAGCCTCATCCGGATGCAACTCGGAAGCCTTCCGATTCCAATCGACCGGAAAGAGCGCGAGCTGGCCAGCTGCATCGTCAAACAAGAGGCTTTAAAACGGGAAGATTCCCCGACTGCCAAAGCAGAGATGGAAAAAATCGGCAAAGAGATCAGCGAACTCAAAGAAGAGCTCAGCCATCTCAGGCAACGTTGGAACGAAGAGAAAAAACTGATTGATGCACTCAAAGAAAAGAAAAATAAACTCGAGCAGCTCAAATTCCAAGAAGAAGAGGCCGAGCGAGCCAGCGACTATAATAAAGTCGCGGAGATACGCTACAGTCAAATTCCCTCTTTGAAACAAGAGATGGACGCAGTGCAGAAAAAATTAGGCGAGCACAAAGACCGGCTTCTCCAGGAAGAAGTCGACGAACAGCTCATTGCGCAAATCGTCTCCAAATGGACCGGCATTCCTGTCCAAAAAATGCTCGAGGGTGAAGCTGAAAAACTCATGAACCTGGAAAAAGTCCTCAGCGAATCGGTTGTCGGACAACCTTTTGCTGTCCAAGCCGTCAGCGAAGCGATCCGTCGCTCCCGCGCAGGGCTGAGCGATCCTAACAGACCGATGGGAGTTTTCCTCTTCGTCGGCCCCACGGGCGTCGGAAAAACAGAGCTCGCCAAAGCGCTTGCAAGGCAGCTCTTCAACCAAGAAGACGCCATGATCCGGCTCGATATGTCGGAGTACATGGAAAAACATACTGTCTCGAAACTCATTGGATCTCCTCCGGGTTACGTTGGCTACGATGAAGGCGGACAGCTCACCGAAGCGATCCGTCGCCGTCCCTATAGCGTGGTCCTTCTCGATGAGATCGAAAAAGCCAACCCTGATGTCTTCAATATTTTGCTCCAAATTTTTGATGACGGACGGCTCACTGATAGCAAAGGACGGACGGTCAATTGCAAAAACGCTCTTTTCATTATGACCTCTAACTTGGGTTCAGCAGAACTACTGGATATGCTCCGCTCTAAAATCGGCACTAAAGAAGAGATTTTGAAAACGATCGAGCCGATTTTGCAGCGGCATTTCAGGCCTGAATTCCTCAACCGTCTGGACGACATTCTCCCCTTCCTCCCGCTTCAAGAAAAGGATATGGAAGCAATTGCCATCATCCAGCTGAACAGCGTCAAAAACCGCCTGTCCGATCGGCAAATCTCTCTGAAATGGTCCCCGAAAGCGCTTTCTCATTTAGCAGAAGAAGGCTACGATCCCCTCTTCGGGGCCCGTCCTCTCAAAAGACTCATTCAAAATGAGGTTGTCAATCTCCTCTCGGCAGCGATCTTGCAAGGCAAAATCTTGCCTCAGCAAACCGTGAATTTAGAGCTGAAGGACGACAAAATTGTATATCAATAATCGCTTATCTTAAGAACTCTTGGAATTGTTCCTGCAACGATCTAGGAACAACTTCTTGGATGCCGGATTTGTCGTACATCATAAAATAGGTACATGCAATCATGATACCGAGCGCAGGACTGAAAAGAGAAATGAAAAGCGAGACTCCGCAGATGCCCGACCGTTTGAGAGAAATCCAATTCTTACGCACGAGTCGGTTTAAAAATCCGATCTTTCTTCCGGTCAGAAGATGGAGAGGCCCCATGCCTACGACAACACCTAGCGCATAAATCCCCCAACAGATATCTCCCATCAGAAGTAGAAAGAAAAGTACCCGCGCTGTAAGCGAAGAAAAAAATCGATCTTTGCGGCTGGTCAAGACTTCAGATTCAGGCAGGCCATGGGCTTCTGGGGCTGTCGATTCTTCTTCTTTGGTCTCAAAGATATCATAGATGGGCATACTGTTTTCCTACTTCTTATGTTTGACTTTGTTAAAACCGTTCAGCGCTGCAATGCGGTACCCTTCGGCATAAGTCGGATAATTGAATACCTGATCAATAAAATAGTCGATCCGGGCATTAAAACTCATCGCAATTTGTCCGATATGAATCACTTCCGTCGCGGCACGTCCGATAATATGGATACCCAAAATCTCTAACGTATCAGCATGAAACAAGATTTTGAACATGCCGGGGTCGTTCCCTACTATCTGATTACGCGCGATCTCGTAATAATAAGCGCGGCCGATCTCGTAACGAAATCCAAGTTCTTTTAACTTCTCTTCAGTATAACCGCATGACGAAATTTCTGGTATCGTGTAAATCCCAATCGGATAAAACGTCGGAAAATGATGCGTCTGCACATCGAAGGCGTGACGCGCAGCTAGTCTTCCCTGCTCCATGCTTGTCGAAGCCAAGCTCGGCCCACCGATCACATCCCCTGCCGCATAAATATGGGGAATCACCGTTTGGAAAAGGGCGTTCACTGGAATATATCCCGATTTATCGACCGCTATTCCTGCTTTTTCGATGTGGAGATGTTCGACATTTGCCTCGCGGCCCAGCGCGTAAAGAAGCATTTCAGCTTCCAGCTTGGTGCCATCTTTAAACTTCACTTCCGCATGATCTTTAACACGTTCGATCGATTCTAATTCTTTCCGTCCAACCATTTTCAGACCAATGTGCGTTAAGGCCTTTTGCAAATGCGTTCCAATTTCTGCATCGAGAAGCGGAAGCATATGGTCTCTCTTATCGACCACCGTCACTTCGGTTCCGAGCGCTGCAAAAAAGCTGGCGTACTCCGACCCAATAATCCCTCCGCCCAATACCAACAAAGTTTTCGGCACATGATCGATGCTGAGCAGCCGCGTGGAGTCTAAAACCACTTCTTTATCAAAAGGGACATTCAGAGGATTGCGAGGCTGCGATCCTGACGCGATCAAGAAATAATCGCCTCGCACCTTATATAAGACCCGGTCCTCTTCATCTAAGATTAAAACATGATGGGCATCTTCAAACCGCGCGATCCCATGGATCAGCTTGATATGGTTCTTATCAAATTGCTTGAGGAGCATTTTCCGCTGCTCGTCTAACACCTTATGCAGCCGGTAGTTCAGATCATTAATCGAAATTTCTCTTTGCGGCCTTTCTTTTCCATAAAAACTTCTCGTGTAAAAATCGGTCAAATCAATGATCGCTTCGCGCAAGGATTTTGAAGGGATCGTTCCAGAGTTGAGCGAGGCTCCTCCCGGATAAGGATCCTTTTCAATGACAATCACCGTCTTGCCCAGCTTGGCTGCCTGTATAGCCGCCTTCTGTCCCGCCGGGCCCGATCCTATGACAATGTAGTCAGCGTAAAGTTCTTCCATGTGAAATTAAAATTTATATTTAACACTCTGACGTTTCCAGATCAACCGATTTGTGAACTCCAAGCTCCAAGATCCTTAAGGACTAAACTCTTAGGAAGAAAATCTTGTCCGATAACCGTCCGAATGATATAGTTTTCTCCTAAATATAGAGGTTATTATGCCAAGACAATGTCAAGTGACAGGAAAAACCCCGAAAAGAGGCAATAGCTATGCCATCCGCGGAATCGCGAAAAAGAAGAAAGGGGTCGGCCTGAAAGTCACCGGAATTAAAAAACGGCGCTTCAATCCTAACCTGATGAAAAAACGGTTCTGGTTCAACGAGGAAAACCGCTTCATCACCTTGAGCGTCACTGCTCACGGCATGCGCAAGATCGATAGAGTCGGCGTTGACGCTGTCGTGCGAGAAATTCGCGCACGTGGCGAAAAGATCTAAGTTTTTAGCCGCTTTAATTTTTCTAGCCGCCTTTTATACCTTTTTAATAAAGGCGGCTCTTAATCCTTCTCTTCCTTCTCCCCAAAATCCCATCGTCTTCTACTCGAATCAAGAACGGGACGACTTTCGCCTCGTGCTGAAAAAAATATTTTCAGACGCTCAGCGTTCCATCCACATCACCATGTATGCCTTCACCGACGAAGAGCTTTTGAAAAAGCTTTATCGAAGAGCTCAGGAGGGGCTTTCTGTCACTGTCTGGCACGATAAGAGCAATGCTCCCCTTTCTCTTCCAATTGTTTCGACACCGATTAAAACCAAAGGATTGATGCACCGCAAAATTGTCATTGCTGATGACTCTCAGGTCTTTTTAGGGTCTGCTAACATGACCACCTCTTCCCTCGTCCTCCATGATAATTTATCGATCGGGTTTTACCATCCTCCGCTCGCAGACTTTTTAAAGTCACCGAACTCCTCTTATCTAGATTTTAGAGTCGACCAGCTTCACTGTAGAGTGTGGCTTCTTCCTGATATTCAAGCTTTGGATTATTTGACACAGCAGCTTGCACAAGCAAAATCTTCTATTTTTGTCGCGATGTTTACCCTGACTCATCCCCAGCTACTGGAAGCCCTCGCTAAAGCTCATCAGCGCGGAGTTGAGGTGAAAGTCGCTATCGATCATTATGCAGCTCGAGGCGCCAGCCGCAAAGCCGTGGAATTTCTCAAATCCCACCAGATCTCTATTGTTTTCAGCCAAGGGCTTCAACTACTCCACCATAAATGGGCCTATATCGACCGCAGTCAGCTGATTTTAGGATCGACGAACTGGACAAAAGCAGCTTTTACAAAAAACCAAGACTGCCTGCTTTTCCTGCATCATTTATCTGCGAAGCAACAAAAACTCTTCGATCGGTTATCTCACTCAATCTATCTGGAATCAAACGATGCTCTTTGATATAAGGAGAATATGAAGATCCTTGCGATGGCTTTTTCTTTTTTCCTGCTCATGGACTCCATTGGAAATATTCCCCTTTTTATCTCTATTTTAAAAGATATTCCGCACAAACGTCAGACGCAGATTATTTTACGTGAATTGCTGATTGCACTTGTTGTCATGGTCTTGTTCAACTATCTCGGAGATTATTTACTCAATGCTCTTCAAGTGACGCCCTACTCCGTATCGATCTCGGGAGGAATAATTCTATTTCTCATCGCTCTGAAGATGATCTTTCCCGTTAAAAGCGATAGCGAGAATGCTTCCAAAGGTGAAAAAGAGCCTTTTATTGTGCCGCTGGCCATCCCTCTCGTTGCAGGGCCTGCCGTCCTTGCCGCTATTATTCTTAATTCTCAACAAGAGAGCGGAACCATTATCGCTATCTTTGCAGCCTGGATCGTCACTACACTGATCCTCCTTTCTTCGACATTCCTTAATAGGATTTTAGGACAAAGAGGAATTTTGGCCTGTGAAAGGCTCATGGGTCTAGTTTTGACAATGATCGCTATCCAGATGTTCTTGGAAGGGCTCGGACAATTCTTAACCGCCTTCCACGCACATTAAACCGATCCATAACTCATAGCTTGCCTACGCTAACAGCTTTCCAATTTTCAGCAGGAAAGACACAAGCAGCAATTTCTCTTCTCACGTAGATATCGACATGTTGATTTATTGCATGTTGATAATGATGCAATTCATGGCCAAAATAATTTATTTTGTCCTCTAGTTGTAAAGGCAAAGCTCCCGTCCCTATTACACATGCAAATTCAGATTCATCTACGAAATCTGATCTCTTGAATAATTGTACGGATGATAAGGGCATCCTTTGATACAAAAGCTTAAGATTTGAATAGGGCCTCAGCACTAGAAAATCTTCCACAGAAGTGACGGTAAACCTGGAAAAGTTGGGCTTGGGCAAATGGTCCCAATCAAAGGCATGTCCGATATTTAAAGTATGAATTCTATTTAAGAGCGATTGTAAATTTTTGGAAAGCTTTGGCTTGCTGCCCAGTACCTCCCGGCAACGATTTTCTATCATTAGATTCTCTCGGCAGGCTGCGCTATAATTATAAAGGAATATTCCTTCTCCTGAAATAATCCTAGGTAGTAGATATTGATCTGCAAACCTAGCCGCTTCTTCTGAGTAATAAGAATGATCTGTGCTATATTTGAGTAACTCTTTATAACGCTCTGTCCTTGATAAATCTGGGATATAAAAAACAGGTTTTATACTCCCTGTGTTCGTCCTTTCATCTCCTAAAGACGTGTTTTGTGGCATGCAGTTTGAAAGAAATTGGAAAAGCCCTTTTCGAAGGCTCCCTAGTTTATGAAAAGAATCTAAATACATTCCTCCCTGAGCAATGACTGCAGCACTCATGATTTCTGTAGGCGAGGCTTCTCTAAATTCCGAGCTCCACCCTTGAGAAGAAATAAAGAATTTGCCTCTTAATAACTTAGACATAGGATCATCCACGAAGGAAAGATGTTCTCTATGATGGTTCCACTCAAGCTTAATATCCCTCCATTTCTCTTCAGCTAGGGGATATGTAACTCCTGTCAAAGAGTGATGCCGTTCTATCGGTATTTCATTAATTCTCTTGATAACATTTTCGTAAACTTTCTTGAAATTTTCGAAAAGTTGCATTTCAGAAATATTATGCAGCGGCGGCAGAACAGCTAATTGAGTTAGTCCCTTTGCTCTGAATTCAGCTTTAGAGCTCCAGTTCCTATACAAGAGACTTCTTTTTTTAAAGCAGCTCCTCTCTCTTGCTGGTAAGAGAGGCAAGCCTCGATTGGAACGGGAATAAATAAGGCCACTCATTTTTTATCTTTTTAAATGTTAGCGGGAAAGGTAGCAAAATAAAAAATTTGTTTCAATAATAACTCCATGCAGGTTCAGTAGAAATATCTTTTTTGACCTAAGGCTATTTTTGCGATACCATTTACAGAATGCACGAAGTAAAATCACCTAAGCCGCAATTTTTTATCCTGCTTCTTTTAGTCTCTTTCGGATCTGTGGGCGCAGTGCTGTTCACCCCTGCCCTCCCAGCTATTCAACAGTTTTTTCATATCTCGATCGGAAAAACTCAGCTCACGATCACCTCTTACTTAGTGGGCTACGCGCTAGGGCAACTCGCTTACGGCCCTATGGCTAATGGGCTGGGACGAAAAAAAACACTCTATTTAGGTCTGGGGCTATCTGTGGTTGGAGCACTTTTATGCGTTGCCTCCGCATGGATCGGCTCTTTTGCAGTCTTGGTTTTAGCGCGGTTTATCCAGGCCTTGGGAGCCACCGCCGGACTCAAAATCAGTTATACCATGGTTGCCGATACCTACGAGCAAGCCGAAGCAACGAAGATGATTTCACGGTTCATCTTGGCCTTTGCTATCATGCCTGGAATAGGAATTACCATTGGCGGCTGGCTGACACAGCTATTGAGTTGGGAAGCTTGTTTTTACTTCCTCGCGCTGTTTGGAATCGTGATGCTCGGGCTTGCCTCGCGCCTTCCTGAAACCGCCAAATCGATCGATAGGAGCGCCCTTAAGTTGCCCTCTATCTTAGAAGGATACCGTTTAAAGCTGAAGAACAAGCAACTCATCCTTAGTTCCTTTCTAGTAGGATGCTGCACATCGATCATTTATATCTTCGCTTCGAAATCCCCCTTCATCGGCATCAACATTATCGGTTTAAGTCCTGAAGTATTTGGAACATATAACCTGATTCCTCCTATAGGAATGGTGCTTGGGTCATTTCTCGCTTCAGCTCTGATTGGACGTTTCCCAGTGTTGAACCTTATCTTCGGGGGCATTGCTTGCTCGCTTCTGGCCACTCTAGCGATGTTGATTCCATTTGCGATTGCAGCGCCCTCTGCCGCATCGTTATTTTTCCCGATGGTTCTGATCTACTTGGCACAGTCTACCGTCTATGCCCATATCTCCTCTTATGGACTTGCCAGCGCAAAAAACAAATCGAACGCTTCGGCCGTGCTCAACTTTATCAATATCAGTTCGGCAGTAGTCGCCGTTCTTCTTTCGGAGTTTGTCTTCCCCGAATCGGCCATCGCCCTTCCGCTCTTTTTCATCTTCTTCTTTATACTCATGCTCTTACTATGGCGAAGGCTTAAACTTTTGAGCTCTCATGCAAGTTAAAACCTCTTGCTTCATCCTGGGAGCGGCCAGCATGATTGCCCTTTTTTCGGGATGTCGTTCCGATGTTAAAAAGAAATTAGCCTCTCCTGATTTTTCTAAAGAAGCGGTTTTAGATTATAAAGCAGGGCTGCGTCCCTATCGAAAAACAGGGATCCGCTTAGAGTCTGAGTCGTATCAAGATAAGTTGATCATCCACGATTATGGGCATGGGGGATCGGGAATATCGCTCTCCTGGGGTAGCGCACGTCGCAGTCTTCAAGTTTTGGAAGAAGAACTCTCTAAGAGGCCTCCAAACAAAGAGGAAGAAATTGCCGTGCTGGGCGCAGGAGTGATCGGTCTGACAACGGTCCATCTCCTCTTAGAAAAAGGATGGAAAGTCCATGTCTACGCCAGCGACTTTCCTCCGAACACCACCTCTAATCTTGCCCCCGGTATTTGGAATAGAGTTCTTGTTGAATCGGATCATATGAAAAAGATCTTAAGAGACTCCTATACCGATTTCAAAGCTTTAGCAGAGAACAAGAGCCCTCGATTTAAAGGGGTTACTCCTCTGAAGATCTATACGTTCAAAAAAATCAAGAACTCGACCATGGCTGCCATGCCTTCGGGCACTATTCCTAAGGGGATACCCCTCAAAGCCACTTTTGAAAATGGCATGCACAAAAAAGGAATGTTTTTCCATTCGTTCCTTATCGACAGTGCAGTTTATCTGGAGGATCTTTTTGAAAAAGCCCAAGCACAAGGAGCTGAGTTTACTCGCCTGTCGTTGGGTTCGAAAAAAGACCTCGAAAAACTTCCCCAAAAAATCATCTTCAATTGCACGGGGCTGGGCTCCAAGGCGCTCTTTGGAGATAAGCAGCTGATCCCCATCCGCGGCCATTTAATCTATCTGAAACCGACAGAAGGTTTTGACAGCATGGTCGCAGGCCCGTTGAAAGATGACCTCGACCTCTATCTAATCCCCCTCCAAGATAAAATCGTTTTAGGGGGAAGTTATGAAATGGATATCGAAGAACTTCAGCCCGACAGCGAGATTTGCGAAAAAATTTTAAAAAACGCCCGCCTTTTTTTCACTTCAGACCCGCAGGCATGGGAGAGTAAAGAAAATGGGGATCGGGAAGGCACTTAACAAGAAGGGCCGCTTGCTCGGCGTTTAGGCTTTTGACAGGCTGATGGAAATACTGTTGAGAAGCTGCTTCAAAACCATAGGCCCCCCGACCCATTTCCACGACGTTGAGATAGACCTCTAAGATCCTTTCCTTACCCCAAATCATTTCGAGTAAGACAGTGAAGTAGGCTTCGAAAATTTTGCGGGTATAAGTTTGAGCCGGATATAGAAAGACATTTTTGGCCGTTTGCATTGAAATCGTGCTATAGCTGATCGGATACTTATGTTTTTTGTTATACCGGTAGGCGATTTTAATCCCTTGCCAATCAAATCCATGATGCGTCCAAAACGACCTATCTTCTGCAAATAGCAGCGCATCGATCACCTCTTTCGAAACCTCACTGAGAGGAACCCATGTTTTGATGATATTTTCCTTTTTGTGCGCGCTTTGAGCCTCGACCATCCTGAGAATCATGAGCGGCGTCAGCGGAGGGTTGACATATTTAAAAATAAAGACGAGAGAAACAGTCACTAAAATCCAGCCGATGATCAGCCCTTTAAAAACTTTAACAGCACGGGCTGCTTGCTTCTTCAAAACGTCGAATTTGATAGCCATCATATTTTTGTCTTAAAGTTAATTCCAGCAAATACTGTAGAAAATCAGGATTCCTGGGCAGGATAGGACCGTGGAGATAAGTGCCGAAACAATTCTTATAGATCACCCCTTCGGTTTTATCGCTGCCATTATTGCCGTATCCTTGAATGACTTCTCCGAAAGGGTCTGCCCCTTCAAGCAAATAAGTATGACCTCCATGATTTTCAAAACCTCGAAGAATCTGATCTTGAAATTGAATGGCGATTTCTCCGACAAGACGAGCCTTCCCTAGATTTTCGGTATGAATGTTGAAAATTTTTAGCCCTTCGATCACCTCTCCTTCAGCCTCTTGGTAAGAGTGGCCTAAAATTTGATAGCCCCCACAGACAAATAAGCCCGGTGTCCCTCCTTCAATTTTCTCTCTTAAGACATCCTGCTTCTCCCGTAGATCCTTGGCGGCAATCTTTTGATATCTGTCTGGGCCGCCTCCCATGGTCAGAAAATCGCAGCTCTCCAGCTCCTGGGCAGAAAACCCTAGGCGGAGTTCTTTGACCTGAGCTTGAAGATGATTCCATTCACAGTTTTTTTGAAGCGCCATCACATTTCCCCTATCGCCGTAGAGGTTCATCAGTTCAGGATATAGCCAGCCTATCACAACATTCTTCATGGGATTTTTTTACCTGCGATGATTTTTCTTACTTCGAGCATCGCCGTATAATTGGGAAGTACATAGACGGGCTCTGCACTGTGCTCCAATACAGAGCGGAGTGCTTTTTTTAAATTTTTCTCTATTATCAAAACAGCGCTCGAGAAAGCATACTTTAACCGAATCCCAACTTCTTCGGCTGCCTGACCTGAAACGATGATTTTTTCAGGCTGGACAGCATTTTCGAAATGGATATCCCAAAGCCATGAAACATCCACGCCATCCGCCGCATTTCGGTTAACAATGATCCAAAGAATTTTGCCTTGAAGCTGTTGGACAGCTTTTAAGGACTCATTAAAGCTCACAGGATTTTTGGAGAGAAAGAGTTGAAATTGCCGCTTCCGATAATGGACGATTTCTTGTCTACCAAAGGCCGGTTTAAAATGGGAAAGCACCTTCAGAATAGAATCATCGGGGATCTCGAGTTTGGAGGCTAAGAGAGCTGCTGCCAAAGCATTGTATTGGTGGCAGGTGCCCAGCAAAGAGGGAGCCACGGGCAAGGAATAATCCAATGGTGGGCGCTCAAGACGGCACACTGGACACTGCCAAAGCCCTAGATGGGCTAGAAAAAAGGCATCAAAGATAAGTTTGTGATCGCACTCAGCACAAAAAAGAGCATCCACCGGTCCGGCAGGCATGTCAGCTGGCTGAGAAAGTCCAAAATACAAGGGTGCATGCACGGTTTTTCCTAAGTAAGCGATTTGAGGATCATCCACATTTAAAATCACGCGGGTGGATAGAGGTAGCTTCTCAAGAGCCTTTTTCCACATTTTTAAAATAGAGTCTATTTCGCCGTAACGATCGAGCTGGTCTCGGAAAAGGTTTAAGAGAACGATCCAATCGGGGCTCCAATTCTTTAATAGACGAGGCAAAATCCTTTCGTCGACCTCGAAAACCCCATATTCCGCTGCTACTCTACCTCGGAAAGAAGCATGCTCAATCAAAGCCGAGGCTATCCCGGATTCCATATTCGAACCGGAACTATTGTAGATAGATTCCTTCCCCTGGCCTTGTAAAATATCTCGGATCATTTTTACAGTGGTGGTCTTCCCATTCGTCCCGCTGACCAAAATAGTTGTTAAATCTGATCGTTTTAACACCTCTCGGATAAAATCCGGATAGATCTGTAAAATAAAATACCCCGGCCAGGATGTCCCATTGCCTAACCTCAAAATTTGAGAGGCCCATCGCATCCATTTTCCGAGCAGGATCAGAAAAAATATCGAGATCATTCTTTTTTAATTAACCTGTCACATCCTGCTTGGATAGAAGGCGCCGTAGGGCTGAAGGTCGTGATTGTGATGTCAGCTTTCGGAAAAAGTGCGGCATCCAGTGGATCCCTGAGTGCAAGAAGAATGAAAGGCTTTCCTGTCTCTAACAGAGCTTGAATTAAAGCTATCTGCTTGGGGTTTTTCCAAGCATTATAAGAACAGAAAAGAAGGATCTCAGCTCTCCTTGCATTTTTTTTAGCGGTTTCTATTTCTCCTTCGGAAGGATCTAAATCTAAGAATAGCGGTTGACTTTCTTTTCCCAATTTAAGGAGAGAAGTTTCTTGGACGGACTCTTGGATCACTTGAGGAGCAAAAACGGCTATCTTCTTCTCTGCAAGGGAATTTAAGCATGCAGGATTTTGTTTCACAACACGCAGAGCAAGAGAAGCAATCGTATGGGCCAGCGCCTGATTTCCGACAGTCTTCACCGCCTGGATTCCTATTGAGGGAAAAGCACGCTTTTTTAATTTTAAGACTCTCTGAACGGCTTCATTCAGTCTTTCTTCAGAAATGCGCCCTTTCTTCACCGCTTCAACTAAATTTTTGTGTACCCTTTGAACATCGGCAACTGTCATCTCCTGTTTGACTTGGCCCCCCATGATCTGTTTGCCTCCCAAGATTAATAAGTCGCAGCCGGCAGTGAAAGCTCGAATAGCCGCCTCATCCACAGTTCCCGTTTGCTGCAAGATTCCTTGCATAACCAGGGAATCGGAAAGAACGGCTCCTTGAAAACCGATCTCTTTTCTTAAATATTGGAGAACTTTTGACGAAAGCGTCGCGCAAAGGTCAGGATCTAAAGCCGGTACTAAAACATGCGCAGTCATGACGGTATCAGCCTCCGAGGCCAGCTGGGCAAAGGGGAAAAACTCTATCTTGGCTAGCTCTTCTTTCGATTTATTCATTACTGGCAGATCATGATGAGAATCAATCCCTACATCGCCATGGCCAGGATAGTGTTTGATGGAAGAAATAACGCCTGATTTTCGATAACCCTCTAAAGCTCGTTTGCCATAAGCTACGACCGTCTCCGGAGAATCTCCAAACGAGCGGACTCCAATGATAGGATTACGGGGATTGCAGTTTACGTCAACATCGGGAGCGAGGTTCATATTGATGCCGACCGCCAGCAGTTCTTGACCCATGATCTCAGCACTCTGCTCGGCAAAGTCGGGATTTCCCGCCATAGCAAGAGCTTTATTCCCAGGAAAAATCGTAAATCCTTTACTTAATCTTGCTACCACTCCCCCTTCTTGATCGGCAGCAATGAGCAAAGGCAAAGAAAGCCGGGTCCCCTTTGCGAGTTTTTGGAGCCCTGCGCTGAGCTGTTTAACTTGTTCCGGCGAAGTCAATCCGTTGGCCCAGGTATAGTAAATGATCCCTCCCACATGGGCCCCTTGAATCAACGCCTTGGCATCTTCATTGGCCTCTTCTCCATGCACATGGGCCATGAGAATTTGACCAACTTTTTCTTCCAAGGTCATCTCACTAATGGCAACAGCTCTCAATGAAATGGAGGCTAACAACGCCAAGACAAACAGTTTTTTAAACATATAGCTCCTATTTTTCGATAACCGTACCATGTTGAGCAGTTTGCAGGGCAGAAAATTTTTGAATAAAAGAGTTTTTCTTATTTTTTTAGTCTGTTTTGTGTAAATTTGGTGAACAATAGGAAGGCACTATGACATCTATACCTCCTCTTAAGAATACTTCTAGTACTTTAACTGATCCTAATACTAGTCCTACCGATTCTCTTGAACGTTTAGCTGAGAAAATAAAAGATACATCTTTAGAATCACCTAGGAATGAACCTGTGAGCTGGGATGATTCAAGAGCTGTCACGCCTGGAGGACTCTGTGGCTATAGAAGTCAAGAAGGGCTACAGTTTTTTAATCTTGATGAAGCTGGAACAGTTAAACTATTTCGCTCAGGAAAAAAATCACAAGGACTTTTTGTTCAGGACGACAAGCCTGCAGCTGCTTCCGTGACTACTGATATAAAAACTAAGACTGTACGAAAAAAAGAGAAGAAAAAAACTTTCGTTCAATATGAAAAAAAGCGCATCAAACAAAAAGATGTAGATTTTCATGTTGATGAGACTGATTACCGCGGATGGGTTAACTATGCTGGAGGGCATTTAATTGATTATAAATACTGCGCTGACCATTCTCACACTGAACCACTTAACTATTTTCCTACACTTCACTATTATAATCTTCCATTAAAGGAATATTTAGTAAAGCAATATGATAACTATATTGAAATGCCAGTTTACACCCCTAATCCACCTAGTATTGGAGTAAAAGGAAAAAAAGATACATTTCAGTTTATCCCCATCGGAATGATTTTAATTCAAATTAGCAACAAAAAAATGGAAAATGCATATTATTTTCCTAACAATCAATTCGACTATCAAAATTTAAAAGAAAAATTAGGAACCAAAAAACATGCAACTAACATGGTAAGATACTTTAAGCTGCGCAGAGAATTTCTAAAATTACTTCATCCAGCACTAATACATGATTTAGAAAATTTAAAGGATGGGCAATCAAAGCAATCCAAGCAAGAGGATAAATTTTATCAATTATTCACTGATGTTTCCAATTTATCCTTAAGAGAAAATTCAAATGAAGAAGAAAATTTAAGTAGATTTATCCATAATATATTTCGTAATGGCCAAGTTAATGCACGCATTTGCTTGGAGTGCGATGATGATGAATTCGACACTGTAAATGATCCTTTTCTTGCTGCAGCGTTTCAATATTTCGGTAAATTTATAGTCCAATATTGCGTTAAAAACGCCCTTAAATCAGAAGTACTTTCGATCAAAACACGTTTGGCTTTTCTAGATGTGATTGCAAATTTTCTTAATACCTATTTCCAAGATAAAGAAAGTGATCCTGAATTTGTTCAGAGCTTAGCTCAATGTTTTATTTCTACGCTAAAAGTGCTAGATAAACTTACAAAATCAATGAATAATGATGAGCTAACCTTTTTAGCATACATATATTTAGACTTTACTGATCCGTACATTAACAGTACAAGTGAGTATCTTGGTTTAGCTTCCTTTATTGAATCCAATAAGGAGTTTAGCTTTTTTAATATGGAATATTATTTCAGAAAATGTATCGAAATATTAACTCTTTTTGAAAAGAATTTATTAAAATCGAAAAGCAATATTCCATTATTAAGTGGTGATTTTGCTTGGAGGTTTTTATCTATATTGAGGGAAACGCAAGATTCTTTAAATTATTTAATAGAAGAAATGAAATACGATGAAGAAGATTTTTCCGAAGAAATCCTTTTCCTTAAGAAGATGAGTCCTTTATCTTTACAATTACTATCCACATTGGCAACAAACAAGCTGAATATTCAAGTTAAATATCAAATAAAATTTGATATAATTTTGACACATGAAATAGATGTAGAGAGCTTTAGAAAAACTTTAGAAGATCTAGGATAACAAAATCCTGGTTTCTTTCTTTCCTATTCGGCAAGATTTATAAAATATATTTATTTTTCCCTTTTTTTGATAAAATATCTTCATCTATGAAGAGAAATGTCAAATTAATCCTTGCCTACGAAGGTACTGCCTATTTAGGTTGGCAAAAGACCGCTATGGGACCCAGTATTGAGCAAGAGCTAGAGAAGGTTCTAACTCAGATCCTGCGCCATCCTCTTCATTTGCAGGCGGCAAGCCGGACCGATGCCGGCGTCCACGCCGAAGGGCAAGTCGTCAATTTCTTCACGGAAACCGATATCTCTCTCGAAAGACTTCAAAAAAGTCTAAATGGGCTGCTGCCTCCAGATATCTCCGTTCTCAAGATGGAAGAAGCCCCAGAAAGTTTCCATCCCACACTAAACTCGCGAAGAAAAGAATACCATTACTCTGTCTGTTTAGGACCCACGCAACTCCCCTTCTATCGCAATTTCTCTTGGCATTTTTCTTATCCTGTCCATTTCGAAGAGATGAAAAAGGCAGCCGATCATCTCAAAGGAAAACATGACTTTTCAGCCTTCACGAACGAAAAGCAGGAAGATAACGTCCGGGAAATCTTCGATATCGTTCTCGAAATGACTTCTGACCGACTGAAAATCCGTGTGTCGGGAAACAATTTTCTCTATAAAATGGTCCGCAATATCGTCGGAACTTTGCTTTATGTCGGCTGCGGGAAAATAACGGCAGAACAAATCCCTGCGATCCTCAAAAGCCAAGACCGGACAAAAGCGGGTGTCACCGCTCCTGCACAGGGTCTCGTCTTAAAAGAAGTCTTCTATGATTGAAAGAAATGACCCATGCTGGTGCCGAAGCGGCCAGAAATGGAAAAAATGCCACTATCCTGAGGAACCTCGAACGTCGACTCTTGCGCAAGAATATCAAAAACAATTCGGGATTCTTCTTAAAACCCCCGCGCAAATTGAAGGGATCCGCCGCTCGTGCAAACTCGCCGCTGCGATCCTTCAAGCCCTCTGCCAAAAGGCAGAGG
This sequence comes from Verrucomicrobiota bacterium, assembly GCA_018239715.1. GTDB lineage: Bacteria > Chlamydiota > Chlamydiia > Chlamydiales > Rhabdochlamydiaceae > PALSA-1444. The sequence goes on from JAFEGW010000009.1 coordinate 115,869, forward strand.
CAGGCATGACCACGAACCAACTCAACGATTTTGCTAACCAGCTGCACCGGCAAGCCGGCGCTATCCCCGCACCGCTCGGCTACGGGGATCCTCCTTTTCCGAAAAGCATCTGTACCTCCATCAACGATGTCATTTGCCATGGGATCCCCGACAATACTCCTTTGGTGGAAGGCGATATTCTCAATATCGATGTGACTTGCATTTTAGAGGGATACTATGGCGATTGCAGCGCCATGGTAGAGATTGGAAAAATAAGCTCCGATAAACGAAAAGTCGTTGATGTCTCCCAAGAGTGTTTACGGCGAGCTATTGCCCTTCTAAAACCTGGCATGCTTCTCTCTCAAATCGGCCAAGTGATTGAAGATTATGCCCGCCTCCACCATTGCAGCGTGGTTAATCAATTCGTCGGTCTTGGAACGGGCGTCGCTTTCCATGAACCTCCTCAAGTTCCGCATCACTACAACGACATGGCCCTACTACTGGTCGAAGGCATGACCTTTACAATCGAGCCGATGATCAACGCCGGTGTGCGGGAAGGTGTCATCGATTCGAAAGATAAATGGACAGTCCGAACAGCTGATGGAAAGCCGAGCGCCCAATGGGAACACACTGTTCTCATCACGTCATCGGGTCATGAGATTTTGACTCTTTTGTAGAGAGGTTTAATTCATCTTCTTTGGGGAGATCCACAGTGAGTTCAAACTGACTATTGAGTAATTCTTGAAGCTCATGCAAACGCAGCCTATCCGCTAGTTCCCATAAACGAGTGATAGCTGCGGTATTGTTGATGTTCAGCTCAATAAATTGAACGACGGTTCCTGTTTTGTAAAACTCCATCAGGCCATCAAAAGAACTCGTGTCATCATTCGTACAAATTTCTGATGTCTCTACTTCCTTTAATCCCGTATTGAAAAGTCCGCTTAAAGCACTTTTTGTTTGCGATGCCAGAGCATGTAGGACAAATACATTGATAGGAACAACCTGATTGCCGTTGATAAACCGAAATTTATTCTTAAACAAATTTTCAGCTTCGATATTGATATTCCAAGCAAAAACGAGCGGAAGTTTTCCTGCACGAGCTTTAGTTTCAACCCACACAACAAAATCTTTTTTCAATTTCGCATAAAGGGGCTCAGCCCGATGTGCATAAAGACAGGCAGCAAATCTTCTGCATAAATCGGCATTTGCCTCAATTTTTTTGACAATCTTTCCCCAATTATTCTTTTGTAGTAAGACACCGGGCTGAACCGGTAATATTTTTTCTCGGATCTCGGTCAGGGTACTTTTTTTAAGCTCCTCTAAGAGTTTGGGAAGCTCATTTTTCTTATCCCTCAACTGCGCCTCTGAACGAGCTCGGTCATCTTTGTTCAAGTGAGCTTCTAAAGAAAGGACTCCTTCTTCAAGTTGGTTCTTGGCTTTGAGGGCCTCTTTTTGCTTTTGATATTTTTTACAAATCTCAGATCTTAAATCTTTAAGAGAGGCGGGCATAAGAGAAAGCATGTAATGCTTATGATAATAACTGCGATAACGGATTCCATGCCGATAAGCAGCAGGCTCAAACGTTAAAAACTCGAAGGGATTTCGATCAATAAAATCGGCGACCAAAAAAGCCACTGCTGGAGAAGCATCAAGATTCATCCATTTGTTTGCTAAAAGCGGAGGAGGACATTTATCGATAAACTCTTCCCATGTCAGGCAATCGAAAATCTCCTTTTCCAACCGCTCCTGAATTGTCTCATCCTGGGAAGAAGCGCTTTCACTTGTTAGGATCCCCTTCTCAAAGAGTTCAGGCCCTTTGCGCGCCATCTCAAACACAGACAGCTGTCTGGTATCCGATAAAACCTTTTGAGTCCATTCTTGGGGTAAAAACTCTCGTCCAATACTGGCTAAAAAGTCTATTCTCCCATCAAACTTATCATCCATGTAAGAGATCGATTCCCAACGAGGTCGAAGAGTTTCTTTGATCGTCGCTTTGTCAATACCCAACGCTTCTCTTTCTTGTTGATACTTGCTATCTGTGAGGAGCGGATAAGGGAGCTGGAGGAACCTTGCTCGAAGCAGCTCTCGATAGGGGGGCAATTTTATAGCCAGCCCTACCACTTTCCCTCCAAGCCCAAGTAACTCTGCATCGTTAGCTGCCTCAAGGTTATCTAAAATCTTTTTGGAGTCCTGTAATAAGTATTCAATAACTTCGAGCTCTGTAAGAGATGCTAAAAACTCCTCACGGATCTTCTGAAGAAACGCTTGAGCATTCCCACGATCTCTAACTAATAATAGACCTAGGCAGTTGACTTGCAAAGATTCAAGTTCATCTGGAGAAACATTCAATTTCTCATTAGAACACGAAGCCCAAACTACCTCGAACGACTGTTCTTTACTGACACTTTCCTTCACGTGCTGGAAGATTTTAAGTTTCATAGTGCGCGGATATTCTTCTATGGAAAGGGCGATCCCTTCAGAGCCGTGTTTTTGCTCAAATGCGGAATAAGCAAGATCCATATCCGCATAAAGAATCTGGTGGATTTCTTTTCCATTTAAAAATCTTACAGGAATATCTTTATATCCATAGGTAGCGATGTTTTGAAGGTTTTCGCAAATCACCTGTCGTTGTTGTAGAATATAAGCAGGATCCCTTCCAAACAAAGGTATTTGCCGGAGTAAAACTGCAAGGACAGCCAGGACAAGAGCGGTGATCGTTAGTTGACGGACTAATGCTGGCTGTATAGAGACGCGGGAAAAGTAATAAGTTCCACCTACAGAAGCAGTGCTTAAAGTGAATAAAACATAACTCGAGACAGTACGCGCATACGAAGATTCAAACCAGGGACATTCATTAGGCCCGGGTAGGTCTTGCCATCTAATGCTATCTAAAACAACCTTATTGGTTGGCATAAAATATCTATCTAAGAATCTGAACCTTTCGTAATTGAACCCAAATTATAGTCCAAAAATAGCTTAGTTTCAATCCAGACACGATTGAAAGTGAAATTTGATATTCAAAAAAGGACAGGGTGTACAGCCATCGGTATGTTACCCCTGCTGGGATCCTACAGCCTTCCTCACGATGAAGGTTCCTCAGGTTCTACTTCTTTGATAACATCGTTTAATGAGTCACTGGGTAGAGGCTCCACGGTGAGATCCAAGTTCTGTGTGAGCACCTCTTGAAGTTTAGGTAAACACAACTTCTCAGCAAACTCCCATAAACGGGTAATAGCTTCTTCATTTGTCTCATAAGACTCGAGAAATTGATGCAAGGCTCCTGTTTTGTAAAACTCCATTAGACCATCAAAAGAACTCGGATCGTAGTTCGTACAAATTTCCTTTGTTCTCCCTTCAACCATCTGGGTTTCGAGCACCCCACTTAAAAAATTGCGTGTATCGGCAGCTAGAGCCTGCAAAACAAACAAGTTGATGGGAATAAGATGGTTGACACCGTTAATAAATAACACTTGATTCTTAAACAAATCGCCAGCTTCAATATTGATATTCCAAGCAAAAATAAGAGGTAGCTTTTTAGCCTGCGCTGTCGTTTCGACCCATGCAACAAAATCTTCTTTCAATTTTGCATATCCACTGTTTTTACGATTCTCATACAGAGTCGCCGCAAATCTTCTGCATAAAGCGGCATCGGTCTCTATTTTTTTGACAATTCTAGTAAAATCATTCAGACGTAAAAAAATATCGATTTGATAGGGCACCATTCTTTTCAAGAACTCCTGTGTTCCTGCCTTTCGTTGGTCTAAACTTGTAAAGTTTTTACGAATGTCAGCCTTCAAATCTTGAAGGGCTTTAGGTATATGCGTTTGTAGATCAAGACGTCTTTGGTTCGGACGGTGGAGTGGAGGGTTAAACCCCAAAAATGTTTGAGGATACTTGCAAACATAACTCAGGGCCAGAAAGGCTGTCGTTGTAGAATCTACAGGGATCATGTGGGTTTTAAAAAGAACAGCCGGACATGTCTTGATAAAGTTTTCCCATGTTTCGCAATCCAGAATCTCCTTTTGCAATCTCCTCCATATCGCAACATCACTCTCTGAAGCCGCACTGCCACGAGTTAAAATCTTCTTTTCAAAAAGCTCAGGCCATTGACGAGCAGTCTCAAAAACTGACAGATGGCTTGTATCGGACACAATCTTTTGCGTCCATTCTTGAGGGGAAAATTCGTGTCCTATACTGCGTAAAAAATTTTTTCTGTCAAATTTCTCATCCGTATAAGAAATGTACATCCATCGCTGTCGGAGAATCTTTTTGATCTCGGGCCCATCGAACCCCAGAAAATCTCTTTCATTTTGATATTTGCTATCCGTGAGATGATCGTAAGAGAGTTGGTGAACTTGGGTTTGCAGTGGCCCTCGATATTTTTTAAGCTTGGATGCTAAACCAATGACTTTCCATCCAATATGAAACCACACCTGCTGATCATCAGAATTTAATTTTTCCTCGTGTCCTTTTAATAAATATTCAATGGCTTCGACATCTGTGATTGCTGAAATAAGATCCTTATCAGCTTTGTCTAGGAACTCTTGCGCATTCCCCTGCTCTCGCACGTGTTTCAGCGCAGCACACTCGGCTCTCAAAGACTGCATCTCATTGGGTGAAATTTTCGCTAGGGCAACAGCACACTTATCGAAAGCTTTTTCAAATATCTTTCCCTGGGTTGAGACTTTTTCCTTCACATGCTTGAAGGCTTTTTGCTTCATTTGTTCACGATCGATGCGCATTGCAGCGGCTACTCCTGAAGAACCATGTTTATTCTTAAAAGTAGAATAGGAAAGGTTTTGCAAATCCGCCTCTAAAAGAAGTTTCTCTTCAGCATGACTTAAAACCCCGGGAGGCATGTCTTTATATCCGTAGTTCGGGTTGTTTTGAAGATTGTTATGAATAAGCCCTCGCTGCTGCAGAATATAAACAGGGTCTTTGACAGATAAGGGTATTTGCCGAAGTAACAAGGCAAAGGCGCCCATGACAATAGACGTGATACCTAACCGACGAGCCCCAGCGGGATTTAGAGAGATCTGAGAAAAATAATAGGTACCGCCTAAAAAAGCACAACTTAAAGCCCCTAGAACATAACTTGTCACTCGAGAGGACTGGTACCAAGGACAAGTAGTGGGCCAAGGCATCTCATGCCATCGAATATTACTTACGGGAGAATTTGCCATGGGACGATTTTAACGAAGAAGACTCTTACTCTCAACGAAGAAGCTTCATTTTGATCTCATATTTTTTAAACTGATGCTTATGAATCGATACTCGGCTCAAACCCTAGTAAATCGCCATTCTCTTCTTGCGAAGCCGCTTTTTTCCGAGAAGGTTTGGGATTTTTGGAAAGAGAAAGCTCAGAGACAATCTGCTGCAAAGAGACAAGCTCGGTTTCGAGCTTTTTCTTCTCTTCTTCGGTGTGTTGAAGCTGTTGGATGAGCGTGGCTTCGGCAGGACTGGGAAGACGCGCTTGTTCTTCCCGTTCTTTGTGGAAAACCAGGAGCTCGCTTTCAGCACGGAATAAACGAGCTCGGGCTTGCTCAAGAGCCTGAGATTTTTCATCGAACTGCTTTTTAAGCTCGCGGTAGGAACTCTCTGTTTGCCGTTTTTCCGCATCGAAGAGATCGGGTTCTAGACGGGCTAATTGGAGCTCGTTAATTTTTCGATCTTTGTGAATGACATGCTGGCCGAGCTGTCCGTTATCCGTCTGCAGTTTGTCAATTTCCGTTTGATGCACCTCGACGAGTTTTTGATATGAAACGCAGCGCTCTTCGGCACGCATGAGTCTTTGCTGCACTTTTTGTATTTCGCGGTTTAACCCTTCGATCGTTTGAGCAGATTGAGTTTTTAGCTCATCGAATTGGCTCTGCAAAGGACTGGATGACGGAGCAGCTGGGGTCTCGGGCCTTAGGATCACGAGAAAGAGTCCGGCTGCAAAAGCAACTCCGATTCCACAGGACCAAAGAGAAATATTTTCAAATTTCAAAAATCCGAGCAAACAAGTAGCGCCTAGCAAAATAAATCCAAGCCCTTTCATGTCGCAAGCCTCCCTAGAATCCTGCTGATCGTTAAAAACCCTTGCTGCAGCTGATCGAGCCCAAAGTGTTCGTTCGGGGCATGGAAATCGTCGCTATCGAGGCTGACGCCGATGATAACGGCGTCTCCCTTGGAGGCTCTTGCCAAATCCGCTACGAGCGGCACGGAGGCACCACAGAAAATCTTACCGCAGGGCTTGCCGAAAACTTCCTTATAAGCATCAGAACAAACATGGGAAGTCTCGGTATCTGGAGAACTGCGGACAGGTTTGCCCCCATGGTCCCAGGTGGCCTCGATTTCTAGTCCTTTCGGCGCGATTTTCTTTAAGTAGTTGGCAATCGAACGGGCGACTTTTTCAGGATCTTGATGGGGAACTATCCTACAGGAAATTTTGGCAGTGGCCATCGAAGGAATGACGGTTTTAAAACCGGTCCCCGTATAGCCGCCGGAGATTCCATTGATCTCAAGAGTGGGGCGGATCGTATTGGACTCCCAAAGGGAATATCCCCCTTCTCCGCGAAAAGCTTTCACACCAAATTGTTTGCGCAGGTACTTTTCATCGACGAGTTTTTCAATCGCCTTCAGCTCTTTAGCTGTGGGTTTGGCAACGTCTTTGTAAAAACCGGGAATGGCAATCTTCCCTTTTTTATCCCAGAGTTTAGAAAGCATTTCCACCAAAGCCCGATTGGGGTTTAAGACAATTCCCCCATGGATGCCCGAATGGAGATCGATAGAAGAGTTGCGGCATGTCACCTCTAAGGCGACGATCCCACGAAGCCCTAACGTAATGGCAGGCTTTCCCGCTGCAGGAATGCCTCCGTCAACAACTAAAATATGGTCGGCTTTGAGATCTTTCTGATGGGTCTTAAGAGCTTCTAAAGCGCCGCGGCTTCCGCATTCTTCTTCTCCTTCGACAAAAACCTTAATGTTCAGATCGATTTTTTTGCAGAGCTCAAAAAGCGCTTTCAGTGCTGTGAGAGTATAAAAACACTGCCCTTTATTATCCGAGGCGCCCCGCGCATAAACTTTCCCATCCCGGAGTGTCGGCTCAAAAGGCGGAGATTTCCATTTCTCGATAGGGTCGACCGGCTGAACATCGTAATGGTGATAGATAAGAACTGTTGGACGCGAGGAGCCTGCTTGATGAGAAGCAAAAACCACCGGATGAAAGCTGGTTTTCCAAACTTCCGTTTTCATTCCGATATTTTTTAAATAGTTCTCCACCCAAGATGCCGCTTCATGGATATGCTTTTTATAAGAGGGATCGGTGCTGACCGACGGGATTTTCAAAAATGAAAAGTAATCTTGCTCAATCAGAGCAGAATGCTCTTTATACCATTTTTTAAGTTCAGAAAGTGAGGGCATCATTAGAATCTATCCTTTAATCCTTAACAATCGATTTCAGAGCCTTGTTGGCATCTTTTTTATGCCCTTTTTCAGCCCTATAAATTGACATTGTCATCAAAAGGGCATAAAAAAGATGCCCAAAAATACTTCTGTCTAAGGACAGGTTTATGTGATATCTGTATCAATAATGTGCTGCGCGCTTTCTACAAGGTAGGCAGCCAAAATCGGATCGCCTCCGTAAGTCATTTCGACCTTCATCTTCCCGTCTTTGGAAGCTTCCGTACAGGTAATCAAAACATAACAAGTATTATTTTCTGAAAGGGCCTTTTTGATTTCGACTGTGCTTTTCTTGCGTAGCCAAAAAAATCTCTCAGCGAGTTTTCGCATTGGTCTCCAGCGTCTTAGGTGCAAAAAACTAAATGCTATGTGGAGATACATCTCATAAATCAATATTAATATGCAATCGTTGTCTGTTTAAAATTAAAGCTTTACACTCTTGACTGTTAAGATTTGATGATGTTTAATAAAGGACGTATCGGAGGATTTATCTATGGCATTCTTCAAAAGAATATTCTTGTTCCTGGTCGTAAACATTCTCATCATGATGACGATCACCTTTATTTTAAATCTTCTGAACGTCAAACCTTTTTTGAATGCGCATGGCCTCGATTACAACTCCTTAGCGATCTTCTGCTTGATCTGGGGCTTTGGAGGAGCGTTTATCTCGCTTGCCCTTTCCCGCGTGATGGCAAAAGCCATGATGGGTGTTCGGGTTATCGATCCCTCGACCAACGATCCTGAAATGCGCCGCCTTCTTAATACGGTGCATGACCTAGCCCGCGCAGCCCATCTTCCCGCCATGCCTGAAGTAGGAATCTACGACTCGCCAGAAGTTAACGCTTTTGCCACAGGTCCTTCCAATCGCCGCGCACTCGTTGCAGTCTCCACGGGGCTGCTGAGACGGATGTCTTCGTCGGAGCTCGAAGGAGTGCTGGGCCATGAAGTCTCCCACATTGCCAATGGAGATATGGTAACGATGACTTTGATCCAAGGGGTTGTCAACGCCTTCGTCATGTTCTTAGCCCGCATTCTTGCTTTTGTCCTATCAGGTCTGGGAAACCGAGAAAAATCATCGTCTAGCTCTTATGTCACCTTCAATGTCTTAGTTTTTGTGTTCCAGCTCGTCTTTATGATTTTAGGATCCCTCGTCGTTGCGGCTTATTCTCGCTTCCGAGAATTCCGAGCTGACAAAGGGGGCGCCTCTTTGGCCGGACGGGATAAAATGATCTCAGCCTTGGAAGCTCTCCAAAAAGTTCAAGATATCCGCGATGCAAGAGTGGAAAAACCTGCCTTTCAATCGATGAAAATCTCTCATCAAGAACGAGGCGGTTTAGTGGCCTTATTCTTAACGCACCCTCCTTTAGCAAAAAGGATCGAGCGGCTCAAAGAGTTGCATTAAATTTGACGAATACCTCCTTGAAAAGTTACTCTGTTAACTTTTCAACAGGAGGTTATTCTTATGCGATCGTTTTTAGCTGTTTCTCTACTTTCTGTATGCGCTCTTCATGCGCATATCACTGCTGCCCCTGAGCGCCATGAGCTGCGTGAAGTCTTCCAACTCATGGGCGAGCACAATTACGACTACGCTTTGGAAAAGATTCACCACTATCTTCATCACTCTAAAGATCCAGCGACACAGATTCATTTAAGGCAGGAAAAAGCTTTTCTCCACCTCGTGCTGCAATCTCCTCAAGAAGCTCTCGAAAATTTAAACGAAATTATCGCCGTAGAAATTTACAATGAAAGGAAAGAATATGCGCTTGTCAAAGCTCTTTGGATGCGTCTGGCCATCCATGCTTGGCTCCATGATTCTACCGCTGTTCTAAGAGATTTCGAGCTTCTGAAAAAATACGACAAAAGCCTTCCTAAAGTCGAGATCCATCAGGGCGTGGTGTCGGTTGTTTCCCCTACCAATTCCAGCATGAGCTTTTATCCTTTTGCCAAAATGCTAGAAAATTTTGGATATCGATCAGCATGGGACCGCAAGGTGATCACCGTCAACGCGGGATATTTTGAAGCTCAGATCAGCGAAAGGGCCAACCACCAGCTCGTCGAACTGGCCGCCGCCTGCGCCTTTACAGACTCTCCTTGGGGAAGCGCTGCTTGGGAGTACATTGGAAAAACCTTTGCCCCTGAGATCCATTGGAAAAATGAATTTCCTAAATACACAGATGTAACTTACCGGGATATTTTGCGAGATCTTCGCAGATAATTCCTCAACATCTATGAGTCTGCCCCAAGGCAGGCTCATAGAAGAATATTTTAGTTCCTTAGGTCAATTCGAGAGGAAACAACGCTTTGAAATGATCCAACGTCACTAAATGGTGGTTCTCCATGAGATAGACTTCATGGGGATGGATAATCTCGCAGAGGTTTTTGAGGCTTTCGCATTTGAGAACGACGAAATCCACTTCTGCAATCGAAGACAGGAGGGAGACAAATTCTTCATCGGGGTTTTCATCCCGGATATAGACGATGAGCTTGGTATCCCTTTCCCGTGACGAGAGTTGACGTATGCTGCGGAAAAGCGCGGTGGTGATTCCATGGGAGCTGTAGAGGCCCAGGACGCAATACCGTTTATTTTTGAGGGCTTCTTGGAGAGCAAAAAGGTGCTCTTCATCGAAGACTTTATTATCGACGTCGTATTCGAGAAGCCGCACAGCTAGATCGGAAAGGTTGATCCGCGCGCAGCCGAGCCTTTCAATGGCGATGCCGGCGGCAATATTGGCCAGCTGAGCGCCATATTTAATATCGAGATCATTACCCAGAGCTACGCTGACCATGGCCAGCACGGTGTCTCCAGCCCCTGTGACATCTTTTACTTCTTTGGAACGGACAGGAAAATCTTGCCGCTTGCCATCGCGCGTAAAAAGAGAAATTCCCGCTTCGGAACGAGTGATCATGAGCATGTCGATGGTAACTTTTTTGAAGAGGACTTCAGCGACCTGCTCAAGAGAAGCTTCACGCGTCAGCTTGGCAGCATCATAGGCCTCTTGAAGGTTGGGCTTCAAAACCGTCGCCCCTTGGTATTTAGTGAAATCATCTCCTTTGGGATCGACAATCACAGGCATGTTGCGGGCTTTAGCCATCTCCATCACGCCCATGAGAAGAGAGCGGGATAAAAATCCTTTTCCATAGTCAGAGATCGCAATAATATCGACACCTTGAAGAAGCGCTGGGAGACGGTCGATGACTTCTTGCTCGATCTGTTCGGGAATCGGAGTGATATTTTCAAAATCGACTCTCAGCACTTGCTGGGCATCGGCAATCAGTCGATTTTTGACAGGGGTCTGAAACTGGTTTTGGAAAATGATGCCATCGGTGCTTACCCCTTCGCTCATCAAAGCTTGAACGATGCTTTTACCTGCGGCATCGTGGCCGACTCGTCCTACAGCCACTACGCTAGCCCCTAGAGAAATCAGGTTGAGGGCTACGTTGCCTGCTCCGCCGGGGAGGCTATCTTCCCGCAGCACTTGCAAAACAGAGACTGGAGCTTCAGGTGAAATACGGCGGACTTTACCCGTTGTATACTTGTCATACATGAAATCTCCAATAACAAGGACACGGACAGGGCTTAAACGGCTGAAAATACCGCTGAGTTTTTTTACCATCGTTGATCTAACAAGATATGGTTTTGAACATAGTCTTTGACTGCGTTTTCCGTATCATAGCGAAAAGAGAGTTCTTTGTCTTGGCTGTATTTTGCCATCTCAGCACAGGTGTAGTTTTGATATTGACGGGCAAGGTCGGCAGGCATGTCGATATATTCGATATGGATAGGTTGATTCAAGGCTTTGAAGACGGCTGTCGCCAGCTGATTCCATGTGGTAGGCGAGCCCATCCCGATATTGAAAATTCCCCCTCGCTTGTCATGGAGAAACTCGCATGTCATCCGAACGGCGTCTTTGACATAGATGAAATCGCGGCATTGACCTCCATCGGCAAATTTATCCGGCTCTGAAGATTTGAAAAGGCGGATCACTCCCTCTTTTTGGATGACAGGGACCATTTTGAAGACCATGGACGCCATGCGGCCTTTATGCGCTTCATTAGGCCCGAAAACATTGAAATATTTGAGTCCTACGAGTTTATCCAGCACCCCTTCTTTTTTAGCCCAGAGGTCAAAAAGATGCTTCGATTTGCCGTAGAGGTTGAGAGGCTGAAGAGTCTCTAATAAATCGTGCTTATCGGAAAATCCCCGCGTCCCATCTCCATATGTCGCGGCAGAAGAGGCATAGATAAAGCGTTGTCCGTATTTGAGCGCGTATTCTGCAAGGCGTCTTGTATAACGCGTATTATTCTCTAACAAATAATCTTCATTTTGTTCCAAGGTGTCGGAGCAAGCGCCTAAATGAATAAAAGCGTCAATTTCAGTTTCACGGCCTTGGAGCCAATCAAACAAAGACCGAATCGGGAGAAGCTGCCCATATCTTTTGGCTTGGAGATTTTTAATTTTGTCGGGATGGTCGAGTTCGTCGACAAGAATGAGATTTTGGCAGTACCCTAAATCATTGAGGTAGCGGACCACTCCTGAACCAATCAGACCCGCGGCACCGGTGATGACAATCAATTTTTCGGTCATAGATTTCGACTACGATATCAAAAACTGAGGGTTTTCTGCTATACAGAATCAAACTCAAAAATCATTAGTGATTTGTAATAATTCTTTTTCTCTATACTAATATTAAATTAATATAATTCACTAAATAATCAATAAAACACAACATGATCAAAATTAACATGAAAATTAAATCAATCTAGAAATTTGCCCAACAAGATAAAAAGGGATCGATACTAGTGTATATCGAACATCATCCCCATTCTGATCTTTTACTTGAACTTCAGTTTTACTGGGAAAATCAGAATTTATACGTACTGCTAGAGAAAGCTTTTTTAATCCCATGAATAGGTGTAGGGATTTTAAGCTTCCAGTACTGCCCGCTTTGACTTCAATAGGCACAATGCGAGACCCTTGCTGAATGATATAATCAATTTCAGCAGAATTTTTTCCCTCACGAAGCCAGTAGTATAGCTCGGGTTCAATGTAGGATGCATTAATTGTTCTTAAAAATTGCCCTACTATTTGTTCTGCAACCCCACCGCTATTGACAAGAGCAATTTCATTGACAGCTGTTATTTGATCTAATGTCAATCCTAGGGCAGCGCTACATAATCCGACATCTAAAAAAATAGATTTGAAAAATTTCTTATCTAATTCTGCTCCCAGCGGAATCCCATTCGCATGTGCACTCGTCACACGATGGCATACACGCGCTTTGCAGAGCAAATCTAAAGCCTGTTTCGCTACTACCGATTTTACATCAGGATTAACCTTACTATAAATAAACTTCTCTCCAAGAAACTTCGGAACAGCTAGCAATATTTCATCCAATCGCTCCTTATCTATACGACCACTATATTTGGCAAAATCATCTCTATAAGTCGTGATTAAGTTGCGATGGACCTGGCTTACTTTCGGTAAAGAACGATCGATAATCCATGTCTCAACAGCTGCGGGCATCCCTCCAATCACAACATATTCTTTGACCAAAGACATAAGCCGATTATGAAGGGCCTCAGGAATCTCCTTATTCCACTCAAAAGCTTTCAAATAATCCAAAAGTCCTTCTTGGTTACTTGCTACTAAAAATTCCTCAAAGGAAAAAGGCTCCATATGCATATAGCCAATGCGCCCCACGGGCATGCTAAACGTATGTTTTTCTAAGACAAACTCTAAAAGCGAACCCGCTGCAATGACAGGCAGTTCGGGTAGATCTTCTGCAAACCAGCGCAGCTTCGCCAGAAGCTCTGGAATTGCTTGTATTTCATCTAAAAATAAGAGGCATTTTTTAGGTTCAACAACTTCACCAAGATAAGCTCCTAAATTCAGCAAAATTTGCTTAGGATCATTGGATTTAAAAAAAGTTGCAAACTGAGGTTCTTTTTCAAGGTTTAGCTCGATCAAACGTTTGTTCTGTTGTTTTGCAAAATAACGAACTAGCCAGGTCTTGCCCGTCTGGCGTGCTCCTCGAATGACTAATGGGTGGCGATTTCGCGATTCCAACCAATCTTGCAAAAAAACCAAATATTTTCTTTTCATAACTTAATATTAACAAGTCATACGAATAAACTCAACAAAACACCCCCCTGTTTTGTCGACCTAATAGCCAAAACACCCCCCTGTTTTGTCGAGATAAATAGGGTGAAAAATTATATATAGCTTAGAATAAGAGTATTATGAAAATTTCCAGCAGTCTGCCTGATGCAGACTGCTGAAATATTAAAACTTAAGCCTTAGAAGACTGGGCTTGTTCTCCAATGATCTGGAGAGAATAGCCGCAAGTCACGCCTTCTTTAAGTTTGAGGGTCATCTGATGAACACCGACTTCTTTGATAGGCTTGTTAAGGCCGATATTGCGTCGGTCTACTTTGATGCCTTGTTTGGCGAAAAGCTCGATGATATCGGTAGGACCGACAGAGCCGTACATGTGTCCTTCGGGATCAACTTTGACAGTGATCTGGAGAACCATTCCTTCCAATTTCGCAGCATGCTCTTCCGCTTCCTTACGATCAACGGCAGCTTTCTTTGCACGCTCTTCGACCAGTTTGGCTTGCATACGGAGGGTATGAGCCGAGGCAGGAACGGCTTTTTGCTGAGGAAGGAGGTAATTCCGTGCGAAGCCGGGCTTAGCAGAGATCAGTTCGCCGCTGCGGCCGACATCTTCGACGTCATCGATGAGTAAATATTGTTGTTTCATGGGTCTTCTCCTTCTTAAATCTCTGATACAAACGGCACTAATGCCATATAACGTGCGCGTTTGATCGCGTTGACCAGTTTGCGCTGGTTAGTTGCAGAAACGCCCGTGATGCGGCGAGGAAGAATTTTTCCGCGCTCGGTAATAAACCGATACAAGGTATCCAAATCTTTATAGTCGATATGCTTGATGCCTGCAGCAGTAAAAGGGCAGCTTCTTTTCTTTTTAGGTCCAAAACCAAAAGGTGCTTCCATGTTGCCTCTTATTCAGGTAAGGGTTGAAATTCAATTTTTTCGGGAACTTGCTCTACTTGCAAGGTCATGAATCGAAGAATATCTTCGTTCAAGCGGTATTCCCTCCAAAGCTTATCCATGATATCGGTAGGGATAGAAAAGTAGAGGACAAAGTAGTGTCCCTCACGTTTTTTATTGATCGGATAGGCCAATTTTTTCCGGCCTTGATCAAAAATTTTAAGCACTTCTCCACCTTTATCAGCGATGCTGGTCGTCACTTTATCCAAGAGCTTTTGCCTTGCATCGTCTGTGATACCGGTGTTGAAAATATACATCCCTTCGTAGAGATGATTTCTTTTTTTTGTCATCTTCAAATAACTCCTTTTGTGTTCGCCTTTGTCATCGCCGTCTGAATGCCTTCTTGGATCCAGCAGTCTAAAACATCGGCAGCCTTCTCGAAGACCTGCGGCAGCAGGGCTTCTTCAGCCGTCTCAAATTTTCCTAGCACGTAATCAGCTAGCCCCCTACCACGTTGGGGGCCTTCGGGACTTCCGACGCCTAGACGCAGTCTAGGATAGGCAGAAGTTCCCAAATGCTCTTCAATACTCTTTAAACCGTTATGGCCTCCGCTGCTCCCGCCTTCTTTCAGACGCAGATCCCCGACGGGGAAAGCGACGTCATCCACAATGACAATCACTTGCTCAAGAGCCACTTTATAAGCTTGGACGCATTCTCTCACGGCTTCACCACTGCTATTCATATAGGTGAGCGGGAGAACGAGTCCCACCGAGGCTCCTTTGACCGTGCCGTGACCCAGCTCTGCAGACATCCGAGCGGCTTTCCGAAGCTCGATCCCGTGTCTTTTCGCAAAATGGCGCACTGCGCGAAACCCGACATTATGTCTGGTTTTTTCATAAGAAGTTCCCGGATTTCCAAGTCCAATAATCAAATAATCTTTAGGTCGCGCTGCGTTTGGAGACGACAACAACGACTTCATCCATTTTAGCAAGGGGTTTTACTCCTTGAGGAATGTTAATATCCGACAGTTTTCTCGATTGTTTGATACCCAAATCTTTCACATCGACCTGAAATTCAGCAGGGATGTGTTTAGGCAGGCACTCGACTCTAACATGACGGATCACTTGTCTCAGGAAGCCCCCGAGTTTTATCCCCGTGCAGTCGGCAACGCCTACGCATTGGATAGGTACTTTCACGTTGACAGTGACGTCTTCAAAAAGCTCTTCAAAGTCAATATGAGACACTAAATAGGTCGTCAATTGATATTGAATATCTTTAATGATGACTCTCTTGTTCTTCCCATCCATATGGAGTTGAAAAACAGTCGTTCCCAAATGACCGGGTTTCATCTGTCTTAAAATCGCATTAAACTCCGCAGCATCCAAAGTCAATTGCTGATTAGGATGGCCTGCTGAGTAAAGGATGGCTGGAATTTTCCCTTCGCGCCGGATCTGCTTGGTGTCGCTTTTCTTTGTTGAAGCGCGCACATTTGCAGTCAATTTCATAATTTACTCCCGTTAAAAAAATAATCATTCTTTTGGCAAGACGCTTGTGGCGGTGAAATAGACCGATAAAAGTCTATTGAAAAAGAGAAGAGATTGATTTTGCTCCAACCATCGAATCGATGGCCTTTGCAAACAATGGCGCGACGGTCACAGCTTCTATCTTCGGGTTAGACCCCTTTGGAAGAGGAACTGTATTCGTTACAAACATTTTCTCAATCGCACTTTCTTCAAACGCTGAACCTATCAACAATCCATGGGTGACAACTGCTCGTATGGCTTTTGCGCCAAACTTTTTGCACACCCAGGAAGCTTTAGTCAACGTTTCACCTGTCGAGCAAATATCATCCACTAAGATGACGTTTTTTCCCTGAACGTCTCCGATCAGGGCACCTGCCTCGACACGTTTTGCTGTCACGCGTCGCTTATCGACAATCGCGTAGTCTACCTTCAAATTCCCAGCAAAATCTCTCGCTAAACGGATGCTGCCAATATCAGGCGCAACGACAACACTCTTGCTCCAACCTTCTTCTCGAGCCGCTTCTAACAGAAGAGGCCTTGCAAAGATGTTGTCGACAGGGATGTCGAAAAACCCTTGGATCTGCTCTGCATGCAAATCCATGGTGAGAACACGGGCTACACCCGCTTTCTCTAGCATATCCGCGACGAGCTTTGCTGTGATCGGTACCCGCCCCCCTTGATCATTCAGGTTCTTTCGATCCTGCCGTGCATACCCAAAATAAGGCACCACTGCGGTGATCGAACGGGCGGACGCGCGTTTCAAAGCGTCCACGATAATGAGCAATTCCATGAGATAGAGGTTAGGATGCCGTGCGATCGTTTGCAAAACGAAAACATCCCTTCCGCGGACATTCTCTAAAAGATGAACGCCTATCTCGTTATCTGGAAAAGTCTCAATTTGGATCTTTCCTAGCCGCATTTTGAGCTCTCGGGCGATCTGCGTGGCAAGCTCTGGATGAGAGGTCCCCGCAAAAAGCACGAAAGATCGGTCTGCCGGCATAAAAAACACCCTTTAATATGTTGGGGTGGAAGGATTCGAACCCTCGAATGGCGGTACCAAAAACCGCTGCCTTACCACTTGGCGACACCCCAGCCGCTCTCATAAACCTCACAGATGGAATCCATCTGCGATCTTTATCTAAAGACCGACAATCGTACTTGAGTCCTTTATTTTAATCAACCTACAATGAGAATCTTACCATAACTCACTAAATGTCAAAAGCTTGTTTTTTAAAACAATTATTTAAATAAAACAATAAACTATTTATAATTATTTAAAGTAAATTAATTTAATAGGTGTTTAGATGAGCATTAATTCATTAGATTTAAGAAATTCGCCCCTGATTGAGGTTTTGGCGAAGTCTACCGCAGCTGCAGGAATCATGCTAGGAGCCTGTAACACGGTCGATGGGCTAGGAGCACAGATTTTTCGACATACAGGGCGTAGTTTAATGAACAGCACTCCACGACCTATCAGCAGAGGCATTCATCAATTTTTCGGCCAAACCCTTGCACCCATTAATCAATATTTTGAACGAAGAAATCCCTTGGTCGGAAGAATCATTGCAGCTCCTATTCTAGAAGAGCTGGTCTTCCGCGGCACCCAAACTTTATTATTACCTCATATCATGGGTCTAGTGAGCCGAATCGCTCTCTCTTCACTATTTTTTAATTTTGCTCATAATGAAGCCCAACCTGGAAAAAATCTGGTACTGTTATTTGTAGGTATTATTTTAGGGTGTCTTGCGGAGTGGAATGAAAGCATCCTCAGAGGCATCCTTACGGCAATCTTAGCTCATGCGATTTTTAATACCTTGATCACTTATATTTATGTTCAAATTTTGAAAATTGGAATTAAATAAAAAACCAGCCATAATTGATAGAAAATGAGGGATCGATGGCAACAACAACTAGTTTAGTAAGTACTGTTACTCAAAAACTCATCGAACCTGCGTTGGAATTTACTCAACTTCAACCTCTTGCACGTAATTTAGGCTATGATATTACCGAAGCATTTCATGAAGGAGATTTTAAGAAGTTTGAGCAGCAACTCTTTCGCCGACATATCGCCCCTTTAATTCAAAAATATGTCAATTCAGCTGAAGCTCAGCAACTCGATAGTCGAGCTTCTACACTCGATATTACCTCAACTTTTGAGCCTAAAGTCGAAGAACATCTAAGGAAAGTATGTAAAATTCTTTCGGGTCGTTGGGATGATTATGGACCGTCTGATTATACATTATGGAATTGGATCGTTACTTTTTACCCATTTAACCAGTGGTTTACAACAAAGTAGACTTTAGAGAACACAATTCTCAAACCTCTTTCAAAGCTGCTTTCCACAAAAGTTTCATTTATTTAAACCTTTTAAACGCTTGCAAATTCTCTGTTAGTTTAAAGATTTGAAAAAACAAAAACCCGGCAAGATTTGCCGGGTTATGATGCTCTTAGAAATACGCTCAACTTTAGTTCAAATTACCGTATTTCTGAACCAGCTTTTTGAAAAGCTCGTCAGCGGAAGGATTTTCCATCTTTTCTGCTTTTTCAGCAGCTTCTGCCTCGGAAAGAGGGAAACCATTCTCGAAAAGAGATTCCAATTGTAAGATCGAGATGATCGGTTTGAAGTCCTTTCTCTCTTTCTCAGCACGTTGATAGAGAATCCCGACAAAAGGAATGTCGGCCTCGGTCATTTTTTGCTGGATGGATTGGAGTTGATCCCACTTATCATCGACAACAATAACTTTTTTGGGTTTGTAGCCGGTTTCATTTAAAATCTTATCGATGAGCTCCCCTTTCGAATACGGATCGGAATAAAAAATTCCATGGTAGAAATATTTTGTGTCCGCTTTTTGCAGATCTTCAGGGACTTTAGTTTTTTCGAAATTAATATTGATTTTCTTGAGTTGATATTCCGTTAATTGATCTACCTCTTGAACAATCGATTCATACCAGACATCTCTTCCTCGACCCGTGAGGCAAAAGACGGGGATGTTATTTTGCTGCATTTGATCAATCCATCCGATAAACTCATCTTGCACGGGCTTCAGAGGGACTTGTGTGGCTACGTAATAGGTCCATTGGTCATGCAGGTTGCCTGCTTCATTGATATCTTGAATAGGTCGAAGCTGACGGCGGATGTATTGACGCCAGGGTTTAGAGCCTAAACTCAAAGTAGAATCGGTCAGTGTATCTGTCATTCCGAAGAGCACAAGAGTCCCCTCTTCTACATGAGGTTGCATCTCTTCGACGGATTTTGCTTCAATAATGTCTGCTCTCAGTAGGGATGGAAGGAGGAGTCCTAATCCAATAAACCAGTTGTTTTTCATGTTATGTCCTTTTGCTTGGTGAAGCTTGTCTTTAAATAATAACAGCAGAAGGGGGCTTCACGTCAACAAACGATTTTCCTTGGATCTTGGATGAGTTTATTGATACGATGCTGAGTCATGCAGGAGATTCTCTTAAAAGTTCAACGTGGAATGCAACAGCGAGGCATTCAAGTTCTTCTGCTTTTATCCGCTTATCTTCTCCTAGCTCCCTATTTACCTGCTGCCCTACATCAAGCGCTTTATACAATCAGTGTTTTCATTAAAGACCTTCTTGTCTGGATGCTGCCGCTCACAGTAGGATTATTTATTGCGCATACGATCTGCTCTTTTGAAGAACGCGCGCCTTTTTTTGTCTTAGCCCTAATCTTATTCGAAGGACTCTCCAACCTTAGCAGCGTTTGGTATGCCTATGGAGCAGGCCATATGGCTGTCGATTTTCTGCCCGCTATCAGCCTTCCTGCTTCTACTGAAGATTTCAGCGCCCTTTGGCGACTGCCTTTTTCCAAACCTGTCTGGTGGTCGGCCGATAAAGGAACTCTCTTAGGACTTTTTTTAGGTTTTTTGGCTATCTTCACCAAAACAACCCTCTTAAAACAAGTCATAGAACGAGGAAAAGAAAAAGCGCAATGGATGCTCACCAAAATCTTTTCCCGGCTCATCCCGCTTTTTGTGCTGGGTTTTGTGGCCCGCATGTACAAGACGGAGATGCTCCAGCACGTCTTTCAGCATTACGCGGTGCTGTTATTTTGGCTACTGGGTTTTTTGGCTGTCTACATCACCTTTTTATTTCTGCTTGGGAGCGACGGGTCCCTGAAGGGGCTTCTTCGAAATATTAAAAACTTGCTCCCTGCTGGAGGGATTGCCTTCTCTTCCGGCTGCAGCTTATCGACGATGCCTTGGACGATTCACGGAGCCTCCAAAAACTTAAAAAATCCCGACTTTGCCAAAGCTGTGATCCCCGCGACCACGAATATCCAGCAAATTGGAGATTGCATCATCAACACGTTTTTGTGCTTTTTGATTTACAAACATTTTTATGGGATCAATCCCGATCTCAACACCTGGGTGACCTTTAGCTTTGTTTTTGTCCTCGCCCGTTTTGCCACTGCAGCCGTCTTAGGCGGGGCGATCTTTATCATGCTGCCGATTTATGAGAACTACCTCTCCTTCACTCCGGAGATGATTGCGATTATTCTCGCTTTCAATGTCGTGCTCGATCCGATTGTGACCAGCAGCAATGTCATCGCCAATGGGGCCCTCTGCCGCATTTTTGAAAAAGTTTGGCTGGCTTTGCCTGTTTCTGCTAAGCCTTCGCGTGACGAGAAGCCTGTAGATGAACAATGACCGGTTTTAAGCACTGCGCATCGATCGGATGGCCTAATATTTTGATATAGGACAAAGGCAGGCGTCCCATTCCTTTCTTCTGAGATAAAAAAACATTTCTTAAAGCCATCTGATCCCAAAACTCCTCTGTCCTCTCGGGATCGAGAAGAATTTTTTGGCTTTCATCAGCCCAGGCTTTTAAGAGGCCCGCTCCCCCTTCGGTATGATTGACATAGAGAGTGCCGGAACGGACTTTGGAAGGATGATCCTTGTCAAGGCCCGGCTGAGCATACAGAGCAAAATCCTTCTCAAAGACTTTAAGGGGACGAGGTTTTTGCACAAAGACCGCATCCACATCGACCCAAAGCACGGGACGTTCAAATTGCCGTAGTTTCTCAGAGATAAAAAAGGGTTTATAGGCGCAATTGAGCTCCCAGCTGCCATAAGAGTCGATCCCCTCCACATGATGCTCGAGGCCGAACTTCTCACAGGAACCCATCAAATGGTGTGCATCCAGCTGATAAGGGGTATCTTTCGTATAGTAAGAAATAACTAAGGGAAACATCTTGAACCAATCTTTTTAATCCGATAATAGTAATCTAATCATGCATATTATTCATATCGCTTCTGAACTCGCACCTATTGCCAAAGTCGGCGGACTTGCCGATGTGGTCTTCGGCCTAGCGCGAGAGACCCAGAAAAAAGGGCACACCGTCGAGATCCTCCTCCCCAAATACGATTGCATCGATTACTCGGCTCTGCAAAATTTAAAGCCGGAGTTCCGGGAGCTGTGGTCGTTCGAAGGGCCTTACCGGTATCATAATACGATTTGGTCGGCGGAAGTCCAAGGGCTAAAAATACTTTTATTAGAGCCTCACCATCCGGGCTACTATTTCAGCCGGGGCTCGATTTACGGGTTCCCTGACGATGTCGATCGCTTTATTTACTTCTCCCGCGCCTGTATGGAATATCTGTTCAAATCCGGAAAAAAACCTGATATTATCCATACGCATGACTGGGCAACTGCACTGGTCGCTCCCCTCTACAAAGAGATGTACATCCCCTTGGGGTTTCGGACGAAAGGGGTGGTGCTCACGATCCATAACCTCGAGCATCAGGGAAAATGCTCTCCGCAAAATATCACCAGGGCAGGCTTACGCGGCGAAGATTATTTGACTCCCGCGAAAATGCAAGATCCCTTCCTCCCTGCCAATCTCAACCTGCTCAAAGGAGGCATTGAGTACTCCGATTTTATCACGACCGTCTCCCCCACTTATGAGAAAGAGATCAAAACCGTCGAAGGCGGCTGCAGGCTGAACACTCTTCTGACCCAACACCAAAACAAACTCCGCGGTATCTTAAACGGCATTGATTTCGATTATTGGAATCCGGAGACCGATCCTCTTCTTCCCACTCCATACAATTTCCAAACCGTGCAGAAAGGAAAGCAGGCATGCAAGGCTGAGTGGAGAAAAAAAATGGGGATGAAAGAAGTCCAAGGTCCTCTTGTTTGCGCCATCAGCCGTTTAGTTCCCCAAAAAGGTCCTCAACAGATACTTCATAGTCTTAAAAAAACTCTCGAGAACGAGGGTCAGTTTGCTCTCATTGGAACCACCTCCAATAGTGAAATGGAGACTCTTTTTAAAACAGCGCAAAAAGATTTCGGCAAAAACAAAAATGCAGTGATTCATCTGCAATACGATGAGCCGCTGTCCCATTTCACTTACGCCGCTTCTGATCTCATTGTGATCCCTTCCATTTTTGAGCCTTGCGGACTGAGTCAAATGATCGGGCTCCGGTATGGATGTGTTCCCCTGGTGAGACGCACCGGAGGCCTGGCCGACTCTGTCTTTGATATCGACACTTCTCAAAAACCGGAAAATGAACGGAATGGTTTTGTCTTTGATTTCCCGGATACTTCAGGCATGGATTGGGCGTTGAACCGCGCCCTCAAATGCTACAAAGAAGATCCTACTCGATGGAGCAAGATAGTTCAGCAAGGGATGCAATGCGACTACAGCTGGAGCCGCTCCACAGATGCTTATCTGGATGTGTATAAAAAAGTTACTCTTTCTTAGTTCTTTCTAGGTAGTTACCAATAGCTTCGATGAGCAGTAAAGGATCGAACGGCAAGGCAGCAAAATCTTCATGTTTGCGCTTATTAGAGCTAATACCTGCTAAAGTATTCCAACTTTGCAAGATGGGGTCTTTTACACTGGGTGGCAATTTTAATAAACGTTGATATACGACATTAAAACCCTTATTTTTATCCGGATCATTCCATTCGATTAAACTGCGCAATTCAGCGTGCAGAGATTCAAGTATTGCCCGATGAGGAGCCCCAAAGTCTATCTTAACTAGAGAACCACTCGTAGAACCTAACCTGACATAAAGGCCCGATCGATGAAAATTTAAGACATTGTTGTTAAAGGTATGAAAAATATTGTAACCCAACGCATATGTTCCATGCTCATCAGCTTCCCAGAGAGAAATCGTATTACCATGGGCAACAAAAAGCTGATTGCCACGGATCTGGATACCAGTAATATAACCATCATCTTTAGGAGCCAACTCTGAGCAATCTATTATTTGGCAATAGTCTTTTAAGACTCGGTCCCAAATCTGAATTTTTTTTCCATCTTCAATAAAAAGTAAATTGCCTTTCCATCGAAGACAATCACAGGAGGCAGGTTCTTCTAAAAACTCTTCCTTAATTAATTGCCCTTTGGATACTTTCCAAATATGAATGCCTTCGTTCTCATATCCAGCTCCCTGAGATAAAGCAAGCCACTGACCATCCCATGCTAATGACTCATAAAAGTTACTATCGAAACCTTCACTATTCTTTTGTTTACGAACTAGGTAATCCACAACTTCTTCCGATGTTGGCGCATCACAGGAGTACATCATCTGCAAGTTGCCGGTGGGGTCGGGATTCCAAATTTGGATAACAACATGACCCTCTGAAACAGTCGCTGTTACTAATTGCTCTCTCACCCATACGAAGCCGACTGTTTGCAGATAAAGTGTATGACGGTGTACAAGTTCTCCCTCTTGTAGCGCAAATATTTGGACACTAGGGGTTTCCTCTTCGCAAGCAAGGGCTAATTGATTCCCGTTCCATTCCATGTATAAGTTATTTTCATCAGCTTGAGGAGGTAAAGAAAACCACAGACAGTTACCTTCGTTGAAAAAACCTATGTTTTCAGTAGTCTCAGGATAAAAACGAAGGGTTTGGTTGCCCTCGAAAAGAACGATAGCGGGCGATCTCGGGCCTCGCATCACGGCATAGCGTTCTTTACAAATGTTGTAGCAAGTCTGGTAATGGAGTTTATGAAGTTGTCTTCCAGGCTGAAGAGGAAAATCTTTCTGGCACAAAAATCTCCATAGAGGCTCTTCATTAGCTAGCGCTTGTAATTTTCTGCAAACCAAAGAAGTAACTGCAAGATGGGCAGGAGATAAAAATCTTAAGCAGATTCTAATGATATTATCGTGTAAAACATGCAAGTTTCCCAAGAGAGTTGCTCTATCAAAAGAAGCTGCTGCACTTGCATGACTTGAAGCTGGAGCTGGAATCATTTACACCTATAATAAATATAATTATGGCAATAATTATATGAAATAAGAGATTAATTCTCCAACTTTGAAAAATTTAATTAATGAGAAAAAGCTTTTTTGATTAATTTCCAGTTCGCCACGATATATTCGGCACCGGAAATGAAAGTATAGAGCGCAACGATGCCTGCGGCATAGAAGCTCATGAGCTGGAACGATTCTAATTCTAAACATCCCCTGCTATAGGGAATCATGAGAATAAGAATAAAGAAAGCCACGATGCCTTGCATCACAGCTTTAACTTTGCCTGTGAGACGGGCAGCTAACGCAACGCCTTGCAAAGCACAGAGGGTCCTCAGTGAAGTGATCACATATTCCCGCAGGAGAAAAATCAAAACAATGAGGAGCGGAAGCTGCACGGGCCCTTGAGTGAAGCTTAAAAAGACCGTGAGCCTGAAAATGCTATCTGCCATCGGGTCGAGCACTTTACCTAGATCGGTCACTTTGTTGTGCCGCCGCGCTAGAAAACCATCAAAGAAATCGGACAGCTCGCAAATTCCTACAATCACTAAGAGAATACAGGGAAGTACAAGGGTAGAAATTCCCCAGGAATTTCCATAGAGATAGAGCACCAAAAAAATGGGGCTCATTACGACGCGGATGAAAGTCAGGTAGAAAGGCAAGCTCATGAAAGGTATGTATACTGATTCGTATGAATTTTTAGCATCTAGTTTTTTTGCAGGGCCAGCTGTCCGCAAGCTGCCGCAATATCTTTCCCCTTCGTATAGCGCCAAGTCGTGGGGATGCCTCCTTCGACGAGAATTTCCCTAAACTGTTCAATCGCCTCTTTTCCGGGCCGCTTTAGTTGAATCCCTTCGATAGGATTGTAAGGGATCAGGTTGACCGTGCAAGGATGATTTTTGACCAGCTTGACAAGCTCCTGCGCCTGCTCCTGCCCGTCATTGAGCCCTTCCATCAAAGTATATTCATACGTAATGTCACGTCGGGAAGTCTTTGCAAAATAAAGCATCGCGTCTAAAAGATCGGAAAGCTCATACTTACGGGCGTAAGGCATGATTTTTTTCCGCAAATGCTGATTGGGCGCATGGAGCGAAAGGACTAGATTGACGCTCAGGCCTTCATCGGCAAACCGCATGATTTTATCAACGATCCCGACAGTCGAGACGGTCATTTTTCTTTGAGAGATGTTGAGCCCTTTCGGATCATTGATCAAGCGGATCGTTTTTAAGACGTTATCGTAGTTTTCAAACGGCTCGCCCATTCCCATAAAGACAATATGACAGACCTTCTCCCCTTTCTCTTTCAAATACCTGTCGATCTGAATGACCTGCTCAATGATCTCGGCGGTTTCAAGATTACGCATGAGTCCATTTTTACCGGAGGCGCAGAAAGCACAACGAGCAGGACAACCGACTTGAGAAGAGACACAAACCGTGCGGCGCTCGGGCGCGCGGATTAAGACCGATTCGACGAGATTGCCATCGGGAAGTTCCCAGAGGAACTTGGTGGTCTGACAGTCTTCGGAATCCAAAATCCTGCGGAGTTTTAAAGAGTGGAGCCGAAAAGATTGCGAGAGTTTTTCACGCAGGGTTTTGGAAAGGTTGGTCATCTCTTCCCAGGCGCCGACTTTTTTTTCATAAAGCCATTGGAAAACCTGCCCGGCATGGTAAGACTTTTCACCGTGAGCGGTCAACCAATCGCGAAGTTCTGATTCTGTTAAACTATAAAGGGATTGCATGAAAGAAAATAGAGGTAAGCGATTTTGTTAATCCTTTGACGCACATAAGCTTCTTGAGCGGCGGCTTCGTTTTCTTTCGTCGTCCGTTCCATGTTCTGTGTGATGGTCGTCTGTGTTGCGAGGACCGGAAGCTGAATAATTTCTTGTAATAACATGATTTCTCTCGCTTTTAAGAGATATTTTACTCCAAAAGTTGATATTCAACAATACAATTAAATATTTTATTTATACATTTTAAAACGATTTAGAGTGGCTTCTTTACATGGAAGGAGATATATTTTCTGAAATTTGCCAAGGAAGTGCACCATGTCGGTTTCAAAAGTTAACTTTCAGGATCAAAACTCTGTGCGCCATTACATCCAAACGGTCCTTTTTGAAGCAGGGCAGTTTTTACATACACAGGGGCTGGCCCAAGCGGCGTTGAATCAAGAAGCCTTTAACCAAGCTCGGCAAAAAAAATTGATTTCAGACGACTATCGTCCTACGGTGATTAATCTATTTAATATTATCGACAATGGCGATAGCGGATTTTTCAGCTCCAAGCAGATCTCCCTGTTTCAAAATCTCCATCTCTTTTCATCTGCCCCTCCTCCGCCTGGTAAAGCCAGAGAAACGGATGAAGAGAGAAAAAAACGGGAAAGTGAAGCCTTTTGGAATAAACTCATTGGAACCGTTGTTGCACTGGTTGCTTCCTTCCTCACGGGATTTACCTATGACGAATACGCGGTTCAAACAAAAACCCTCAGCAAAACAACCGTCATCTACACGCATAGCAAACTCTTACAGGGACCTATTCAGCACAATTTTCAAAAGCTGGTTTCTAAGCAGCTCAAAATCGATCGACTCAGAACCGCAAAAGCCACGCATAATTTTTACACCAGCATCCTGGGTCTCATCGGAGGTGCGGCGTGGGCTTTAGGCGGATACGGGAAGACGCCTCAGCTGAGCACAATAGGGAAAGTCGTTGATGTCATCGCGGGTGGTTGGTATTTATTTAACCTTGCCCGCCATTGGAGAGATAAAGATAAAATCTACCGGCAGTGCTTAAAAATTGCTGGAGATGGTCAAGCATCCATGGGATGGGCTCAGTGGATCTTATCTCACGACCTGCCTAACTACCATTTAGACATGACACCGATGTGGGTCATGCCATATCCTCTGGCTGCAGATCAACCTCCTCCTTCCTTCTTATCTGAAGTGGATGGCGAAGCAGCCCCGCTCTATCCGCAGCTGTACTCTCAGCAACTCAGAGCTCCCCAGGGGTTTGCTCCTATTCCAGGAGTTTATGAGTCGAGACCTTCAGCTCCTCCCCTCTAGAGAAATCGAAGTGCCTGCAATGTAGCCGGTTGTCCAGGCATTTTGGAAATTGAACCCTCCTGTGACCCCATCGATGTCTAAAATCTCCCCCGCAAAATATAGGCCCGGGCACACTTTACTTTGCATCGTTTTGAAATCGACTTCTTTGAGAGTGACTCCTCCACAGGTGACAAACTCTTCTTTGTGGGTGGTTTTCCCTTCCATCAAATAACGGTCGGCGTGGAGTTTTTGGGCAAGTTCTTGAAGCTCTTTTTTAGACAGATGCGCCAAAGATTTTTCTGAGAAGTTCAAAAGTTGCTTCCAAAGATTCTTGGGGAAATAAAACGGATTGAGAGCAAACAGAGTTTTTTGCGGCGATTGCTCTTTTAACTGGAAAAGCTTTTGCAGGAGCTGTTCTTGGGAGAGCTTAGGAACCCAATTGATGAAAAATTCGGTGCGATAATTTTGATCATGCAGATACCGAGCTCCCCATGCTGAAAGCTTGAGGACCGCAGGTCCGCTGAATCCAAAATGGGTGATCAGAAGGGGCCCTGTTTGAACGTAGGGGCCGATGGTAACTGTGGCCGACTCGACGGAGACGCCGCTTAATTCTTTTAAAGGGGATGTCGGGACGTTAAAAGTAAAAAGCGAAGGAACAGGAGGTTGGAGGTTATGGCCTAGCGCCTCAGCGCAGGCAAGACCTTCAGGGCTGCTGCCGGAAGCTAAGATCAGATGGGTGCAGGAGAGCGGCGGCAGGTCTTTGAGATAGAGGGTGAACCCTTTCTCTGTTCCTTCGATTTTTTCGACGCGCTGTCGAAGACGGAGCTCAACGCCGAGCTTGCGGGCCTCCGAGAGTAGACAGTCGATGATGGTCGAAGAGGAATCGGTCATAGGGAACATACGGCCGTCGGATTCCGTCTTAAGCTTGACGCCGCGAGATTCAAACCATTCGAGGGTGTCGCGGGGCTGGAATCGGTGAAAAGGCCCTAAAAGTTCTTTTTCTCCGCGGGGATAGTTTTTGACGAGCTGGCCAGGGTCAAAACAAGCATGCGTCACATTGCATCTTCCCCCGCCGGAAATTTTCACTTTAGATAAGAGGACTGCCGTTTTCTCTAAAACAAGAACTGGCATCTCCGGATGCAGCTTTTTCGCGGCAAGAGCTGAAAAAATCCCCGCAGCGCCGCCGCCCATCACAATCAGGTTCATGCATATGCCTTTTCTAATTGGCCACTTCAGTCATTTTGACGGCCGCTTCTTCCTCGACAGCCTCTTGCTCGGTCATAGATGTTAACGACGGCTTTTCTTCCCCATAATAGATGCGTCCGGGGCGAGGAGTGAGGGCCTTTAGCTCCACAAAACCGTGAGGAATCGTATGAGCTAAATCGGGAGTTAAAGAGATCAGCTCCACTTCTTCGGTAAAAATATCGCTATCGAGCAGATATTGTATTTCGAAATCATTGAAGACAATCCGCGGAGGTGGGTTTTTCTCATAAACAGAAGGAAATCCATCTTGGCAATCGCCTTTGACATAGGCAAAAGCTTTAGAGCCGACATAGAGTTTGCCTTTCGCTTTAACCTGAATGGGCATTTCTTTGGTCCCGACCATTCCGTGTTTAGCATTCAGCGTTACATCACCTTCAGAGAGAATATCGGTATTGAAACTTTTTCCCTGTGAATCGATGGCATAGCAGATATGATCTTGGGCTTCCATGAAGACGTCGGCGACTTCTACTTTTCCGTTCAGTTGAATATTACGGCTCCGCACCTGGAGAGATCCCAGCTTGCCACTCA
The DNA here is from genome assembly GCA_018239715.1 of Verrucomicrobiota bacterium. Classification (GTDB taxonomy): domain Bacteria; phylum Chlamydiota; class Chlamydiia; order Chlamydiales; family Rhabdochlamydiaceae; genus PALSA-1444. The sequence goes on from JAFEGW010000009.1 coordinate 144,873, forward strand.
AAGATCCCATCTTAGTGTCGCCGTGGCCAGCATGGATCTGAACAGATTGCTGATGGTCGCCAAAGAGAGGAGCCATCTCCAAATGTCCACCCTGCGTGTCAAGAGATAGCGAAGTATGGGGCTCTAAATGGAGCTTGGTGGTAGAAGAAAAAATGAGAGGTTGCCCATCGGTCATAAAGGTCGTCGGCTGTCCGCTGGTCAGATGGAGAGCGGGAGCATCCCAATTTTGCTCTCTCGCATGAATCATCGTTCCTGAAAACACGACAGGCTCGTTTTCATTCTGGACTTTGATCTCTAAGCGGCCCACTCCAGCCTTATGCTTATCGCCGATATTAGGAAGAGAAAGTTTTCCAGTTTCTATTTTGAGATTGACAGGGCAAAGAGAGCCAATAGGACCTTGGATAGCCACGGATCCGCTATTCTTTCCATTATTGATCGAGAGACTACGGCCCTGTTTATCTGCATCCAGGGGCCCATTGAAATGGACATCTCCTCGCGTTTGTCCTGTCTTAATGGAGACATCATTATCCACTATCACAGTGCCATTAAAAGTAATATTGCTATTCGAGGTTTGGATATCGCCGCCGAGAAAAATTTTCTCTCCGGTGATATGAATAGCGCCACTTGCTCGGATCAAGTTATTTAGATCCACCGTTTTTCCATTTACAGTCACTGTTTTCAGAGCCACTTTATCGCCTGCCTTAGCGGGAGCTCCGATCACGGCATCGGCGATGATACTAGGAGCATTCAAGAAGATGTCGGTCGGAACGATTTTGTTCTTACCTTCGACCATGGCGGTCAAAGAGCCTCCTGACCACTTGAGCTCTTTTTCAGCGGTCATCGTAACTTTACCTCCGACGGTAAAGTCGGCTCTATTCTCAATGAGAGGGCCTTCTGCCGTAAAACTTTTCGCTTGATGAGAGCCGCCGGCAACCAAAAAGACTTTTCCGTTTTCGGCACGGATGCCCGTCGCTTCCACAAGCCCATTCACATTCACAACGCTTCGAATCAGATCCTGCGCTGTGCTCAGCTTAATAACGATTTCCGCGGCCGCATTTTGACTCCCGTCAAAAATAAAACCTTTGGCTAATGGAGCATCAATGGCAAAAGAAATCAGATCATCTTCATCGAAATGCAAAGTGATGATTTCACCTCCCAGCTCCCACTGTTTGAGGCGCGCGCGGATAACTCCTTGGTTCACCATCTGAGGAGCCATAAAAACAACGTTATCGGCCGTGATGCTGCCCAAGTTGACAACAGCGCTTTCTTTAGCCTGAGGACTGAGGGTAAACCGATATTTACCTTCGACAAAATCAGCATCCTTTATATCGAGGGTGGAAGCGACCAAAGTCTGAGCATTCACCTGTGCCGTCTCGCGGAAAACAATGCTGTTAGGGTTGATCAAGAAGAGGCGCCCATTGGCTTTGAGATGTCCGTCGATGATCGAGGCTTCTTTGCCCGTGACACGGCATAAGACTCTCGCCTTACTATGCGGTTGAACAAATTGGACTGTTTCGCTTTTGCCAATATGAAATGTTTTGCAGTTGATGACGGTTTTATCGGCCGCTTCAATCACTTGCGTATGAGCATCGGGTTTTAAAAAAGTGGCAGCCCCTGCCGCCACTTCAGGACTTTCAACATGGGCAGCCATGTAAATAGGCAGCGTTAAAAAGAAGAGAGTTTTCATTAGAGGATTTTCCATGCCACCCTAAAATAGACAATCGTTTCCGAAGAGCGGTGCTGATCGGTAAGAGGATATCCAACATCCAAGCTCCATTCGATTTTCCAGGGACCATAGAGTCGTACCCCAGCTCCAGCAGACGTCAACACAGCTCGATCAAAATGGACGTGTTTCTTACGCTTGTGACCCTCTTTGAAACCCCATTCACGTAGGATGTCTTGACCATGCGCAAACGTTTGTCCATGGTCGACAAAACCGACAAACTGAACAAACTCTCCCCAGGTTGTGTCAGTCCATGGGATCTTACGCTGCCGCAAAAAAGGAGGCGGAACGCGAAGTTCCAAATTCATATAGAACCCATGGTCGCCAATACCTGCAGCCAACTGATAGCCGCGCACCGTATCCGGTCCGCCGATATAAATTTGTTCAGGAAGAGGCAGTTCATCAAAACTATATTGCATCTGTGTGTTCAAGAGTAAAAAGCAGTCTAAAGGAAGTTTTTGCAAACGCTTCCATCCTCCATTGAGTTTGACAAAGCGCCCCCCTCCATGAACTCGGCTGCTGTGCCTGTCATGAACGCTGGAGCCCCCTAAAAATTTGGGAATACCCCAGCTGCCCGAGATCGGTAAGAGGTTCCTTCCTTTCCATCCATCGATATAATCGATTTGCACCCCTCCTGTCAAAACCCTTAACCTGTCGAAGGAAGATTCAAATCCGCCCCCAAAGTTTTGGATCTGCTTGTAGTCGAAAGCGGTAAAGACATCGGTATTGAGCTTCCGGGTACGGTGCAGGGCTTGAGAGAATCGGGCTGTCGCAATATGGGATCGGCCTGAATACTTAATATGATCCACTTCATCCGTTTTAAAGTTGGCAAAAAGATAGGAAACATCGAATGCACTGCCTGAGGTATTGATAGGTATATGGTAAATCGCATTGGTAAAATTGAGGCTTGAAAGCGGAGAGCCGACGACTTCCACGAGTGTAAAGGTATCGCCGTAGGTGATCAAATTCCCCCAATCTAAACGCGTCCCTGTGCGATGGTGGGATGTATGATCGGAACCATAATTATTATGATCGATCATTAAATGGATCGGCCGGTGGTCCTTGACCCGCACAACCAAATCGGCAGTTCCAAAATCAGCTCCCTTTTTAAATACCGCACCCACATGGAGATCCGAGTTCTCATTGAGAAGCAGAAGCGCTTTGAGAATTTGATCGTAATCAATCGGCTTGCCTAGGTACTTTTCAAAATGACGGGCAATGAATTTTTCGCCATAGTATTTATTGCCCACCACTTCGACTTTTCCAAGCTTTCCTTCAATGATCTCAATCGTCAAGGTCCCGTTCGTCAGCTCTTGAGGCGGAGCGTAAGCCCGCGCCAAGAAATATCCCCTCTCATTGTATTTGGCTTGGACTGCTTTGCACATCTCGTGGATGTCCTTCATGGACGATTCTTTACCCACAAATTGTTTTAAAGCACGCCTCAGCGTCCGTGAAGAAACCACCGTGTTACCGTTAAATTTAACTCCAGTAATGAGAACTTTTTCGCCGCTCATCTCGTATTGTTTTTCAGGGATATCAACTTCCAGCAAAGGAATTTCCTTTTGAGCATCCACTTCTTTGGCTTCGTATTCCTGCTCAATTTGGCGCTCGACAACGCCGGCAGGCGGCACCAGTTTATTGGAAGCTTCCAAAGTCCATGAAAGGAGTGATAACAAAGCGAGGTGTTTAATAAGCGACATGACGTTTCCAAAATGAAGCGCGCACGATTTTCCACGAAAACCGAAAAAGTCTCAAACAATTTTGCAGGAGCCAGGTGATCAAATGGCGAGAAGGTCCGAAATGAGCAAAGGAAATCCAAAAAGTTTCTAAACATTGATGGAGAATCCATGCCGAGGGCGGTTTTCGATATTCATAATCGGTCAAGATACGGCGTACAAAAGCTTTTCGCAAAGTGGGGGCAAGAAAATACCGGCAGATCAAATCATATCCACCTTGAATTTCATAGTTAGGATTAAAACCTCCCAGCATGAGGAGAGTTTCCCTTCTGAACCAAAACGGCTGCAAGCTTGTCGTCGTATGGGCGCTTTTTAAATCTTTCAATAATAGAGGCTGCATATCCACAGTCGGCTGTCCGAAGCTATGTCGAACCAGCCGCGCCGTGTACATGAGATCGGGAAAATCGTAGCCATGAATAATCTTGGTCGCAAAAGCCAATGCTTTTTTGGACATGTAAAATTCGCCGGGGCTGATGCAATGGATATACTGCCCTTTGGCCATTTTTAAAGCTTGATTGAGCATCGCTGAAGGATTCTGGCTCTCGGCTGGAAGGATCGTCACATGGTCCAGCGGCAAATGATCGAGCGGCACCTTCCCTTGCGTAGCATCGATAATAATGACTTCAAAAGAGGCGCTTTCTTTCTGTAAGATCAAACTGTCCAGCGTGAAAGAAAAAAGGTACGACAATCGATTCGTCAACGTAATAATGACAGTAAAAAACGGATTGACCATAAAAATAGACTATACTCACCGCTCTTTTTGTCATCAAATCTTAAATCTAAGGTAAGAGATGCACGGATAGCGGCGGAAGATCTCCTCCTCGTTTCCGGTGCTTAGCGACAAGTTTATAAACTAAATCGACGAAGGGCATTTCATACAGCCATCCCAGGCATTTCCACCCTCCTCCCATCAGCCAAAGCACACGGAAGACCGCCCTGCCCCGCATCCATATTCTCCCGCTCGGCTGTTCAAGGAGAATCACCGTGTTCATAGCGCATAAATGAGCCAGGCTGCCGAGAAATAAATTTTCCGCTGTCTTTCCATCCAGCGGTGCAAACTGAAACCGCTGGTGCTTATCCTGCCGCCCTAGAAAATTAATTGTTCGGCGGCAAAGCGGGCAATGGTGATCAAAAAAAATCACAGATTTCATGATGTCATTTTAAGAATTCACTGAAATTGTTGATATTGGAAAAAAATTCAGATGCGATGAGACCATCGGCAACTCCATTCACATGCACAAGAAAAAGCGGGATGGAAAAACCTTTGTAAACTCATGTTATTTCAACCACAATAAATCAACAGAAGTTGATTTGTTGTGAAATTCAAGTAACTGAATATTAGCGAATTGAATATTTTACGCTGGTATTACGACATCCGGAACTTGCCGTTTTAAGGCATCGAACTGCTTGGCGAGCTGGAGCGCCTCGTCTTCGTTCAGCTTGCCGCTATGGATTTTGAGCTTGATCGCTTCCCGCTCTTCCATCCAATTCCTCTGCAAAATTCTTCGGATGGTTGCCACCAGCGCCTCTTCGGCCTTTTCCACTTGGATCTTCCGGCTCATGATCTCGCTCACGATTTCGCTCTCGTCTTCTTTTTCCAGCCCAGTGGCGCAGGAGAGCAAATCCGTTGAGGTCCCTTGCTCATAAGCCTCCATGAAAATCGTATAGAGCCGCTGGCAGACAGCCACTTTCAAATGGCCCACGGAAAGATTTGCCTTGACAATGGCAAACAGCTTTTGCATCGCCTCCCCTGCCAAGAATAAAATCCTTAAAAGATCCGTTTCCAAGATCTTATCGGCATCAATTCCGTTTTGTCCTCTCTGGATGCGATCTTCTTTTTTCACCACGATCGGCTGGATATTCTCCACTCCAATCAACTCTTCGGGAACTTCGACAAGCTTCGCAAGCTTCCGGAGGCTTTCGTGGATCATGACAGGATGCTCCCAAGCCCGCACGCGCTCGGTGATGCTCTGCGTTAATGCATTTTTTCCTGAGGGGGAGTCCAAACTATAGCTCTTCCCGAGCTTTTCTACTAAAAAGGTCAGATAATCCATCGGCTTTTGTAACCGCTCGGCAAACCATTCAGGGCCCCGTTCTCGCAGCAAGGTATCGGGGTCTTGTTTAGGAGGAAGTGGAACGATCCAGACTTCGACCCCTTTTTTTTGGAAAAAATCTCCGATCTTTACCGCCGCTTCTTCTCCGGCGGTATCTCCATCGAGCACTAAATAGGCCGTCTCGACTCCTAGATTGAGAAGCTCCCGAACATGCCCTTCTCCAAAGGCCGTCCCCTGTCCTGCTACCGTATAGTCAAAACCTGCTTGGATCATCCGTAAACAATCGATCTGCCCTTCGACAATCAGCGCTTTTTTTTCTTTGGTAATCGTCTTACGAGAATAACTCAGTCCAAACAGCACCTGCGATTTCTTAAATAGAGGCGTCTCAGAGGTATTGATATATTTTCCGCCAAAAGTCTCTTCCTTGAATTTCCTTCCCGAAAACCCAATCACATTGCCCATCCCATCTCGAATGGGGAACATAATCCGGTCAGAGAAAAAATCCCTTTTTGTTCCATCGTCTGCAATCGAAAGGAGCCCCGCTGCCTGTAAAACCTGATCTGAAAGTTCTTTGGACCTTAATATCTTATAAAGGGCATTTCTTTGCCGGGGAGCAAAGCCGACTTCGAATCGTTGAATGAACTCTAGATCGATTCCCCTTTTATAGAGATATTCCAGAGCTTTGTGACCTTCCTCGGTCTGCAGCAGCATAAAGTGATAAAACCGGCAGGCCAGCTGCAGCGATTCTTTTAAAAGGGTCTTTGAAGGGCCTGTATTTTCAACTTTATCATCCCTCTCTAAGACCACTCCAAATTTTTCCGCGAGACTATCGACTGCCTCCATGAATCCCATTCTCAAATGGTTCATCAAAAAACCAATCGCATCTCCATGGGCCCCGCAGCCAAAACAGTGGTAATGGCTATCCCCTCGATTCACAACAAACGAGGGGGTCTTCTCCTCATGAAAAGGACACAAAGCTTTATAGGCCGATCCCGCTTTTTTCAGATCGATATGGGCAGAGAGAACCTCGGGAAGATCGATACGCTGTCTAAGAAGGTCCAGGCTTTCTTTGGTATAGAGGGGCATGATTTCAGGATATGCGATCGTCTTTTAAATTCACATACCCTTGAGTGTTAGAGCCCCTCATGAAACGATAAAATTTAGTTGAATTAATTAAAAATTGAAGTAACAAATTAAATTTTTTATTTGTGGCAAAACATTGCTAATGAATGATTAGAATGATAAAATACCCCCTAAAATTGGATGAGAATTAATGGCAAATGTAATTATTTCACCTAATCTAGGTAGTTTACCCAGGGAATTAATTGAAATGATGGGCATTAACTTGCCTATACAAGATCTCGGCCGTTTATCTAGAGTTAGTCGCAGACTTCGCGCGATTATCTTAAGGATACTTGTCCAACAGTCCGAATTAGATTTGCCCCCGGAAGCGCCGCTAGGTCAAGCATTGAATGTCACCGTGATTAACTTACGCAACTTTTTTAAACCTTACGCTAAACCAAATCCATCGCATCCAGAGCTTCGTTCCTTGAACATGCTTCTCGGATTTAATGTGGATCTCTCTCAATGCAAAATTACACTCAGCTATTCTATAGCCTTGAGACATCTCGGACTTGTTCGTTATGCTTTATCCAGAATCGATCAGGAACTGCCTTCCCCTCTTCCTCCCTTAGCAAAATCAGATCTTCTAAGTCATAATTATCGTGCAGTTTGTGAAGCAAAACGTTTCAAGGTAGCCCTGATGATCTTGGATCATCTTCAAACAAGAAGAATTTCTCACCAGGCATTACAGTTCCTTCTCGCCGCAGTCCAGGCGGGGGAAATTGCCATGGTGCAAAAAGTTGAAGAAATGACAGAGGCAACAGTTCTGCAATTAGATTACAGAAATTCTTCAGAAGAGCTTATCAAAGCCGCTTGTAGATCCAATAACATATCTGTCCTAGCCCATATATACGAAAAAATTAAAAATCTCAGCTCTCGTATTCCTCTCCAATATGGAACCATCCAGGTTGCTTACAATACAGCTACACCGAAAATGATGGATTTGGTCTTTGATTTAGCCTCTGAGGATTCAAGCTCTGAAATATTAAAGGGAGCTTATTTAACTAGAAACATTCCGTCTATTCAAGACTGCATCCAGCGACTAAAACTACAATCACCCCATCGTAAAGAATTATCCTACGCCTCCCAAACAGGCGATCCCGTCCTTGTTGAATTTGCGCTTTCACGCATAGATCTTGCCACGTGTGATCGTAGAGATGCATCCAAAAAGGCGTGCGAGTTTTACCACCCCTCTGTCATCTCTTTGCTCGTTAAACATCAGCTGTTTGATTTAGGTGCAAACTATCTTGAGGATTTGGAGAAGCTCTTTCAGAATGCTCAAAATAAGGGCGAATTAGAAGAGCTATTAAAAACTCTTGATTCCATGGATACAGGAAAAAACGCTTACATTTTTAGCACCTCTCTTTACACCAAAGCTAAAGAACGCTGCAAAATAGAAGGATTTAAAAAAGATCAAGCCTTAACTCGACAAAAGGCTCAACTTGAGCCCCAGCTCAAAAAAGCTATTCAAGCAGGCAATTTAGAAAATGTAAAACAACTTCTACCGCAAGACGCTGTTCTTTTAAATGAACTCATGAATATGGATACCATCCGATTACCGCTCTTATTTTCAGCGACTTCTGAATGGGCTTCCAAGGAACATCTAAATATCCTCTTATATTTCATTGGGAAGGGATTCAAGGTCGTCAGGGATGATTTAAGACTACCCAACCAAATTGAACCTACCCTTAAAGACATTGAGAGGTTCTTCTTACAAGCATGCCGTCTGGGGCATCTCGATGCGGCAAAAGTTTGCTTGCAAGAGATGTCTCGTTTGCCCAATCGGGACTCTCATCTTAACCTTTTGCAGAAATCTGAATTCCAAGTAGCTGCCCTCATGTCGGGAGAAAGCCGCATGATTAAATTCGTCGGAGAGATTCAGCGAATGGCATCTTTTGATGCATTGGCTGCAATTTTTGAGAGACTTGAAAGACCAGAAAAACCCAGCATTCTCCAGGGATTAAAATTCCTAGGTAATAGGATAATTCTATTGTTTTACGCAGTTATTTCCTATGCAGTCCAACTTTGGAATTTTCTCCGCGGTTTTGTCCGCTAAATTTTTGACTTATAAAAAAATCTTAAAGAACTCTTTACGAAAAATGTTCTGTAGATTTTAATAGGTCCATGGACCAACCAGGCTCTAATTCGGTTCCTCCAGGGGATCCTCCGCCTACTTCTCTCATAGATCCAGCATGGGAAAAATGGAGAAATGAACAAGTCCAAACCATTTCTACTATCTTAAGCCAGGTCTTCAAAGTGGAAGATGAAGTCCGTCAGAGCAAAGCCCCTTCCCGCCTGCTCCGCACAAGGCATTCAACCAACGACGAACAAGAAATTTGTGAAAAGCTCAAAGCCATCCGGCAACAAATTTCTGAATACGAACAGGTACTCCAACTGAGCATTAAACGGATCGACAAAGCCCTCCAAGTCGTCCGGCCGCCCGAGCCTGTTCCAGAGACTCCTGAAGACAAGCCTACCTCCCGTCTAAAGGAATTTATCCGATGGGTCCGTCAATTTTTTCATGACTCTTGAGGCGGTATAGCAAATAAATAAAGCTTTCCATTTTTCTCCCCTACATGGAGATAAGGCTGGGTCTGATCGGCTGCAGTGATAACATAATCTTTCCCTTCAAAAGTGCGATATTCGATGGTAAATGTTTTATTCAGTGGCAGTTCGAGACTTTGATTCCATCTCAATACTTTAGTCTGAACGGATTTTCTGGTTTCTGATATCGCTTTAGACTCATCAAACTCAGCATAGAATATGAGAGTGCCTTGGGATGGTATTGTCATTCTTACATCGAAATGATCCTTAGCAATTTCAGCGACTTTGAGTTCATTTTTGGAATCTTTTGTGTGAGAAAACAGTTGCACCGTCCTTCTTTCAATCTCAAACCCTTCCGTCGCATAAAACGCGACTTTTCGTTCTATAGAAGAGGATGATTGCAAATCTTTACCATTGAGGACCACATTAGCCGTTCGATGATGTTTCGTTTCATATCCAGTAACCTCCGGCCATGAATTAGTCACTTTGATTTCTTTGCTGGGTGCTGTGGGCAGCACTCCTAACCAAACATTAAACGAGAAATTTCGCGGAACAGCCCAACCAAAATAACCATTATTAAAAGGTACAGTCAGCGTTGCTTTGGCTATATCTCGGCTCTCCACCGAAACGTGGGGGAACTTATAAACCACTTTGAATTTCAAACATGCGGTAGTAGCCTCTATCGGACTAAAGTTGTTATCGCCCAAAGTTAAAAAAGGAGTATATCCACTAGGGAGCGTACCTAAAAGA